>JANNHA010000021.1:0-116723 GCA_031404135.1 Verrucomicrobiota bacterium | reverse complement strand
GATTGAACTTACAACGCCTTTATCCCTTGTACCCCTCGTGGTCGTCGTCGACGACAGTCCGGCGGTGCGGATATTCTTTGAAAAAGTATTGGTCGACCTCGCAGTTGACTTGCGTACTTTCGCGTCCGCCGCGACGGCCTGTCAATTTCTTGAAACCAACCAGCCAGCGCTGCTGTTCCTGGATATCATTATGCCGGCTAAGGACGGCCCGGCGCGCCCAGCGGTCGCGCCCTACCCAAAGGCCGAAAACGTTCAGAGGTCTTTGCGGCGGAAGATCCAGACGGCGGAGGCGAGAGGAATGCCGATCCAACCGGATAGGACAACGGTGGCAAAGGCGATCCCCGTGCCGGTGCCGAGCAGGTTTTGCATCATCGCGCCGGTGTAGCCCATGAGTGCAGAAACGTCCATCTGGAGCAGCACGAGTACGCGCGCGAGGTCGATCGGGTTGAGTGAGAGCAGGGTGAGGCTCACGCCTTCGAGCGGGTAATCTTCGAGGAGAAAAAGCACGTACAGAGTCAGTCCGTTGTGGAGCAGGGCAAAGTAAAACCAGACGAGGAGCGCGGTGCCGATGCCTCGGGCTTTGTCACGGGCGAGGACGGCGGCGAGGAACGCGAGCGAGGTGAAAACAAATGTCAGCACGAGCGAAACAACGACGAGCGTGAGGCCGGTCGTGGAGCGGGCGTAGAGTAGGATGGGCAGTCCGATGCCGAGGAGGAGTGCGGCACAGAGGGCGAGCGCTACGCCGATGATTTGTGCCAGAAGGAGCGTGGTTCTATGGAGTGGTTGAGAGGCGAGGAGTTCGATGAACTCGTAGGAGTTGTAGAAATGGGCGGTGGCGAAAACCAGGCTCACGAGCGGCACCACGAAGAGCACGAGGCTGAGGAGGCCGATGAGGCCTTTGGTGGCGTCGCCGCCGAGGTTGAACAGGCCAAAAGAGGCAAGGAGCAGAAAGGCGGTGTAGCCGAGGACGATTTTGCCGCGAAGGATATCGCCGCCGACGCACCTGACGATGCGCAGCATCATGATGTTTTTTCCTCCTGGCCAGTTGTGTGGGTGGTGGCGGAGTGGCGCATGATTTCGGCGATGATGCGGCCGAGGCGGGTTTCGCCGGACTGGGATTTTAGTTCGTCGATCGGACGGTAGAACTGCATGTGCCCGTCGAGGAGGTAGAGAACATCGGTGGCGATTTCGTCGAGGTCGCTGAGGATGTGCGAGGTGAGGAGAATGAGTTTTCCGCGGGAGCGTTCGGCGCGGACTTTTTCCTTGAGGATTTCGACCGAGACGGGATCGAGGCCGGCGGTGGGTTCATCGAGCACGAGGACGTCGGGATCGAAGAGGAGAGCGAGGCAGGCGCTGACTTTTTGGCGGGTTCCGCCGGAGAGGGTGCGCGTGGTCTGGTGCGCGATACGGTCGATCTGGAAGGCTTTGTAGAGATCGTCGTCGGTTCGGGTGTGGGTACCGCGGCGGATTTCGCGCATCAAGTCGAAGAGTTGTCCCACGCGGAGGTGATCGGGGAAACGGCCGATCTGGGGCATGTAGCCGATGCGGCTGCGGAGGGCAGGGTCGCCGAGGAGGCTGGCGCCGTCGAGGGTGAGTTCGCCGGCGTCAGGTCGGACGAGGCCGAGCACGCATTTGATGAACGTGGTTTTGCCCGCGCCGTTGGGGCCGATGAGGGCGACGGCTTGGCCCTGACGTAAGGTTACGGTCAGGGCGTCGAGCGCGCGGAGGCGGCCGTAGGACTTGGTGAGATTTTTGGCGTCGAGCATGCGGCTGGCGTGAGACGCCTGAGGCAAGTTACTTTGCGGCCGGGGGCAAGAGCACGGTGTCGATTACGTGGATGATGCCGTTGGCGGCGGGGACGGTGCCGACGATGGTGGCGGTGCCGTTGAGGATGGTTTTGCCCTCTTTGACGGTGATTTTGACGTTGTCGCCATTGGCCATGTTGAGAGTCATGCCGTCTTTGAGCATCTCGGGTTTGTAGACGGCGACGGCGACGTGGTACTGGAGGATGTCGCGGAGGGTTTCTTTGTTTTCGGGTTTGACGAGAGTGGTGACGGTGCCGGCGGGGAGTTTATCGAATGCGGCGTTGGTGGGGGCGAAAACGGTGAAGGGGCCGGTGTTGGCGAGCACGTCGACGAGGCCGGCGGCCTGAACAGCGGCGACGAGGGTGGTGTGCACGGGGCTGCTGACAGCGACCTTGACGATGTCCTTCTGGGAATCGTCGTCGGCAACGGCGGACTGGCCGGCGGCAGGGGCGGCGGAGTCAGTCGCAGCGGCGGGAGCGGTTTCCTGGCGGGAACAAGCGCCGAGGACCAAAGCGAGGGCGAGGAGGAGGGGGGCGATTTGGGATGTTTTCATGGTTAGAGAGAGTGGGGATGCATGGCGGGTTTGAGGTCGATCAGGCGGTCGGGTGTGAGGGAGGGGATGATACGTTCGGCTTGATCGAGAAAATGAGCGAGCGGGCTGCGGAGTAGGAGCACGGCGGTGGGCATGCGTTCCACGAGCATGGCGAAGAGGCTAACCGGGCGGTAGGGTGTGTCGCCGGTACCGTCGCGGTTGAGGTCGTAGGATTCGGCTTTGTCCCAGTAATTATTGTCGAAGCGGTTGAGGTCGAGCTGGCCGTTGGTGGCGAGGTCGAAGGAGTTGCCGATAAAATTATTACCGGTAAAACTGTTGTCGGTGCAACTGGACTGGACTTGAAGAGCCCAGCCGTTTTCGCGAAAGGCGTTTCGTTCGAAGGTCATGCGGTTGGAATTTTGCATGCAGACGGCGGTGGAGTTGTGGTCGAAGGTGTTGCCGATAATCTGGCTATCGACCATGTCTTTTAGGAGGAGGCCGTAAGCGGCGCTGCCCCAGGAGCGGCTGAAGTGGTTAGCCTCCATGCGGACTTCGCGCGAGTACATGACGGCGACGCCGGCTCCGTTGCGAAGGAAGGTGTTTTCGCGGTAGGCGTTGCGGTGCGAGAACATGAAATGCAGGCCGTAGCGGAGGTTGTCTTCGACGGTGTTGCGGGCGATGGCGGAGTCGGTGGCGAATTCGAGGTAGATGCCGTCGCGGTGGCCGTCGATGCGGTTGTTGGCGATAGCGATGCGTTCGCACGACCAGGCGTGGATGCCGTTGCCGTTGGATTCGGCGCGGGCGGGTGAGCCGTGGATTTCGTTGTCGCGAACGATGCCGTCTTGCGATTTGGAAAAATAGATACCGAAGCTGCAATCGGTGATCCGGTTGCGCTCGAGGGTAACGTGGTGGGCGTTGGCGACTTTGATGCCGGCGACGTCGGTGAGGTTGCCGGTGCCGCCGTGCTGGAAGTCGAAGCCGCGAACGGTCACGTGGGGCGCGGTGATGGTGAGGATCTCGTCGGTCGAGGCGCCGTCGAGCCGGGGATGATCGAGGCCGACGAGCATGAGGGGTTTATCGATGACGAGATTGCCCTCGCGGTAAACACCGCCGTGGACGGTTACGGTGTCGCCGTCGTGCGCGGCGGTGAGGGCGGTGCGAATGGTGGCGAACGGTTTACCAGCGCCAACGTGCAATTCGGCCGCCGACAGGACGGCCGGGGCGAGGCAGAGCAGGACGGATAAGAGGAGACGGCGCATCACGGGGTTTGTTGGGCGGCGCTGCAGCAGGATTTGCAGGTGGCGGTTTTCTCGGCGGACGCGGGATGCAGGATGTCGGGCCAGCGGAGGATCTGACCGCCACCGCCAAGTTGGCTGCGGGCGGTTTCGAGGTCGGTGACGTTGGCGAAGGCGGCGAGGTGGCTGCCCATGGGCGTGCGCAGGCCGTCGTGCTGGAGAAAAATGGCGTGCTCAACGGTGAGGAAGGTGTTGGGCCGGTTGCAGTCGATGATGTAGGCTTGGGGCGCTGGCGTAGTTTTGGTTTTATTCTGAAAAGCGAGCAGGCAGTTGAGGTCGTCGAACTTGAAGATCTTGCCTTTAGCGGTGAGGAGTTCGGCGCCGTAGTGCGGGTTGACAAGGGTCATCTTGCATTCGGCGCATTCGTCCTGCCCGTAGCGGATGGCCTGGGGTTTGGCCGGCGTGCAGCCAGTGAGGGCGAGTCCGGCAAAAAGAAGAGCGGAGGTTGAACGCAGGGAGTTCATTTTTTCAGACGTTTGGCGCGGGCGAGGAGTTGCTCCCAGCCGGTGAGGAGGGCGGTGAGAACGCCGACTCCGATGAAGACCCAGCCGCCGATGTCGGGGCCGGAGTAGGCGACAAAATTGAGCAGGCTTTTGTAGCCGATGATCGGCGGCGAATAGGTCATGCCGGGCACGGAGATGGCGGCTTTGGGGTTGAGGTTGTGGCCGTAATCGTAACCCCAGCGATAAAAGTCTAACATGCCGAAAGCGGCAAACAGGCAGAGCGCGCCGAGAAATATATACAGCCAGCGGCGGCGTCCGGTGAGGGCGGGGATGAGTCCGAGCGCGATGATGACGCCGATGACATACTGCATGTAGATGAACTCGGGGAACATCTCCTGTTTGATGGTTTTCATCCCGATGTAGTGGTTGATTCCATTGATGATATCGAAGTCGCCGCTGATGCGGTTGACCCAGATTTTCATGTTGAGGCCTTCGGGGTACTGCGGGGCCCAGAGCTGGATTTCCCAGAGCGGAACCAGGTAGGCCGAAATCAGAGCGAGTGCCGCAATGAACAGGATGACGCGGGTGACGGGGCGGAGTGTTTCCATTGCGGTGGGGCGGGAGCGGACGGTGGCCCTTGGATACGGCTTTTAGTTGAGGCCGCAGCCAAGGGAGGTGACTTAAATCAAGGAGCGCTTACGGCGCGGCGGGGGCGGTGTCGCCGATGCCGAATTTCAGAGCGACATCCGAGCCTGCGGGAGAGACGCGCAGGTAGCCTTGCATTTCCTGGTGGAGCGCGGAGCAGAAGTCGGTGCAGTAGAAGGCGGCGATGCCGATGCGGCTGGGCACGTACTTTAGCGTGGCGGTTTCACCTGGCATGATGAGGAGTTCGGAGTTGTTGGAGCCCTTGACGGCGAAACCATGCGGTACGTCCCAATCCTGTTCGAGGTTGGTGACGTGGAAGTAAACTTCGTCGCCGAGCTTGATGCCCTCGATGTTGTCGGGGGCGAGGTGGGAGCGGATGGCGGTCATGTAGATGTGAACGACATTGCCCTCACGCACGACGCGGGCATCCTTCTCGCTCTTGGTTACGTACGGGTGATGGTTTTCCTCGATCTTGTAGAATTTCTTGGACTTGGGTTTTACCAACGCGGCGGGAATACCTTCGGCGTAGTGAGGTTCACCTACGGTCGGGAAATCGAGGAGGAGTTTCATTTTGTCGCCGGAGATGTCGAAGAGTTGCGCGGATTGCGTGAGCTCGGGGCCGGTCGGCAGGTAGCGATCTTTGGTGATCTTGTCGTAGGCGATGGCGTATTTGCCGTGCGGCTTGATCGTGGCGCCGCCGGGGATGGTCATGTGGCCAACCGAATAATAGGTGGGCTGGCGGTCGACGACCTGGAGGGTTTCGATGTTCCACTTCACGATTTCCGAGGTGACGAAAAACGAGGTGTAGGCGAACCCTTTGCCATCGAACTCGGTGTGTAGCGGCCCGAGGCCCGGCTTTTTGACTTCGCCGTGGAGGACGGAGGTGTACTTGAGAACGGGCAGGCCGCAGAACTCGCCTTCGAGATCTTTGGCGGCGATGGCCTTCAGCATTTTGTCGAAGGAGAATACGGGGATGATGGCGGCGAGTTTGCCGCTGCCGACGATGTAGCTGCCGGTTGGATCGGTATCGCAGCCGTGCGGCGATTTCGGGCAGGGCATGAGATAAACGATGTCTTTTAGTTCGGTCGGATCGAGTACGGTGACCTCGTTCAAGAGGGTCGAGGTGGCGGAGTGGGTGCGTTCATCCCAGACGTTGTGGGCGTAGGGGGTTTTCGATTTGCGACCCTTGCCAGCTTTGACGTACTCTTCGCATTTCTTCCAGTTGACGGCGACGATGAAGTCCTTGTCTTTTTGCGAGGCGTTGACCTCGAGGAGGGTATGGGCTTGCTCGCTATTGTAGCAGGAGAAGAAGATCCAGTCGCGGGACTTGAGTTTGCCGGCGCGGGCGAGATCGATGTCGATGCCGGGGAGGAGAACTTGGAAGCCGATGCTCAGGCGACCGGTGGTGGGTTCGATGGCGACCATGCTGATCACGCTTTTGAAATTTTTCTTGAAGCTGCTGATCGGCACGTCGGGGTTGGAGCCTTCGTCGTCGAGCGGATAGGCGAACCGGGTGCCAGCGACAGCGTATTCGGTGTTCTCGGTGAGGAACGGTGAGGAGTGGTTGCCCGAGCTGTTCGGGATTTCGATGATTTCCTCGGTGCGGAAGGTGGCAAAGCTGATGCGGGCCACGCGCGGGGTGTTGTTGGCGTTGGCGAAGATCCAGCGCCCGTCGTGTTCGCCCTTCGTGGTGGAAAGACCGACGTGATGTTGGTCATCCCAAACCTGCGGACCGAAGGAAGTGTTCAGCATCGGCTTGGTTTCTTCGCTGTAGCCGTAGCCGGATTCGGGGTGCTGAGCGAAGACGGGGATCTGGCGGAAAAGGCGGCCGGAAGGCAGGCCATAAACGGCGACACCGCCGCTGAAACCACCGGAGACGATGTTGTAGAATTCGTCGTGTTTACCGGGGGCGACGTAGACTTTCTCAGCGACGCCGCTTTGGACGGGAGCGATGAGTTGTTTGGGTTTGCACCCGGTGAGGAAGCCGGAACCGGAGAGCGCGATCGCGCCGGCGAGGAGGAGGAGGATCCGTTTATTCATTTTGATTTAGGGGCGGAGGGTTGGTTCTGGAAAGGAGGCCGCAAGGGGGTGGCAGGTATGAGTGGCGGGTTTTATGGTTCGCCGTCGTTGCTGCGCATGAACTCGAACAGTTGGCGCGCTTCGTCCACGGTGACGTTCATGTTGGGCATGCGCACGAGGCAGAGTTCGAGGAGTTTTTGGGCCTCTTCGTCCTTCGCCAGCATCACGTCGACGTTGGTGATCATGTTCATGATCCAGACGGGTTGGCGGCGTTTGGTGACGCCGGACCAACCGGGACCGACAAGTTTGTCGGCCGTGAGTTTATGGCAGGACAAACATTTCATGTCGTAGATCCCTTTGCCGGCGGTTACCCATTGCTGGTTGAGAGGGGTGGTGATCTCGACGGATTTGACTTCAACGCCGTGAGTTTCGGGTTGTTGGGCGGCGAGGTCGGCCGGGGCGGGCGATTCTTTCGCGGATTTCTCGGCTTCGTCTTTGGAACCGCAGCCGGTGAATGCGAGGGCCACGGCAACGGCGAAGGTGAGGGAACGAAGCAGGCGCATGGGCGTGTGGGTGTGCGAAGACACGGAGGGGTTCTGTTTCATAGGCGTATTTATTAACCTAATGGCGCCCATAAGGCATTGATGCAGATCAATGAATCTCCGCGCGGGCGTAATTGAGCTACAAATAGTCAGTCTGGTGGCTCAAATGAGCCACTGGCAGGCGACGGTTGTCGGGTGTGCGTGGTGATCACGCGAGCGGGAGCGCGAGCGGGTGCGGGAGCGTTCGGGCGTGGTAAGGATCCCCGGAGCACGCTCCGGTGCATTGACCCAGTGCGAGCCAGTAAATCGGTTATTAAACAATCAAAAACCGCTAACTTTTCAGGCGGCGGCGTGGTGCGGGAGGCGTGGTTGTGGCGCGCTGGCGTTTTTCTTCTTCGCGCAGGCGGAGGCGTTCTTCGACGGGCGTGGCGAAAACGGTTTTTGCGGGAACCACGCAGCCGCGGCGGCCGGGTACGCAGTCGGTTTTGAGCCGCAGGCAGTGCTCGGCGTCAGGCTGGAAATGCGGGCACGAGAAGCTCATTTTGACGCGGAATGCGTGAGCGTGCGTCTATTTAGTTGCGCTCGATGCGCGCGTCGGGGAGGCGACCTTGGAGTTTTCGCTGCAACTTCATGCTTTCGATTTCGTGGCGCACGCGGGCCGTGTAGAGTTGCAGGCGGGCGTGAACATCAAGGGTTTCGAGCAGCTTTTGCTTGAGCTTGTTGTCTTCGCAGAGTGTGGCGGCGGCGAGGTCGACGAACGTTTCGGGGTCGTTGACGGTTTTGAGAAACTGGGCGAATTCGCCGGGGATGCTGCCACCGAGGCGGTGTTTGGTGTGCAGGAGTTTGCTGAGAGTCTGGCGTAAGCGGAGGTTTTCCTCGGTCGCGGCCCCGGGCGCGCTGGTGAGTGCCTTGATGCGAACGAGGCGGAAGGGTTGTTCGCGGAGGATTTCGACGATTTCAACGCGGGCGAGACCTTGCAGAAGGAGGTTGGCGGTGCCGTTTTCGCTTTTCTGGCACGCGCGCACGATGCCGAGCGTGGCGATGCGGTGGGGCGGTTCGAACTGGCCTGTTTCACGGGCTTGGCGTTTATTGATGCCGGCGACGGCGAAGAGTCGATCAGTGGCGAGTGCCTCTTTGAGCATCTGCTGGTAACGGGGTTCGAAGATGTGCAACGGTAGGAGTGCCTGTGGGAAAAACGTCATGTCGGGTAACGTCATGAGGGCGATATTGGTGGGCAACGTGATCTCCATTTCCATTTAAACAGGGTACGGTGAATTGGATGAAATTCAACCGGCGTCTGAGGCGGCAGATGTTTTAGCTCTTCGCATCGTTCGCGTTTTTTGACCGTAGCGTCTCCGGGCCTGCCCAGCAGATCTGGTCCCGAAATTTGTAGGTGCCGGTTGCGAGTAACCCGGTGTGTGCTAGCGTCCACGCAAGCCCCTGCAAATTCTCCAACCACCCTTAAAACCTACGTCTTTCTTTGGGCCGTCTTTCCTGTCACGCATCCGCGCTCACTTTCCTGCATGATCTCACTGTCACCTTCTGTGTTGCCACGGATTCTGTTGATCAATCTGAACCGCTACGATCAACCCTATCCGGTGTATCCGCTGGGGCTCGCCTACCTGACCGGCGCGTTGCGCGGCAAAGGGTTTGATACGCTGACGTGGGATGCACTGTTTCCGAACCAGTCGCTTGAGGAATGTATCGCGGCTTACCGGCCGGACTACGTGGCCTTGTCGTTGCGCAACATCGACAACGTCCAGTGTCACAGCCCGAAATCGTTTATCCACGATTTGGTCGAAAACTGTCGACGTATCCGCGCTTCCACGACAGCGACCCTCATTCTTGGTGGCAGCGGTTTCTCGGTTTTTCCCCGGGAGTTATTCGACCTGACGCAGGTGGATTATGGCCTTGAGGGCGAGGGCGAAGACATGTTGACGCGGCTCGTGTGCGCGTTGCAGAACCAGACCGGTTTCGACGGTATCACCGGCCTGGTTTGTCGCAATTCAGATGGTTCGGTGCGCCACGTGGCGCGCAATCCGTCCGATGCGGTTTTCACCTCGGAGCCGTTACATGATGTGGAGTTGTTGAAGCGTTATGTTGCGCAGGGATCGTTGCCCGGTTTGCAGACGCAGCGGGGATGTCCGCTGAAGTGTTGTTATTGCACTTACCCGGTGATCGAGGGCAAACGCAGCCGTTATCGCAGCGGGGTCGAGGTCGTGGCCGAAATGAGACGTCTCCTGGAAATCGGGGTGAAACATGTGTTCATCATCGATTCGGTCTTTAACACGCGGCCCGATCATGTGCGCGACATCTGTCAGGAAATGATCAAGGCGAAGCTTGGTATAGAGTGGGAATGTTTCCTGCGGCCGAGCCGGCTGATTACGCGAGAGGTTTTGGAAATGATGCGCGACGCGGGTCTAAGGTCGATTGAGTTTGGTTCGGATAGTTTTTCCGAACCGGTGCTCAAGCGTTATGGCAAGAGTTTTAACTATCAGGAGATCGAAGGAGTCAGCAAGCTGGCCCACGAGTTGAAGATAAACTATAGCCACTTCCTCATTCTGGGCGGGCCGGGCGAAACGCCGGAGACGCTTGAGGAAACGATCGCGCGAGCGGTTTCGCTGGGTGGCGCGTACTACTTTGCCACGATCGGCATGCGGATCTATCCGGGCACGCCGCTGTGGCGTGAACTGGCGCCGGAAAAAAATGGCGAGACTGCGGCCGATTATCTCGTGGAGCCGCGTTTCTACATCGCGCCGGGTTTCACGGTGGACACGCTCTACAACCGTCTCGATGCGGT
Source organism: Verrucomicrobiota bacterium (assembly GCA_031404135.1). Lineage (GTDB taxonomy): Bacteria > Verrucomicrobiota > Verrucomicrobiia > Opitutales > Opitutaceae > JADKHC01. The sequence continues at coordinate 106,642 of JANNHA010000021.1, read as the reverse complement.
GCGAACGGCGAGCAACAACTGGATCATCGGTGATCCGCCGCCGGACTATCTGGTGATGGTGGAAAAACTCCGCAAGCGCGGCGTGCAAGGCCCGTTGTGGGAATACGTCGAACTACTTCAAAGGTTCAAATCGGTCCAGGCGTGATTTGAAGCGGTGCGTGCTACGCGCGACGTGCCCAGCGGAGTTTGGCGGAACTACTGCGCGGGTTGTCGCGGCGTTCTTCGGGGCTGGCGCGGACGATTTCTTCGTTCGTGGCGGAATACAGTCCCGAGCGCAGGCCTTCGCGGAAGGCGTGTTTGACGCGGCGATCTTCCCCGGAATGGAAAGTGAGGATGGCGACGCGACCGCCGGATTTCAGGCAGCCGGGCAACTGGCGCAGGAACTGGTCGAGTGCGCCAAATTCGTCGTTCACGGCAATGCGTAGGGCTTGAAATACGCGGCGCACGCAGTCGTCGTCGGCTTCGGTGTCGCGGCGGGTTCGGTCTAGGTTGAGAATGGTTCGGATAGTGTCGGCGAGCTGAAGCGTGCGGGTGAAGGGTGTCTTGCTCCGGCGGCGGGTGAGCTCGCTGGCGAGGAGTTCGGCCTGGGGTTCGTCGGCGTTTTCGGCGAGCGCGGCGGCGAGGTTTTCGGTGGAGACTTTTGCGAGCCAGTCGGCGGCGGAGGGCGGGCGCGTGGGGTTTAGGCGCAGGTCGAGCGGGCAGTCGGTTTTGAAGGTGAAACCGCGCGCGGGGTCGTCGAGTTGCATCGAGGAGATGCCGAGATCGGCGAGGATGGCGTCGGCGCCGTCGAGTTTGAGTTCCGCGAGGACTTTGCGCAGGCCGGCGAAGTTGGAACGGACGGCGGTGAAGGCTTTTTCAGTCCAACCGGCGGCGCGCAGGCGGGCGAGGGTTTTGGGTTGTTCGATCGGATCGACATCGAGTCCGATGAGGCGTCCGCGCGGGGCGAGGCGGGCGAGTAATTCGCGGGCGTGGCCGCCGAAGCCGAGCGTGCAATCGACGGCGAGTTCGCCGGGTTGAAGCGCGAGCACGTCGAGGATCTCGGCCACCATGATGGGGCGGTGGGTGCCGGCTGGGGTTTTGCCTGAGGCGATGACTTTGGCGACGTCGGCGGCGTAACGTCCGGGATTTAGTTCTTTGTACTTGTCCTCGAAACGCCGTGGGTTCTTGCCCGCATAACGCGGGCGGCGCTTGTGCGGCGTGGCCGGGTCGGACGGTTGTGGCGTGGAATCAGGTTCGGTCATGAGTGAGCCGAGGGGCCAGGCGTGGACGCCGTGGCGTGGCGGTGGATCAAACCTGATACGGTTGCAGCGGAATCGGATCGAGGATTTTGGCTTTGGGGAGTTGTTTGGCCAACTCGGCGGCGAACCAGGCGCGGGCGGGTGGATCGCCGTGGGTCAGGACGACGGTGCGCGGGGTGGCTTGCACAGAAAACTCCAGGAGCTCTTCGCGGTCAGCGTGGCCGGAGAGTTCGAAGCGTTCGACCTTGGCTTTGATTTTCGCTTTTACGTTGGCGGCTTTGAAGAGGAACGAGTCGCCAGGTTTGGTGGCGAGGAGCTGGCCGCCGGGGGTGTCGGGGTCGCAGTAGCCGACGAAGCCGATGGTGTTGCGGGCGTGGCCGGCGAGTCCGGAGGCGAGCGTGTAGGAGGGCGTGCGTTCGACGAGCATGCCGGAGCTGATGATGTAGAGCGCGTTTTTCTGCGGGTCTTCGCCGGGGACGAGTTTGCGCGGGGTGGGTTTCAGCTTGAGGTCTTTGATGATGCTGCGCGTGAAGTTGGTGTGCTTCAGCTTGCGGGTGATTTCGTCGAAGTAGTCGGCGAGGTCCATGCCGAGGCCGGAGGCGTAGATGGGGAAATCGATGAGTTTGCCGAACTTTCGCGCATCGTGAACGATAGCGAGGACTTCCTGCATGCGACCCAGGGCGAAGACGGGGAGGAGAAACGAGCCGCCTCGGTTGATGGTGTCGTTGATGCTGACGATGAGGCGATTGACCTCGGCGAGGCGTGATTTGTTGGCGGGGCGCTCGGTGGCGCCGCGCGTGGTTTCGGTGACGATGGTATCGAAGTGACCGGCGGGGAATTTCGCGCCGTTGAGGGTGCGCTGGTTTTCGAAGAGGACGTCGCCGGTGAAGAAGATGGCGCGGTGTTTGTGATGGATCTCGACGCCGGCAGCTCCGGCGACGTGGCCGGCGGGGTGGAAGATGATTTCGACTTCATCTTTGGCGTTGCTGAATTTCTTGGCGTGGCCGAAGGCGAGGCCGGTCATGCGTGGGCCGCAGCGGTCGATTTCTTCGTGGGTGAAGAGCGGATACTCGGGGATGTTTTCCTCCTCCTTTTGGCGAACCATGACGTTGGAGGAATTGTGCAGCATGCGCTCGATCAGCATGCGGCTGGATTGGGTCATGATCACGGGCGTGTCGGGATGTTCGCGCATGACGACGGGCAGGCTGCCGATGTGGTCAAGGTGGCAGTGCGTGATGATGATCAGGTCGAGCTTTTGGCTGCGCAGGGGCGTGAGATCGGGCGTGGCGGTGCGGCCGGCTTTTTTTGGGTTGAGCCCGCAATCGATAAGGATGCGGAGTTCGCCGAGTTGGATAAAGAGTGAGTTGGCACCGATGCCGCCGTCTCGATTGAGGTCTATGAGCTTCATGTAACGGGCGGAGCAAGAAGCAGAGCTCGGGCGCTCGCAAGCTGCAAGATTGAGGGGGTGTGTGATCGTTGAGGAAGCGCAGGCGGAAAGCGGGGGCCGAGTTGAGTCGAGTCGAACCGGCTCCGACGGAGCGTCGCCCTCCCTTCGGAAAGATACCCTTCGAAAAGATACCATTCGGAAAGAGGCAACGGGGGGTGTTAATTCGGTGAGCCGCGCGGGATCGTCATGTCGAAGGGCGGGAGGATGACGTGGATCTTGTTACCCAATTCATCGACGCCGTGAAAACTGCCGTGGGCGCGGGCATCGACGCCGGTCATGTGGTAGCTGTTATAGGAAAATTCTTCGCTGGGGGCGATGCGCGGGGTTTCGCCGACGATTTTGTCGCCCTCGACGACGAGTTGCTCGCCGTCGTCGTGTTGGATGACCCATTTGCGGCCGAGCAAGGTGACGGCGCGGTCGGAGGCGTTGCGAATCGTGACGAAATAGACGAAGGCGTGCGGTTTGTCGGGAGGCAGGGACATGCCGCCGTGGTGATAAACGAGTTTATCGAGGCGGGCGGTTAAACCGGGAAGCAAAACAGAAGCGGGCATGGTAAACTCGAAGGAACGCAGCGGGGCGGGCTTTGCAAACGCGGAGATACGCGGAGGTGCTTGTCATCTATTAAATGACAAACACGGGGTTGGGAGTTCTCCTCTGTAGAAAGGCAGTTTGTCATTTAATAGATGACAAACGGGCCGGGGCGTTTGGAGAAAATTTGGAGAAAAAAATCGGGCGCGTGGGCGAGGCGTGGGCGAGGCGCGTGGGCGAGGCGTGGGGGCACGGCGTGGGCTGTGGAATGCAGTTGCGGCGGGCGTGTGGGGGACAAGCGTGGGCGGGATGAATTGGAGCGATTACATTGGTCTGTTTTTGCTGGGCCTGAGCGGCACCGGGCATTGCCTCGGCATGTGCGGGGTGTTTTCGCTGGCGGTTTCGGCGGGGGCGCAGCGGCCGGCTGTTGTGGTGGCGCGGCAGGTGAGTTATCAGCTGGGCAAAGCGACGTCGTACGCGTTTGTCGGTTTGATCTTGTTGCTGTTGCAGGGCGTGGTGGTGGCTCAGTGGCCATTGGCAAATTTTCAAAACGTGCTGGGCGCGATCGTGGGCGCGGTGATGATCGTGATGGGCTTGGCGTATGTGGCGGAATGGCGGCTGCCGGTCGGCGTGGCGCGGGCTTGGCAGGGGAGTGCGGTGTGCGGGGCGATGACCGGGCTGTGGCGTTCTCCGTCGTTGGCGAGGAGCATGTTGATTGGTTGGGTAAACGGTTTTTTGCCCTGCGGCCTGTCGTTGATGGCGTTGCTCGCGTTGGCGAATCGCGGGTCGACGGTGGGCGTGGTGGTGGGCGCGTATGTGTTTGGGTTGGCGACGTTGCCGGGGTTGCTCGCGGTGGGGCTGCTTGGGCAACGTATCGGCGTGACGCAGCGGCGGTGGTTAGTGCGGCTGGGCGGAGCGGCGTTGATCATTTTTGGCGTGCTGACCTTGGTGCGCGGTGTTCCGACGGTGCACGCTTGGATGCATGAATACCTGATGTGGGGCGGATTCGCAGGTGATGCGGCGCACGAGCGGTGTCATTGAGCGAGAAACGGGCTTTCCGCTTGCCAGTGTTTTTATGCAGGCGCAAAAAACACCCTTTATGCAAAAGCTCGCCCTCCTTTCGGTCAGCGATAAACGTGGCCTCGTCGAATTTGCGACGGCCCTTGTCCAGCGTTTCGGTTACAAGCTGCTCTCGACCGGCGGCACCGCAAAGCTCCTCGCCGAAAAAGGTCTGCCCGTCACTGAGGTGAGCCAGCACACCGGTTTCCCGGAGATGATGGAAGGGCGCGTGAAAACACTTCACCCCAAAATCCACGGCGGCCTCCTCTGCCGTCGCGACAAGGCCGATCATCTCGCTGCCGCTAAAGAGCACGGCATCGAGCTGATCGATCTGGTGGTGGTGAATCTTTACCCGTTCGAGCAAACCGTCGCGAAGCCCGACGTGCACTTCGAAGAAGCGATTGAGAACATCGACATCGGCGGCCCGTCGATGCTGCGCAGCGCGGCGAAGAATCACGAGAGCGTCACCGTCGTTTGCGATCCGGCTGACTACGATGCAGTGGTTGCGGCGTTCGCTAAACCCACCACGCTTCAGGCGCTGCGTCGCAAGCTCGCGCTGAAAGTTTTCCAACGCACCGGTTCGTACGACACGGCGATCGCGCGCTATCTCGAAACGCAACAGGCCGAACCGGATCTCGCGGCGATGGCTGGTTTTCCTGATACGTTTAGCCTCTCGTACAAAAAAGCGCAGTCGCTCCGCTATGGCGAAAACCCGCACCAACAGGCAGCGCTCTACGGCACGTTCCACGACCATTTCCAGCAGTTGCAGGGCAAGGAACTGAGTTATAACAACATTCTCGACATCACGTCGGCCACGTACCTGATCGGCGAATTCCAGAAGCCCACGCTGGCCATCCTCAAGCACACCAATCCGTGCGGCGTGGCCTCGGCCGACACGCTCGAAGCCGCTTGGGACAAAGCTTACGCAACCGATCGCCAGGCTCCCTTTGGTGGCATCATTATCGTCAACCGCACGCTCGAAGCCGCGCTCGCAAAAACGATCAGCGAAATCTTCACCGAGGTGATTATCGCGCCGCGTTTCAGCGATGAAGCACTGGCGATTTTCGCGAAAAAGAAAAATCTCCGCCTGATGATCGCCAAGGCCGGCCCGGATGCGGACGCGTTGCTCGATGTTCGCTCGGTGATCGGCGGTCTGCTCGTGCAGGATCGTAACAAGATTCTGGGTACGCCGGAAAACTTCCGCGTGGTCAGCAAGCGCCAACCCACCGACGAAGAGTGGGCATCGATGATGTTCGGCTGGCGCGTGTGCAAACACGTCAAATCAAACGCCATCGTTTATTGCCGCGGCGAACAGACGCTCGGCGTCGGTGCGGGCCAGATGGCGCGTGTCGATAGTTCGCGCATCGCGGTCTGGAAAGCCGGCGAGGCCAAACTTGGTCTCAAGGGATCGGTTGTGGTGAGCGAAGCGCTGTTCCCGTTTGCCGACGGCTTGATTGCTGCGGCTGAAGCGGGCGCGACGTCTGCGATTCAACCGGGCGGTTCGGTGCGCGACGAAGAAGTGATCAGAGCCGCCGACGAGCGCGGCATGGCCATGGTCTTCACGGGCATCCGGCATTTTAGGCACTGAGGCGTTTCCCGGGCGAAGTACTTGTCTCGCAACGAGGCAAGTAAAAGTCGTACTGAGTAATTACTTTTCCAGCTAGCGCGCATCGTGGTTTTCGGCCACGTTGCGGGCATGTTTGACCCGGTTGAAAAGCTAAAGGAATTCGTTCGCCACGCTAGTATCTCCGCCGATCCGTCGGCGAAGGAAGGTATGAAGGGTGCCCGCGAATTTGTCGCCGGGCTGCTCACTTCGATCGGGTTTTCAACCGAGATCGTTCCCACCGCGCTGCATCCGATCATCCTCGCGCAGCGCGGCGGCCAGCCCGAATGGCCGCACGTCATCATCTACGGCCACTACGATGTGCAACCGGCCGATCCGCTCGACCTCTGGCAAACGTCGCCGTTTGATCCGCAGGTCCGTGGACATCGTATCTACGGTCGCGGCACGGCGGACAACAAAGGCCCGCTCATGACGCACATCGCGGCGGTCGCCCGCTTGCTGGAGCGTCGGCCCGATCTGCCGCTGCGCATCACGTTCATGATCGAGGGCGAAGAGGAAACGGGCAGCCCGAGTTTTCTGCCGTTCCTCGAGCAGTACAAAGACCGGCTGAAGGCCGATTTCGTTTATCTTTCCGACACCGGCATCCCGCGACCCGATCAAGTCGTTATCACCTGCGGCCTGCGCGGGCTGACGCTATTCGACGTGGTCGTAACGGGTTCTAAAATGGACCTGCACTCCGGTCTGCATGGCGGCGTATTGCGCAATCCGATACAAGCGCTGGCGGAACTTTGTGCCTCGCTGCACTCACCGGATGGACGCGTCAACGTGCCCGGCTTCTACGACGACGTGCTTGATGTCGAGCCGTGGGAACGTGCCGAACTAGCCAAACTCGGCCAAAGCGAAGAACAGTACCGCGAGTTCCTCGGCATCCCGGCATTTCACGCGGCGAAAGGTTATACGCCGTTCGAGGCGACACGTTTCCTGCCGACCCTGGAGTTCAACGGCATCGGCGGCGGTTATCAGGGTGAGGGAACGAAGACCGTCATCCCGAGCAAAGCGTTTGTGAAGGTCAGCTGTCGGCTCGTGCCGAACCAGAACCCGGAGAAAATCCGCGATCTGCTCTACAAAACCATCCGCGAACGCATGCCGAAGGATGTCACGTTCGAACTAGTCGATCAGCACCAAGGCATTCCGTACGTGGTGGTGCCGCCAGATCGTTCGAACACGCCGAAGGATCAATCGCCGATTCTGGCGCGGGCGTTTCGTGCAGCGGATGCGTCGATCACCGAGGTGTTTGGCAAGCAACCGCTTTATCTGCGTGAAGGCGGCAGCGTGCCGATCATCGCCGACATCAAGCGCGTGCTCGGGCTCGATTCGGTGTTGTTCGGTTTGTTCCTGCCCGAGGATAATCTCCACGCGCCGAATGAAAGCTTCGACCTGACTGTCATGGAAAAGGGGATACACGCGTCGGAGAAGATTCTAGAATCCGTGGCGCGAGGGTGAGGCGTTTTATTAACCGCGAATGAACGCAAATGAACGCGAATGCCGGAGATCGGGAATTTTTAACCTCTGAGTTCGCTGAGCGACACTGATGACGGAAGGATCGGAGGTAGGGCGTGACCGCTGGGCACGCCGTGGATTGAATGGATGGAATTACGATCCATTTAACAGGAGGAACCGAAGGGCAGAGTTATTCCGAATGGAGGGCGACGCTTCGTCGGAGCTGGTTTGGCTCTGTGGAACTCTGTGCTCCCTCTTCTGCCTCTGTGAAATGGATCGTTGATCGACCAAGGATTTAATCAAGAATGGGCGGGAAATATAATTTTGTCACAGAGGGCACGGAGCGCGGACCCACAGAGGGCGGAAGAGGTCGGAAAGGAGGGGGCATGGTTTTTGTAGGGCCTGACCTCGTGTCAGGCCAGCTCGACGGTAACCGGAGCGGCGCGTCCGGAGGTCACGCCCTGCCTCGGATCGGCGGGCTGTGGCCAGGCCCAGTCTTTCTTGAGGTCGCCGCCGTCGTCTTTGCCGTCGAGGCCGATCGAGTAAGCGTGAAACGCCCGTTGTCGTTGCGCCGCGCAGGCAGCTATGGAAGCGCGACGAGCACCGACACCGACGTCACCTGGGCCGGTTCTGTTGGCATGCAATTCAAGATCACAAAGCTGCTCGATATCGAGGTCGGTTGCCGCTACTTACGCCTCACGGGCTCAACCTATTGATCGGGGCGATATGCAATCACTACGGAAGACCCATACGCCAATCTCGTTTACGCTAGGCTCGGTTTTAGGTTTTGATCTCCGAAATTACCTTCGTCGCCCCTTCAAGACGGGGCGGCTTTTTTGTGCGTATAGACTAAATGGTTTTTCTGGAAATAGGTTCGATTTTCATTACTTAACCCAACCGCTTCGGTTTTTATCTTGTCATGGGCGACTGGAAAAAGACGATGGCAAAAGTACTGGGCGGCGAAGCCGACGCCGGGATTCGTTACGACGATCTCTGCGTCATGCTAAAGCGCCTCGGTTACGAGGCACACAATAGCGGCAGCAGCCATACCATTTTCCGCAAAGCCGGTTGCGATCTTATCAACATTCAAAACGCTGGTGGCAAGGCCAAGGCCTACCAAGTCCGCCAAATTCGCGCCCATCTGGAGAATCAAAAATGAAAACTCAAAATTACGAAATTCGAATCTGGTACAGCTCTGCCGAAGGCGACGAGTGCTACGTTGCACAGGTCATGGAAATGCCCGGCATCATGGCGCACGGCGACACTCCAGAGGACGCAGCCCGCGAAATCGGTATCGCCCTCGAACTGGCGGTCTCTGTTGCGAAAAAGCACAGCGACAAGCTGCCTACGCCCCGCAGCCATGCTGCTTCACTTCTTGGGCGAGCTGGTGGCAAAGTCGCCTCGCCTGCCAAAGTCCGTGCCGCTCGATCCAACGGCGCGAAAGGTGGCCGCCCGCGAAAAACCGAACCATTGATACATGCGCAATAAATCATCTGCTCAAACTCGTGGCCTGAGCGCCCAGAACTTGTCCGCTTCAACCTTGGTTGCCAGTCCGCGTTAGTGCCGGTAGAGCATCGACTGGTTCCCCTCGTGCTCCATGAGCAGAGCGGTTTTGCCGGGATCCGAGAATGCCGCGACATGGTACGTTGCAAAAGTGTGCCGAAACGAATCCTTCGGCCAAGGCCGTTTGCCGCCGTACCCGGCGAGCCCCGTCGCGCACGATGTCTTGGGCGCGGTTGCTCGAAGCGCGTTGGCGCGGGGCAGAGTGCTGAACTGGAGCAACCCGATTCGAACGGCGGGGTGGGGGCGGATTGTCCCCTTTTTGTCCCCTAAAACCCGAACCTTCCTCAATAGCTTCCCCAAGATCATGGGAACGGCTATTCCGAGCTGGCTAAACTCGTCCAAGCCTGGCCAACGCTGCGGCCGGAGCTGAAGGCTGCGATCAAGCCTATTGGTGATGCTTCGACAGGAGATCCTGCTGCATAGCACGCGTCGGGGCGAGGAGGTCGGAGAATCTGGAAATTACGCTTGCCTATTCGCTATTCGCGAATAGCGAATGGGGGTGTGATTAAGCCACAGGACATCGTCGTCGGGCTCAAACTCGTTCTCTCGGCGGGAGACGAATCCTATGCTGCGCTCGCGAAAGCGCTCGGTATGAGCGCATCCGAAGTGCATGGCGCTGTTGGTCGGTTGGTGGAGTCTAGGTTGATCGAACCCGATTCCCGCAAGATCCGACGCAAACCTTTTGTGGAGTTCTTACTGCATGGCGTGCCCTATGCCTTTCCGGTGGCGGTCGGAGAAATGACTCGCGGTGTGCCGACCGCGTGGGCTGCGCCCGTTATGTTGGGCAAAGTGGCTGCGACCGAAAACGAAGCCCCTGTCTGGCCCGAACCTGACGGCACCTACAAAGGTCTGGCGGTCGAGCCGCTTTACCGCACCGTTCCGGCTGCGGCGGCCAATGATCCTGCGCTTTATGATCTGCTGGCATTGGTGGATGCCTTGCGTCTTGGGCGTGCCCGCGAGCGGGTCATAGCCGCGAAGGAGATTGAGCGGAGACTGAACCATGGCTGATATACCCATTGCTGCAATGAAGGCCGTTGCTGCGCGTTTGGATAGGCTCGGGTTGGACTACGCGTTTTTGGGTGGTTCTGTGGTTGGTCTGCTGCTTGATCATCCGGAATTGTCACCTGTGCGCGCCACCGATGATGTCGATGTCGTGCTCGAAGTGGTTTCTCAGCGCCGTTATGCGGGCATCGAGGAAAGATTACGGGCCTTGAAATTCGACCACGACACACGCCAAGGCGCACCTCGATGCCGTTGGTTGTTGGGCGATCTTGCTGTGGATATCATGCCGGCGGAAGGGGATTACCTCGGGCTGAACACGGCTTGGTTTCGCGAGGCTTTGGCCTCGGCAACCGTGCACACTGTATCTGGCGGGCAGTTGCGTATTGTTTCACCGGTGGGCTTCATCGCCACGAAGTACGTCGCGTTTCTCGATCGTGGCGATGGCGACTACTACGCCAGCCATGATCTGGAGGACCTGATCACGGTGATCGATGGCCGTGAGAATATAATCGAGGAGGTGGCTGCCGCCGATCCTGCATTGAGCGCCTATGTGGCCAAGACGGTGGCCAAACTTGTAGGCTCAGAAGATTTCATGGAAGCGCTGCCGGGGCATCTTCCTGCCGATACGGCGAGCCAAGGTCGCCTGCCGGGGTTGCGACGGAAGCTGACGGGAATTGCAGCGTTTCATCGGTGAAAAAGGCAATTTTGAATATTATCTGATTCCATGGATGCACCCCTTTCCAATTTACCGTTGGATGAACTGCGAAGGAAGTTGGCAGACGTCCGCTCTCAGGCCGCGAAGTTGGAGGACGAAATCGCGTGGTTGGAGACTCGAGGGCAGATGGTATTTCCGCCTGCATCGACGACTGCGATTCCTCCCGTACCGCAGTCGCCAGCAGAGAAAGTTGCTTTGTTTCTCGATCTTTTTGGGACGCGTCGCTTTGTGTATCCGAAGCGCTGGGAAAATGCCAACACAGGGAAGTCGGGCTATTCTCCCGCCTGCGACAATGAATGGCGTGCGGGCATTTGTCGCAAGCCGCAGGTTAAATGCACCGAGTGCCCACATCAAAAATTCCCGCGATTGGACGAACGTGCGATCGAGGATCATCTCCGCGGCCTCCATACGCTCGGAGTTTACGCCATCACGGACGACAATACCTGTCGTTTTCTAGCCGCTGATTTTGATGGCGAAGGATGGAAGGATAATGTTGCAGCCTTTCGCGACGCCGGGTCAAAGGCAGGCGTGACGGTTGCGGTGGAGCGCTCGCGGTCAGGCAATGGCGGCCATGCGTGGATGTTCTTTAGCGAGCCGGTGTCGGCGGCTTTAGCTAGAAAACTTGGCGCGATCCTTCTGGCCAAAGCCTCTTCTTTGAGGCCGACCATGGGCCTTGATGCATTCGACCGGTTCTTCCCAAATCAGGACATTATCTCAGTTGGTGGGTTCGGTAATCTGATCGCGCTGCCGCTAGCGAAACAACCGAGGCAGAATGGCAACACCCTCTTTCTCGATGATGGTTTTCGGCCGATACCTGATCAGTGGGAATATTTGGCCAACCTCCCACGATTGCCTGGCGCGCAGCTTCAGGAACTCGTAGGGAAAATGGTGCCGTTGTTGCCGCTGACTGAGCAATCGTCATCGGAAATTCCTGAGTTGGTGCTGCAAACCGAAGAAACCACGTTGGATCTGGCTCGTCCCATGATTTATCGCGGAATGCTTACGGGTGAACTAACCATCAGACTGGATTCCAAGATTCATATTCCGCGTGCAGTCCCTGTACCGGTTCTTGCCGCACTCAAACGGCTCGCGTCGTTCGCAAACCCGATTTTTCACGAAAAGCTCCGGCTTCGTTTTCCGACATTCGACATCCCTCGTTTTTTGTTCGCGGGCGAATGGCATCCCGATCGGCTGGTTTTACCTCGTGGCGTATTGGAGCCGTGCCTCCGGATGCTGGAAGAGGCGGGTGCGGCGGTGACGGTGCAAGACCAGCGAGAGTCCGGGGCTCGCTGCACGTGGAAATTTCATGGCGAGCTTCGTCCGGAGCAACAGACGGCAGTCAAGGAAGTGGCCGAGTATGATATCGGCGTCTTGTGCGCACCACCAGGCGCTGGAAAGACGGTTATGGGCTGTGCCTTGATCGCCCGCCATCGGACCTCAACGCTGGTTCTGGTGCATCGTTCGGTGTTGCTCGATCAATGGCGGGAATCGGCCATGCAATTTCTTGGGCTAAAGAAAAAAGAAATCGGTATTTGGAAAGGAGCGAAGCCCCGGCTTACCCGGCGATTGGATATTGCGATGCTGCCAAGCCTGTCCCGGGCTGACGACTACGCGGCGGCTTTTTTGGGCTACGGATTGGTTATAGTGGACGAATGTCATCACGTTCCGGCTGCATCCTTCGAAGCGCTGCTGAAGGCTTGCCCTGCACGGCGGATCGTTGGCCTGACTGCAACTCCGTACCGGAAAGATCGCTTGGAAAAATTACTCCACCTTCAATGTGGCCCAATCCGGCACATGCTGGTACCGGCAGACATGGGTGACAAAAGTGATCGCGTGGTGATGGTGCGGCGGAGTTCGATCGCGTTCCCGTCAGGCGCATCGCCACAGCCGGCTATTCATGAAGTTTGGGACGCTTTGGTGGCCGATGAGGGGCGGCTACGAATGATCGTTGCTGATATTTGTGAGTGTATCGGAGAAGGTCGCGCTCCGCTCGTCTTGGCTGATCGCAAAGCCTATCTCGATAGAATTGAGGCCGCGCTCGCTGTGCATCCCGTCGCCCAGTCCGTTACGCGTTATCGGATGGACGGTGGTATTGGTAAAAAGGCGAGGGCGGTTATTCGAGCGCAGATCGACGAGCATTATGAAAACAGGACCTCGTTTGTGTTGCTGGCGACGGCGTCGCTTATCGGCGAAGGGTTTGATCTTCCTCAACTCGACACGCTCATCCTTGCGATGCCGCTCTCGTTTAAAGGTCGGCTCATTCAATATGCTGGGCGTCTCCACCGTGATCACGATGGTAAGGCTTCCGCTCGTATTTACGACTATCTCGATGAAAACAGTCCACTCACCAAAGCGATGTTTCAACGCCGATCAGTCGGTTATCGCCAAATGGGGTACAAGATAAATATTGGAATTGATAGAAACGATGACTCGATCAAGCCGTTGGCCCTCCCGCCGTGATCGCGAAACACTCTCTTCTGGTTTTTACACATCGGATGTGATTGCTACACGCTGAGGTAACCAAGCTGCCGTGTTACTTAGTTGAACTAGCGTCGAAGCGATCGGAAGAGCCTGCACAAACTGATGGGGTTCGACCGGGTTCTCGGCCTCGTCCCAAATTTCAGCGGCCAACGCGATGCGCTGGGATGTTGGCACAGCGTGGCCAGCGGCGTAGGCTGCTACTTGGGAGTAAAGAAATTCCAAGACCCAGAAATCCCCTTCGACAAGATCTTTGTCGCGGGCCCGTTTGAGGTTCCAATGCTTCTTGAAAAGGGGATAGCCATGAACCCTGCGGCGTGACCCATTCACTGCTCTGGAATCAGGTCCTGGACGTACATGAATTTCTACATCGCGACACGACCACTGCTTTTCTGCTGCGGAGGAGACCGGTGTATCCCAAGCAACGCAAAGTGACAGTTGGGGCATTGCCGCCTGCTGTACCCACGCTGATGGAATTGGCAATTGGACTTTCGCGACATCATCCTCGTGGGCGATTACTCCCTGCCAAAAAAAGCGTGCTCGTTGCGCGCTCGGCTGCCGGAAGCGTTCCACACTTGCTGCACCAAATCCAAGGGTTCTTTTAGCGAGCGGTTGGAGGCCATCACTAAGGCGTAATGTTACGTCGTCTGCCGTGAGCGCCAGGACAGCTTTCACCATGCATGAAAATGGCCGCGAGTCGCCCGGGCATCGCCGACTTAGTTCTTCGAAAACAAAAGCTGCCTCACGAGCGAGCAAGGGCGCGGCAAACGATGTGCCGACATCTTCCTTTGGATTACCAACAGTCGAATATCCCCAAATACCCGCACCATCGAGACGACTATAGTCTGCTGCAATATTGCCAGCCGGAGCGCAAAAATCCGGTTTGGGGCTATCCGCAAAGCCGGGGCCTACACGGGTGAACGGAGATGGTGCGTTGATTTCTCCAGCCAAACCACCGGCACTTAATCGCGAGACGATCCCGCCGCATGTGAGCGCGTTGAAAGCTCTCGGGAAACTGCGCAGCTGCCACGCGGGTTCGTCATAGTGCAGCGGATAAGGTTGGTTCGGCACGATTCCGGCAGGAACATTGCCTGCCGCGACCACAATCAAAACGTCTTGGTCAAAAGCAAAATTATCCAGTTCCTCGATTTGTTTGAGGGTCTCGGCTCGCTGCTTCTGAGGTAGATCATCGAGCGATCTTGCGCTATCGAAACTAAGATTAAAGACACGGACATCTGGGGCAGCTCCTATCGCCGTTGCAAGTGCGCCGGAAACGCTTTCGGCTCGAATTGTCCTGCTTTCGCCCGTGCCTACCCGTACCTCAAAAAAACGACAGGAAGGAACCGGTACTGTTGCTGGGTCACTCAGATCGATGTCCCCAAAGACCACGCGTGATGCAACCATCGACCCGTGATGGTCATTTACGTTATTGGAAGAACAATTGAGGCCCGTAACAGCTCCGCGCCGATATGGCGCTAGAATCACGTGATCGGGCGGCACTGCCGTATCAACGACGCCGACACAAGGCATTGCACGTAAGGCCGCGCTCGGAATTGTCGGGAGCGAAGAAGCAAACGACCGAATTTCAGGAGGTAGACTTGCGGCAAAGGCCTTTATTGGAGGATGGATCGATTGGATTGAGGTAAAATCATCCGCCAGTTTTCGCACCATAGGAGCTGTAAGATTCGCCCTCAGAAAATATCGACCTAGGTAGCTCCTGCCTTTGCCGCGCAGTGCTAAACCGGCAAATTCACGAACCACTTTTTCTAACGCTCGGATCACAAGATCGGCTTCGAGTTCTCCGATCAAAGGCTGTAACTGAATGTATCCTTCTGCTGGTTTGGTACCGATCTCCTGAATCCATTCCTCATCAAATTTCCATTTTCCCGATAGCCAATCGAATGCGTCAAACGCGACGAATCGCGCCTGTTCTTGCCGCCCAAGATCAGCAAGCTGAGAAGTCTTTGTGAGGAGTTGGTTCATCCGCTCTGGCGTTGCATGTACTGTCGCTGCCCCATTTGGATGAACTTCGATCAAATCCAGTCCGATGCGCTCGAAAAACTTTGATTGCTCGCCACTGAAAACGACCCTCTCGTGTTTTTTGCCCTCGATCGCATCTTTAGCCGTCGAGGCTTTTACGATTTCGGCCGCTGGACCGGCGACCAGATAAAACTGTTTGTCTCGAAGAGGGTCCATCGATTGCGCGGTCCGCTTAACAATGCGCTCCAGAGAACCATGCAGTCTCTGTGCTTTTTGTGGCCAACTAATGTTCGGGTACTCGACTTGACGCCCACCACCGGGCTTTTCGCCAGCCGAAAGCTCGTGGCTTTCGTTCAGAAAGTAATTTCTAGGTCTGTTTGAAGGCGACGCCATCACGAGTCATTCAATAGTCTGCGGCGCGCCTCGGCAATAACGACTTGTTCTGCTTCGGCGTAGGAAGTGCTTTTCCGGCAATCTGAAAGTATTCGGCGATCGGCGCGGATATCTAACGCACGGGCTCGGCGAGTCGCAAAGCTCGCGAGCTGGTTTCCGCTTGGTTTCGGGAAGTTCACTCGAAGATCGAAACGTCGCCATAGCGCCGTATCAAGAGCGTGCGGAAGATTTGATGTCGCGATTACCAGCCCATCTCCGTGCGCGTGCTCTAGCTCCTGCATAAACGCGATAACGATTCGATCCAACTCACCTACGTCCATCGGGCTCCCTCGTTTCTTCGCGAGTGCATCTACCTCGTCGAAAAGCAACACGCAGGGGTTTGCTTCAGCGAATTTAAAGAGTTCCCGAAGACGTAGCGCAGTTTGGCCAAGATACGCGCCGATAAGCGAATCAAAGCGCACTAAATAGCCAGGTAGCTTCGTTGCCACAGAAAGAGCTGCTGCGCTTGCGCTCTTTCCACAACCTGATGGGCCGTGAAATAATAATCTCCAGCGGCGAGGGATTCCATGTTTTGCCAATTTATCACGGGCCTCCCACTCTCGAATTATTCCTGCTAGTTCTGCCTGGGTTGCCTGAGGAAGCTCAAGGTCTGAAAGCTTTTTGTCGGTAGTAAGTGGCATCAGAGACGATGCAGCAAGCCACACAGCCTGTCCATTCTGGTGAGGCAATCCATGCGATCCGTGCGTTACCGTACCATTTAGCGCGGTCATGAGTTCTTTCTCTGCGCGATACTGACCCCTTGCGCCATGTTGCGCTGCAAGTCTCCGTGAAACCGCTGCGGCACGTGTAAGGTCATGTGCTCCTATCGCGCGAAATAACTCAAGAAGCTCTTTGGTCTTTGGCATCTGTTGATTGAGGATAATGTTTGGATGATATTCCCATTCGCAACCACTTCTTAAGCGAACATAAATCAAAGCCACCTTGCCTCGTCATTGTTGGAGGTGGCGGACTGAGTAAAGCCCCGGCAGGGCGAGTAGTGCGTTACTGACGCTTGAGGCATAGATTTTTGGCCGTCGGAATAGCTGGCGTGCGTGGCGGGGCGGAGCTTGGACGGGCGACGGAAACCGCAATGCTGTCCGCCTGCCGGGCGGCGAAGCGGGAGGGTTCCCCGCCTTGAGGCGGGGGAGGGGGCGTGAGGGAGGCAACTCCTCACGGCTCGCTAAATTTGGCTAAAGAGTCCGCGCAAATCTTTCAACAGTGCCTCGGTGAATGCGACACCAGTATGATTGCGACTGGCGGTGAAAGCCGAGAGTAATCCGCCGGCATTGAGCACGGGCTGGAGGTCGTCGAAGACGCGACGCAGTTCCGAAGATTGTAGCATAGGACTGAGTTCGGCATGGTTCAACACGGCACCGATACGTTCCTGGACGATGAAGAAGCGCGGCCAGTCGATCCATTGCGGAAAGCCCGCGGGCTTCGTCCATGTACGCAGAAGAGTCCATTCATCAGGCTTGAGCCAGTAGCGCTTTTCCCGACCTGTTCGGGCCGTGCGGATGAGACCCGAAGTTGCCAGTTCCTTGAGCGTTTCATCGACCGTGCGCTGGAAATAGTACGTGGCGCGGGCGATCTCCGCAGCATGTCCGCTTTCGTGGGTGATCAACCAAAGCAGCACCTCGCATCGGGCTTGTACGCCGAACAGGGCGCGCAGCTTCCATGTGAGGGCCGCAGCTGACCGCGGGTTGGGTGTACCAAGCGCCTCGGTAATTGGCGATCGTGTCGAAACACGCTGACATACGCGATCGTGCGTTGGCGGATTTTCTGACTTTTAGGGGCTGACGCCAGTTATGGTGCTGACTACCGTTTGGCTCGAGAAGAAGTGATCGGGCTGTACCATTGACATTACAGCCATGTGCTACAAATTTGTAGCACATGAAAACGACCACGGTCCGCGAGCTGCGAAACAACTATTCCAAGGTGCTTGGCTGGGTGGCTAAGGGCGAAGAAGTCGAAGTGACACGGCGTGGCAAAGTGGTGGCCAAAGTTGTCCCGCCTGTCGGTCCGAAAACAAAAGTTGATTGGGCGCAGAGTGCTGCCCTGACGCGGCCGGCGTGGGCGAATACTCTTACCGCTAAAGTAAGTGCGGCGATTTTGGCCGACAGTCAGGGCAACTGACATGGCTCTCGCTACCGTTGACACGAGTTTTCTCTTTTCATTGTTTGGCAATGATGGCCACACCGCAGCGGCCCAGGCGTGGACGCGCCAAGCCCGCATCCCGATTTCAGTGACCGTGTTGAATCGCTATGAATTTGGAAACGCAGTTCGCTTTGCGGCGTTCAGAAAAGCGATTTCGCAGGCCGATGCGCTGGCGTCTTTGGCCGCTTTTGAGACCGATCTGAAATCCGGGTATCTTCAGCTTGTGCCTTTGGATTTCGCGGCAGTGATTGCCGAAGCTACGCGTTTATCCGAGCTTCACACGTTGAGCGGCGGTCATCGGTCCTTCGATGTTTTGCACGTAGCAACGGCACGGTTGCTGAAAGCGACGACCTTCCTGTCCTTTGACGCTAACCAACGAAAGCTCGCAAACACGGTGCGACTCGCGGTTGGTCCATAGGCAAAGGTTGGCGTTGTGTTCAGCGGGGAGTTATATTCTGAAAAATTCTCCCCTTTCTGTCCCCTAAAAACCACTCTTCTCTGAGAATGGTGCCCAAGGGGGGACTCGAACCCCCATGCTGTTAAGGCACAGGCTTCTGAGACCTGCGTGTCTACCAATTCCACCACCTGGGCAATCGTCGGAAACGCAGAAAACATACGCACCCGCATCGTGGAGCAAGCATAGAATTCAGCTCTTACACAGTTGCTCGCCGCTTTGCTCCTCGCCGGCGCTCCGTCTCCCGGCTGCACGATTTATCGCTGCAACTCGGCCAGATCGGCCCGCGCGATTTTCATCTCCATTAAAATTTTTTGCGCGCGATCGAGGAGTTGTCGCCCGGCTTGCGTGAGTTTCACGCTTCGCCCCAGACGTTCGAACAGCCTACACTCAAGTTCCTGCTCAAGCGATTTGATGGCATGGCTGACCGCCGATTGCGTGATGAAGAGCTCGCGTGCGGCCAACGTAAAACTGCCGACTCGGGCCAGCGTCGTAAACGCAAGTAGCTTCCGGCTGTCGATGATGGGTGTCATGGTCTTAGGTCGCGTGGTGATGCCGGTTCTCAGCAAGACCTGCGCCAGTTTTGCTCGGCGATCCAAACTGTTCATAGTTGAACAGCTCGTTGCTTATACCGATCGCCTTATAGCCCGCTTGTCAGATTTTGCGCAGCGCTTTGCCGATCACTTGCGCCCGGCGCTGGTAATAAAGCGCCAGCCCGCCCTGAAACAGAATCGATGCTACGCCGGTGGCCATGTAGCTCACGCTGACGGTTTGAATGGTCAGGGTTTTTAGCTGCTGCGACGTGAGGTCGAACGTGCTGGCCAGCGGGGTCGGTTCGAGGCCGAGCGAGCGTTGCGCCGTTGCGAGGGTTTTTTCCAAGGAGTCGAGCAGGGATTGTGCGTCGAACGTGCGAAGTTGGTAAACGATGTAGAGGAGGATAACCGTCAACAGCATCAGCTGGCTGCGCACGAGCCAGCTGACTCCACCACTGTCCCCCGCCCGCAATCGCCGCCGTCCCTGCAGCTCGAGCAATCCCGCGCCTGCGGCAAGTCCGCCGGTCAAGGCACCCAACCCGTCGCCGCAACTCGCTGAGATTAGACCAAATCCTCCTGCGATAAAGACCAGCGTGTAACCGTCGATCCCTGAGACCCGCAACACGCGGGCGAGCACTTCTGAGGGCAAGGGCGGTGGTTTCGACATGGCGCGATTTTTTGCGGCGGAGTTGCACCCGGCGCTGAGGTTTGAATCCTTCGCTTCTCCCGCAATGACAAATTAAAAAGCGGCCTCATCTTTCACCGACTGTGCCCACGCCTTCGTTTCCTTTTCGCATCGATTTTCCTTCCGAGCTGCCGATCAGCAGCCGGGCGGAGGAGATCGTCGCGGCCATTCAGGAACACCAGGTGATCATCTTGGCGGGTGAAACCGGTTCGGGCAAAACCACTCAAATCCCTAAAATGTGCCTCGCCGCCGGTCGCGGCGTGCGCGGGCAAATCGCCTGCACCCAGCCGCGCCGTGTGGCCGCGCTTTCGATTTCCCGTCGTGTGGCCGATGAACTTGGCGTGGGGTGGGGGCGCGAGGTCGGTTGTAAGATCCGCTTCAACGACCAGACTTCAAACGCCACCGTCATCAAATTTTTGACTGACGGCATGCTGCTGGCCGAGGTGCAGGGCGACCCGATGCTGCGCGGCTACGACACGATCATCATCGACGAAGCGCATGAACGTTCGCTCAACATCGATTTTCTCCTCGGCCATCTGCGGCTGCTCCGCCACAAACGTCCCGAACTAAAGATTATCGTTACTTCGGCCACGATCGACACTGAGGCGTTTTCGAAGGCGTTCGATGACGCGCCGATCATTCAGGTTTCCGGCCGCATGTTTCCGGTCGAGGTCATCTACGCGCCGCTCGATGAACTCGGCAGCGACGCTTCGCCGGATGACGATACGAATGCGAAAGCCGAGGCCTTGCACTACGTCGACGGGGCCGTCGAGGCGGTTGAGCGCATCGTGCGCGAGAGCGACCACGGCGACATCCTGGTTTTCATGCCTTCCGAGCGCGACATTCGCGAAACCTGCGATCTGCTCGAAGGCCGTCGCATGAAGAATTGCGAACTCGTGCCGCTTTTCGGCCGTCTTTCCAACGCCGAGCAGCAACGGGTGTTTTCCTCCACGCAGCGCCGAAAGATCGTCGTCGCCACCAACATCGCCGAGACGTCGCTGACAATACCTGGCATCCGGTTCGTTATTGATACGGGTCTGGTGCGGGTGAGCCGCTATGTATCGCAATCGCGCACACGGCGCTTGCCGATCGAAGAGATCGCGCAGTCGAGCGCCGACCAGCGCAAGGGCCGCAGCGGCCGCGTCGCCGAGGGCGTGTGCATACGCCTGTATTCTGAAAAGGACTTTAACGAACGCCCGCGTTTTGCTCAGCCCGAGATCCAGCGCGCCAACCTCGCGGATGTGATCTTGCGCATGAAGGCGTTCGGCCTTGGCGATATTGAACGATTCCCCTTCATCAACATGCCGGCGACGAAAGCGATTCGCTCTGGTTACGCGTTGCTGGAGGAATTGGGGGCGATTGAGGGGGAAACGGCTGACACGCGGCAGTTGACTCCGCTCGGACGCGAGTTGGCGCGGCTGCCCGTTGATCCCACCGTCGGCCGCATGATCCTGCAGGCGCGCACGGAGAAATGTCTGCGTGAAATCCTCGTCATCGCGGCCGGACTTTCGATTCAAGATCCGCGCGAACGTCCGCTCGATGCTCGTGAAAAAGCGGATGCGGCGCATCGGCGTTTTGCGCATCCGGATTCGGACTTTCTCGCGCTGCTCAATATCTGGGATGTCTATCACGATCAGTTTGAAACGATGTCGCAGGCGAAGCTCCGGCGGTTTTGCCGCGAGCATTTTCTCAGCTACACGCGCATGCGGGAGTGGCGCGATATTCATTCGCAATTGCTCGACGTCCTAGAGGAGCGAAAGGATTTTCGGCTGACGTCGGCGTTTCATGGTTTAACGCCCGAACAGATCACGCCCGACAAGGAGGCATTTGGTACGCCGGCATTTCGCGCGATCCATCGGTCAATTCTCGCGGGTTTGTTGGGAAATATAGCGACGCGTGACGACGAAAACGGCGGCTACAAAGCCACGCATGACCGAAAGGTAACGCTTTTTCCTGGTTCGGTGTTGTTCGCTCGTGAGGAACCCCAGCGAAAACCGCGCGCCGAGGCCGGACAACGGCCGGCGCCGAAGAAAGACTCGAAGAGCCCGCGCTGGATTATGGCGGCGGAGATCATGGAAACATCGCGGTTGTTCGCCCGCACCTGTGCGCGGCTCGATCCGCTTTGGGCGCTGGATTTGGCGGAGCATCTGGTTCGGGTGGCGCACAGCGAACCGTTTTGGAATGTCGAAGGCGGTCGCGTGTTGGTGAAGCAGCGCACGCGGCTGTACGGGCTCGAACTTGAAACGCGGTCGGTGGGTTACGGAAAGATTGATCCGGCGCATGCGACGGAAATTTTTATCCGCGAGGCGCTGGTCAACGACACGGTGACATGGCCGTTTGATTTTGTTGGGCATAATCGAACGGTTCGGGAAAAGATAGAAAATCTACTCACGCGGGCCCGTGACAGCAGCTACATGAATCTCGACGAAGGCGTTTACCGGTTTTATGCGGCTCGGTTGTTGGGCGAAGCGGTTGGATCGGTTTCCTCGGTGGCCGAGCTGGTTGATCTCGTGCGTGAACGCAAGGGCACCGAGCCGCGTTTCCTGATGATGGAGCCCGACGATCTGCGCGATCCCGAGGCGTTGCAGCATGACACCGAGGCTTATCCGGAATCGTTGCCGTTGGAGAACCGCGCGATGCCGATCGCCTATGCCTACAAACCGGGCCAGGCGGACGACGGCGTGACGCTCGATGTGCCGGTGGGTGAGGCGGAAAACCTTTCGGTGGCGGCGATCGACTGGGCGGTGCCCGGGCATCTGGAGGCGAAGGTGGAACACTATCTACGCGCCACGCCCAAAGAACTGCGCCGGGCGTTCATGCCGCTGGCGGAAACGGCGAAAAGCCTGGCGGGACAACTCGCGCAGCGCGATCGGCTCACCGGACGCCGCGAGACGCTGATCGAAGCGTTGGCGGCGCAGTTGAAGGAACGTTTCCAGATTCGCATCGATCCGGCGTTGTGGCTGGAAAAACCCTTGCCCGACCATCTGCGCGTACGGGTGCGCGTGCTCGATGATGACGGCAAAGAAATCTGCGCGAGTCGCGACCTGGCGGAGGTGGAGAAGGCGCTGACGGTGCGACAACGCGAAGCGAGTTTCAACGTGGGTCGCGAAGATCCGGCGGCGTTGCGGCGTGCGCGGGCGCGCTGGGAAAAGACCGAACAAACCGCTTGGACCTTTGGCGATTTTCCGGAACGAGTTGAAGTGGGCGAGCAGTCGGGCGTTCCCGTGTACGCGTTTCCCGGGTTGAAAGTGGGAGGCGAAGGCGTGGCGTTGAAATTGTTCAAAACCAGCGAGGAAGCGGCGAGCGCGACGCGGGCAGGCCTCGAACGCCTGATCGAGTTGCACCTTCGCTACGAGTTGGCGTGGTTGCAAAAGGACCTGAAGGCGTTGCGCGATCTGGGAACGCTGACGGCTACGTTGGCGCCGATGGAGCAATTCCAGGAGCACGCCTACGCGACGATCCGCAGGTGGATTTGTGGGCGTTCGGTCGCGGCGCTCACGGCAGCGGGTTTTGCTGCGGCAGCGGAGCAGGCGCGAACGAACCTGCTCGGGATTGTGCCGCGCCTTTGCGATCTGTTGCGGGAAATTCTGACGTTGCGCTTGGCGTTGCTTGTGCATCCGCAACCCTACGGCGGGCTGGGGCCGGAACTGTCGGCCTTGATCACGCCGGATTTTTTGCAGACCACGCCGTACGAGCAGCTGGCGCATTTGCCAAGGTATCTGAAAGCGATGCGTTTGCGTGCGGACCGCTGGAAACAGAATCCCGTAAAGGATGGCGAACGCGCGAAGCAATTTTCGCCGTATGCGAAGGCGGCGGTGGAGTTGCGGGCGCGAGAAGGTGGCGGAGCTTTTCGTTGGCTGGTAGAAGAGTTTCGGGTGAGCTTGTTCGCGCAGGAGTTGGGCACGGCCGAACCGGTTTCGGTGGTGAAGCTGGACCGTGCGCTGGCCGCGCTGAAAATGGGCAATGGGCAGGCGGTGACGCTGTCCGAGAATGGTTCGGCGAGTGCGCCGAAGACAGCCAGCGCCACGCCGATCATGGCGACAAAAGTGTCGGAAAAGAAAACGGTGCCACTCAAAAACCTGGCGGGACTCGACGCTCTCTTTCGACGCACATAAGCCTAGCTTCCGAAATTCATTAGCTGGCGAAATTAGGGATTGTTCGCAGAGAGAAATCGGAGATAATGGGGCAAGTTTAACCCCTTTTATGAACACTCCGATTGCCGTTTTATTGAGCCACAAGGGCGCTTTCGTGTACTCAGTGACAGGACGTGACACCGTGGCCGATGCGGTGCGAGAGATGAGTAGCCGAAACGTTGGTTCGGTTGTCGTGTTGGAAAACGGGAAGCTCCTTGGTTTGTTGACGGAGCGCGATGTGCTCACGCGCGTCGTTGCCGCTGGACGCCAGCCCGAGCTCACGTGTGTGGCCGATGTGATGACGCGTCACCCGGTCGTGGTTTCACCGCGCGCCACCGTCGAGGAAGTGATGAATCTTTTCACTGAAAAACGCTGCCGGCAGATTCCCGTGATCGAGGAAGGGGGCGAAAGGTTGGTGGGTTTGATTTCGATCGGCGACGCCACGCGCTGGCTTGTGGAGACGCATCGTAACGAGGTGCAGCATTTGCGGCAGTACATCGCTGGCGGAATTAATAACTGACGCTCGCTTTATCAGACGGGTGGGCGGGTGAGTGAGTAGGCGAGTGATCGCTGCAGCGAGTGAGTTTTCGCAGTTCGTTCACCATTAAAATCTGGCGTGCCTGCGCTGTTCAGTTGGAATGTGGCCCATTGCATGAACCTCGAAACTGCCTCTAAAGCGATCGAACTTTGCCGAGGGCGCATGGATGCGCTCTACCAAAAATCTGTCTTCGACGAATGGGTTGTGGTGAATTTTTCACAAGGCAATCCCTCCATCCTGGCCTACACCGGGCCGCGGGCCGACACTTTCACGACACAGTTTCACCGTGATTGTGGTCCGCTTTTCGGCGAAATGCAGGGCAAGCAATACGAAGTGGGCGATTTCGAATTTGTGGCACAGGCGCGTGGTTTGCGTTACGATGCATGCGTGCGTTTGGGTGAGACGACCTATCTGCTTTGCAACAACACCTATGGTACGCTGGGTGATTTGCGTACCGATGCCCGCTGGCTTGAGGCGCAGAAACCCTTCGTCGCGTTGACGGAAAAGTTTCGCGTCGATCCCTTGGTTTAGCCTGAACTGCGAAGTTAAAGACAAGATCCGTCTTTGAGAAAAGATTGAGCTTTGTGGGCATCTCGTTCGTCTAACACCCCGCATTGATGGAATCTCCCTTGTCATCACGACGCACCTTTCTGCCCTGGCCGATTGAAATCGCCGTGGGTGTGGTCGTTAAATGCCTGTACCATTTGCGGGTTCACGGCCGGGAAGAGATTCCGGCGAGCGGCGGTGTGCTGATCCTGCCGAACCATCTATCATATGTTGATGCGATCATTGTTCAGATGGCTTGTCCGCGGCCGGTGCGTTTTGTCGCTTATGAGCAGTTGAAGGATCATTGGTTTTTTGAGTGGGCGATGCGGATTAGCGGGGCGATCGTGGTCTCGCCGGAAAATAATCTGGAGAGCACGCGTCGAATTATCAAAGCGCTGAACGCTGGCGAGGCGGTCTGTCTGTTTCCCGAGGGCGAGATCTCGCGCACAGGGCAGTTGATGGAGATACGTCGTGGTTTTGAATTGATAGCGCGCAAAGCCGCCGTTCCGGTCGTGCCGGTGGCGCACGATGGGCTTTGGGGTTCGGTTTTTTCGTTTTCGGGCAGCAAGTACCTGTTCAAGTCACCGCGCCTGCTGCCTACGCCGGTGTGCGTATGTTTTGGCAAACCACTCGCTCCCGGTCAGGCTGATGCTCCTCGGGTGCGTCGGGAGTTGCTGGATTTGGGTGCTCAGGCTTTCAGTGAACGCCCGGTGTTGCGGCGTCATCTCGGCCGCGAAGTCGTGCGCTCGCTGGCGAAACGCCCGCGCCACATCGAGATCATCGACCGCACGGCTGAGCGTCGCGAGGTTTCCGCCGGACGGCTGCTCGGCGTCGCTGCGGCCTTGTCACGACGTATCCGTGCGACAATTACAGAGAAGCGGGTGGGTATTGTCCTGCCGCCCGGTGCGGGTGGCACGATTGCCAATCTCGCGGTGGTGTGTGCGGGCAAGATCCCGGTGAACCTCAACTTCACCGCTGGGCGTTCGGCGGTGGAGGCCAGTCTCGCGCTGGCGGAGATCAAAACCGTGATCACGGCCGAGGCCATGAAGGCGAAGTTTCCCAACTTCCCGTGGCCGGAACGCACGCTCGACCTGCGTCGCGAGATCGAGGCGTTGGGCAAGGTTCGCATTCTGGTCTGGCTGGCGGCAGCGTGGACCTTGCCGAATCAATTGATACCGGTTTTACTTGGTCTTCCGAAGGAGGGGGCCGATGAGGAGGCAAATCTGTTGTTTACCAGTGGCAGCTCGGGCGAGCCGAAGGGGGTCGTGCTCACGCACCGCAATGTACTGGCCAACTGCTGGCAGATCTCATCGCTCTCGATTCTGCCGGACACCGCCATCGTGGTCGCCTGTTTGCCGCTTTTTCATAGCATCGGTTCCACGGTCACACTTTGGTACATGATGCTGCGGGGTTGTCGCGTGATCACCGTGCCAGGCCCGCTCGACACGAGGAAGATTGTGGAGGCCGTGCGCGACGAATCGGCGACGGTGCTCATCGGTGCTCCGTCGTTCCTCCGGCCGTTGCTAAAGAAAGCCGAACCAGGCGAGCTGCGTTCATTGGAGCTTGTGGTCTCCGGTGCGGAAAAGATGCCGCTAGAGCTCCATGCTGCGTTCATGGAGCGATTTCATATTGAGATTTTGCAGGGTTACGGCCTGACGGAAACCACGCCAGTAGCCAACATCAACCAGCCGGATCCGCCGATCACCACCACGACGGCGGAGCATCAGCCGGGCAAGAAATTGGGCTCGGTTGGACGCATGTTACCTGGCCTGACCGCGCGTATCATGGATCCCGATACAAAGGATGATCTGCCGCTGACGGAAACGGGCATGTTGCTCCTGCGAGGCGCAAATGTATTTGGCGGCTATCTAAAAGATGAGGCCAAGACGGCAGCGGTTTTTAAGGACGGCTGGCTGGTAACGGGTGATCTGGCGCGTTTTGACGAGGCTGGTTTTCTTCACATCGAAGGCAGGTTGTCGCGGTTTGCGAAAATCGCTGGCGAGATGGTGCCGCTGGCCACGATCGAGCAGCAGCTGGCTGACGGCCTTGGCTGGGAACAAGTGGAAGCGCCCAAGGTGGTGATCATCAGCGTGCCTGATCCAGCGCGTGGCGAGGCGTTGATTTTATTGACCACGGAGGAGGTGGCCGTCGACGCTGTGCGCGACACGTTGATCCAAGCTGGATTGCCGAACCTTTGGGTGCCGAAAATAGTTCTGCGGGTGGAGCGCATTCCGATGCTGGGCACGGGCAAGGTCGATTTCCGAGCCTGTCGGGATCTGGCGTTGAACGGTTGTTCGATCAAGGCACCGGAAGCCGTGAACGTCGTGATGAGCACGGCCAGCCCGGCACCGTTTCGCTGAGGTATTTCCGTCTGGCGTTACACGCGAGGGCGGTGCTCGTGGAGTTGTTCCAGCAACTCAGCAAAGGCTTCGCGTGCGGGTGAGCTGGCGAGAAATTTATCCGCGTCAGCTTTGGCACCCCGGGCACGCAGGCCGGCATAAACATGGAGCTCGAATTGGAGCCGTAGGTGTGTTTCGGCGTCTGACAAGCCGAGGGCTTTCAGTAAAAAGAGCAGTGCCTCAACCGTAGAGTAATGGCCTTCGCCTTGATGACCGCGCAGCCAGTAACGACTCGGTCCTGTCATGGGTAAACGGATACGCTGGCCCCAGCCTTCGACTTTTTGGAGCATGTGGGCGGCTTCTTTCCAGCTTCCATCAAGGAGCAGGACCTGCACATCAGGTGGAGTGGGTTCGCCGGTGGGGAGTGGTTCGCCACGCGGGTGCAGGATCCACACCGTGCGGCCGGGTTGTACGATCGACTCGCGGGTGGGCGGCGCTTCACACTGGAATTTGTGAACCCGCGAGTCCGGGATGATGCGGTTGATGAGACGGCCGGTGCTGGTGGGGCGCCAGAGCTCGCGATGGTGGATGAGCACGTCGATCTGAAGCGGGCAGGCGAGTGGCTGAAATCCGCCGCAGATGCACCACCGGGGCGGGAAATTGCACCGGTCACAGCGCGGAGCACCAGCAAGGACAACGCTTCTCGACATGAGAGTGGCAACGGGTGAGGGAAGGAGTCAGGGCGTGCGCCGGAGGGCGGCGACGAAGAAGCCGTCGGTGTTGTGGAGCGAGGGCAGGAGCGTCAGGCCCGTCCTGCCTGTTGAAGCACCGAAAGTTTTGGCAAAAGGCGCTGGCGTAAAGTTCGGGTGCGCGGCGAGGAAATCGGCAACGAGGTCGTCGTTTTCAACGTGGCTGAGCGAGCACGTTGCGTACACGAGCAGGCCGCCGCTACGGACGTGGTCGGCGTAGCGGGCGAGGATGTCGCGTTGGCGCTGGGCGGCGGTTATGATGTCGGCTTCGGTGGTGGACCACTTGAGCTGCGGGAAACGTCGCCAGGTGCCGGTGCCGCTGCACGGGGCGTCGATGAGCACGCCGTCGTAGCGTGCATCGGGCGCGGGTGGATGCTGGCGCACGGTGATTTGCGAGAGGCGGGCGCGGTTGGCGCGGATCTTTAGTTCGGCGAGGGCGGCGGCGCGGGGATCGATGGCGTCGACGTGTCCGGTCGGGCCGAGGAGGCGGGCGAGTTGCAACGTTTTGCCACCGGCGCCGGCGCAGGCGTCGAGCCAGCGGGAGCCGGGCGCGGGGCCGACGGCTTCAAGGAGGAGTTGCGAGCCGAGATCTTGGATCTCGAATTCGCCGCGTTCGTAGGAATCGGTTTTGGTGAGGTCGGACTGGGTGAAGGCTTCGAAGGCGTTGGGAAGGATGGCGGCGGGCTTCCACGTCCATTGGCGGAACGAGAACTCTTCGAAGACGGGGCGCGGGTCGTCGATTTGCAGGCGCAGCCAGAGGGGCGCGCGGGTGTTGAGGACATCGATTTCGGGCGACTCAAAGGCGGCGGGGCAATGAGCGCGGAACCAGTCGGGAAGGAGTGGTTCGGTGACATCGAGGTGTGCGGCTTTGGCGGCGACGGTGGCGGGGAGCGGTGGCCAATCGGCGGGGAGGCCCTGTTTGAGTGGGCGAGTGGAGGTGTCGTCGACGGCGAGCCAGACGATCGCGCGGAGGACGTCATCCTCGGAGCGGGTGAGCAGCGTCTCGATCCAGGGCAGGTGACGAATGGCGGTATAGAGGAGTTCGCGGTACAGGCGGCGGTCGCGTGAGCCGAAACGTTTTTCTTTGGCGAGGCGTTGTTGGATGCGTGCGGGCAGGTTGCGGTCGGTGCGCAGGTGCGGACGGAGTTCGGCGAGGAGGCGGAGGAAGGTCCGGCCTTGGTTGGCGGCGATCATGAAGCGGAGTCGGATGAAACGGTTTAGAAACCGCGCAGGCTGATCCTGATATTGTACCTGGCGCCGTCTTCACCTTTGCGGCCTTTGAAGAAGTGCAAGTTGTGCTCGAGAGACCAAATGTTGCTGATGTTTTGGGCGAGTATGACGGAGAGTTCGTTAATGCGGCTTTCGCGGACATCGTAATGCAGGCGGCCGATGATCTGATAGGTTTCGTTGATGCGGTAACGGCCTTCGGTGATGTATTGGTTGATTTGGTGTTGGAGGTAGTGGTTGGATATACTGAACGACCAGACGTCGCCGTCGAGGAGGGCGATGCGGGTGTTGACCTCGCGGGCGGTCCAGGTTTGCGGGGCGAAGCTGTGGTAGAGGTCGAATTGCATCCAAGACGCGGGCATGAAGCTGAGGCCGGTATGGATTTCGGAGGAATCGCGGACGCCGGGCTCGCGGTGAAAACGGAAATCCTGGGCGACGTTGAGAGTGAGCAGATCGCGCGAGCCGTAGGTTTTGTCGCGGGTTTGAAACGTGTTGTCCAAACCGAGGCGCAGGGTGTTGGTGGCGCTGAGGTCGTCGATATTGCGCTGGTCGCCGAGCTCGAGCGTGGGCAGAGCGGTGTCGAACACGCGGTCGTCGATTTGCGGGATGTAACGTCGGCCTTTGTCGGCCGAAGGAATGTAGCGGTAGGAAAGTTTCGGTGTCACCAGATGACGGATACCGTCGATATTCCAGCGTTCGTTTTTGTAGGCGTACACGCCGCTGGCGTGCAGGCTGGCGTCGACGCCGACCTCGCCAAGGGCGCGGGTGTAGGTGCTCTTGCCGTTGACCGCATCGAGGTAGTGGGTGACGCGGCCGCCGACGGTGGGGTTGACCATGAGCCATTCGCGTGGGGCAATCGGTCGGTTGAGGGCGTAGAACGTGTCGAGGCGGTTGCTTTTAACGGTGGGGACGGTGGTCCAGACTCCATCGTCCAGGTCAAACGTGCGCTCGCGCAGGGCGGCGGCGCTGGCCGAGAAGCGTTGGTAGAAGCCGTTGCCGAGGGCGGAGGGGAGCAGGTCCACGCGCAACTCGGGCAGGCGCTGTTGTATGTGGTGGTAGGTGTTGGGTTGGGCGCGGACGAAGAACGACGAGATGAGGTTTCCGCTCGTGTGGGTAACGTCGACGAACGAGTCGGGCTGTTGCACCTTGTAGAAATCGTCGGGGCGGAATTCGCGGATGACGTCGGAGTCGCTCCAGTAGTTTAACCGGCTGATAATCGTGCCGTTTTCGGAGAGGTAAGTGCGCTCATGTTCCCATTCGATGAATCCGCGGTTGTCGTGGATCGGACGGTTGAGGACATCGGTCAATTTGTCGCCGTGGTCGTCGATGTATCCGGTTTTCAACGACCCAACATCGTGCTGGCCGCCGTGGGTGAGGTTGTAAGTGCCAGAAGGGCCGAAGAGCAAGCCGCGCTTGGTGTAGAGACCGACGTCGCCACCGAACTTGATGCCTGGGGCAACAGGCAGGTGCAGTCCGACATCGATGTAGGGGCCGAGGTAGTTTGATTGGCCGATGTTCGCAGTCATGTGCGAGACAATCGGGTCGTTGATGCTTTGAGTGATGCGGCGAAAGGGGATGATCGGGGTGGAGCCGAGGCCGAGGTGGGCGTTGTCGGCGACGATGCGGTCGCCGAGGACGAGGGTGAGTTTTTCCGCTGTGATGGTGGGCGTGAGCCGACTGGGCTCGTGGAAGGAAAAACGGGCGTTGCGGAGTACGATTTCTGTTTCGTTGCCGGTGACTTGATCGCCGGAAATATAGAGCGGAACCTGGCCGAGGCGGAGGCGTTTGACGGTGTAGGTTTTGTCGGTGAGACGGTAAATAATATCATCGGCCAGGAAGCGTTGCGGGCCACGCGTGAGGTTAACGTGGCCGCGAGCGGTGGCGGTTTGTTTGGCGACGTTGTAGCGGATCTCGTCACCGGTGAGGAGAGCGCCGTCGTAGTCGAGACGGGCGTTGCCGGTAAACACTTGGTCGCCGGTCGCGGTGTCGGTGTACGATTCCGCAGCTGATAATTCGGGCGCGCCCGCTGCTCGCGCAGCCGCAGAGGCAAGAGCTAGGCAGAGGAAAAGGGTCAGAAAACGACGCATCACAGTGGGCGGAGCAAAGTCAGCCACGCAGAGACAGGCAAGCCCGTTGGCATGTTCCCGCGGATGAGTTATCTGAGGGTGGGGAGGCAACACTATTTTTTCGCGGTAGACGTACCGGGTTTCTGTGTCATCGTGACGGTTAAACACTCTCCACGTGATAATTTCGAAATCCGAGCTGGCCTCCTTCCTCGAAGCAAAGAATGGCAATCCCCATACCTTTCTGGGCATGCACAAAGTGAAACGCGGGCGCGGGCAGGGCCTCGTTGTTCGTGCTTTTGTACGAGAAGCGGCGAAGTGCGAAGTCGTCGAGCTTGCCACAGGCGTGGCTACCGAGTTGGCGAAGCTCGCGCCCGAGGGCTTTTTCGAAGGTTCGGTCACGGGGCACAACGAGATCTTTCGTTATCAGCTGCGCGTGACGTTGCACAGCGGCGAAATCAGGCAGTTTTTCGATCCGTATTCATTTCTCCCTACGCTGGGCGATCTGGATCTGCATCTCTTCAACGAGGGCACCGACCACTTTGTCTATAAGAAACTCGGTGCGCACGTCCGCATCGTTGACGGTGTGTCCGGTGTGGCGTTTGCCGTGTGGGCGCCTTCGGCCCGTCGCGTTTCGGTTGTGGGCAACTTCAACCACTGGGACGGTCGCTATCATGCGATGCGGCCGCTCGGCGCGTCGGGTGTATGGGAATTGTTCATACCGGGCCTCGGCGAATGGGAGTTCTACAAATTCGAAATCTACGATCAGGCGGGTCATCTGCATCTAAAAACCGATCCATATGGCACGTATTTTGAGGCGCCGCCGAATAACGCCTCCGTGGTTTACAGCACACGTAAACACGTCTGGCAGGATCAGGCGTGGATCGAAAAGCGTCAGGCGCAGGCCGCCCAGCTCGACGAGCCGATGTCGGTGTACGAACTGCATCTCGCCTCCTGGAAACGCAAGCTAACCGACGCTAATCGTCCGTTCAGCTACCGCGAACTCGCGCCCATGCTCGCCGATTACGTGGTTGAAATGGGTTTCACGCATATCGAGCTCATGCCGCTGGCTGAGCATCCGTTTGATGGTTCGTGGGGTTATCAGGTCACCGGCTTTTTCGCGCCGACGCAGCGCCACGGCACGCCGGAGGACTTCTCGTTTTTCGTCGATCACCTGCATCAGCGCGGCATTGGCGTGATTCTCGACTGGGTGCCCGCGCACTTCCCGCGCGACAGCTTTGCGCTGGCGGAGTTTGATGGTTCCCACCTCTACGAACATGCCGATCCACGCCAGGGCGCGCATCAGGACTGGGGCACGCTGATCTTCAATTACGGGCGCAATGAAGTGCGCTGTTTCCTCGTCGCGAGTGCGCTGGCCTGGCTGGACCGTTATCACATCGACGGCCTGCGCGTGGATGCGGTGGCCTCGATGTTGTACCTCGATTATTCGCGTAAAGAAGGCGAATGGATCCCGAACAAATACGGTGGTCGCGAAAACTTGGAGGCAATCGATTTTATGCGAAAGACGAACGATCTCGTACACCAGTATTTTCCCGGTGTTCGCATGATCGCCGAAGAATCGACCTCGTTTGCCGGCGTGAGCAAGCCAACCAAGGACGGCGGCCTCGGCTTTGATTACAAGTGGAACATGGGCTGGATGCACGACACGTTGCGCTTCTTCCAGAAAGAGGCGATTCACCGCAAGTGGCACCAGAACGACCTCACGTTTGGCATGCTTTACCAGTATGCGGAGAACTTCGTAACGGTTTTCTCGCACGACGAAGTAACGCATGGCAAAGCCTCGATGCTCTACAAAATGGGCGCGTGGCACATCCCTGAAAAAGCAGCCAACCTGCGTGCGCTTTATGCGCACATGTGGGCGTGGCCCGGCAAGAAATTGCTTTTTATGGGCAGCGAGTTTGGCCAGTCCAACGAGTGGAACTACACCAAAGGTCTAGACTGGCATCTCTGCCAGTATCTCGATCACGACGGCATCCGTTTGCTCGTGCGCGATCTCAACACACTCTACCGGGCCGAACCCGTCCTTAGCGCTAACGATTTTAATCCTCAGGGTTTCCGCTGGATCGCTTGTTACGATGCGGATGCGAGCGTGCTGGCCTATCTGCGCCTCGATGCATTTGAACAGGTGATGTTTGCCGTGGTCGGCAATTTCACTCCCGTGATCCGCAAGGATTACCGCATCGGTGTTCCGCGGAAGGGATTCTGGAAAGAAGTTCTGAACTCCAACAGCCAGTACTACGGTGGCAGCGGCCTCGGCAACGACGGCGGCAAGCCCACTGAAGACATCTCGGCCGATGGCCAGACCCAGAGCCTGAACCTCACACTACCGCCACTGAGCACCACGATCTTTAAATGGACGGCGGAGGGTTGAGCAAAAACGATACGCTGCCAAGTTCGTCCGATAGGCCAACAAAGGACCGACTTGGCCCAACCCGGCTCTGACGGAGCGGGGCTTGCTCCGGCTGGTTGGATGTAGGAGCGGGTTTTATCCCGCGATGAATGGGATGAATCGCGGCGTAAAGCCGCTCCTACAGTTTTCTGAAAATGCCCCGGTCCTGATCAAGCGTCGCCAGCCGCAGGGTTTGGGGTTGATGCCGAATTGATCGGACTGGGCCAATCGGCTGGATATTTTTTCAGGCCGGTCAGCTGGGCGAAGGTGCGGAGGAGGAAGAGCGGGTTGTTTTTGAAATAGCGCGGGGCGAGGCGTCTTGGTTCGGCACACAGACGCCAAACCCATTCGAAACCGCTTCGCTGGATCCAGCGCGGGGCCTGGGCGATGCGGCCGGAGAGGAAATCGAAGGCCGCGCCGACGCCGAGCATCACCGGCACACGCAGGCGTGGTGAGTGCTCCTTCATGAAGGCTTCCTGCTTCGGCGTGCTCAGGCCGACCCAGAAGAAATTCGGCCGCGCCGCGTGTATCCGTTTTTCCAATGCAGTCGTTTCGTCGACCGTGAGCGGACGGAACGGAGGGCAGTGTGTGCCAGCGACTTTCAATCCGGGGAAACGGGTTTGCAGAGCCGTGGCCAGTGCCTCGGCGGTGCCGGGGCCGCCGCCGTAGAAGAAGTGCGTCAGCTCCGTGTCGGCGGTGGCGCGGCAGACTTCGAGGACCAAGTCGGGGCCGTAGACGCGGCGGGTGGTTTTGTGGCCGGCGTGCTTGCCCAACCAGACGAGCGGCATGCCGTCGGGTGTGGTGAGGAGCGATTGGTTGAGGATGGCGCGGTGCTTGGGATCGCGTTGCGCGCAGGACACGCTGTTGACGTCGCAAAAACAGACGTAGCCGGGCGCGGTGCCGCGGGCCGCTGCGATGATTTGTTCGCTCGCAGCAGTCAGGTTTAAAGCATGCACCCCGACGCCGAGAACGTTGAAGCGGGGAGGGGTGGGCATGGAGGGGAGACCTGATCTTCTTCGACCGAGTGACGCGAAGTTGGGGTCAATCGGCCCAGCGGGCGACCAGATTTTTCAGCGACAGCTCGGCGAGCGAGGTGGCACGCAGGTCGGCATGGGAGAAATCGTGGTGGTGGGTGCAGGGGTTCGGCACGGTTACACAGCGCAGGCCGGCGCGTTTCGCGGCAAGGCTACCCGCGCTGGAATCTTCGAAGGCGATGGCTTCACAGCCTTGGAGGCCGAGAGTGGTTAACACGGCGTGGTAAACGTCGGGTTCGGGTTTGCCACGGGCGACGTCGTCGCGGCAGCGCGTGGTGGCAAAATATTCGAAGAGGCCGAGGCGTTGCAGGTGGCCATCGACGTGGCGATGCGACGAGTTGGAGGCTACAGCGAGCGTCAGGCCGAGCGAGCGAGCTTCGTCGAGGCGTTCGCGCACGCCGGGGAGTAGGAGTTGTTGCCGCGTGATCGCACGCGTGAGTTCGCGGTGTTGTTGCTCGAGTGTCTCGCGGCTGATATCAGCGCTGAAGGCCTTCCATAAATCGTAGTCGTGGTCGACTTCGCCGATCAGATCGAGCGCTTCCTGGCGCGCGCAAGCGAGACCGGCCTCGGCGTGGAGTTGCACCCAAGCGTCGACGATGGGTGTTTCGGTGTCGAGGATCAGGCCGTCAAAATCAAAAACGAGCGCACGAATCATCCCGCGAACATCGGCAGGACCGTTGCGAATGCACAAAACAAAATTGCTCGTGTCGTTGCCATGGCTGGAGAAATTAACACCGTCTGCACGACGTAGACGCGGTTGTTGATCCAGCTGTGTCGATCTGAAACCTCTAAACTGCCTGCATGAAAAACTTCTTCTGCATCGTACTCTCACTTTCCATGGTCACCGCTCTCCATGCTCGTCCCGAAACGCAGAAGCGCGTCGATATCCCTGCGGAGTACAAATGGGATTTCACGCCGATTTTTGAGAATTGGGAGGCGTGGGAAGCAGGGCTGAAGCAAATGCAGGTCAAGATGGATGCCTATGCGGCGCTCAAGGGCACGCTCGCCAAAGGCCCGGAGGCGTTGCTGCACGCGTACCAGTTGAGCGACGAGATCGGCCAGCTGCAGTATCGGGTTTATTGTTACACGGCGCTCCAGCGCGACATCGACACGCGCGACAATGCCATGAACGCCCGGCTCCAGCGCGTGCAAGGTGTCTTCGCCCGTTTTGGCACGGCCATCGCCTGGTTCACGCCCGAGTTGCTCACGATTCCGCAGGCCACGGTCGAGAAATGGATTGGCGCGACGCCGGCGCTCGCTCCGTATCGTTTCCCGATCATGGAAAGCTACCGGCAGGCGAAACATGTGCTCGATGAGAAAGGCGAACGGCTGCTGTCATTTGCCTCGCAACTAAACCAAACTCCATCGGCAAGCTTCGCTGAATTGAGCACCAGCGACATCAGATTTCCCAAGATCAAACTCGCCGACGGTCGCGAGATGACGCTCACGCCCGGCGTTTATCAGCAGATCCTGAATACCGAGCCGCTCCAGGCCGACCGCACCAAAGCTTGGGAGGCGTATTACCAGACCTACGCTGCGAATGTTAATACTTACGCCTCGATCTACAATGGCGTGTTGCAGAGCGATTGGTTCCGCACGCAGGCGCGCGAATACGCCAGCACGCTGGAAGCCGCGCTCGACGGCAACGCCATCCCTGTTTCGGTCGTCGAGACACTGGTCTCTGCCACGCGTGCCGGCACCGCGCCGCTCCAGCGTTATGTGAAGCTGCGCAAGAAACTCCTCGGCCTTGAAAACTACCACCTCTACGACAACTTCACGCCGATCTTTCAGGTGGAGAAAAAGATGACTTACGAAGAGGCGAAGAAACTCGTGCTCGAATCCGTCGCACCGCTCGGCACGGAATACGTGGCGAAGTACCAGAAGTTCGTTTCCAGCGGACGCGTTGACGTCTATGAAAACGAAGGCAAGCGCAGTGGCGCCTACAGCAGCGGCGTTTACGGCGTGGGACCGTATTTGCTCCTCAACTACACTGACACGGTGGACGACGTTTTCACGCTTGCTCACGAAGGCGGCCACGCGATGCATTCCGTGCTTTCGTACGAGACGCAGCCCTTCGCCACGGCCGAGTACACGATCTTTGTGGCTGAAGTCGCCTCGACGACCAACGAACGTTTTCTGCTGAACAAGCTGCTCGAAAGAACGACCGACCCGAAGGAGCGGTTCGTGCTGCTCCAGCACGCGATCGATGCGATCATGAGCACGTATTACACGCAGGTGTTGTTTGCGGACTTCGAATTGCAGGCGCACAAACTGGTCGAGCAGGGTCAGGCGATCACGGCTGACGTGTTGAACGAGATTTATTTGAAACTGCTGCGCGATTATTACGGCGAGGCGGTTATGATCGATGATCTGTATAAAATTACGTGGGCGCGCATTCCGCATTTCTACCAGTCGCCGTATTATGTTTATCAATACGCGACGTGTTTCGCCTCGTCGGCGAAGTTGATAAAAACGATGACGACTGGCGATGCCGCTTCACGCAAGGCCGCGACGCAGCGTTACCTGACGTTGTTGCGCAGCGGCGGCAACGATCAGCCGATGGAGCAGCTCCGCAAGGCCGGTGTCGACCTGAGTCAGCGCGAAACCATCCAGGCGGTTATCGCCCAGATGGATGAGCTTGTGACTCAGCTCGAAGCCGAAGCCGCGAAGATCAAATAAAGCATGGGTCGGGCTGGCCTGACTGCTTGCATGCCGATCGGCGCGCGGAGCGGTTACGACAAAAAATGCGCAGGTCGCCTGACAGATTCTTGACAGACGTGAGTCGGAGCGCCAAACAACGCGCTATGCTTTCCGAGGCTCGTCCAGCGCCCATGGTCAAGTGTGCGTCCGCCTTCGGTTGAGCATGATTATGTCGAAGGAAAATTCGCCAACCCCGGCGGACGTCGCTGAAAAACCTCTCGTGCTCGTCGTTGATGACGAGTACGGCCCACGCGAATCGATCGCGTACACTTTGTCGTCGGAATTCGACGTGGTCACGGCTGACCGTCCCTCCGAGGGCATTAAGCGTGTGCAGGAACGGCCGTTTTCGGTGATCATTCTCGATATTCGCATGCCGGAGATGGATGGGATTCGCGCACTTGAGGCGATTCGCAAGATCGACCGCGATGTTTCTGTGGTGATGTTGACGGGTTATGGAACGTTGCAGACGGCGCAACAATCGATGATTCATGGTGCCAACCAGTATTTGCGTAAGCCGCCCGACATCGCGGAGTTGATCGAGGCCGTGCGCCGACAGGCGGCGGCGGCGGCGGAACGCCGCAATCAAACCCGGGCTAACCTTCAGACCGAGGAAATGAATGTGGCGCTCAAGCGCGAGATGGAGGAAAAGCAGCCGCACATCTGGCAGGGCCGGGCGGCGGTCGAACTCGTTCATGATTTGTCGAATCCGCTCACGGTCATGATTGGTTATGCGACGCTGCTGGTGCAGGAGGTTCGAAAAAAGGTGAAACACGAGGGCGAAGACACCAAAAAACTCCTCAACTACGCGGATGTGGTGAGCCGTGCGGCGGAGTATTGTCACGAACTCGCGGACAACTGGAGGCAGACGAGTCGCAAGGCCACGCAGTTTGCGGATATCGATCTGGTGAAGTTAACGCAGCACGTGAAGGACGTGATCTTTTTCAGCAACGCGGCAATCGAGATCAGTCGTGTACCGCCGGTGTTGGTGCGCGGCTCGCAATTCGAACTGACCCGGGTCATCCAGAATGTTTTCAAGAACGGTCTGGAGGCCGGTGCCACCTGTGTGCGGGTGGAGTTTTTCCCGCAGGGCGACCAGTTGGAACTTGTTATTAGCGACAACGGCGCAGGCATGGACGAGGCCACGGCGGTGCGCGCGCTCAAAGGCGGTTTTACCACCAAGACGCACGGCACGGGTTTGGGGCTGGGCATCTGTCGGCACATTTTGGGGGCGCATGGCGCCACGTTGAAACTCGAAAGTGAACCGGGCAAAGGCACGAAGCTGCGAATGCTTTTCCCGGCGCGGCGTTGAAGCTGGCAGGTCTGGCGTAATTCGTTTTGTTTGCCGCGCGATGTCCCAAAAATCGACAATCACAAAATGATCACAAGCACCGCATTTTGGGCGGCGGTCGCCGCAGGCTTCAGCGGCGTCGTGGCCTTGGCGGCAAATCCCTCAAGGGCACTTAACCGGGCGCTCTTGTTTGTCGCGCTCCATGTCGGTTTGTGGTTGTTCGGTTTTTATCTGGTGGTAGCGGGCCAAGGAGGGGAATGGATCCGGTTTTCGGCGGTGGTGATGGCGTTGATGCCGGCGCATGCTTGGCTCGTGTTGGTGGTGCTGGCCGAGCCTGATGCGACGTGGCGCGAGCGGTTTTGGCGTTGCCGGTTTTGGGTTTTATTTGGCGCTTCGATGATAGGTTGCGTAGGGATGGGTTTTTTTGATTTGGGCACCGGTGGTCCGCCGATGATCCGATATTGGAGCATGGGATACCTGGCTGCGATGGCCATGGCGGTCGCAGCGTTCATGGCGGCGGCTATCCTGAGGATGCAGAAGATGACCGGCGTGCGCCGGATGGAGTCGCAGGTTTTCGTTTTGGGCGGAGCCACGGGTTCGTTGGTGGTGTTGTTGTCGGTGGGTTTGGGGGGATGGTTGGATGAACCGGTGGTGCTCGAACTCATGCCGCTGGCGGTGGTGGCGGCGTTGATCGGTACGACTTGGGCGCTGACCTCGCGCCGGGTGCTCGATGCGCGGCATATTTTATCGGCAGTGTTGGAGCGGGTGACATTGGTTGCCGGTGTGATTTTGATTGTTTGGAGCGTGCAACAGCTGGCTCAGAATATTGTGCACACGGGGACGGCCTATGTGTTGTCGCTGGCCGCTGGACTTTGGTTTGCGGCGGAGATGCATCCGTGGTGGAAGAGCATTTTCCCGCGGAATTCTCGGCTTACGCAGTTACGGCGCGCTATCTACCGGGTGGCCCGGAAAGATCTGCTGCCCGAGGCGCTGGAGAATGCATTTATCCGCGTGATCAAGGACCGGACGTTGACGGGACGCGTGGTGATTTTGATGGGCTCGCGCAGCCGGCTGGTGGGTGGAGGTTTGGATCTGGCGATCGATTCGCCTGAGGTGAAATTTTTGCAGTCAGCGCGTTGGGTTACGCTGGAACGGCTGGAGCGGGAGAGGGCGATTGAGGGGCATGAGACGTTGAAGGCGTTTTTGATCGAGAATAAATTTGCCGTGGTCGTGACCAATGCGGGTCCGTCGCTGTCGTTTGCGATGGGGCTCGATGTGCCGCGCACCCAGATGCCATTTACCTACCCGGAAATTATGCAGCTAATGGACGTGGTGGGCACGGTCGAAACCGCTATGTCGCGCGCCCGGTACCTGAAGCAGTCGCAACAGGCTGAGCAACTCGCCACCGTCGGAATGCTAGGTGCAAGCATCGCACACGAGATTCGCAACCCGCTCGTATCGATAAAAACCTTTGTCCAGCTTTTGCCCGATCATTATCAGGAGCCGGTTTTTCGGGATAAGTTTTTCCGGCTGATCGGCGACGAAGTGGGTCGGATTGATCGCCTGACGGAGCAGTTGCTCGATTTGTCGGCACCGCGGGTTTTGACGGCGCGAAATGTCGACGTTCATGCCGTGTTGAGCTCGTGCGTCGACCTCGTCGCGGCTAAGGCCGAGGACAAGGGCATTAAGCTGATTATGGACTTCCAAGCCTCCCCGGATCGGGTTTTTACCGATCCGAATGCGGTCAAACAGGTCATATTGAACCTCTGTTTTAACGCG
This sequence comes from Verrucomicrobiota bacterium, assembly GCA_031404135.1. Classification (GTDB taxonomy): domain Bacteria; phylum Verrucomicrobiota; class Verrucomicrobiia; order Opitutales; family Opitutaceae; genus JADKHC01. The sequence goes on along the minus strand of JANNHA010000021.1, from coordinate 66,504 downwards.
ATTCAGGCTCAGGAGCAGAAAAACGGGGAGCGTTGGATACGTTTAGAAACAACGAAACATGCTGATTATTTGGAAGTTGCGGTGATCGATAACGGTGCCGGAATCAGCCAGGAAGTGCTGAAGAACCTCTTTCAGCCCTTCCAAACGACAAAATCGAATGGTTTCGGCTTAGGGCTAGCAATTTGCAAAGACATACTATCTAGTCTTCAAGCTAGCATCACCGCTGACCCTCCAGTCTCAGGCCGAGGTGCTACTTTTCGCATTAATCTCCCATGTCTGCCTCCTTCTTCTTAGCAACCGATGATCCTGACTTACTACGTATGTGGTGGGCGGTGGTACCGGTTGGCTGTTCGGTGGCGACGTTGAAAGATCCGGCTCCGGTTTGGCCTCTTTTATCGGGTGTGCCGGTCGTGGTTGTGCTGGATGGTGCGGCCACTTATCGGCTGCCACTTGGGCTGGAAAAGTGCCCCACCATTTTGGTGGGCGAGGCTGGCACCGCGCCCTTTGACCAAATGAGCCAGAGCGGCCGCGCACGCGTGTGTCTGAGTTACGAGCAGAGCCGCACGCGTTTGGCAGAATTTTTACCGTTGGTGACGGAAATCGCTGAACGCACGGCGGCGGTTGAGGTTTTGTCTGAGCGAGCCCGGCGAACCGAAGATTCGCGGCCGCCGCACCGCACCTCCGGCTCCGCAGACGTGACGGGCGCGTGGGATTTTCTCGAAGCGGCCGTGGAGCAAATTGGATCGCAGGACCGGTTGCTCGATGAATTCCGGCGGGCGGCCCAGCATTTTCTGCGGGCCTCGCATGTGCTTTTTTTCTTGCGCGACACCTCCGGGTTTAAATCGGATCGCAACGGTTTTTCTTGTCCCGCCGATGACTCGCTCGCGCGTTACCTGACAAAATTCCCCGCCGTACTCGACGGTGCGGACTGGCCGGTGCTGCCCGATCCGATGGCGGAGATGGCGGTGCGCAGCCGTTTAATCACTTGGTCGGCGCGGGTGATCGTGCCGATTCATGACAACGGTCGACTCCTCGGGCTGATCGCGCTCGGCGTGCGCGACGATGGCCATTCCTATGATGCAGCGGATCGCTCGCGGATGATTTTCTTTGCGCGACTGCTGAAGCAGTTTCTGGCGCGGTCAACCGAAGTGGACAAGCTGGTGCGCAACAAAGAACGCTGGCGCACGGGTGAGAAATATTTCCCGAATCTCCTCATTCTTGATCCAGAAGAAACGCCGCCGCACGACCTGCCGCTGATCGTGCGCACGGTCGCGAGTGAGGCGAGACAGTCGCGTGATACAAAACGTGTTCTACCCACCGCGAATCAACCGTACCGGATCAGCGCTGGAATCATCGCCGAAAACGACTGTGTCTGGGTGTGTTGGGAAGACGCCAGCGTCGAGCTGCGCGAACGCAACCATCGCGAACGGCTCGACCGGCTCACGTTGTTGCACGATCTGGCGCTCACGTTGAATCACGAGCTGGGCAACTCACTCGTGTCGCTGCTTGCGCTTCGCCACAACCCGGGCGCAGAGACAAGCTCGCCGGTGCTGCTGGCTGCGATCAAACGCGACATCGCCAATCTCGAAACCATCAACCGGCACCTCGCCTCAATTCCGACTTTCCGCGAAGTTAATCCCGAACCAGCCGATCTGCGCGGGTTGGTGCAGCAGGTCGCGAAGAGGATGGATGTTGCAATCGATGCGGGCCCAAGTGCCATCAGGCTCAACGTGGTTCCGGGGCTGGTCGAATTTGGACTTCAGGCAATTCTGGAAAGCCTCGTGGAAAACCGTCCCGAACTCGGCAAACGCGGGATCTCCGTTCATGTGCGTGCTTTGGGCGAAGCCGACCAGCTGACCGCACTCGTCGCGATTCGCGGCGAAAAACTCGAACTCGAAGGCATTCTTCCCTTGCCCGAACCAGGCTCAATCCCCAGTCACGGGCGCATCGGCGTGTTTATCGCCAAGGAAATCATCCGCCTGCACGGCGGTGAAATCCTTTCCGGCCCCGGTTTGGACGGTGCGGAGATTTTGATCTCGATCCGCAGCTGGTGAGGCGAAGGGAGCTCGCTGGGTCCGCGTACGAATACCCGGCGCGCCCAGCGGTCGCGCCCTACCTGCGGATTGTTTCGGTTGCGCTTACAAGCCGCCCATTTCTACAAACTGCGAAGGCGGGGTCGTTTCGCTCAGGTCGGGCCAGAGAATCATGCCAGCGCCGACGGTGGCATTGGTGTGCTCGTCGACGAGAATGAGGCTGCCGGTGTTTCGGTTGCGGCGATAGCCGTCGAAGAACAAGGGTGACGCTGTGCGAATATGAATGCGCCCGATGTCGTTCATGCCGATCTCGGGATTGCCCGCGATCTTGTGAAGCGTGTTGATGTCGACTTTGTAGCGTACGTTCTTGATCACGCATTTCACCTCTTTGGTGGTGTGGCGGAGAACATATTTACCGTTTGGTTGCAGCTTTTTGTCGGAAAACCAACAGATCATCGCCTCGACGTCCTGACTGACGTGAGGGGAATTGTGCGGTTTCACCAGCATGTCGCCGCGCGAGATGTCGATCTCGTCTTCGAGCGTGATCGTGGCGGACATCGGCGAGAAAACTTCCGAGACATCGCCATCGGAGCTGTGCAAGGATTTGATGCGTGAGGCGAAACCAGATGGAAGAGCTAAAACTTCGTCGCCGACCTTGAACACGCCACCCGCCACGCGACCGGCAAAGCCGCGGAAATCGTGGTGCTCGGTCGAATTGGGCCGGATTACGGTCTGGATCGGGAAGCGCGGATCGATGTGGTTCGCATCGCTGCCGATGTAAACGGTTTCAAGCGTGTAGAGGAGCGCCGGGCCTTTGTACCAAGGCATTTTATCGGATTTGTCGACGACGTTGTCGCCGTGCAGCGCGCTGATGGGAATGAACTTCACGTCGGCGATTTCCATGCGCGATGCGAACTCGGAATATTTGGCGACGATGTCGTCGAAGACATCCTGCTTGAAATCGACCAGGTCCATTTTGTTGACGCAGACCACGAGATGCGGGATGCGCAGGAGCGAGGCGATGAACGAGTGGCGGCAAGTTTGCTCGATGACGCCTTTGCGGGCGTCGATGAGGATGATGGCGAGGTTGGCGGTGGAAGCGCCGGTCACCATGTTTCGCGTGTACTGGATGTGGCCGGGTGTGTCGGCGATGATGAACTTGCGTTTCGGTGTGGCGAAATAGCGGTACGCAACGTCGATCGTGATGCCTTGCTCGCGTTCAGCGCGGAGGCCGTCGGTGAGGAGCGAAAGGTTCAGGTGTTCCTCGCCGCGTTGTTCGGTTGCGCGTTCGAGTGCGTCGAGTTGATCTTCAAAAATCGCCTTTGAGTCGTAAAGCAGGCGTCCGATCAGCGTGGATTTACCGTCGTCGACACTGCCCGCCGTCGTGAAGCGGAGCAGGTCCATGGAAAGATAATTGGAGTCAGAGGAGGACATTGGGAATTGGTTCTTTAAGTTGGTTTAGAAGTAACCGGCTTTCTTGCGGTCTTCCATCGCGGTTTCAGAGCGTTTGTCATCGGCGCGCGTGCCACGCTCGGTCTGGCGGGCGGAGGCGACTTCCTGGATGATGTCGCTGAGCGTCGAGGCGGTCGATTCGACGGCACCGGTGCAAGTCGCATCGCCGACGGTGCGGAACCGGATGATACGCTTTTCGTAGCTTTCGCCGGGAAGCAGCGTGATGAACGGCGTTTTCGCCAGCAGCGTGCCGTTGCGATTCACGATTTCGCGTTCGTGCGAAAAGTAGAGTGACGGCAACGGAATGTTCTCGCGGGTGATATACTGCCACACGTCCATCTCAGTCCAGTTGGAGAGCGGGAAAACGCGGAAGTGTTCGCCGTGGTTTTTGCGGCCGTTGAAGAGATTCCAGAGCTCGGGGCGCTGGTTTTTGGGATCCCATTGGCCGAACTCATCGCGATGGGAAAAGAAACGTTCCTTGGCGCGGGCTTTTTCCTCGTCGCGGCGGGCTCCGCCCAAGCAGGCGTCGAATTTCAGCTCTTCGATGGAGTCGAGCAGCGTGATGGTTTGGAGGCCGTTGCGCGAAGGATTGAGGCCCTTTTCTTCGACGGCGCGGCCGGCTTTGATCGAATCCGCGACGTAACGAACAATCAAACGGGCACCAAGATCCTTGGCCATCGCGTCGCGGTACTCGATGGCTTCGGGAAAATTGTGGCCGGTGTCGATATGGACGAGCGGGAAGGGGAGTTTGGCCGGGGCGAACGCCTTTTGAGCGAGCCGAACCATCACAATGGAATCTTTGCCGCCGGAAAAGAGCAGTGCGGGCCGTTCGAATTGCGCGGCGACTTCGCGCATGATGAAAATCGCCTCGTGCTCAAGTTGCGCGAGATGGGTCAGATTGTACGAACTCATGGAAGTTGGATGCGGGGCAAAATCAGGGCGTGCAGCCGCGCCAGGGTGGCTTCGGCTGGTTCGGTTTCCGTGTCGAAAACCGCAGCGTTGTCGTCGTCAGCAGGTGGTTCGAAGCTGGAATCGCGTCCGGTGAACTGCTTCACACCGCCAGCGTTCGCTTTGGCGTAGAGTCCTTTGGGATCACGTTTCGCGCAGGTTTCGAAGGACGCTTTGATGTAGATTTCGATGAAGTCTTCGGTGCCGATGATTTCGCGGGCGGCGAGGCGGAGGGCGCGAGTCGGCGTGATAAAAGAGCACAGCGTCACGATCCCGGTCTGGGTGAAAAGTTTCGCGACTTCGGCCACGCGCCGGATGTTTTCGGCGCGATCAGCGTCGCTGAAACCGAGACCACGATTCAGGCCGGTGCGCACATTGTCGCCGTCGAGTAGTTGCGTCGTAAAACCCTCCGCGTGCAACTGGCGTTCCAGGGCGATGGCGAGCGTGCTTTTGCCCGATCCGGACAAGCCGTAGAGCCAGATCACCCGTGCCCTTTGCTTCAGGCTTTTCTCTTTTTCGGCGCGGCTGAGCACGCGGTCAAAGAGGGGATGGAGGTTGTCGGCGCTCATTATCTTTAGTTAGTCCATCTACATTCATAACATTAACGGCGCGGTTCAAGTGTTTTTTGTTGCTATTTCGGAAGTGGTGTTGAGCAACAACAACTTGCTTATTTTACCGAATCGTAAAGCCCGCGAACTGGGGCTCGCGTTTGGCGGATTGCCGCTCGGTTTTACGGATGTGACCGTGCATGCGCGCTTCAACCGCTGACACAAAAGCCTTTACCGTTTGTGGCGCTCCTTCTGCTTCGAGTTGGACCCGGCCGTCGGGTATGTTTTTGACCCAGCCGGCCACCTCGAACTCCTTGGCGACCTGCAACGCTGTATATCGAAAGCCGACATCTTGAACGCGACCAGTAAAATAGACGGTTTCGTGATGAATTTCAGACATTGCGTGGAACAAAAAAATTATGTGTGTCGCTTTATAGTTTCAACTCGTAAAAACACACATCCGGCATTTGCACGCCGGGCTTTTGCATTGCATTGTGAGCAAACGAAAGCAGCTTGAGCCCACGGCGCCAGCCACTTCTTGATGAGCAATTTTGATCCAGATTCTCCGTCAGAAAACGAATGGGAAGAACGCGGTGATCTCGCTTGGAACGAGTTCGACTGGGAGCAGTACCTGCGCGAGCAGGACGACGTGCTTCACCGCTACATCGCTTTCTACGAACAGCTGCGCGAACACCCGGAGCGCATCGACGAAGTTGCGCATTTCATGCAATGGGACGCGAGTGTCTGGACGAGTGAAAGTGTTTCCATGGAGGTCGATGACGACGAAGAGGAGACGACCGAGGAGCAGGACGAGGCCGCTTTCAGAGCCGAACCTTACACTCTCCACAAGAGCCCGGTTTTTATCGCCACGAAGGCGATCTATCTCAGCCTGCGCCGGGCGTGGGAACGCATTGCCATCGACAACGCCAAGGTGCCGCAGGCGCTGGCACTCACGTTGCAGACCTCGCTTTATCGGGGCGAAGAGCAGGCGACGCTCGCGGTGCAAGCGCTGGATTTTGGCGATTTTGCGATGGCGATTAGTTTGCTCAAGCGTGCGTTGCGCGAATTGAACCAAACGCTCGCGTTGCTTGATGAACGCGCCGCCGGTGCTTCGCGGGCGATGGGTCATTTTTGTCAGGACGCGCGTCCGCGTTTGTTTGATCTGCGCGAGATTTGGTTGCGCGTGATGAACGAATGCCGCCAGGAAATCCAGCGCCCGACGGACAGCGACGAGAGCGAGGGTTGATTTGGTGCGGCGGTGAGGTTCGGGCGGTGAAGTTAGCTGATACAAAACAAGGACAATGGCGGAGCATTTTCCCTACCTCGGAGTCGTTTTCCGTCGCAGGTGGGCAGCAAAAAGCGCGGCCGGTGAGGGCCGCGCTTGAATGGCGTTGAACGCTAAAAACAGGTTACTTCTTGAGCGAAGCGCGGAGGTCGTCGAGCTGGCCGGCACTGCCGAGGAGCACGTTGCGGCTGGCGATGAATTTCGCGTATTCGTCCATGTAAATTTTGCCCGGGGGACGGAAATCGAAATCGGAAGGCTTGTCGCGGAAGAACTCGCGGTGAACGCGGGTCCAGACGAGGCGGCCGTCGGTATCGATGTTGATCTTGGTCACGCCGAGTTTGGCGGCCGGGAGGTATTCGTTGACGTCGACGCCCATGGAGCCAGCGATCTTGCCACCTGCGGCGTTGATGCGGGCAACTTCATCCTGCGGAACGCTGGACGAGCCGTGCATAACCAATGGGAAACCGGGAACGAGGGCCATGATCTTCGTCAATACGTCGAAGTGGAGGGACTGTCTGCCCTTGAACTTGAAGGCGCCGTGGCTGGTGCCGATGGCGCAGGCGAGGGAATCACAGCCGGTTTTTTTGATGAAGTCCTGAGCTTCGACTGGGTTGGTGAGAGTGGCGTGGCCGTCTTCGACCTTAATGTCTTCTTCGACGCCGCCGAGCATGCCGAGTTCGGCTTCAACGGAGATGCCCTTGGCGTGAGCGGCATCGACGACGCGTTTGGTGATAGCGACGTTCTTTTCGTAAGGATCGTGCGAGGCGTCGATCATGACGGAGCTGTAGAAACCGGAGTTGATGCAATCGTAGCAGGTTTCTTCGTCACCGTGATCGAGATGCACGGCAAAAATCGCTTCCGGGAAAATGCTGTCAGCGGCGCGGATGATGGCCTCGAGCATCTTCTTGTCGGTGTACTTGCGTGCACCTTTGGAGATTTGGATGATGAAGGGTGCCTTCGAGTCGATGGCACCGCGGAACAGGCCCATGGCCTGCTCGGCGTTATTGATATTGTAAGCGCCGATGGCGTATTTGCCGTAGGCGTGTTTGAAGAGTTGCGCGGTAGTGACGATCATAAGCGTTATGAATGATTGAGAGCGGGTGACGTTAGCGGTCGTTGCGGTGCAGCGACAAGGCTTTTTGCGCGCTGGTCGCGTTTGGGCAAGATTTGCGTGGTGGGATCGGGAAGGTTCAGGGATTTTTTGCGGCTTTGGCCGGAGCGGCATTGCGGGCGGCTTTCGCGGCCTCGCGCATGGTTTCTTGGGCTTTTTGCTGGTCCTGGATGGCGATGAGAGCGGTCAGTTGGGTAGGCGTGAGCACGCTGCTGGCGGCAGAGACGGCGGTGTCGGTCACCGTTACGGAGCCACCGGGGCCTCCGCTGAAGGAACCGAGGTTGCGGCGCTGGTTGGTATCGGCTGGTGTGGTGCTGGCCAGGATGGCGACGAGTTGGCTGCTTTGCGCTTCGTTGAGCGGGTTGCTGGTGTAGCTGAGGCTTTGGGCGATTTGGTTGACGAGATTACGCTGCGGGTAGGTTTTTTCGTACTGTTGATATTGAGCGAAACCGTCGGGGCCGAGCGTGCTTTGGATCTGTGCATCGAGTTCGGCTTGGGCGGTTTTGACGAGCTTGTTGATTTCGGCGCGGTCGTTGAGGCCTTCGGCGCGGGCGCTCATGCGGATGTCGCGCGTGGTGTTTTCCTTTTCGACGAGGAGGTTTTTAAAGGCGTCGAGTTGCGCGGGACTCAGGTTGGCACCTTGCAGGAGGTTTTTGAAGAGCGAGGCGTAACGGGAATCGAGCATCAGCTTGTCGCGGTTGGCCATGAGTTGGACCATTTTCGGGTCGTTCATGAAGGCTTGAAACGCTTCGTTTCCACGGTCCGGGCCGCGGCGACCGCGGGAGTCGGCGGCGTTGGGCGGGCCGGGTGGTTCGTCGGGCGGCGGCGCGTCGGTTGCGACTTTGTTGGCCTTGAGGGCATCGAGTTCGTTTTGCAGAGCGTGAGCGCGGTGTTCGGCGTCGGCGAGGCGCTTTTCGAGGGTGGCGCGAGCGGAGTCGGTTGAGGCGACTTGAGGGGCGTGGAGCGCGCGGTTGAGTTGCCAAGCGTAGATGCCGGAGGCGACGGTGGTGAGCGTGAGAAGGACGAGCAGGGTAGTCTTAAGGCGTGAGTTCACAGGTCATGTAGACGCAGTGGAGCGGCAAAAAGTTGCGGCGAGAGAAGAATGAGGCGGCGGATAGTAGGGGTTTTGCCACCGAGGATTTACGAGCGCGAGCCGTTGTGGGAAACCGCGAACTGAAACAAAAGCTGAAAGTCTAACCGGTTGCTAGGGTAGTCTGCGGCAGATCTCACGCCTACCAATACACGGAAGCGGCCCGGATTTGGGTTAGTTGTTTTTGAAATAAATTTTCGCCAGGGGGTTTTTTGAAAAATGCGCTGGACTGTCGGCGTGGGGAGGCAAACCGTGGGCTCGTAGCGCGTTAGACCTCACTTTGTTACCCCCCTCCCATGTCTTCAATCGAACAGGCCCGTTGGTTTTCGGAGCAAGTGCACCCGCATGAACCGGCGTTGCGCGCGTATCTGTCGAAACGGTTCCCGGCATTGCCAGACCACGACGACTTGGTGCAGGAAACGTTTGTGCGGACGCTGCGGGCACACGAGGGAGGGCGCGTGCCGTGCGCACGGGCGTTTCTGTTTACGACGGCTCGCAACGCGGCAATCGATCTTTTCCGTCGGCGGAGCGGGCGCGCCTATGAGGAGATTTCCGAGTTTAATGCGCCGCTGCTTATCGATGAGACACCGGGAGTCGCGGAGATCGCTGAGCATAGGCAGCGGTTGGAGGTGTTGCTCGAAGCGATTCTCGCGCTGCCGGAGCGTTGCCGCCAAGTAATGATGCTCCGCCACCTCGATGGGCTCGCCTACAAAGAAATCGCGGAGCGCCTCGGGATTTCGCCGGAGACGGTAAAGGTCCACATGATCAAAGGAGTGAAGGACTGCACTCGGTTCTTTCGTCAACGTGGCTTGCTCGCGACCACCGAGCAGGCAAACCGTATCGCCTCATGAATCCGCCTAACTCAGACTCAGCGACGTCCAACGACGCGATTGAAACCGCGGCGGCCGAGTGGCTGTGCGAGCGTGAAGAGGGTTTCGCGCCCGGTCGCGCTAGGGCGTTTGCCGCGTGGCGCGCTGCCGACCAGCGGCACGAGGCGATGGTGGCGGAGACCGAGCGCGCAATGGGGCTTTTGGCGGAAATGCCGGCCGTGCGGGCATCGTTGGAGGCGCATACGGCAGCCGTCGTACCTGCCGTGGTACCCGGGGTGCGATGGGTCGGATTTCGTTTGCCGGTGTGGGCGTCGGGACTCGCCGCGGCGTTCGTATTGGCGGCAGGAGTGTGGTTTTTCATGCGAGCGCGCCCGGCCGAATCGCAGCACTATGTGACGGCGGCGGCGCAGCAGCAGTTCGCGCTCAAAGACGGCTCGGTCGTGAATCTTAATGTGAGCAGCGAGGTAAATATCCGCCTCACGTCGGACGAGCGCCGGGTGACCCTCACGAGCGGTGAGGCGCATTTCGCCGTCGCACACGACGCGGAGCGACCGTTCATCGTGACGGCCGCAGGCGTATCGGTGCGTGCCGTCGGCACGGCGTTTAGCGTGCGCGTCGGCGACGCGGGCGTCGAGGTGCTCGTTACCGAGGGCAAGGTGGAGGTGACACGTGACTGCGCATCGGTAGGCGTAGCAGCGGTGGCGTCCCCTGCGGTTGTGCCTGCGCGATTGGTCGCCGGCGAGCGAGCGGTAATTGCGCGCGAAGCCCCGGTCGAGAGTGCGCGGATCGAGCGGGTGTCGGCCGAGGTGTTGAGCGCGACGGTCCGCTGGCACAGTCACGTGATGACGTTTTCGGACCTGCCTCTGCGCGAAGCGATCGCGCTGTTTAACCGGCGCAACGAAATGCAACTCGTGCTCGTTGACGAAAAGCTCGGCGACCAAAAAATTGGCGGCACTTTCGCGATAGACCAAGTCGGAGCGTTTGTGCGCCTGCTCGAAAAAGATGGCGACGTGGTGGCGGAGCAGCGTGGCCCGAGGGATATCACGTTGCGCCGCGCACCGTGAGCGAACAGGGTTCGCAATGGGCTTCAATAATGGGCTAAACTTTTGCCAGCCCGTCGTCTCATCTGCTATGAAGAGGGCTTCGCAGTCCACTGATGTTCAGGGGAAGAACCGACTAACCCATCTCGTGGTTCGCTGCGTTGTTAAAGCAGCCCTGCCCCTCCTGATGTTGCATCGTCTTGCTACCTCGCCTCGTTTCGTCGCCACGGCTTTGTGCTGCGCGATGTCCGTGGAGTGCGCGGCGGTGGTTGAGCAGAAGCGCAGTTACAACCTCCCTTCCGGCGACGCCGCCACCACCGTGAACCAGTTCGCCGCAGTCTCCGGCCTACAAATTATTTTCATGATGGAAAAGGTGAGGGGCGTGCGGACCAACGCCGTCGCGGGCAACTACACCGCGCACGACGCGTTGAACCGCATGCTCGCGGGCACGGCGCTCGAGGCCGCGCAGGATATTGCCACTGGCACCTTCGTCGTCAGCCGCAAACGCAGCGCCGAAGATGCGTCACCCGACCGGAAGGTTGGGACTGGTTCCAATTTGCACTCCAACTCCCGCCCAAAATCCATGAACAAACCTCGTACGCTATTAGCCGCTTTTGCCGGTTGGCTTTCCCTCGGCACAGTTACCTCGGCCCAGACGGCCACCCCGCCTACCCAGAATCCCCCACAGAGTGATGAACAGAATGTCGTCATGCTTTCCCCCTTCGTGATCAACGCCAGTGCCGACGTCGGTTATCAGGCCCGCGAAACCCTTGCCGGTGGCCGGCTCCGCATGCAGCTGAAGGATGTCTCAGCCCAGGTGGACATCATGACCGAGGAATTCCTCTCCGACCTTGGCGTTAATTCCCTTGAAGATGCGCTGAAGTACTCTCTGAGCGTCGACAGCCAGAGTGATTGGTATGAGCCGGGCGGTAGTGACACACTGGGTGCCAATCCGTTTAATCCCTCGGCCGGCAACCGTGCCCGCGGCTTGGCTCGCGCCAGCACTTCCGTGGGCTTCTTCGAGACCTCCACCGCCATCGACAGTTACAATACTGAGCGCTATTCGTTTGTCGGTGGCCCGAATGCCATTCTGTTTGGTAACGGCATGGCTGGCGGTTCGGTTGACACTTCATTCAAGCGCGCCAAGACCAATCGCAACAAGTACAGCGTCTCGCTCCAGCTCGATAGCGACAAGGGCTACCGCGGCACCCTCGATATCAACCAGGTCCTCCTTAAGGATCTTCTGGCCGTGCGTTTCAACTCGTTGAAGCAGGACATCCCCGCCGGACGGCTGCCCTCGTATGATAAATCGGAACGGTATTTTGGCAGCATCTCCTTCGAGCCGCTCAAGCGACTGCGCATGCTTGCCTACTACGAGAGTGCCCGCATCCACAAGGCACCGATCCGGTCGACGCTCGTGCAAGACAAGGTCACGCCGTATCTGAAGGCGCTTGAAGCCGGCAGTCCCGCCTACACCGTTGGCAGTGGCAGCTCGGCCATCACCTATCCCGGCCGCCCGGCGCAGCCCGGCGCCTTTGCAAATTACCTCAGGACCTACGACTCGAACCTGTTGCTTCCGTTTGCCTTCGACAACTCGGCGATCAACTCCTTCAATATCAGCGCCAACACCACGGCGAACAACAACGCGCGGATAGCTCAGGGTTTCACCTCCCCCGTCTCTTCCACGCCGAGTACAGACATCCTTGTCCGCAACACCAGCTCGGCACCGGTTTTGGTGTTCGGAGGCGCTGCAACCAACCCGATCCCGATTATGTCGTGGAATAATACGAGCCTCGCTGGGAGTACTCCGGGCGCTTTCGTAACCGGGACGGGCGGAGATAGTTTCGACTGGTCCTTTTCGGACGATTCCATCTATCCCGCTCATATAAATATCGTCGGCAACGGCCTGCAACAGTTGACCAGTTCGAAGATCTACGGTGGCATCATCGAGTTTAACCCGGTGAAGAACCTGTTCATCGAATTCGGTACCAATCGCGAGTTCATCACCTACCGGTTCAGTGATGTGCTTGGCTCGGGTAACACCGAACTGGCGATCGACCTGAATCGCTACCTGCCTGCCGAGTGGGCGCCCGGAGCCCCCATGCCCACCCGCGCCGTCAATCCCAACTTTGGTCGCTACTACGTTACAAGTGGTGTCGGGGGCGGCGAAAACGGGCAGGAAAAGGCCGATGATCGCCTGACAGCCACCTACACGCTCGACTTCAAGAATAATAACGGATGGTCGCGCTGGCTTGGCGTGCACCGGTTACTCGGTGTCTGGACCAACCAGATGAGTCAGCGCTTTGAACAGGTTCGCCAAGGTGCCTCGGGGGCGGTCGTCCTGAGTGACAACGCGTTTACGAACAGTATCGTGAGCAATGCAGCCGTTCCACTCCCCAACGCCTTGACCAATGTGCGAGCGGCTACCCGTCAGCTCCAGGTGCGCAGTTATCTGGGCAGTCCGACGGCGGGTATCGGCGGCAACCCCTACGTCGATTTGAATGTCGATCCTTTGAATTGGGGCAATGTCGGCACCGACGTCAACGGTGCGCCCGTGATCGTATCCGGGGAGAATTTACCTGGTGGTGCCAGCGCCTTTCCCCTGGGTAACGGACGCAAGGAAACCGAGGGCCTCATGTTCTCGCTCCAGAGTGCGTTTGTCCAGGATCGCATCATCCTCAGCTACGGCAGACGCAGGGACGAAAACTCCTTCACCAGCTGGCTCGATGGCGACATGCAGCCCCGCTACGATGTCAGCAATGGTGGTTATTATTACCCCGTGGCCGGCACCCCCGTCCCGGATGCCTATGCCAGCGCGCCGTGGATGAGCTGGCAGGATTTCAAGAAATTGGGCCTCCAACGGACTCTCCGGCACGAAAGCCGCCAGGAAGAGAGCCCGACATCGGTCAGCAAGGGTATCGTGGTGCATCCGCTGAACTGGCTCTCCGTGTTCTATAACGAATCGACGTCCGCCTACGCCGCCGAGTTCAGCCTTTTCAATCACGATGGCACAAGGGCTACGAATGATGACGGCTCGGGCCGGGACTACGGTTTTGCCGTTTTCGCTCCCGACGGGAAGTTTTCCGCGCGGGTGAACTGGTTTGAAAGCACCCGCACCGGCGGCAGCTCGAGCTTCCACGGCAATAGCGGCGCCGGGAGGAAGTCCCTCCGCGATAATATCTATTACGTCGAGAAGACCTTCCTGAATGTCCGGCCTGATTTTGATGTCGCGGGCGATCAATACGCCTATTACTCGGGGAAAGTTCGGGATGCGAGTTACAACCCAACTATCAATGCCGGCACCAATTTCCTCGGCGACAGTCATCCGGTGGCTAGCGAACGCGGTATCTTCGTGCAGGCCGACCGGGTGGCCAAAGGCGTGGAGGTCACCCTGACCGCCAACCCGCTGCCTGGCCTGGACCTTTCGCTGCGCGCCGCCCAGCTTGAAACCCGGGATTCCAAAATCGGCCTCAATTGGTTTCAATTTACGGATGACCGCTGGGCGAATTGGGAGTCCGTTGCCACTTCCCCGATCCTCAATATTCCCGGGCAAAAAACCATGAAGGAATTCTTCCAGTCGATCATTCTGCCGTCGCTGAGCTACGTTAAAATGTCGGAAGGTTTGCCGAATCCGCAGGAGCGCAAATACAAGGTGAACTTCACCGCCCGCTACACCCTCCAAGGCGGAAAGCTCAAGGGGCTCTTTTTCGGGGGCAACTACGGCTGGCGCAGCAAGAGCGTCCTCGGGTTCGCCACGCGGCCAGTTTTGGCGGAGGAAGTGTATCGGGAGTTTGCCGGCATCGGCGCAGGCGGTTACGATGTGCCGGACTTCAACACGCCCTACATGGGCCGGCCCCTCACCACGCTGGATGGCTTCCTCGGCTACAGACGGAAGATATTCAAGGGCAAGTATGAGTGGTCCGTGCAACTAAACGTGCGTAATCTTCTTGATGACCAGGAACTCATCCCGCAGCGCGTCTTCGGGAAGAAGCAATCCGATGGAACGACGACGTTCTGGGTCACCAACTACAACGTACCGGATCCCCGCCGCTTCATCCTGACCAATACGATTACGTTCTAAGTCGACGACGCGCGGCCCCGGCAGACCCGCCGAGGCCGCGCGTTGAAACTCTCAATACCCCCCAAAAAAAATGAAAAGTACATGCCAGAAGAGCCAGGATACCGGTAGCATACGCGTTCGAACTGCCGCCGATCGGGAGGCGTCCCGCCCTGGATTTTGGATGCCAGGCGCATTGGCACTGCTGTGTCTGTTATGGAATACCCAAATACTCCACGGCGCACTCAACCAAGGTGCATCAACCTCAACAATGAAAGTGTATGAGGCAGGCGCAGAAAAGCTCACCGTCTATGCCGATGTGCCGGGACACAATGTTTCCGTCATCAATGGTTATACCTCCCGCGCCAAATCGGATGTCTATGAAATCTGGGTGAGATCTGCGGCGACCGATCATGCGTGGGTGCAGTGTTTCGCCAACATGACCTACAACCGAGCCCTGGAGATGCCGACACTAACAGGGTTTGGAAATACGGGACACAATCACGCCTACTATCGGATCAATGCCGGATGGACCCACACCTACGCCAACATCGAAATGAGCACGGGTTCACCCGTTGAAGTGGAGATCAGGAAAATCGGCCCCACACTTTTGGACGGGTCATCGGTGATCGTGAAGTCGGCCGTTCATCCTGCGCAGAAAATTGTTCCTGACAGCAAGAGGGACGAGAACGGCCGGGTCTATTTCACCATCACCAATCCCGGCCAACTGGTCATTGATATCAATGGCCAGATGGATGACCACAATGCCGCATTTCCTGTCGGGACTCCGGGTGGTGCCATGCCAGGAAATCCACCCGTCCATTCTATTGCCCTCTACGCGAATCCGATCATGACAAAACCCGTCGCGAGTCCAACGAATACAATCGTGACGGTGACTCCGAATCAGAGCTCCGCGACTTCCCTTTTGCCAGCGCCGAGCCCCGCCACCTATGACACGCTGGTGTTTGCGCCCGGCGTTCATCATATCGGACCCGGATTCAAAGTTCATCCGGGGAAAAGTTATTACATTCCGGGCGACGCGATCTTGTATGGCAACCTAAACAATGAAGATGTAGCTCAGGGCAGCTTCAGGTGTACGGGTGATAGCATCAATATCTATGGATATGGCACGATTTGCGGCATGGTGGTCCCGCATTATCAGCAAAAGACAGATGACGACACGGCCAATGGCACACCAAACCCTGAATACCCCGAATATCTTGGTTGGTCAGAGCCCAAAGATGCGGATGTAGGCATTAGAATCGCCCAAGCATGGGATACAAGAATCACCGGCGTCACGATCGCTGATCCAGCAAACTTCAATACCAAATTCGATGTCTATGCCGGACGGGTCAACGACCAGAGTTTGGTGAGCTGGGTGAAATTGCATTCCTGGCGGGTGAACGGCGATGGTTGTGGCGGCTATGTTCCGATTGAGGATTCTCTAATCAGAGCGAGCGATGACAGCACCTACATTCGCAACTGGCGAAAAAGATGCACGTTCTGGAAGGATTCGAACGCCAATATGTTCCGCTTTATCAACTACGTTGCAGGAGGGGTTGAGGACTGCGATATCGTCTATGCTCGCTTCCGTTTCGCCGCCGGGGCTGGCCATATCTTTGATTTTGTAAGTTATACTGGCAGTCCGACGCCGGTCATATCGATCAAAAATATTCGTTTTCACGACAAACTATCCAATCCGGGCCACATATTCTCTCTGGACCCAACCGGCTACGCTTTCACCGGCGTGACGTTTGAGAACATTGCGTTCTACACCCCACTCAATAACAACTTGTCCCTCATTGAGGGAAGTGCGGCCGCGCCCTATACAGGTGCCGTGATGTTCAAAAATATCACGTTTCAGAACGGATTGGATGGATCGAGTCCGGTAAGGCTCAACCAGAGTAATTATAGCGATTACTTCATCACAAGCGCCTACGTTGATGAAAGCATCTTCGAACCGGCGGCTCTCCCCGCCGTGACCGTCAGCGCCACGGATTCGAGTGCGGCGGAGCCGGGTGACAACGGCACCTTCACCTTCACCCGCAGCGGCAGCACCGCCGGAGCATTGACGGTGAACTTCACGGTCGGCGGAACCGCCACCAGCGGCTCAGATTACGCGAGCCTCGGCACTGCGGTCACCATCGCCGCCGGCCAAGCCACCGCCACCAAAACCGTGGCTGTCATTGACGACACGACCGTCGAGAGCAGTGAGGCGGTGATTGTGAACCTGGCCAGCGGCGCGGGCTACACCACCGTCTCGCCCACTAGCGCTACGTTGAATATCGCGGACAATGACATAGCCTTACCCACGGTCACGGTTGCGGCCACCGACGCGAGCGCGGGCGAACCCGCCGACAACGGCACCTTCACCTTCACCCGCAGCGGCAGCACTGCCGGAGCATTGACGGTTAATTTCACGGTCGGCGGCACCGCCACTAGCGGCTCGGATTACGCCAGTCTCGGCACTTCGGTGACCATCGCGGCCGGCCAGGCCAGCGCCACCAAGACCGTGAGCGTGGTTGACGATCCTACGGTCGAAAGTAGCGAGACAGTGATTGTAACTCTGGTCAGCGGCACAGGCTACAGTGTCGGCTCGCCCAGCAGCGCCACGGTCAACATCGCGGACAACGAGGTGCCTGCGGGAGCAGCACTCCCTTGGACGGAAACATTCACCCTTCCTGACGGCACGACCTCGGATGGAGCGCCTACCTCTTGGACGGCAACGCCGACAGGCGGAAGTTTCCGGGTGCTGACCAACGAAATGGCGTTCAATCACGTAGGGACCGACGGCGTGTTTACGACTGGCGCGATCAACATTACATCCGGCCCGGTCACGGTTAGCCTAAAGGTTCGCGGCGGCAGTGGTTTGGATTTAGGGCAAGACTTCCTTCGATTCTATAAGAAAGTCGATGGCGGCGCAGAAGTCCAAATTGGAGCCGCCGATGGTCCGCAAGCTGCCGCGACTTGGACGGCAAATATTACTTCTGGCAGCAGCCTGGTGCTAGTCGTCAGAGCGCATGTTACTTCCAATACAGAATATTATTACTTCGATGATCTCAGTGTTACCACCAGCGCCCCGGTGCTCCCGACGGTCACGGTTGCAGCGACCGACGCGAGCGCGGGCGAGCCGGCCAACAACGGCACCTACACTTTCACCCGCACCGGCAGCACGACGGCGGCCTTGACGGTGAACTATACAGTCGGCGGCACCGCTACGAGCGGCGCAGATTACACGAGCCTCGGCACATCGGTGACCATCGCGGCCGGCCAGGCCAGCGCCACCAAGACCGTGACCGTGATGGACAACACCACGCCCGAGAGCAGCGAGACGGCGATTGTGACCCTGACTAGCAACGCGAGCTACACGATTGGCTCGCCCAGCAGCGCCACGGTGAACATCGCGGATGACGACGGTCTGCCCAGCCCGTGGGTGACGGCAGACATCGGCGCAGTGTCGGCCACCGGCAGCGCCAGTTACAGCAGCCCCACTTGGACCCTTACGGGATCGGGCGGCGACATCGGGGGCACGTCGGATGAGTTCCGCTATGTGTATCAAAGCTCAAGCGGCGATTGCAGTGTCGTGGCGCGGGTAGTGAGCATTCAAAATACCAATGCTTGGGCCATGGCGGGAGTGATGATTCGTGAAACGACGGCGGCGAACGCTCAAAGCATATTGTTGGCTGTGACACCCAGCAGTGGTGTGACGGTCCAATGGAGAACCGCGACCGGCGGCCCCACTAGCGGTAGCACAGTGACAGGCCAGACGGTGCCCAAGTGGTTGAAGCTCACGCGCACGGGTAACTCATTTTCGGCCTACCGTTCGGACAACGGAACCACCTGGACCCAGGTCGGCACGACCCAAACAATCAATATGGTCACAAGCACGATCATGGGCTTGGCTGTGACAAGCCATGCCGACGGCACGCTCTGCACGAGCACAGCGGACAACGTGACAGCGATGCCATAACCAGCGCACAAGCACCCACGCTCTAGAATAATAGTCATTCTAGAGCTCGTATCAAATAAGGAGGGGCCAAGCGGCACCCCCTCCTTTTTTATTCCGGGAGAGAAATCGGATCGCGGTAAAATATTTCGGGTGTTGCGATTGGGGTCTATATTTTCGGCTTTCCAGATGGTTTCGCAGTCGAGACCGGATGTGGTGAGGGCTATGAATGAGCCGGGTGCACCGATTTCTGGTTTTCGTCTTTCGGTGCCGAGGGCGGAGTTGAGCCCCGGGATTTATCAAGTGGGGAGGGGTCCTGATAAAGAGTCAGGCAACATGGGCCTTGGGGGCTGGTAGCGAGTAGTTCGTCAGCAACGCGCAACTGCGGGGCGATGACATGGTGGGAAGGCGCGAAGAAGATCGACAAGGTTTCAATCCGCGCCCCGCTCCGAAGAGCGGGGCGATGGCGATGCAGCCTGACGGCTTATCGCCAAGGGGTTAGTGCCGGCTTTCTGCGATCTTGTCAAAGAACCAAAATTTCCATCCCCACTCTCATCCTCCCACTTTAAATATCTCCTTCCGTTAACGCGCTTTCGACCGGCTGCGAGGGGGTGCGCACTCAGCCGAGGCGTTCGCTTCGCACCGGGCTCACAGCACCAGTGTATCCTCGACCAAATTAGCCGGCCGCGCCACGCCATGATGCTCGATCCGATCCTTGCTGCTCTGATCAATATAATAAACCCGCAGCGAGTCCAGTCCCGGATCAATCTCTTGCAGCAAGCGCGCTCGCAACTCAACCCATTCCTTCTGCCCAAGCTGCATCTCAAACACCGATTTCTGCACGCGAATCCCATACGACGTGCACGCCTTGGCCACTCGCCGCAACCGCCGCGCGCCTGGTTTTTCGTCCACGGTCGAGACATCGTAGGTGATTAATAAAAACATGATTTTTGAAATTTAATATTTTAGGCAAAAAGGTGCGGCGTATAGCCAGTCCCCGCGTCCTCCCGGATCGCGCGAGCCAACAACCGAGCTTGGATAAACGGCAATTGTCCTTGCCGGACTTTTTCCTGAAACAGCGGATGAGTGATCTCCTCCAATTTCCTTTGCTGGTAGGCCGCCACCGCCGCCTTGCGCGTCTTCTCGCCCAACTCCACCGCCCCACCCTCACGCTCGGTAAAATCGTCGGGCTTCACTTCTCCCCGATTGAGCAGCGTAAGAATGAGTCGCTCCACCCAGGGCCGAAACTCCTCCATCAAATCCAAGGCCAACGATTCCCTCCCCGCCCGATGCGCGTGCAAATAACCCACAAAAGGATCGAGTCCCACCGCCGTCAGCGCCGACACACAATCGTGCCGCAGCAAGGCATAGAGGAAGGAGAGCAATGCGTTGATCGCATCGCGCGGCGGTCGCCGGTTGCGGCCGTCCATCGGGTATTTATCCCGCAAGGCCGGTCGCAGGTGACGGCGAAAACACTCGAAGTGCAACGCCGCCGCGTGGCCTTCGACGCCGCGAATATCGTCGAGTTGTTTCGCGTCCGGCAGTGCGCGCAGGCTCCGGGCGAGCGCTTCCAGCAATGTTTCCAAGGCCGTCCGATCTTCTGCCACCGTGGAATCTCGCGCCGTGCGGGCGACCAGCCAACGGGTGTTGTGGATTTTCCCCGCCACGAAAGCCCGCGCCAACGCCGTGGCCCGGACTTCCGACGCTGCCGCCGCGTGCTGCGCGACCCGCAGCATTACCGAACCACGCGGGATGCCTTCCACTCTCGCCTCGAGGCGACCCCAGTCCGTGAAAAAGCAGACTGAGGCGCCATGCTCCCAGCACAGCCGCATGGCGGCGGGCGAGACATAGATATCGGCCCCGAAGGCGAAGAGGGATTCGCAGTTGTGGATCGGAAGGGAGAGTTTGAGTTGCCGATCTTGCTCAATCCGCAAGGCCAGACCATCGCGATGCACCGAAAGTTTGGGCGTCAGCAGATAAAGCGTATTCTGGAGCAGTTGAGCCATGGGCGATGGAGATTCTTAATCTACAATTTCAGATTTGGGATTTGAAATCTCAGATTAGAGATTTGAAATTCCAGATTTGAGACCGGCGGTTTTTAGCGACCGTCGGGCCGGTTCTTCGGATGCAGCGGATGGTCCGACGGGAGATTTTGCGCCAGCAATTTCTGGAAATCAGCCGCCCCGGTCTCGCGAGATTTTCGCTTGGTGTAGTCGGCGCGCGACTTGTCGTTCAAATGACGCGGCCCGGCGATGTTGGAATTTTGCAACGAGTCGGCCCAGCCGCGCAGTTGTTTGGAGCAGGTCTCGGCCTGGGATATGAGATCTGAGATTTCAGATTTGAAATTCGCCAGATACGGCCGCCGCGAGCCCACGATTAGCATCGAGCGCACTTCTCCCGCCGAGCCGCGTGCGATGTAGAGGAACATCAATAGCTCGTTGGTCGTGCCGCGCTCAAACCCCTCCGCAATATTATTGGAAACAGAGAGCGTGGCGCGCTCCAGTTGATCGCGGAAGGAGGCGCGCATCCGGGGCGGAGCGCGGTCGATGAAATCATCGACGTGGTCGTAGAGCTTGGCGGCAGCCTGCCAGACCGGCAGGTCTTCAAAACGTTGGTAGGTGGGCATGGTTTTTTTGGGGGGGTGTGATCTAGGATTTAGGGTTTGGGAAAGAGTGAATCTGAGATTTCAGATCTTGAATTTACGGGCGTCGTGAATTTTAAAATTACGGGCGTCGTGAATTTGAAATCTTTGGTTTGGGACGTGATCGTTTTGAAACTTGAAATTTCAGATTTCAAATTAAGCATAAGTGCGCGGCTCAAAGAGTCGCGGAAGTCGCCGCCCACTCGCTTCAGGCATGCACACGGCGTGCAAGGAACAGCCTTCGCACTGGGGTTTTAGTTCCGCGGGGGGCAGAACTGAATTTGCAATGAGAGATTTCAAATCGGCGAGGGCCGTCAGCGTCCGCTGGCGGAGGGCCGCATCGAAGATCACCTCGGCGCGCAAAGCGGAAGCGGCGTGAAAGATGGCGCCTGACGGCACCGCGATCCCGAACATCTCTTCGAGACAGAGTGCTTGCGCGCAGAGTTGGACCTCGTCGTTGTCGAAACGGCGCTTGGGGCCTTTTTTGTATTCCACCGGCCTCGCCTCCCGCACGACCTTGCGGTCGTGCATCTCAGATTTCAAATCTGTCATTTCAGATGGACCGGAATCGGTGCTTTGAAATTTGAGCTTTGTAATTCCAGATTCGCAGTCCGCGTAGCGAACTTCGATGAGGTCCGCCTTGCCGGTGAGGCCGAGTTTGTCGGAGAAGAGCGGGAGGGCGCGCAGGAGTGTCCACCCGGCGCGTTGTTCGAAGCCGGGGAGATCGACGTGCTCGTGGACGAGATTGCCGATGATGGTGTGTTCGTTGGTTCCGCGCAGCCCTTCGATAAATTTCAGCGCGGCGCGGCGCTGGCAGTAGAGGAAGTCGTTGAGAGCCGAGAGGGGGATGGGGTGACTCTCCGGGCTCATGGCGTCGGTGGGTTACCAACAGATTTTTAAGCCGTGAGGACTGTAGTGGGGAAGAGCGTCGTCGCTCGAGACCAGGGAGAATCCCTCTTGGATCGCAGTCCAGATGAGCAGGCGGTCAAACGGATCACGATGTTCTGGAAGCCGTGGCAGGCGGCCGGAACTGGCCGCGATTTCTTGGGAAAGCGGAAGGATGTGCCAACCGGCCTCGACGACGAAGCGGGGGAAATCCTCAGGGGCGGCACCTTGCAAGGTGAGTTTACCAAGGCCGGACTTGAGGCTGATTTCCCAGAAGGAGACGACGCTTACGGAGAGATCGTTTTGTGGGGCCTGCAGAGCTTTCCGTGCGGGAGCGGAAAGGCGGCCGACGTCCTGCAAAGCCCAGATTAGTGAACACGTATCGAGCAGGAGGTTCACGAACCGAGAAACTCCTCATCGGTCATTTTCCAATTGGGAGCGATGGTGGCGTGTACCTTGCCAGCGAGGTGGCCGAGTTTGCGTTTGGGGGCGGCGGGCGGCGGCCCGAAGATGGCAACGGGGCGCTTGTTGCGGCCGTAGGTGACGGTGACGGCCTTGCCTTTTTTCACGAGTGCGAGCGCCTCGGAAAGGCGGGCCTTGAACTGTCCGATGGTGAACGTGGTGGACATGCGTGGAGGGTGTGCGTAACGAGACAAGTAGTCAAGTTGGGCGTGGGGGCGGGGGCGGAAAATGATGAATGAAGAATGGAGAATGAGGAATGGTTCGGGAAGGCGGATTTTTTTAACCGCTAATGGACGCGAATTGACGCTAATGTCGGAGTTCGGAGCAGGAAAATGATGAATGGAGAATGAGGGATGGTTCGGAGGGGGAAACGGAGAGTTAAACACTTATGGGCGCTGATGAACGCTGATGTCGGAGGACGGAGGTCTAAAACGGTGAGCGAGGCGGTGCCGGAGAGAGCGACAGTGGTGGTGAAATCCACCGGGCGCAGTGAGGGTGAAGGTTTAGGTTTGCATGGGGGGGTGGTGAGCTTTCCGGAGCAGGTTGAATCAAGCGACGTAGGGAAAGTGGCCAGATAACACGTACTAACCCCGAGCCGGACCATCCCCACGTGGGTGGGGAGAACCAGGGGTTTCGATGCCTCGCCGCCCGTAACGCCGGACCATCCCCACGTGGGTGGGGAGAACTAGCCGAGGTGGAAAAAGAACTGACCGAGCTCCGGACCATCCCCACGTGGGTGGGGAGAACGCTAGGGCACACACTGATCGCCCCGGATGTGGCGGACCATCCCCACGTGGGTGGGGAGAACTGGGGGGCCGGTGTGAAAGCCGGTCCCCTAGCCGGACCATCCCCACGTGGGTGGGGAGAACGGGAAATGACGGGGTTTGGTTGCAAGATGGAACGGACCATCCCCACGTGGGTGGGGAGAACTGTGATGCCTGTGGTGGGTGAACGGGGTGCGGCGGACCATCCCCACGTGGGTGGGGAGAACGAGCCGTTCAAGTTGTCGTAATCCTCGCAGTCCGGACCATCCCCACGTGGGTGGGGAGAACAGCAAATGAGCCGGTTCAATCCACTCATCGCACGGACCATCCCCACGTGGGTGGGGAGAACCGAGGAACTATTTGCAGCGGTCGGGCTCAACTCGGACCATCCCCACGTGGGTGGGGAGAACGGCGTGGGGCATGGCGTGGGTAAGATTTGAGCCGGACCATCCCCACGTGGGTGGGGAGAACATGCCGGTGCCGACGGCGAGGTCGATGATAGACGGACCATCCCCACGTGGGTGGGGAGAACTGAATTCGGCAAGCTCAATTTAAACGAGTTCACGGACCATCCCCACGTGGGTGGGGAGAACGTACGCATTCACAACGCGCTGATAGTGCAGTGAGGACCATCCCCACGTGGGTGGGGAGAACTCGCAAGGCCGCCACGAAGGCCACCGCTGTTTCGGACCATCCCCACGTGGGTGGGGAGAACGTGCCCTTTCAGTGCAGCGACGAGCGCCAGCACGGACCATCCCCACGTGGGTGGGGAGAACTCTTCCGTGGTAGAGGGCGCTCCGCCGACCGACGGACCATCCCCACGTGGGTGGGGAGAACGCGTCCGCCAGCTCCATGAAACAAGCGCACTGCGGACCATCCCCACGTGGGTGGGGAGAACGTATTCAACAACAGGCACTGCGTCTGTGAGTGTGGACCATCCCCACGTGGGTGGGGAGAACAGATGACCGGTTGACCGGTCCGAAATGGGTGACGGACCATCCCCACGTGGGTGGGGAGAACTATCAGCGCGTGGTGAATGCGTACAGTAAGAGCGGACCATCCCCACGTGGGTGGGGAGAACATAGCGGCGTACTCCATAGCGAGGCACAACCACGGACCATCCCCACGTGGGTGGGGAGAACTCGTTCTAGGTCTGCGTTGGGCAGATAATTTCCGGACCATCCCCACGTGGGTGGGGAGAACCATTGGTCCAATCCGACCCGTTGTTCGCACCGCGGACCATCCCCACGTGGGTGGGGAGAACCCTGAAATGCCAAAGAGTTAGCTGCGCTTCAAGGAGTGTTTTCGGGGGATTTAGAATGGGCAATTCTCTGGATCGACCCAGCTTTCTGCGATCAACCAAAGGCCGCTCAGGTTGACGTCTTTCCGATCGGGCTTGCCCCAGCGTTCCATGCGGAAGCCTTGGCAGTTGGGATCGCTCATTAAAATCAACCAGCTCGTTTCAAGCGCATATGGTTTTAGGTAGGAGAGAACTTTTTCTCGCGTGCGACGATTGACTGTGCCGACGAAGACGTTGGCGCGTGGTTCGACGAACCAACGTTTCAACATGCCGCGCACGGCCGGCGGGGTGTTTTCGGCAACGATGACGGTCATCGAATGGCGGAGGGTGGGCTATCACCCGCGGGTTTGGGTGTGGCTTCGGCTGTCCCGAATAGCGCGGCGAGGTCTTTGGGCATACGTTGAAGGATTCGGCAATCCTCGATCTTTTCCTTGAGGAAACGCCGTACTTGGTCGCGGTCGCATTTGGAGTTTTCTTTCACGGCGAGAAAGGCGGCAGGTTGCGTGGTCTCTTGTTTGTAGAGGTCTGCTATGTCGAAAACGAAGGGCGTGGTGCCGGTGTCGTGAACAAAGCCGAGTGAGGGGAGGTAGCCGAGCGAACAGATCACCGCCGAACAGAGGGCATAAAAACTGGCGTTGGCGGTAGAGAGAGCCTGATTGATGGAGTCGGAGAGGTCCCAATTGCGGGTGTCGTAGTTGCGCGCTTTCCAGCTCACGCCGTGTTCGCGGCCGAGATCGGCGTAAACCTGGCGAACGCGGATACCCTCCATGCCGCGTAGTTCGGCCACGGATTTGTCGTCCACTTCGGTACCGGGAAAACGCATGCGAAACATGATGCGGGCTATTTCGGTGCGTCGCCGTTTGTCAGCCCAGGCGGTGGCATGGACGCGGGCCATGTCGTTATTGTGGTTCGGAGCGAGGCCGTAAGCGTAGAAACTCAGGCCGTCGGCACCGGTCCAGCAGACAGGGGTGTTGCTGTTGGCGCAGGCCTTCACCGCAGCATGCGTGATCGTGGTACCGGGGCCGAGCATGAGTGCCGAGATCGTCGCCACCGGCAAGCGGCACATGAGGCCGTCGGATCCGAGCCATTTCACGCTGGCGTCGTCGACCTCAAGGCGGCCGTGTTCGAGGTAGAGCGGAGTCCAGCGGTCTTTGGCGGGTGCGAGTGATTCGAGGGGAGGTTTTTCGAAGATCGCCATGGCGGTGGGTTAGGGTGTGGGTTTCTCGCGTGTTTCGCGTTTAATCCAACGTGGTGCGTGGCGTTCACCGATCGGCAGGCCGTAGCCAAGGGGCGTGTCGTCGATCATGTCAGCTCCCGCAGTGCCGGGAGTCGTTTCGCTCACACGGTCGAAGTGTGTGACGGGTTCGTCGCCTAGGAAACCAGCGCGGAGAAGCAAGTTCATCCATGCGGAATCGCGGGGTGATGGATCACTCACGACGAGCGGTGCGGCGGGGATGCAGGATTTACGACCGAACCAAACACCCCAGACAGGGTTGCGTAGGGCGGTGGTGACTTCGGTGAGCAGCGGTGTCGGGCCTTCGAGCAGCACGCCGAAGCGAGCGTCGAGTAGGTAGTGGCGGTAGGTTTGTACCGTGGCATCGTCGTCCATTTTGCCACTGGCTCGGCGGATGCCGGTTACGGTGTGGTAATCCTCCAAACGCTGAATCGGGAGTTCGCCGCCTCGGCGGTTGCGACGCGGGAGGGTGATGGTGGTGATGCGCAGCGGGGCGAGCCGGGTGAGTTGTGCGGATTCGCCGGGTGCGTGTTTATCGATGCCGAGGGCAGCGGCGATGATGCCGATCATCCCGGAGCGTGTGGGGTGAAGCGCGGTGGTGCGCCGCTCAAAACGCGAGGAGTGACCCCAGGCCTGCATCGGAGCGTCGAGCAGGAGAGCGAGGCAGAGATCAGCGGACATGCTGGGTGAGGTCCGCGCAGAAGGCCGCGAGGTTGATGTCGGGAAGGGCGACTTCGGTGTCGCAGCGAATATCCCAGGTGGTTTTGAGTGCGGTGTGATGGGCTTTGAGTGCTTCGATCGACGTGGCGAGTAGGCCGGAGCGGGCGGTGATGGGTTGCTCGAAAGCGTTGATGAGCTGTACGGGTTGACCGGCGGATTTGTAGATGCCGAGTACGTAGCCGGGGAGCGTATGTGCGTTCATGGAGTTTTTGCGGGCACCGGGCACAGCTTGGAGTGTGGCGCGGATGAAGGCATCGACCACGGCGCGGCGTTCGTCGGCAGAGAGTTTGCCGAGGTGGGCTACGTCGGCGAGAAGGTCGAGGTTGAGCGCGGCGTAGCGGTAATAGACGGCGGAGGAAAATTCCAACGTGCCCATCATGCCCGCGCCGGCGTCGTCGCCGACTGGCTTGCGGTCATCTACGGCGGTGAAGAAATCGAGATCGTTGTCCGAACGATGCGTGGAGAGCGCGTGGCTGAACATGGCGGCGCCTTCGAGGGTGAGGGAGGGCAGGCTGGCGACCATACGGCCGAAGAGGGCGATGTCGGCGCCGTCGAGCAGGCCTGCTTTTTTGCAGGATTTATCGAGGTTCTTTTCGTAGTCCTTGCTCTTGGGGTTGGTCGCGACGAGCGCGGCGACATCCGAGGCGATGGAGTCGATCTCGGAGGGGGCGAGGAATGTAAGGGTGCCGACTTTGGGGGCATCGTCGGCCGCCTTGGCGTCGAGTTTAGCGAGCTTGTCAGCGATGTTTTTGGCATGTTCCAAGGCGACAGAGGCATCGGTAACACCGTGTTTTTTGAGGGCGGCGGCGAGGGGCTCTATGATGAGTTTGGTGCGTTCGCCACCGAAGCGGGCGTTGGGCAGATTGTCTTGGGCGAATTCGCGGATGGCGCGTTTCAGCGACTGGCTGGAGAGGCGAGCACGGTTGACGCCGCCGAAGACAGCGGTCTTGGGTGCGCCGACGTCGTCGCGGTTGAGGCAGGAGACAGGGAAGGATTGGAGGATGTGGAGTTCGATGAGCTTCATGATTGGAGGATGAATTGAGTTAAAAAGGAGACGATGTTGAGTTGTAGGTTTTAGGGCTGGTTAAGGGGTGCGAGAACGAGGAGGCCGAAGCCGAACGCTTTGGCCGAGCCAATGCCGGTGGCGACGGTTGCGCGAAAGGCGACTGGGTCGGTTACGCGCAGGCTCCCACGGAACTCGACAGCGACGTGGGTGCCGTGCACTCCGGTCTTATGGAAATACTCGCGGCCTCGCGGCATGGTTTGGGTGGCTTCGGGATCGAAGGTGAAGCCAGCGGCCTCGGCTTTGCGTTGCAGCCACGCGAGCAAATCTTCGCGCGTGGTGAGGGGCACGCGTCGCCCGTTTTTCGTGCGTTCGCCCGTGGCGTTGGAGCGGATCTTCTTCGTGGGGTTGGCCAGGAGGCTGAAGGCGAAGGCGTTGTGGTTGAAGAACGTGTCGGGGATGGGTTTGGTGCCGAAACAATCGCTCGGACACCAATCCGGCCGGGTGGGTACGGTGCGGGAAAGGACGAGCGCGCGAAAGGCCTCTTCTTTGCGGTCGATGCGAACGAGGAAATCGCGTGCTTCGCCATCGCGCTCGCCGAAGGCCTGCCAAATGCGTTGGTGCCAGTCGTAGGTGTCGCGGATTTTGAGCAGACGTACGGCTTGTTCGTAGGAGACGTGGATCTGCGTGAGGTGCAGTGGTCCCGTCGAGGGTTGAAATATGGCGCGCTGGGATGAAACGAGAGTGGAAGTACTCATAGTAAAACAGCGGTTGAGGGTTCCGTGGCTGGCGTCGGTGTGGCAGTGGTTGGGGCTGAGTCCTCACCAGAGCGCCAGAAAGCGCGGGCCCATTGCACGCGGAGATCGTCGGCATACCAACGCCAGTTCCAAAGGTCGGCGAAGAGTGATTCGTAGTTCACGCCTACGCCCTTGTTGGCAGCGAACCGTACCCAGCTGCGAAGCTGGTTGGAGAGATCGGAGGGGGAATCGGCTGCGAGCAGACGGCGGAAACGGCGCTCGTGGCTTTCGAGGATCTTGCCGTCGCTATCCAGTGCGATGGTTCGGCAGGTTTCGCCGAAATTACGGGAGGGGGATTCGGTTGAGTGCGTGGCGAAGAGGGCGGCGATATCGACGAAGACGGATTCGCCGGGTTGGCCGATGTCGCCGCCGAGGCGGGCGACGACGGGCCAGGCGTCCATGACGGTGGCGGGGCTGAGACCGCGCCGGAGGGCGGCGAGGGCGCCGCGATCTTGCTGCTCGCGGAGATGACGAAGGGCGCCGACGAAGCGGGCGGCGCGTTCTCTGGGGGTGACGGTGCTCATGAGGATTTGGTTTTAACTTTAGATTTCTTGGAGTTGGGCGCGGAGGCGGAGATAAAAAGGTGACGCAGGCCGAGGGCGTAGGCTTGTATCTGACGTGGGGTTCGTCGTGGGCAGGAGCGCTCGTAGGCATCGAGTGCGGCGGAGTGCACGGCGCGGCCCCATGGCGAAGCGGCGAGTTGATCGGGAGGAGTCAGTTCGCGAGCGACGGTGAAGAGGTCGCTGAGCTTTTGTTCGACGCGGGTCCAGAAGTGCTGGCGGGCGCGGTCGTAGGCAGGGCTGTCGATTTTGAGTGATCCGGCATACGCCCCGATCGATTTGCTCAAAGCGGAATCGGTTTCCTCGGCATGTTTCACTCCGTTCTCATAGGCCTTACGACCGGCGGATTCGAACAGTGCTGGGGGCACGGTGTAAGTCGCTTCGATGACATCTTCGATTTTCGCTTTATCGGTGACAAATGCTCCAATCCAAAGAGTGGTATCTTGTTTGATAGAACTGAGCGATAGGGCTAACGGACCTGACATTTGGTCTGCATCGGCACGACGCTTTACTGTGATGGCATGGAGTTGTCGCCAAATGCTGCGTCCCGTCGAGGCAGGCATAACACCGAGTTCATCTTTTCGGTTTATGATCGTCGCAGTGGGTTCGCGGAAAGCAGGGAAAATTGGGTAGTCGAGGCCGTTTGCCAAAATGATCTGCTCACCGTTTTCGTTAAGGCGAATGGCTCGGCTGCTGGGGACGAGGCGGCCGAGATAGGTGTGCGTCGCGTTAGCGATATGATTTGTATCCTCGGCGTTATCAATGGGCTGCTCCCAGATGGGCTGCCCCCATCCATTGGTAATATTGTCGGTTACCAGTTGTTTGGTGAGGAGGTTGCGTGCAATGGATTCAAGCAAGGTGCCACCAAGTATCAGCGTATGCAGCATGCTTGAAGGCGTGCAGGGAGCGTGATTACTCGAGCCTTTGCCCGGGGTGTCTTTGCCTTTCCATCGTGCAATGCCAATACGTCCGCCAGGCGAAAAACATTGGGACGTCAGAAGATTCAGGGCGGCGCGCGCCGCATGTACATTGCGGGATTCACCGGCGGCGTTGTCGAACAAGGTCGAGTTGTTGCCCGAGGCTAAGGCGAGATCGAGCTTGGTGGCAGCATTGCCTTCATCAGTGTCTTTGCCGGGCAGGAGGTTCGCGAGTTGCGAGAACCGCGGGCCGTCACCGAACAGTTCGAATGCGGCTTTCCACTTGTCCAGATAGGTACGGACGCGAGGTTGGATTTCGGTGCTGCATTCGCCCCACGCCTCTTCATCCTCTGGGCCGTCGAGGGCCGCTTGGGTGATACAAATCAACAGTCGCATGAGCGCGATGCGTTCGTGGGGTTTTACGGCCAGATCGCGCAGCGTGTGGGCGTCGGCATAAAGCGATTGCAGGCTGAAAAGTGCGCGCGTGCCATCGGCGCGCACAGCGGGAATCCAAGGATCAAGAGTCAAATTCATCGTCGTCGTATGTCGGTTGAAGGGCGGGGCGGGCGGAGGTAATTTTTTCGGCGAAGACGCCGAAATCAGGATGGTAGGTGGTCGTGGATGGTTCGCTGTCCCAGAGGAGGCAGCCATGCTCGCCAATGATGGCGAGAGAAGCTGAGGATTTGACGTGAAGGCTGAGCCAACGAGGGCACGGTGCCGAGGCGGGAACCGTCCATTTAGGCAGGCGCACGATCCAGCGATGCAGGAAGCGGGCAGAGTTGATTTCCCAATCGTATTCAGAAATGGTGATTTCGGTGCCATCAAGCGCGGTGAGGTGAGCGCAGTGGTTCGGTAGAGTCTCAGCAGAGGCCAGCAAGACGACATCGGCGGTCGGCGGA
Source organism: Verrucomicrobiota bacterium (assembly GCA_031404135.1). Taxonomy (GTDB): domain Bacteria; phylum Verrucomicrobiota; class Verrucomicrobiia; order Opitutales; family Opitutaceae; genus JADKHC01. The sequence continues at coordinate 35,982 of JANNHA010000021.1, read as the reverse complement.
CCTTTGCGTCGTGTGAGCGCTTGGTCGGAATCGGCATCGACGCTGAGAGATGGGCGACCGAGCACGAGCATCGCAGCATTGGCGTTGTCGGTGAGCTTTTGTTTATCAGCTTCGAGCTCTTTGTGGAGATCGTGCCACGCGGTTGGTTCGGTCTCGGATGGCGGCGCGTAGGTCGCTTCGAGCAACGGGCGAATATCGCCGGGAAGGCTGAGTGTGTTGCGTCCGGTGAAAACGGCTGCGGCACGTAGGAGCACCCAAGGGGCGTAGACGTGGGCGGAGCGACCGAGCGATTTTTTGAGGGTCGAAGTGGTGGTGTTCGGTGATGCCGGAATTTCCGGTAGGCGAATCCAAAACTCGGGATGTGCAGCAGCGCGGCCGTTACGAGGATGGCGCCAGAGTCGTCCAAGGCGTTGTAACAGCATGTCGGTCGGTGCAAGGTCGGAGACGATGAAGTCGAGGTCAATGTCCACGCTTTGTTCAACCACCTGTGTGGCGACCAAGATACTGCCAGGTCCGGTGGTCGGGCGATTTTTCCCTAGATGATTGAGCCAGAAGGCTTCGAGTTCTTGGCGACGGTGAAGTGGAAAACGGCTGTGCAGAAGACCGATTTTGATTTGATCGGCAGGGGTGTCACCAACTGGAGCATCGCCACGAATGAGGCGAAAAGCGGTCTGGGCCTCGACCACCGTGTTGCGAATCCAGAGCACGTGTTGGCCGGACTCGGCGCGGGCGATGAGTTCGGCAATGATCGCATCTTTGATGAAAGGCTCGGTGCGGAGCGCAATGGATTTTGCGGCGGTCGGAGGCGGTGCGAGCTGGATTGCGGGTACGTCTTGTCGCGCTACCGAAATGAGTGGATAGGCCGTGGGGTTGCCCTCTTCATGGCTCTGAGCCGCGGTTAGTAGTTCGCGACGTCGGTCCCCGGTCAGCGTGGCGCTTAGGATGATCACGGTGCAGCCAAGCTGGAGTAATTCACGCACTAGGGCGGTGACGAGTGTCCCGGTGTAAACATCGTAGGAGTGAATTTCATCGAGGATTACGACTTTGCCGGCGAGGGCGAAACGGCGAACAAAGAAATGTTTAACCGCAACCATGCCTTGTAGGGCCTGATCGATCGTGCCGACGCCGTAGGGGGCGAGCAGGGCTTGCTTCGAGGAGGCGAACCAAGAGCGGGCGTCTTCGGCGGTGGCGCGGGGGGCCTCGCTTTCGTCATCACGGCCGCTAAACGAGGGTCGGAGTTGTAGATCGCAATCGGTTTCCAACCATGAGTTGCCGTGCGCAAGCCGTAGTCGGGCGACATCTTCGAGGCAGTTTTCCAAGAAGCGTGCCACGCGTTGGTGTATCCGATTACTGGTGACCTGGGTTGGTAGCGCAAAATAGATGCCGTGGTGGTGTCCCGATGCGATGAGTTGCTGTCCGATAGCGAGCGCTGCTTCAGTTTTGCCGCATCCCATTGGAGCTTCGACGATGATTAGGCCGGGCAAATCAGCGACTGATAGCAGAGCTTGTTGAACGGCATTCGGCGGAAATCCGAAAGTCTCGGAGAATGGAGTGGTTCGCAGGCGTCCGCCAGGAAAGCCGATCTGTTCGAGGGCGAGTGAGGCGAGTCGGCGGGTTGCATCGGGTGGTTCGCCATGCAACGGAGAGAATAAGGCCTCGTTGGAGCCGATCCAGTCAGCAACCGTGATCAAACCGGCGAGCAGCCAGAGATCGGCGCTGCCATTGGGTGGGGAAGAAGGAAGTGCCCCGAAGATTGAGACAAGGCGTTGCGTCACGGACTGACGGTGCATTTGCGCCCATTCGGCTTGCGCTTCCACTTCTGGTGCTCTGATTAAACGACCCTTGGGTTTGCCGTGATGAGCCCCGACAGCGACGGCCCAACCATGGGATTTGATTGGGCGAAGAAGTTCTTGAAGGAAGTACTGGCTAACGTAGGCGTGGTCGGAAACGGAGATCGCGACCTGGCGGCGGGTGCGTTCGTCGAAAGTCTGGGCGGCGAGCCAGACGGGGCATTTAGCCTGAAAGCCGAGAGTGATTTTGCCGATGTCGTGCAATGCGGTGAGCGTGGCCGAACCTTGGGGCAAAAGGGTGCCGACATGCGCTGGCAACATCGACAGTAAGCGCTCGGCAACGCAGCCGACATTTAGGCAGTGATCGAAGACCGAGATCCCCGGAATTTGTCCTCGAGCGGCATCGTCCACGGTTTTTGCCCAGAAGGAGACCGGTGGGGAGTTAGGTTCAGTATTCACTTTGGGTTAAACGCCGTTGGCGGGTGGACAAGATCGCAACTGACTTGAGCTTTCGGGAAGCGGTTTGCCGTCGGGGGCGTTGGCGGTGTGGGCGTAGGTGGGCACGGGGGAACTATTTCTTAGAGTCTACCCCTTAGGGTGGGACATTGGCTGGGTCAGGGTGTGCTCATTTACCAAATTCTGGAATTGGGTTTTCCGGCGTGTAGCGGGCAGGGCGCTTCTATTCACGGTGTGGCGTTTCAAGCTGCAATCGGGCGTCTCCTCCGGTGGTGCATAACTGGTTCTTGGGAGCAAGGTGCCGGAGGCTGCCGGTTGCAACCGGTGTTTTGTCACCCTTGCGGAAAGTAACACAAGACATAGTGGGTAGAAACAAAAGCACTGGAAGGGATGACGGCCGAGCTTCTGTCTTCGGTCGAATCAATCGCTTTCGACAAAACCGCCGGGCATCCCGTCGTCCTCACCATGGATCTGGCGGCGAGCGGTAAATGGCATTTGCATGGCATCGTTTCCGGTTTGTCACAAAACGGACGCGGGGTCGTTGGGGCAATCCGCGTGGACGGAGGCGGATGAGGGACCATCCGCCCTACCTTTCGATCCCGGTAACGGAGTGTAGCTCGAACTCGGCGTGCCCGGCGGTCACGCCCTACCCGTCGAACCCGGCGTGCCCGGCGGTCACGCCCTACCTTTCGAACCCGGCGGATGAGGGACCATCCGCCCTACCTTTCGGACCGGATGCGACGGAGGTGGCTACGGCTTGTTTACCGCTTAGCTTTTGGTGGCTACTTGGGCGGTCAGCGGGGCGCGGTCGCCGGCCCAATCCGCTTTTTTGCGGCCGAGGTCCACCGCGTCGGATATGATGCGCAGGGTTTCGCGGAGGTGGGGATCGAACTTGGCGTAGCCGTCATCGGTGATGTTCGATATTTCAGATTCTTCGTCTTCGGTCTCGGTCTTCTTTTTCTCGACGAACTTTTTTGCCGGCGGGACGCCGAGGTTGAATTCACGGTAGGGATAATCGTTCTTCGCAAGGCGTTCTTTTTCCTTGTCCATCGTCTTTCTAAACGCGGAGTCGGTCGTTTTCTGCGCTCGGCGTTCTTCAATGTTCAACGACACCGCCTTCAACTCTTGTTTGGATTTAAACCAGTCGATGTTCTTATTCAGGAGGGCGAATTCCTCGAGCTTGGCCTGGCGGGCTTTGCTGGCGGTGCGGAGTGGTTCGAGAACTTTCGTGGCGAGGCGTTTGCCGTCAAAAATGCTGGTGGGGATTTCGTCCCAGACGAGGGCGTGGGGGAGGTCTTTTTCGCCGATGGGGAGGAAGTCGTCGATCGAGGGGAGGATGATGTCGGGGACGACGCCTTTCAACTGGGTGGACGAACCGTCGGGCAGGTAGAATTTCTGGACGGTGAGTTTGGTGGCACCGGTTTTGACGGAGGCGCGGGCGAGGTCGGTGATGACGTTTTTCATCTCGATGACGGTCTGCACAGAGCCTTTGCCGTGGGTGGAGCTGTCACCGACGACGATGGCGCGGCCGTAGTCCTGGAGGGCGCCGGCGACGATTTCGGAGGCGGAGGCGCTGAAGCGGGAGACGAGCACGGCTAGGGGGCCGGTGTAGGCGATGTTGGGATCTTCGTCGCTGTCGACTTTCACGTCGCCGTAGTAGGAGCGGACTTGGACGACGGGGCCTTGTTTGATGAAGAGGCCGGTGAGGTCGATGGCTTCAGAGAGGAGACCGCCGCCGTTGCGACGGAGGTCGAGAACGAGGCCCTGAATGCCGGCTTTTTGGAGTTGTTTGAGGAGTTCGGCGACGTCGTGAGTGGCGCTGTGCCTTTCGCCTTCGGTGGCGCTGTTGTCGGGGCCGTAAAAGGCGGGCAGGGTGATGACGCCGAGGGAGAGGGGTTTGCCGTCGAGGCCGGTGGGCAGGTCGAAGATGGCGGCGCGAGCGCGTGAGGAATCGAGGTTGATGACGTCGCGGGTGAGGGTGAGTTCTTTGCGGATGGAGGGGTCGGAGGCGTCGCCGGGCTGGAGGATGAGTTTGACGGGTGTGTTTTTCTTGCCGCGGATCATTTCGACGATCTTGCGGAGCTTCATGCCGAAGATTTCAACGGGTTCGGTGTCGTTGCCTTGGCCGACGAAGAGGATCTTGTCGTTGGCGTGAATCTGTTTTGAGAGGTCGGCGGGGCCGCCGGTGATGACTTCTTTGATGACGCAGTAATCGTCTTCGAGGCCGAGGAGGGCACCGATGCCGACGAGTTGAAGGCGCATCTGAATGCCGAAGTCTTCAAAGGTGTCGGCGGAGAAATAGGTGGAGTGCGGGTCGTAAATGCGGGTGACGGTGGAGAGGAAAATTTCGGAGATTTCGGTGGATTCGATGTCGTCGAGGTTTTTCAACATGCGTTCGTAGCGTTTGCGCACGTTCTGTTTGGCTTCATCGAGGGTTTTCTTGTTGAGCATGTCCTGGAGGATTTCGAACTTCAGGCGTTTGCGCCAAAGGGCGTCGGCTTCCGCCATGGTGGCGCACCACGGGGCTTTCGCGCGGTCGACGGCGTAGTTTTCCTTGGAGGTCAGATCGATGTCGCTTTTGAGTTCTTCGAAGATCCATTTTGCACGGGCCTCGGCGCGGGCGGCGTAGGCGTTGTAGATTTCGTAGGCGGGATCGATTTTGCCGAGGGAGGAGATGTTGTTGTAAACCCAGCTGGCGGGATAGCGGGTCGTGAAGGTGTCTTTATCGGTGGCGAGAAAGAGCAGGCGCTGGCCATCGAGTTCGGCCATGAAATCGGGGATGACTTGGGCGTAGTCGGTCGAGCGAACGTTTTCGTGGTTGTAGTGAACTTCCTCGAGCAGGCGGATCAGCGTGGTGATCTCGCGGACCAGCGTGGGGCTGGTCTCGAATTTGTGGGCGGTGCGTGCGTGGACGCTGGTGACGGCGAGGGCGAGGGCGGCTGCCAGCGTGAGAACGCTGCGGAGGAGAGGGACGGACAACTTCATCGGTGTTAGGACGGATCTGAGGGGGAATTGTTGCAAAGTGTTTGGGCTGCCCGGAAGCATGCCGCTCCCTTATGCTTTCGACGCGCCATAAGAAGGGTTAAAGTTAATCTTTGGGCAAACACGAAAGGGAGGTTATTCTGATTTCGGGGACGCACGGGGTTAAATGCCCCGGAGCGTGCTCCGGCTGATTCGTCGGTAGGAGCGGGTTTATCCCGCGATGGATGGGATGAGTCGCTCGATCCCGGCGTGCCCAGCGGTCATGCCGTACCTTGCGAACCCGCATGGACCGAGGCGGATGAGGGACTATCCGCCCTACCTTTCGGTCGCGACGACGACGATCGTTCGGCGGGCTCAGGGTCCCGAGCCCGGCTCCGACGGAGCGTTGCCCTCCATTCGGAGTATCGCCATTCGGATCGCCATTCGGAATGAATCTGGCGCAGTCGCGTTAGAACGTGTCGCCCTTCCAGCCCCACATGCTGTGTTTCACGTCGATGAATTTCACGTAGACGCGGTCCATCGGGATGCCGAGGTGTTCTTGGATGAGGCGGCAGAGGGATTGGCTGAGCTGTTTTGTTTTTGCGGCGGGCAGTGCGATGCTTTTGAGCTCGAGAAACGCCACGGGGTCGTCGCTGCCGGCGAAGTACATGGGTGTGTCCGGCTGCACGGCGATCATGACGAACTCCTCGGGTTTTTCCAGTTCGCTGGCGACGAGCGACGACGCACTCTTCAGGATGGCGTGCTCGGCCTTTTCCGTTAGCGGAAGGTTCGTCTGAATTTTTAGATAGGGCATGGTGGGAGTGGGTTGCCCGAAGTTTAGTCTTGGAACGCGGTCTGTCGAATGCTTGGACCATGTCGTTTGCCACAAATTTCTCCCTTTGAAAAAGACCAACGTCGTTCGCACCTACTACATTTTGCCCTGCTGCCTGTTGTTGCTCAACGTGTGCAACAGCCTCGTGACCTACAAGGCGGGCATGATTGTCGATCCGCTGATGCGGACGGCGGCGATCATTTTATTTGTTCTGGTGGGTAGTTCGGTGGTGGCGTTTGTGCTGGCTCCGGCGATTGAGGGGTTGGTGCGCTCGCTGCACCGCACGAGCCAGAAAGGCGCGGGCGAACTCGGGCGGGTGGCGTTCCTGGTGGCGCTCGGGGGCGGCGTGTTTTTCCTGTATTATCAACTCTACGTTCACGGCCCGGAGTCGCTGCTGCCGACCGTGCTGAGGAATTGAAAATGGCACTGCGACCCGCTGAACTGAACGACTGGGCCGAGATTGTCGCCATCTACAATCAGGCGGTTGAAGCCCGGGGCGCGACGGCCGACCTGACGCCCGTGACGGTGGAGAGCCGCCGCGCGTGGTTTGCGGAGCATGCCGATCCGCGTTTTCCGATCTACGTCGATGCGGATGCAGGCGGAATCCGGGGCTGGTGTTCGGTGAGTCCCTATCGGCCGGGTCGGGCGGCGTTGGCAAAGACGGTGGAGCTCAGCTACTACGTGCGTTCGGATTTACGCCGCTTAGGCGTAGCGACTGGGCTGATCGAGCATGCGATCGAGGGCTGCCGCTTCGCTGGTTTCAGAAACATTTTTGCTGTTCTCCTTGGGGTGAACGAAGCGAGTGCGGCGTTGTTGAGCAAACTTGGCTTTGAGCGCTGGGGCTGCTTGCCGGGGGTTGCGGAGATCGACGGAGCAGAAGTCGATCATCTGTATTTTGGGAAGAAGATCGGAAGTTGACGAACATTTGGAATCTGGAACTCAGGAAAGCTGGAACGGAAACGAACCAAGCGAAGTAGGCATCCTGACTTGTTAATCGGCTTGAGGTTTTTTCCAGTGTTCCTGAGTTCCAGATTCAAAATCTTTAATAATTTGAACCGGGCTTTGTCCTGATTCGCGCAGCGTGCGGAGGCTGAGGGCGTCGTGGCGTTTGGCGAGGCGGACGCCGGCGTCGTCAACCATGAGCGGGCAATGGAAAAAGGCCGGCGCAGCGTATCCGAGTGCTCGATACAGCAAAATCTGACGGAAGGTCGAAAGGATCAGGTCGGCACCGCGTACGACTTCGGTGATGCCCATCGTGGCATCATCGACGACGCAGGCGAGCTGGTAGCTGGGCGTGTCGTCTTTGCGCCACACCAGGAAATCGCCGAAGTCGCGGCCCACGTCGGCGTGTTGCGGGCCGAAAGCGCCATCGTGGTACGTGAGCGTTTCGCCGTCGGGCACACGCAGACGCCAGTTGACGGTGATGACGTCGCCGAGCGGAGGCAGCGGTGTCTCGGGCGGCGGACGAAATTGGGGCGGATAAATAGGTTCGTCGAGTTCACGACTGGCTTCGTGGGGCGCACGGGCGGCGTCAAGCACGTCGCGACGGGAGCGTGTGCAGGGATAAATCAGATTCGCGGCGTGAAGGCTTTCGAGTGCGGTGCGGTAGAAGGCACGCCGTTCGCTTTGATTGTACGGGGCGAACGGGCCGCCGATGTCGGGGCCTTCGTCCCAGTGAAAGCCGAGCCAGCGCAGGTCTTCGAGCATCGAGCCGACGAAATCGAGGCGGAAGCGCGTGGAGTCGAGGTCTTCGTTGCGCAGAATTAATTTCCCGCCGTCAGCGCGGGCGCGTTCAGCGGCAAACCAAAATGTGCGAGCATGCCCGAGGTGAAGGTGCCCGGTGGGCGACGGCGCGAGACGGCCGCGATAGGGAGAAGAGTGTAACACGATTTCGAAATCGGAATTTTGGAAACCGCTAATGAACGCTAATGGACGCCAATGATGAAGCAGGAAAAGCTGAGAGGCGGTTTTTCTAAAAAAATTAGCGTGAAGTAGCGTTCATTAGCGGTTCAAAATTCGCTATGCAGAAATTGTTGTGCGTTTACTGTGCGTCCAGCGACCGGCTCGATTTGAAATATAACGAAGCCGCGAGCGCGGTGGGTCGTGAGCTGGTCCGGCGTGGTTGGGGGCTGGTGTACGGCGGTGGCAATGTCGGGCTGATGGGCACCTTGGCGCGCGCCGTAAAAACCTCCGGCGGTCGCGTGGTCGGGGTGATTCCCGATTTCATGAAGGCCAAGGAACTGGCTTACGGCGAAGCCGACGAGATGCACACGGTCGTGACGATGCGCGAGCGAAAGTTGATGATGGAAACGCGCGCCGATGCATTTGTGGCGTTGCCGGGTGGTTGGGGTACGTTGGAGGAAATCATGGAAATCCTCACGCTGCGACAGCTGGACGTGCTGCGGAAACCGGTCGTGATTTTTAATCAGGATGGTTTTTATGACGATCTGTTGAGGTTCTTCGACCGGATGATTGCGGACAAATTTAACCGGCCGTCGAATCTGAAACTGTTTTCGGTGGCCACGACGGTGGACGACGTTTTTGCCCAGTTGGAAAACGGAACGGTGATGGCCGAAACGAAATGGTTCGTCACACAATGAGTGATCCACGCGAACCGGTTTTGACGTTGTTGCGCGCACACGCGGCGAAAGCGCTCGATGCGCATGAAGCGGCGATGGCGGCGGATATGATCCGCTTTGTTGAAACGCATCCGGAGTGTGCGGAGCGTTCGCTGGCGATCGGGCATCTGACGGGTTCGGCGTGGATTGTGGATCGCGAGCGAAAGCGGACGCTGCTCACGCATCACCGAAAACTTGGCAAATGGCTCCAGTTGGGCGGCCATGCCGATGGCGAGTTGGATCTGCTCGCCGTGGCGACGCGCGAGGCGGAGGAAGAGTCGGGCCTGAAACGGTTGCGCGTGGTTTCGGAGACGATTTTCGACCTGGACCGTCATTTGATCCCGGCGCGTAAAACCGAACCAGATCACTGGCACTACGACATTCGTTTTATGATTGAGGCTGACCCCGAGGAAAAGCTGTTGATCTCCGATGAGTCGCACGATCTGGCCTGGATCGGGATCGCCCGCATGGCGGATTATAACGCTGAGGAGTCGATGCTGCGCATGGCGAGAAAGACGCTGGCGAGTGGTTGAACGGCTGCTCGTGCAATGAGCTAACCCGTGGCCGTGACGAAGAAGCTGGGAGCGAAATTTTCGGCGATGCCGAGTTGCGCGAGGGAGCGATAATGCGACTGGAGTTCGGCTTGGTTCGGCAGGGGCTGGCCGTTGCAGCCGTCGTGCTCGGGGATGTATTGGCCGGTGGCGAAGTGTTCGTTCACGCGCGGGCCGAGCGGGAGGATGAGTTCGGGTAGCTTGTAGTCGGGAAGGGCGGCGAAAAAAGTGAGCTCTCGGAAGCCGGCGGCGGTGAGGAGTTCGGCGAGTTCGGCGCGGGTAAAGGTGAAGCTGCGGAGGTGCTGGCCGGACTGTTTCAGCCATTTCTCGGTGGCGAGCGCGGCGTCGTAGACGGCGATATTGGGCGGACCGAGATGGTCGTCTGGGGCGCCGAGAAGGTATTTCAGGCCCAGGCGGTTTTCGATGCCGATGACGAGCTGGCCGCCAGAGGCAAGGAGGGCCCGGGTGCGGCGGAGGAATTCGATTTGGACGCTGCGGGGATCGCCGACGCGGAATTTTGGCACCCATTCGAGGACGCCAATGCAGGTGATGAGGTCGAAGGTTTGAGCGAAATCGGTGTCGAAAAAATCGGCCTGGAGGAAATGCATGCGGTCGGCGATGGCGTCCTGTTGGGCGGCGGCTTGGATGAAGGCGAGGCGTTCGGGTGTGGGTTCGAGGGCAACGACGGTGGCGGTGGCTTCGTGGGCGAGAGGGAGGGCGATCTGGCCCCAACCGGAACCAATGTCGAGGATGCGGGCACCGGGCTTGGGCGGGTGTTGGCGAAAAAAAAGGTCGCGTGTGGGGCTGGTGACGATCTGGTGGAGCCAGGGGTTGGTTCGGGCGTAGCGGGTGGCGACGGCGTCGCGCCAGGGCTGGCCGGTGCGGATGGCGCGGACGATGTCTTGGAGTTCACCGGCCGGGGCGTCGCGGTAGGTGTCGGCGGAGGACGACGGGGTCCAGGCTTCGCCGGGAGCGAGCGTGACCGACTGTCCGCGATGTTGAAACGTGATCATGGCGCGCTGGTGGCGAGGCGCGAGGTGATGGCGGCCTTCAGATTGGCGATACCAAAGGTTCGGTCGAGGCCGTGCACGTCGATTTTGATCGCGTCGTAACGGCGTTGGAGAACGACCAGTTTATCACCGACAAAGTGGGTGAAGCCGAAGGAGAGGAAGTAGTGTCCCTGGATGAGATTGAGATCGAAGGTGAAGTTCACCTCGCGGTGCTCGCCGGTTTTCATGGGTGGGGCGGGCTGTTTGCTGAAGAGGGTGTTGGTGCCGTAGATTTCGACGCCGGCGTTGTTTTTGACGGTGAGGGCGAAGATGGGCTCGTGGAGGTCTTCGCGGGACTCGACGACCATGCGGAGGGTGATGCGTTCGCCGGTGGTGAACCAGGTGCGGGGTTGACCGGAAGTGTCGAGCGCGGTGACGGAGGCGATGCGACCGAGTTCTCCGCCGTAGGCGAATTCCTGGCCGCTGACCTGGACGTGTTCGCGTTCGTCGGTGAGCAGGGCGACGGTTTGCGCGTCGGGTGGGATGTCGGCTGGTTCGAGTCGAACTTCGATGTCGCGCGGAGTGGGCATGAAGCTTGGCGCTGTCTCTTGTTTCACCTTCAGAGCGGTGATGTCGGGTTGGAGCGATTCGACGGTGGTGCCGTCGATGAGGAGCTTGGAGTAGAGGTTGACGACGTCGTTGGGTTTGCCGGCGTAGAGGACTTGTCCGTGTTCGAGGAGGATCGCGTGGTGGCAGAGGCGTTTCACGAGCGAGGCGTCGTGGGATACGAAGAGCAGGGTGACGCCTTGCGCGATGAAGCGGTCGATGGCGCGGGCGCATTTGAGCTGGAAGCGGGCGTCGCCGACGGAGAGGGCTTCGTCGACGATGAGGATGTCGGGGTCGACGTGCGCGGCGACGGCGAACGCGAGTCGCATGAGCATGCCGGAGGAGTAGATTTTGACGGGTTGGTCGATGAAGTCGCCGATCTCGGCGAAATCGGCAATGGCGGCGAAGCGGTCGGCCATCTGTGCGCGGGAGAGGCCGAGGATGGCACCGTTGATGAAGACGTTTTCGCGCCCGGTGAACTCGGGGTTGAAGCCGGAGCCGAGTTCGAGGAGGGCGGAGACGCGGCCATTGACGGAGAGTGTGCCGGTGGTGGGCGTGAGGGTGCCGGCGATCATCTGGAGGAGCGTGCTTTTGCCGGATCCGTTGCGGCCGATGATGCCGAGGGCTTGGCCGCGCTTGATGGAGAGGGAGACGTCGCGGAGGGCGTAGAAATCGCGGTAGCCGCGGGCGGCGCGAGCGGCGAGGGCGCGGTGGGGTGTGGAAGCGCGGGGGAAGGCGGCGGCGGCGGCTTCGATGAGCGGGCTTTTTAGGCGCGCGGCAGGGTTCGACCAGATGCGGTAGGCTTTGGAGAGGTTGTCAGCCTGAATGATGAGGTCGCTGGACATGAAGATTTGCAGGTGCCGGAGGTGGGGCGGGGTTAGATCACGTCAGCGAAGGCGTGTTTGGTTTTATGGAAGAACCAGCGACCGATGATGCAGGTGACGGTGCCGGCGATCCAGGTGTAGCCGAGGTGAGTGAGGTTAAGGGGCTGATTCCACAGCAAGGCCTGCCGGCTGAGCTGGATGGTGTGGAGCAGAGGGTTCCATTTTAGGAATTGCCAGGCGACGCCATGGAGGAGGCTGGTCGAATAGAAAATGGCGCTGGCGTAGAGGATGATCTGCGCGAGAACTTGGGTGATTTGGGTGACGTCGCGAAAGAAGACGCCGAGGGCGGAGACGAACCAGCCGATACCGAGGGTGAGCAGGATGTGCGGTATGAGGATAATGGGCATCCAGAGCAGGCCTGAGGGTGAAACGGGGTTTCCGACGGCGAAGCTGCCGACAAAGAGCAGAGCCATGTTGATCAGGAAGTGGAACCAGTAGGCAGAGACATTGGCGAGCGGCAGCAGTTCGAGGGGAAAGACGACCTTTTTGACGAGGTTGGGATTGCCCACGATCAGGGTGGGTGCAGCGGAGATCGTCTCGGAAAGGACGTGAAACAGGCTGAGTCCGAGAAATACGGCGAGGGCGAAATCGACGGGGGTTTCGTTTTCGTGGCCGCGAAAACGACTGCCAAAGATATAGCCAAAGACCGTGACGTAGAGTGCGAGCATCAGCAGCGGGTTGAGTACCAGCCAGATGATGCCGAGGTAGCTGCCGCGATGGCGCACTTCGACGGCGCGCACGGTGAATTGCCACCAAAGTTCGCGTTTACGGGCGAAGCCGCTGAGAAGGGGCGTAAGTTTGGTAATCACGTCGGTTGAGCTGTGTTTCGATGACGGAAGCGGGATGGACACAATTCAAAACTGCTGGCGGTCATGTCGTTGTTTGTGGTTCGGGTGGAACAAAATCTTTACAGGACGTCTAAGCCTATCTTGAGTTTAAGGTAATCATTTTGAAACACACGCGGTCATTTTTTTTTATTGGAGTTACGCTTTTGTTGTTGAGCGGAGTGCGCATGGTTTTAGCCGGAGAGGCGCGGAGTGGTGAGGACGTGCTCGGCGATGCGTTGCCGGAGAAGGCGATTCCGCAACTGCAAGCGGCGCTCGCGCAGGCGATGAGCCAGTCGCCGCGAGTGATTGCGAGTCTGTTGGATCTGGATCAGGCTCGGGTGGGGGAGATGCAGGCCCGGTCCCCCATGCTTCCTCGCGCAGATTTGTCGGGGAGTTTTGGTTTGGCTAAAAACCGTTACGTTTATGATTCATATCAGGCTAAAGATGAATATGGGATGCCTCTTTTTGACACAAATGGGGATCCCAAAATCACCTCTCAAAAGCCCTCGAGCAGTGTTGTGCAGGACTTGTCGTATTCTGGTGGTATAAATCAACCGATTTTCCATTGGGGAGCTCTCAAAAAAGGTTACCAGTCTGCGCAGTTACAGCGTGCGATTGCATCGCGTAACGTAGAAGAAATCCGGCGCACGCTGGCCATCGAGATACGCCGTGCCTACTTCAGTCTGATCGGCGCAGCCAATGGTTTGGAGTTCGAGAGAATCGCGTTAGCCAACTTGGAGCATGAAAAAATATATTTAAAGCAACAGGCCGCGGACGGCTTCATAACCCAGGGCACGGCCGATTACACCGACGTCCGGATAAAAGATTTCAAGCTGCAGATGCAGCGTTCGAAAAACAGTTTCGATTCGCAGTGGCTGGCGTTCTGTGAATTGACGGGCATTGATCGGGCCACTCCGATCCCGGTTTTTCCGAAAGAAATCCCAGCGATCAGTCAGGACTTGTTACCAGCGTTACAGGGATTGGCGCAGTCCGATGGCTACGTTCCCGCAAGCTTGGCGAATGCGGATGATTCGATTCGAGTTGAACGTCTGAACTATGAGATTGCGAATACCCGCCTGCTCCCCCGTTTTGGTCTCAGCCTGAATGCGTCGCGGGCCTATTACGCACCTGATACTGTGGCTGGTTTTGGAGCGCCTTATGTTCGTACTAGCTATGGAGTTGGCACCTCGGTGAACTGGGCGATTTTTGATGGTTTTAGTACACAAGCAGCCAAGCAGAGTTCGTTGATCCGGCTCCGCCAGCAACAACGCGCACGCGATCAAGCCGAAAGGGACTACCGCGAAAATCTGAAGAACCTGCAGACCAACCTCCAATTGAACTGGCAGTCATTGCAACGGACCGAGGAAGGGCTCCGCAGTAGTCGTTCCTCTGCGGACGTAACTAAGAAAGATTTTGAGACGGGAATGGTTCCGAAACAAGCGTGGGACGCGGCAAAAGCTGCGGTTGACGGTGCCCAACAATCCGCCAACGCCGTGCGCGCCGATTTCTACCTGCAGATCGTGAATTACCTTTCGTTGAGGGGCAAAGATCCCGCTATTGTGCTGGCGCCTAAACATTAAACTGATGCAAGCAAAAACAAAAATTGTAACAGGTCTGGTTGTTCTCGGCATGGCCGCCCTTGGCTGGTTCGGGTATCAACAGGCGTTGCCCATCGCGAGCGTCACCTCGGTGTTGCGTGGTACGGCTGTGCAGGCCGTGCCGGCTAACGTGACTGTGTCGGCGGAGTTCGTGATGGAGATCAAATCCGAGCAGGGCGGCCGCATCGTCAAACGTCACGCCAAACTTGGTCAGGAAGTGAAGGCCGGCGAATTATTGTTTGAAATTGATCCGCTGGATCTGCAGCTGGAGATCGAAAGAATTGAGGCCGATCAGAAAGCGGCCAAAGCTCGCATAGCTCTCGGTTCGGCATTGCGATTCGAAATCGCGTCTGCGGAGGAGACGCTGAAAAACTCCACGCGCATGTTCGAATCGGGTCGGATAGCGCAGGTGGATTTTGACCGGGCGAAGCGAGTGATTGAGGTCCTGAAGGATCGCAAGGCCAACGAGGAAATCACCAATCAACAAACCCTCGATACCTTTGAAAATACACTGAAACTAAAGCGCCGGACGTTGGCAAAAATGACGGTGACGGCACCGGATGACGGCACGGTGACGGAGTTGCTTGCCCAGACCGGCGACCTTGTCGGTGGCAGCCAGGTGCTGGCGCGCGTGATTTCTCGGAGCCGGTTGGTTGTCGCACAGATCAGCGAAGAGAATTTTGCCGGTGTCGTGCCCGGGCTGCCGGTGGCGGTCCAATTCCTAGGCTACTATGGGAAGCGTTTCACTGGAAAAGTGGACCGCGTCATTCCGAGCGCGGACGAGAAAACGAAGCGCTACACGGCGTTTCTGAATATTGATATTCCGGTCGAGCAGCTGGTGCCCGGTCTCACGGGTGAAGCGAGTATCACGGTGGCGCAGCGCGAAAATGCGCTTCTGGTTGAGCGGCGCAGTTTGGTTGGTGTGGAAAATAGCAAGTTGTATGTTATTCGCTCCGGCCGTGTTCACTTCACGCCAGTCGGGGTGGGTTATGCCGGGCAAAGTTTTGCCGAGGTCACCGCGGGCGTGAAAGAAGGGGAGCAGTACATCCTGGATATGCTTTCCACCTTTAAGGACGGTCAACGCGTGCGTGTGGTTCAAGCCAAGCAGGAATAATAATGCAGACAACGCTGAGTATTGCTTTGCGATTTCTGCTGGCGAAACGCCGGGCCATGTTGATGAGCCTGACGGGCATCGCCTTTGGCGTGGGGTTCATTGTGCTCACTCAAGCGATAACCGCCGGGTTTCAGGCCTTTTTTATTCAGACCATCCTTGGTGCAGATGGTGCGATTCGGGTGGCGGACAAGAACCAGCTTCTAGCGGTTTCAATCGAGGCCGAGCCGGCGTTGAACGGAAAAAAAGGGCCATCGGTTTCGGTGAAAGTTGAAAGCGACCGCAAATATATCGAAGGTGTGGTCGAGCCGCGTTTGCAAATCGAGGCGATTCGACGCATCCCGGAAGTGTCCGGTATCTCCGAGGTGGTTCGGGGCAATGTCACGATCCAGTCCGCGACGCGAGAGGAGTCGGCGCAGGTGTTCGGGATCAATGTGGAAAATCATTTAGCGGTCTCGGATCTCGGAAAACAAATCGTGTTTGGCTCTGTTTCAGATCTCCGCGAGTCGTCGGCGGCAGTGATGCTTGGAACGGATTTGGCCAAACGCCTAAAAATCCGCCTCGGTGATTCCGTACTGATCGCCTATGCGGGCCAATCGATCCGCTACCGCGTGGCTGCATTCTACGAAACCGGCGTGCGCGAAATAGATCGTATCCGGATTTACATGCAGCTCGAGGAGTCGCGTATCCTTTTGAAACGTCCCTTTGGAGCGACTTTTCTTCAGGTAAGTCTGCGCGATCCGCAACGAGCCCCCGAGGTGGCCAAGGTGATTGAAATCATCACCGAACACCGGGCGGCGAGCTGGCAGGAACGGGAAAAGGTGTGGCTCTCGGTCTTCATGTTTTTCCGTATCCTTGCGGCAATTACCGTTTCCACGATCATCGTCGTGTCCGGCCTGGGGATGTTCAACACGCTCGCGATGATTGTCATGGAGAAGACCAAGGAGATCGCGATCCTGCGTTCGATGGGCTTCACTCGCAATGACATCGCCAGCACGTTCATGTTGCAAGGTGCATTAGTCTTAATGGCTGGTTTGGTTCTGGGTTTCGCCTTGGGTGCGCTGTGTACGTTGGTGACGGAAAACGTGCCGATCACGATCCGGGGTATATTTACGACTGATCATGTGGTGGTATCGTGGGATTTGTCGCACTACGTTTTGGGGGGAATCATGGCGGCAATAACAGTTGCAATCGCGAGCTGGTTCCCTGCGCGTCGCGCTGCCCGCATGGAGCCTGCTGAGATCATTCGGGGGGCTTCGCAATGAGCACCGATCAGAAAATTCTGCCTAATGGTTCGTCTGACAACGTTGCGATACGCTGTCAGAAACTCACGCGTTACCTCGGCGAAGGCGAGGGGCGGGTTCACGTGTTGCGCGAGGTGACATTTGAGGCGACGCGCGGCACGGTGACGGCGATTGTCGGGCCGTCGGGGTGCGGTAAGAGCACGTTGCTCTACCTGCTTGGCTTGCTCGACCGTCCGGAAGGTGGCGAAATCTGGATCGGCGGACGAAACCTCGCTCAGGCCGACGACGCGTTGCGCACGGCAGTCCGCAACGAGCACATCGGTTTTGTTTTTCAATTTCATTTTCTGTTGGCGGAGTTCACTGCATTGGAAAACATCATGCTGCCCATGAAAAAACTGGGTCGGCTGACACGGTCGGCGATGCAGGAACGGGCGCTTAAGCTGCTCGACGCGGTGGGTTTGGGCGCGAAATCTCACCGGCTCGCGACGCAACTTTCCGGTGGTGAGCAACAGCGCGTGGCGATCGCCCGCGCGCTGGCGAATCAGCCATCGATTATTCTCGCTGACGAACCAACCGGCAACCTCGACGTTAAAAATTCTGCCATCGTTTTCGATTTGCTTACACGTCTGGCCAAGGAAAACGGCCAGGCCATCGTGCTGGTCACTCATAACCCGGAGATTGCCAACAAGTGTGATTCAGTCCGCCCGATGCGTGACGGAGTTTTTGTTGGCAAAGAGATTTCATGATCTGGTTGGTGGAACTCAGGCAAGTGGTTCGGCTGATGCCTGCGTTGCAAAAGAAGATTTTGCTTGGGCTGACCCTGGCGGTGTTGGGTTTTTTTGCGGTTCCGTTTTTTCAGATCGGCCAGCTGAGCCTGCTGCGCGGTACGGACAATACATTTTACTATTTTTGGTTGCGCTCCGCCATGGTCGATGGCGACTGGGATTTCGCCAACGATCTCGAAACCTGCAACACCCTCACCGAGGGTTATCGTGCTGAATTGCGCAAGCTGCCCCGGACTGAAACGGGGCGGTTGCCCAATAAATATGGCGTCGGTTGGGCTTTGGTTTCCGTTCCCTTCTATCTTGTAGCTGACGGAGTAGTTCTGGTTGGTCGTGCTGTTGGGGGCTGGCACTTGGAGCGCGATGGGTATAATCCGGTTTATCAAATCACGCTGCAATTGGGGCATTTTCTGCTTGGTTTGTTGGGATTGCTGCTGGCATGGCGCTGTGTTCGGCACTGGTGCGGTGATCCGGCGGCGGCTTTGTGGGCAGTGGTTTTGATTTTGCTGGCTAGCCCGCAACTTTATTACCTCACAATGAAACTCAGCCTCAGTCACAATGCGGCCTTTTTTGCCGTAGCGGTCATGACCTGGGCCTGCTTGGAGGTTAAAAAAGGGGACCGGCGAATCTGGCCATGGTGGGTGGCCGGGCTAGGGTGGGGATTGGCCGTGACGTTAAGATTCCAGCTTGCGGTCTTTGGATTAATCCCGGCTTGGGTTTGGTTGATGCGAATCAGGGATGGCGATGGGGTGGTCACCGCATCGCGGTCGGCCTTGAGCTGGCTGGCGGGAGCGTTTCCCTTGATTTTGCTACAATTTTTTGCATGGCGGGTAGTGTACGGACATTGGTTCGTCTTCACGTACGGGGCAGAGGGAGAACGCTTCAATTGGGCCCACCCTGAGGTTTTCAACGTGCTGTTTTCTCCCTTTCATGGATTTTTTTACTGGCATCCTTTTCTGCTGGTGGGCGTGGTTGGCTTGGTCTGGTTGGTGATAAAGGAGAGAGGGCTGCTTCTCGCCGGTCTCGTGGCCATTGCGCTCACCGTTTACGTGAATGCGGCATGGTGGTGCTGGTGGTTCGCGGGGAATTCCTTTGGCTCGCGCGCTTTTGAAGGGGCGTTGCTCTTTTTGATGGGCGGCTTGGCTCTGCTCTTGGTTCGTTTCACGCCGCCCTGGCGTCACATTCTCTTCGGTGGAGCGGTGGTGGCCTGTATCTGGAATTTTTATGTCATGACATTGTTTTATGCCAGTATCATAGATCGCAGCGCCCCGGTAACGTGGGCCACGATGATCCGTGCTGGCTTCGGCACGGCTCCCCGGGCTGATTCATTGCCTAGACCGTAAATCTGTTGCCGGACAAACGCGCTGATCCCTATCGTACAAGAAACCTACGTTGTGCTGACACTGCGCTCATCTTTTACCGTGTTTAATTTGCGTCTCCCGGCGGTTGCCTACCTCGCGACCGTTGCCGTATTTCTCTGGTTAGTTTCCGGCTTCTATCTTCCGGGCCAGGGGTTCACTGCCATGCTGCTGATCGGAGAAAAGAATACGGCACACGCCCTTCCGCAGCTCTTGGAGCAGAAACCCTATATCGAGAAGGATTCCGATGGCTACGACGGCCAGTACTATGTCCAGATCGCCATGCAGCCAGATCTGCACGACCCTGCGCTGAACAACGCGATCGATGCTCTTTCCTATCGTGCCCGACGTATTCTTTTAGGCTGGGTCGCGTGGTTGCTCGGGGGTGGTGATGCGGGCCGAACGATGCATGTCTTCTCAATGCTCAATGTCGTTTGCTGGCTCGGTTTGGCCGGCCTGCTGTTGCGTTGGTTTCCTGCCGATAGTTGGGCAAATTTTATACGCTGGTTTGGTGTGATGTTTTCATTTGGCCTTTGTTTTAGCGTGCGTGGTTCGCTCTTGGACGGACCGAGCTTGCTCGTGATCGCGATTGGGCTCGCGCTTTGGGAATCGGGACGACTCTGGTCTGCGGCTTTTGCTTTGGCCGCAGCCGGTCTGATCCGTGAAACGAATATTTTGGCTGTAGCTGCATTTATCCCGATTGAGCGAAGGTCGCGAGCGGAGTTTGGGCGCGCGACGCTGTTGGGAGTGGTGGCCGTTTTGCCCTGCATCCTCTGGTTTTTGTACCTGAGTAGCGTCTTCGGTTTTCAATCAGCGGGCGGCAGCAGGAATTTTGCATTGCCGCTCACGGGCTTCTTTTTGAAGTGGCAGTCGGCTTTGACTGAACTTGTGCACGGTGTTCCGGATGAGAGAACACTACTTTTTCTGGTCTCACTGACGACTCAGGCTGGGTTTTTCCTACTGGTTAGGCGCGGCTCCAATCCTTGGTGGCGCTTGGGCGCTGCTTTTTTAGGGCTCATGTTTATTCTTGGAGAGGCGGTTTGGGAAGGCCGTCCCGGGGCGGCCTCTCGCACACTGTTGCCCATGGCATTGGCTTTTAATGTGCTTGTTCCTCGTGGCCGACGGTGGCTGCCGATCTTATTATTGGGCAATGCTACGGTTCTTTGCACTTTCCAGTCTTTCCAGTTTCCGGGAGGGGAGAGTTTTGCGGTCAAAGGGCCCTCAGCACTGCATGCGAGTGCTGGCGCACACGGGGATTGGACGGTTAAGTTTTCAAACGACTGGTTTCCTGCGAAGCGCTCTTTATTTGAGTATTGGCGCTGGGGCCGTGATGGGGCGGAAATTAAAATTTTCAATCCGCTCGCGCAGCCCGTTCTGGCCAAGATCCACTTCGAGCTGAGGAGCCGTGAGACGCGCGCCGTGACGATCCGGTGCGACGGCGAAATCCTCTGGCGCGGTACCCTCACGCAAAGATTGCAGACTATACAACTTGACCGGATTCGGCTGCGTTCTGGAGACGTGACTTGGAAATTTTGCTGTGACCGGCCTGGTTCAGCGCCCAATATAAACAACCCGCGGCCGGACGCTTTCTGTCTTCGTAATTTGAAAATCGAGTTGCTCCGTGCGGAGCCAACGAGCCCTGCGACGGCTATGCCGTTGACTCGGACTTTCGCGAACCAATAATTATAACCTTCTTTTTGCTCTTGTCCTCCTTCACCGCTCGCTACCGCTGGCTGTCCCCGATTGGGGTTCCGCTCCTCCTCGCGCTTTTCACCGGGTTGATCTGGTGTGTGCAGAATGACCGGCTGTCCTATACGAATTGGTTATATCCCGTTTCGTATTCGGGCGATGCGATGGAAAATTTGGTCAGGTTTAAGGCAGTGGCGGACGGCGAGCTTGTTCCCTTTTTGCCGCAAAAGGTCAGCCGTTTAGGGGCTCCTTTTGGCGCAGATTGGAGTGAATATCCGGTTTCGGACAAGGCGTTGTTCCTTGTTTTCGGAAATCTCGCGCGATTTACCGGGGTCAATGCGGCGAGCAACTTTGCCGTCATGTTCTCGGTCATCACGGCGGCTTTGTCGTTCTATGGTTGCACCCGTTTTATGCGGGCGAGGCGTGAATGGTGTTTTGGTGCTGCGCTCCTGTTTGCGTTCACTTATTCTTCGTTTTCCCGCGGGCTGCCCCATCTTTGGCTGGCTTACACCTACACGGTTCCCTTGGCTCTATTGACCTGTTGGCTCATCGGCTCATCCAGCCGTCTGCGGTGGCCGTCCGCAGGGGTCATCTTTTGCCTGGGCTCGGCAGCCGTCATTGGCGTCAGCAATCCCTATAATCTGTATTTTTTCCTGCTATTGGCTGGACTGGCTACTGGGGCTCAGTGGCTGTGGCATGGGCGGAAGGGGAATTTCTGGATGGGCGTTGCTTGCGGGCTGGTCGCGGTCGGTGCCTATGTTTTGCTGCAAAGCGATGGTTTGCTCTACGGCGGTGATGAGCATGCGCCGTCCTTGATCGCTCGCAACTATGCGGCCACCGAGTTGTACTCCCTGAAGCTCGTCGAGTTCTTTGTGCCGCCGACAAACCACCACTCTGCTGTTTTGGCCTCTCTTGGTCACCGGTATCTCCGATGGGCCAGCTTCAAGGGCGAGGTGTTCTCACCGTATCTCGGCCTGGTCGGAGCGGTTGGGCTTGCGTGGATTTTTGTCGAGCTGACCCGACGGCTTGCGCGCGGCACAATCCAGCGCGTGCCGGCCTACGGAATGCAAATCGGCTGGATACTGATCTTTGCCGCGCCTGGCGGCATTAACAGTCTTTTGGCCCTAACTTTTGGGTTAAATATTTTTAGGGCGACCAATCGGTTTAGTGTTTTTGTTTCCGGGATCGTTTTAATGTTTCTTGCCGCAAGAATGTCCCGCTTGTCGCGAGGTTGGCCACGGTGGCAGTGCGTTGGCCTGATGCTGCTGTGCGTCGGGATTGGGCTCTACGATCAGGTTCCCAAGGGCCAGTTGCCCGCGAATTCGGTGGCTATTAGAAATGTGGTCGAGGCGGATGCTGCGCTCGGCAGGAAAATCGAGAAAGCCCTTCCACCTGGGAGCATGGTTTTTCAGTTGCCCGTGGTGGATTTCCCGGAATGGCGACCGCCCCAATCGCTGCCCGAATATGATCATTTCAGGCTCTATCTTGCGACTCGCTCGATTCGCTTTTCCTACGGATCGCTTAAATACCGCGCGGCTTTTCAATGGCAGCACGAATACGAGAAACTTGATCCCCTCGCCATGGTTTCTGCTTTGGAGGAGATAGGTTTCGCCGCGATTTGCGTCGATCGACGCGGCTACGCGGACCACGCAGAAGGGCTGCTTTCGGCGTTTCGCGACTTGGGCAAACCCGTGCTTGAGGATTCTGCCAATGGCGAGTTAGTCGTTATCACGCTAAATCCCTCGAAGACCCCACGTCGGCCGCTGGCAAAAGACCTGACTGTGGGACGTGGCTGGAACCCATCGGTCGGAGAAGCCGCAGAAACGTGGACATACGGTCCGGCTGCCTGGTCATATTTTAATCCGTATCCTTTCCCGATTGTTGCCTCTCTCGGATTTGATGTAAGAGGGATTCGACCGTGTGAGTTCACGCTCGCCTTGAATGGGGTGGAAAAACTTCGCCGATCGGTCGGTGCGAATCCCATCCAAGCCAAAATTGACCAGGTAACGCTGAAACCGGGCGTGAATCGGTTCGATCTCGCCACAACTTTGGAAGCGGTTCGCGTGACGGAAGACCGGTGGGGATTACGTGGCTTTGCGACCGAGAACCTCAGTTTCAAAGTCATCCCGCCAGCTCCCGTCGGAGGGAGTTTGCCGTGAAACGAACGTGGCTGCGCGTGGACTGACCTGTGGCGAGTAATTTTGTTAATGCGGGTTTCATCGATAAGTTTTAATTCTCACGCAAGCTTGTTGGCTGCGTGATAAGCGGAAACATTTGCTTGGCTTGCGTGGTAGTAGATTTCTATAAATCAAAACCGCTATTAGAGAATTTGGTTTACATCGTTTTTCGCAGCGCCTTCGTTGCACGACTTCCTTTAACCGCTGACCATCTACCCTGTGAGCCCACACAACTCGCGTAAAACATTCCTCGCCCAACTGGTAGGCTTGTTCGCAGGCATCGGTCTGGTGCCCAAGCTGTTTTCACGCTCCGCCGTCGCGGGTTCTCCTGTGCAAAACGCACCTGTTTCGGTGCAAACTGAGCCCCGGGCCGTCGCCCGCCGGAGCGACGCAGTCTGATTTTTCTCCCGGAATTTAACGCAGACTCACCGGCACATGTCGAAAATCTTCCCGAAATCGGCCAACCGCCTGCCGCTCCAGATTATTATTTTTCTGGTGGTTTTGGCGACCGTTGTCACCGCCGCTACCACCTACTACGCCACGCCTAAGTATACACGCGTTGGATACGCCCCCGTGCAACCGGTTCCGTACAGCCACGCCCTGCACGTCGATAAGCTCGGGCTCGACTGCCGCTACTGCCACTCGAACGTCGAGAAATCCGGTGTGGCCAATCTCCCCACCGCGCAGACCTGTATGAACTGTCACAGCCAGGTCAAAACCGACAGTCCGCTGCTCGCTCCCGTGCGCGCCGCTTACCAATCCGGCGAAGCGATCCCTTGGGTCCGCATCCATCAGGCGCCCGACTACGTTTACTTTAACCACTCGGTCCACGTAAACCGCGGCGTCTCCTGCGTCTCTTGCCATGGTCAGGTTAACAACATGGAAGTCGTCGCTCACGCGAAGTCGCTCAGCATGGGCTTCTGCCTCGACTGCCACCGCAACCCCCAGGCCAACGTTCGCCCGCTCGATCAGATCACGAATCTCAATTGGAACGCCGAAACCGCCACAATCGACGGAAAGCCCCACGCCGAGTGGGCCGCTGAATTCGTGAAGAACAATCACATCAAGCCCCCGCAAAGCTGCACCGGCTGCCACCGATGAAACGCAAAGTTCACCCTCCCGAATCCGCCGCAGGCGAATCCACCGGTCGCAAATATTGGCGCAGCCTTGATGAGCTCGCGGAAACGCCGGGCTTTAAGGCGCACGTTGAGCGCGAATTCCCCGAAGGTGCCTCCAGCCTCGACGGCGTCGACCGCCGCAAGTTTTTCAAATTGATGGCCGCTTCCTTCGCCCTCGGTGGCGTGGGCCTGGCGGCTGGTTGCCGTCGCCCTGAATCGTACATTCTTCCCTACGGAAAATCCGTCGAAGAAATCATCCCGGGCCTGCCGCTTTATTTCGCCACCGCGATGCCGCTGCGCAAGTCGGCCATTCCGCTCCTCGCCGAGACGCACCAAGGCCGCCCGACCAAGCTCGAAGGCAACCCGTCCTACGCGCCGCACGGCAGTGCCAGCTCGCTGCTCGCCCAGGCCTCCATTTTGGATCTTTACGATCCGGATCGAGCCACCACGCACATGATCGGCGGAGCCGCCGCCTCGCCCGCCGAACTTCAGGATAAACTGGCTGCCATCTCTAAAACGTACGCCGCCAACGCAGGTGCCGGCCTCGCTTTCCTCGCCGACGAATCCAGCTCGCCGACCCGCGCCGCGCTCATTGCGAAACTGAAGGCGAAATTCCCGAAAGCCCTCTGGGCCGAGTTTGAGCCGATTGCCGACGAAGCGCCGATGACCGCTGCCAAGGCCTCCTTTGGCCGCAACGTCAAACCCGTTTACCGTTTCGCCAAGGCCAAGCGTATCCTTTCTTTGGATGCGGATTTTTTCCACGCCGAATCGGGCAGTCTGTACTACACCCGCGAATTCGCGAAAGGCCGCCGCGTCTCCTCAAAAGACGGTGAGATGAACCGTCTCTATGTCGCTGAGAGTCATCTGACGCTCACTGGCAGCATGGCGGACCATCGGCTGCGCGTTTCCGGCACCGACATGCTCGCGCTAGCGGCCGCTGTTTGCATGGCGATCACGGATCAAGCCAACGCCGTTCTCGAGCCCTATGTTCGCGGTCACAAGTTGAACCAAAGTTGGATCGAAAAATGTGCCGAGGACTTGGTTGCGCACAAAGGCGCCTGTCTGATCGTTCCCGGAGCCAATCTGCCCGTCGAAGCGCACGTGATCGTGCAAGGCCTGAACTGGACCCTCGGCAACGTCGGCAAGACCGTCGATTTCGTCGAGATCGAGCCATCGACAGCTGCGTCGATCAACGAGCTCGCTTCGGCGATCAAAGCTGGTTCGGTAAAAACACTCGTCGTTCTCGGCGGCAATCCTGCTTACAACGCTCCCGCCGATCTCGATTGGGCCGCGCTGCAGGCCTCCGTACCCGAGGTGGTTCGTTATAGCTACACCGTTGACGAAACATCGACCATTAAACCGGCCGCCATCACGCACATCGCCGCCGCGCACTATCTGGAATCCTGGGGCGATGCCCGCACGGCCGACGGTACGATCGTGCCGGTGCAGCCGATGATTCTGCCGCTCTTTAACGGCCTGACCGAAATCGAAGTTCTCGCCCGCCTCCTCGGCGAAACGACAACTGATCCCTACACCCACGTTTACAAAACGATCACCTCGATCGCCGGGGGTGATGCCACGGCGGTCTTCCGCAAATTTCTCCACGACGGCCTGCTTGAAGGTTCGGCCTTTGCCGTGGCCTCGGTCAGCTTTAGTCGCGATACAGCCGCAGCCGTTTTCCGCAGTGTACCCCCGGCGGTCACGCTCACTAAAGACACCCTCGAAGTCCGCTTCGTCGCCGATCACAAGATGGACGACGGCCGCTTCGCCAACAACGGCTGGCTCCAGGAATGCCCGGATCCGATCACCAAGATTTCCTGGGACAACGCCATTCTTGTCAGCCCGAAACTCGCCCGCGAAATAGGTATCTATCCCGGTGGTTCGGCGCTGCAGGTCGCTCGTGTCGAAGAGGCCGAGTTCACCATCGGCCGCGAAAACGCCTACATCGGCGAGCTGACCATTAACGGCCGCAAGGTCCGTGGTCCGATGCACATCCAACCCGGTCTGGCCGACTACACCGTGGTTCTTCCGCTTGGTTACGGTCGTTCCGTTTCCGGACACGTTGGCAAGAACCAAGGCTTCAACGCCTACCCGGTCCGCACGTCGGACGCGCTTCATTTTGTTACGGGCGCCACGCTCGTGAAGACCGACGAACGCTACCAGCTCGCCAACACCCAGGAACACTGGTCGATGGAAGGTCGCGACATCGTCATCGAGGCCAACTACGACGAGTACCAAAAAAATCCTGCCTTCGTGAAGAGCGTCGGCATGGAGTCACACACTCCGGCCGTGCTGGGCCATGAAGGCACCCGTCGCCCCGGTGAATCCGAAGAGGCCTTTAAAAATCGTATCCACAGCGGCACGACAGCGGCCATGCTCCCGCGCGGCCAGTCGCTCTACGAGACGCCCGCCCTCACTGGCGAACACCAGTGGGGCATGAGCATCGACCTTAACACCTGCACCGGTTGCAACGCCTGCGTCGTTGCCTGTCAGGCCGAGAACAATATTCCGATTGTCGGTAAGGATCAGGTCCTGCGCGGCCGCGAGATGCATTGGATTCGTCTCGATCGTTACTATTCCGATGGCCAGGCCGACGCCTCGCCCTTCGGCGGCGAAGGCAACAAGCAGATCCCCGAAGATCCCCAAGTTTCCCTGCAACCCGTGGCATGCGCTCAGTGCGAACTCGCCCCTTGCGAAACCGTGTGTCCGGTCAACGCGACCGTTCACGACGAAGAAGGCCTCAACGCGATGGCCTATAACCGCTGCATAGGTACACGTTACTGCGCGAACAACTGCCCGTACAAGGTCAGGCGTTTCAACTTCTTCGATTGGAACAACCGCCAGCTCGACAGCCTTTACCTAGGACCGCTTGGACCTCAGGGCATGCCCGAACTGGTCAAAATGGCTAAAAACCCCGACGTCACCGTGCGCATGCGCGGCGTGATGGAGAAGTGCACGTATTGCGTGCAACGCATCCAGCAGGCCAAGATCGCGCAAAAGGTGAAAGCCGGCGCCTCCGCGAACGTTAAGATTCCCGATGGCACGATCAAGGTCGCCTGCCAGCAAGTTTGCCCGGTCGAAGCCATTGTGTTTGGCGATATCACTGATCCGCAGAGCAAGGTTTCAAAGGCCAAGGCCCTCGAACAGGACTACGCGCTGCTCGGTTATCTCAAC
This sequence comes from Verrucomicrobiota bacterium, assembly GCA_031404135.1. Taxonomy (GTDB): domain Bacteria; phylum Verrucomicrobiota; class Verrucomicrobiia; order Opitutales; family Opitutaceae; genus JADKHC01. Next base: position 9,217 of record JANNHA010000021.1, on the reverse strand, counting down.
GTCCGCCCGCGCACCACTTACCTCGGCAAGATCCGCAACCCGAACTACGCGATGCCCGAATTCGCCGGAATGTCCGACGCGAAAAAACTCCCGTTCAGTCGTCAGGAGTACAACAACAAGAACCATCCCGCCCACGACGATCATGGCCACGATTCACACGGGGCAGGGGACAAGCATGCCGAACCAGCGCCCACCCAGCATGGACACACCGCGCTCGAAACCTTCAAGAAACTCGGAGGGCTTAGCTAATGTCACACTCTTCTGATCACGCTGCCCCGGCCATTCTTGCGGAGGTAAATCCATCCGAGCTCCCACGCGCGGTCCTCGTTGAAAACAACCGCAGCTTCGGCTGGATCACCGACAAAATCTGCGGCATCATCGAGGGCAAAACCCCCGCTTGGTGGTGGGTTTGCTTCATCGTCGCGTGCTTCGTCGCCTCGTTCACCGTTGCCGGTATCACTTATCTCGTCGCCACAGGCGTCGGCGTGTGGGGTCACGCAAATCCGGTCAACTGGGCGTGGGACATCGTCAACTTCGTCTTCTGGATCGGTATCGGCCACGCCGGTACTTTGATCTCCGCGATCTTGTGCCTGCTGCGTCAGAAATGGCGTACGTCGATCAATCGCGCCGCTGAAGCCATGACGATTTTCGCCGTGGTGTGCGCCGGTATCTTCCCGGTCTTCCATGTCGGTCGCGTCTGGTTCGCCTGGTATCTTTTCCCGATCCCCAACTCGAACTACGTCTGGCAAAACTTCCGTTCGCCGCTGGAATGGGACGTCTTCGCCGTTTCGACCTACGGAACGGTTTCAGTTCTCTTCTGGTACGTTGGCCTGATTCCTGATCTCGCTACGTTGCGCGACCGTTTCTTCGCCGCAGGCAACAAGCTACGCGCAACCATCTACGGCTTCTTCGCCATGGGCTGGCGCGGTTCGAACCGCCACTGGAGCAATTACGAAATGGCGTACTTGATCCTCGCCGGCATTTCTACGCCGCTGGTGCTTTCGGTGCACACGATCGTTTCGTTCGACTTCGCTGTTTCGCTCATCCCGGGCTGGCACACGACGATCTTCCCGCCGTACTTCGTCGCGGGCGCGATCTTCTCCGGCTTCGGCATGGTGCTCACGCTGATGCTGCCGCTGCGCGCCATCTACAAACTCGAAGACCTGATCACGCAGTACCACATCGACTGCATGTGCAAAATCACCTTAGCCACTGGCACGATGGTCGGCTACGCTTACGCGATGGAGTTCTTTATCGCCTGGTACGGTGCGAACCCCTACGAAGGCTTCGCCTTCATCAACCGTGCCTTCGGTCCCTATGCTTGGGCTTACTGGACCATGATTACGTGCAATGTGATCACGCCACAGTTTTTCTGGTTTAAGAAGGTTCGTCAAAACACCGCGCTGGTTTGGATCCTTTCGATCTTCGTCAACGTCGGCATGTGGTTCGAGCGCTTCGTCATCATCGTGACCTCGCTCGCCCGCGATTTCCTCCCGTCGAGCTGGGGCTATTATTCGCCGTCGATCGTGGAAATCTTCACGTTCTTCGGCACGTTCGGCGTCTTTTCAGTCCTCTTCCTTCTCTTCATCCGCTTCCTGCCGATCATGCCGATGGCCGAGCTCAAAGCCGTCACGCCGCAAGCCGACGTTCACGGTGGCAAAAACCATCACTAATCTTCAATTAACATGGCTGCTCAAAACCATGGCTTGATTGCCACCTTCGAAACCGCGCCTGAGGTTTATCATGCGGCGGAAAAAGTGCGCGACGCCGGCTACAAATTCTGGGACTGCATCACGCCTTTCCCGATCCACGGTCTCGACCGCGCGATGGGCGTGAAGCGCTCCAACGTGCCGAAGTTTTCATTCATCGGCGGCATTATCGGTTTCTGCACCGGCATGAGCATGATCTGGTTCATGAACGCGTTTGATTATCCGCTCGTCGTTGGCGGCAAACCGTACTTCAGCCCGATGTTCGCGTTTCCCGTTTCGTACGAACTCACCATTCTCTTCTGCGCCTTCGCGACCATCGGCGGCATGTTTTTCCTGAACCGCCTTCCGATGCATTATCATCCGGTGCTCAAGCACGACACCATCCACCGCGCGATGGACGACCAGTTTTTCATCGTGATCGAAACGCGCGACCCGAAGTTCGACGCCGCCCGCACTCGCGCACTGCTCGAAAAAGCCGGTGGCAAAGACATCAAGGAGCTGGAGGCCTAAACCATGCGTTACGCCTATTTCACCCTTGCTTTTCTTGTTGTGCTGACGGTTTCCGTACTCGGATTCCGCAACAGCCAGTTCACCAAGCCACCGTTGATGGTTTTCCCCGACACGTTTTTCCCGGAAATGAATCATCAGGCCAAATACAAGCCGCAGGCTTCGAGCACCTTTTTTGCCGATGGCCGCGCTGACCGGCCGCTGCCAGTCGGTGTGGTTTCGCGCAATCCGTTGCGTGAAGACGACCATCTTTACCGTGGCAAAACGGCTGACGGTCAATTTGCGAAAGGCTTTCCCGCCGCTGTGACCGTTGACGCCCGTCTGATGGCACGCGGTCGTGAGCGTTACGTGATTTATTGTGCGCCTTGTCACGGTGCCTTGGGCGATGGCAAAGGGATCGTCACTCAGTATAACTGGGGCGCTCCGGCCAATCTCCACAGCGACCTCTTTCGGGCCATGCCTGACGGGCAAATTTTTGACACGATCACGAACGGTGCGAAAACGATGTTTTCCTACGGAGACAAATTGGTGCCTGAGGATCGTTGGGCCGTCATCGCGTATGTTCGCGCTCTGCAACGTGCGCAAAACGCCCGAGTCGAAGACGTCGAGCCGAACCATAAACAGGAGCTAGGTTTAAAATGAGCAAAAGCGCTGCAAACGCTCCCCAATCCTTTCCCGCCGCCTCACCCGGCGCGACTCGTTCGCTGATCGTTGGACTCGTCGGCATCGCGGTCACCGCTGGTGGCTTGCTGCTCCCGGGTAACGCGCAGGCGGTCGCCCATTCGTGGCTCGTCGGTGTCACGTTCTGGGTTGCGATCACCATCGGCATGCTCGTGCTGACGATGATCCATCACATCGTCGACGCTTCCTGGTCCACGGTGATTCGCCGCCAATGGGAGCACAGTCTCGCCGCTTTCCCTTGGCTGGCGGTTTTGTTTTTACCCTTGGTGCTGGCCACGTTGTTCGGTCAACGCGATCTTGTCTGGCCGTGGATGAGTCCCGAGCACGTGCTTCCGGGCCACGGCACGGTCGGCAACGACATTCTCTACACGAAGAAATCGAGTTTCCTGAATATCAATATGTTCATGGGCGCTACGTTTGTCTTTTTCGCCGTTTGGATCTGGCTTTCGGCTCGTCTCCGCAAGGCCTCGTTCACGCAAGATACCGACGGCGATCTTAAGTGGACGCGCATGAATCGCGTGACGGCCGCCTTCGGAATTCCGATGGCCGCGCTCTCGCTCACTTTTGCCGCGATCTTCTGGATCAAGAGTCTCGAGTACCACTGGTTCTCCACGATGTACGGCGTCTGGTTCTTCGCCAACTGTGTGCGTGGTGCTCTCGCGGTCAGCGTGCTCATCATGCTCTGGCTGTATGTGCGCGGTGACTACAAAGGCATCCTTAACACGAACCACCTGCACTCGATCGGCCAGCTCATGCTCGCTTTCACGGTCTTCTGGGCCTACGTGACGTTTTCGCAGTACTTCCTGATTTGGAACGCCAACGTTCCCGAGGAAACGTTCTGGTACAACCTCCGCGAAATCAACGCCGACGGCTCACCGAACCAATGGAAATACATTGGAATTATCGTTCTCGTCTTTGGCCATTTCCTCGTACCGTTCCTCTATTTGCTCTCGTACAAGCACAAGATTGTTCACGCTAAGATCAAACTCGTCGCGATCTGGATTCCGATCATCATCTTCTTCGATCTTTGCTACAACATCCTCCCGGCGCTTAAGAATGAGCACGGTGATGCGCTGCCACTGTTCACGTTTAACTTTATCTGGACGGTGACGGCGGTGATCGGTGTCGGTGGCATCTGGTTGTACGCCTACTTGAAGAGCCTTCCGACCGCCAAGCTCATCCCGATCCGCGATCCCCGCATCAACGAAAGCCTTCTGCACCATGAGTGACGCCGCTCCTAAATCCGGATTTTTTGTCACAGGCACCGCCGTTATCGGTGGTTTCCTGATTTTTGTTTTAATCCTCGTGATCGCGTACCTGCCGAACAAGCCGGCACCGCTTCCTGAAGGCACCAAGACACCTCAGGAACGTGCCGATATTCTCCGCGACCTGCGCGCCAAAGAAGTCGCTGCGGCCACGACTTACGGCTGGGTTGACCAGACCAAAGGCGTCGTACGCATCCCGATCGAGCGGGCCATGCAGTTGACCCTCGACGAGCACAAAGCCAAAAAATAGGCCGCAATGGAATGGGTTTTCTACGGAATTGCGTTTCTCGTTTCGGTGCTGGTGACCGGTTCGGCTGTCTATGCACTCTATTGGTCGTCGAAAAAAGGACAATTGCGCGATCTTGAGCACGGCGCACTTTCCATTTTTGATGACAAGGAACCGGTTGGTCAGCCGACCGATTCCTTCCCCGGAAAACGTCCGCCCCCGCCCGCTAAACCGATTTAAAACTCATTTCAATGGCTTCAACTCCCAACCTCGCCGCTTCCTTTGATCCTGCGACTTCGCCTGACTTGGTGAAACGTGCGGAGTTGAGCGAGATCGACGCCTCAACGAAAGCACCCGCGCTCTTTTTCCTCGGCTCCGCTGTTCTCTGGCTCTTGGTCGGCACGACATTCGCGCTCATTTCTTCGTTCAAACTGCACACACCAAGTTTTCTTGGCGATATCGAGTGGCTCACGTTTGGACGTGCGCGCACCGCTCATCTCAATGCCGTGATTTACGGCTGGAGCGTCAACGCGGCCTTCGCCGTTTCCTTCTGGCTCATGGCTCGCCTCTCGCGCAGCGTGCTTCGCCACTCTGGCTTGTTGATGATCGCCGGAGCATTCTGGAACATCGGCGTGACCGTGGGCATCACCGGCATCCTGGCGGGTGATTCGACTTCGATCGAGTGGTTGGAAATGCCGTTTTACGCGACGCCGTTGCTCTTTGTCGCTTACGCCCTGATCGGCGCATGGGCGTTGATCACTTTCCGCTTTGGTAAATCCGAACACATCTACGTTTCGCAATGGTACTTGTTGGCGGCGTTGTTCTGGTTCCCCTGGTTGTACTCGATCGCGCAGATCATGCTCATCCTGGAGCCGACGCGCGGCACGGTGCAAGCGCTGGTTAACTGGTGGTTTGCTCACAACGTCCTCGGCCTCTGGTTCACGCCAATCGGGCTGGCGGCCGTTTATTATTTTCTTCCCAAGGTTCTTGGTAAACCGATTCACAGCTACTACCTTTCGATTCTCGGTTTCTGGTCGCTGGCGTTGTTCTACAATTGGGCCGGCGTGCATCACTTGATTGGCGGTCCGGTTCCTGCCTGGGTGATCTCGGCCGGTATCGCGGCCAGTTTTATGATGGCGATTCCGGTGATCGTCACCGGCATCAATCACCACATGACGATGGTGGGTAGTTTTGGCGCGTTGAAATACAGTCCGACGCTCCGCTTTATCGTTTTCGGCGCGGTCAGTTACACGATCACGAGCTTGCTCGGTTCGCTCATGGCTGATCGCCAAGTGAGCGAAGTCGTTCACTTCACTCACTTCACCGTGGCACACGCTCACCAAGGCATGTACGCGTTCTTCACGATGGTGATGTTTGGCTCAATCTACTACATTCTGCCGCGTATCCTTCTTAAGGAATGGCCGTCGGCGATGTTGATCAGTCTGCATTTCTGGACCGTTGCGATCGGGATCACGGTCTATGTTGTCGGTCTCTCGATCGGCGGTATCAAGCAGGGTTTGGAGATGAATAATGCCGACATCCCGTTCCTTCGGGTCGTGGCCAACACCATTCCCTATCTCCTTTCACGCAGCATGGCTGGCATGTTGATGACGATTGGCCATCTGGCCTTTGCGGTTAACTTTACGTGGATGCTCCTGCGCCCGCGCGCTTCGCAAGACACCGCACCTACGCTCTTCCAGAATCCGCCAGCGATGGAGGTCAGCCGATGAATCGCGCGCCCCTCATCTTTCTCGGCATCTTCTTCACTTTGGCGTTTTCGTGGACGGGCATCATTCTCACGAACCAGCTGACTTACGGCAAGTTGCAGCCCATCGTCGACGAGACGGAAAACAAGTCCTATCCCGAGGCGCTTCCGGGCCTCGCGGCGCAGGGTAAACTCGTGTATCAAGATCTTGGATGCATTTATTGTCACAGCCAGCAGGTTCGTCGCCCGGGCTTCGGCGCTGACGACAAACGTGGCTGGGGCGACCGCCAGAGCGTGGGACGCGACTATATTCGCGAAGGCCGCGTCCTCCTCGGCACTATGCGCACCGGTCCGGATCTCCGTAACATCGGAGCCCGTCAGACTTCGCGCGACTGGCATATGCTACATCTTTACGATCCGCAGATCACCTCGAAGGGCTCGACGATGGCACCGTACGCGTTCCTTTTTGAGACGCGCAAAATTGTCGGTCAGCCTTCGCCGAAGGCGATCAAGCTTCCTGCGCCACATACCGCTGCGGCCGGTTTTGAGATCGTGCCGACGCCGCGCGCTGAGGCGCTCGTGGCGTATTTACAGAGTTTGAAAGACACCTACGCGTATCCAGAAACCAAGAACGTGTTTGTGGAACCCGCAGCTGCAGCCAAGAAGACGGAGGGCAAGAAATGAGCACCTCCGATCCCAAGGATAAGAATCCGAAAATCGAACAGGCTGGTGCCTCCGACGAGAGCATTCAGCAGGTTCACTCAATTCTCCTGCGCGAGAAAGATGAACCACAGGAAAGTCATTCGCCGATGCCGTTGTTTCTACTCGGTTTCATCTCGGCAATGATTCTGATGGTCGCGATCTACTTCGTCCGTAACACGGGTGGCCTCGGCCCGAAATTTGGCTTCGATAAAGCGGCGATGGTGTATGATGAGCGGTTCGACCCGGCGAACGCGCCGAGTTCGAGCGCCGAGGTCAAGGTTGATCCGCTGGTTCTGGGCAAGAAGAGCTACACCTCCGTTTGCGCCGCTTGTCACCAAGCGACGGGTCTGGGTGTTCCCGGCGCGTTTCCTCCGCTGGTAAAGTCTGACTGGGTTACCGGCAGCGAGGAACGCATTATCCGCATTCTACTGCACGGCTTGAGCGGCCCAATCAAAGTTGAAGGTAAAGATTACAACAGCGTCATGCCGGCGATTGGTCCTGGTGGTTATAATTGGAATGACGAAAAGATCGCTGCCGTGTTGACCTACATCCGGCAGGAGTGGGGAAATAATGCTCCGGCCGTTACCAAGGAAAAAGTCACCGAGGTCCGCACGAAAGGCGCGGCTGGTCGCACCACGCCTTGGCGGCTCGAGGGCCAGCGCCGAGAGAAAGGCGCCGCGGTCGGGGTAGCCGCCGGCAATGACTTGCAGCTGGTCGAGATCCGCCAGGCGTGGCTCCACCCGGTCGTACTTCTCGCGCAGAATGTCGTCGTAGATGAGGCGCACCCGCGCGATGTCGTTACCGACCGGGCGCGTGTCGTCGTCCCCCCGCCGCAACTGGTCCAACAGCACGCCTAACGAGACGTGCGCGCTGCGGGCCCTCGGGGGTGGTGCCCAACGCTGGAATGCTTGTCGGTCCCAGGCACTGGCGGTCATGGCATCGATGGCCGAGCGCGCCGTGGTGTCGCCGATGCCCGGCAGGAGCATGAGAATGCGGTACCAGCTCACCTCGTCGCGCGGATTCTCCAAAATGCGCAAAAAGGCCAGCACATCCTTCACATGGGCGGCTTCGAGGAACTTGAGCCCGCCCCACTTCTCGAACGGAATCTTTCGGTTGGTCAATTCGATCTCGAGATCGGCCGACATGTATCCGGCGCGAAAAGAGCACCGCCATCTCCCGGAGCGGGGTCCCCTCCTCGTGCAGTTCGAGAATACGCTCCACCACGAAGCGCGTTTGCTGCGCCTCATCCTGGACCGAGACGAGCCAAGGGGGTTCGCCCCCTTCCCGTTTGGTCCAGAGGTTCTTGGTGAAGCGCTCGTCGGCGCGGGAAATGAGCGTATTGGTCGCGTCGAGAATCGGCTGCGTGGAGCGATAGTTCTGCTCAAGCGTGACGATCGTCGTGCCCTGGAACTCGCGCGGAAAGTCGAGGATGTTGCGGAAGGAGGCACCCCGGAACGAGTAGATGCTCTGTGCGTCATCGCCCACGACGGCGATGTTGCGGTGCGAGCGGCACATCCCCGCCAGCACGCGCGCCTGCAACGTGTTCGTGTCCTGGTACTCATCCACCAGGAGATAGTCGTAGAGTCGGGTGATGCGGTCGGCCAGCGTGCTCGATGCGTCGAGCATTGCCTCCCAGAACAGGAGCAGGTCGTCGTAGTCCACCAGGTTGCGTGTGCTCTTGCGCTCCGTGTAGTCGGCAAAAACGCGGGCGATGTTCTCCTTGTAGTCGACGAAGTGCGGATACTCGTCCTTGAGAATGTCGTCGACTGCAATCGCTGTGTTGACGTGACGCGAGTAGATGTAGTGCAGCGTTTCCTTTTTCGGGAAGCGCTTTTTGGTATCACCGAGTCCCAGTTGCGCGCGGGAGAGTTGCATGAGGTCTTCGGCGTCGCCCTGGTCCATGATCGTGAAGTCGGACGGGACGCCGGCGGCCGTGCCGAATTTCCGGAGGAGACGATGCCCCGTGCCGTGAAAGGTGCCCCCGGCCACGTTGCGACTGGCGCTCCCGACCAGGCGCTCGGCGCGCGAGAGCATTTCCTGGGCGGCTCGACGCGTGAAGGTGAGCAGGAGAATGCGTTCGGGGGGGACCCCGGCATCTATAAGATGAGCGACTCGATACACCAGGGTACGCGTTTTCCCCGTTCCCGCCCCCGCGATAATGAGCAGGGGTCCCTCTCCGAATGTGGCGGCAGCCGCCTGTTCGGGGTTCAGCTCCAGCGCGAGGTTGCGCTCCGGGGCTGGGACATTCGACGATCGGGAGTAGATGCGCGGGTCGGACATGGCCGAAAGATGTGGCCGAGCGGTGGGGAGCGGGGAGGCGAATAACGCACGGCTGGCGCATTTTAACTGCGAGGTCACGCGGCCTTGCCCCAATCAGGTAGTCCCGATACCTTGCGCGGTTGCGGTCGGTGCAAATTCGTCC
>JANNHA010000020.1:0-65672 GCA_031404135.1 Verrucomicrobiota bacterium | reverse complement strand
TCTTTTTGGATCTGGTCGAAATTCTCGGAGGGGCTTTCCGAGATGAGCGGGATGGCGTTCTCCATGGTGGTGAAGAGCGCTTGCTGGAGGAGCGGGCCGAGTTTATTCTCGGTAAGGATTGGATCGGTGAGGAGGTTGACGAGGTCGTTGTGCGCGGGCAGGTCGGAGATGGTTCGGAAAAAAGCGAAGCGGCCCCAGAGCTGTTCTTCGGCGAGGGATTTGAAGAGTTCCTCCTCGGGTTTGCCGCTGATGACTGGCCGTACGTCATCGGTTTCGGTGTTGTCGGTGGTGGTAGTGCCGCTGCCGGTGGATACGGGGGAAGGGAGTTCGGTGGTGGTGAGGACGGCGCTGGCGACGGCGAGCGGGGTGCCGGCGAGGCCGGAGCCGGAAGGGAGGTTGCGGCGGCGGATGTACCAGAGCTGGCTGACGTTTGAGAGGGCTTCGCGCCAGGCGGGCGTGGCAAAATCAGCACCGACGGGTGCGGGCCCGATTTGGTCTCTCTTTAGTTTGAAGGCGGCGTCGAGTTTGAGGAGTGCCTCGATGGGTCTTTGCTGGCCGAGGAGGGGAGGCGCGAAGTTGCGCAGGGGGGGCGCGGGAAGGGTTTTGAGTTTGTCGAGGGTGTTGCCGAAATCGGCGCGCTTGACGGGGGCGAGGACGAGGATGGCGAGGGCGTCTTGGTCTTCGGGTTTGAGGGCGAGGTTGATGGGAGGCAGGTCGATGCTGTCTTCCATGAGCGCGGCGAGTTCATCCTCGGGGACGAAAGCGAGTTCGACGCGGGCTTCGGGCGGAAACCAAGCTTGGGTGAAGTCGGTGTAGTTGATGACGCTGGCGGGAAGGGGGCCGGAGGCGGGGATGATTTCGAGGAAGCTCTGAGCGGAAAGCTGGCCGGGGTTGGCGCCAGGGGTTTCCTTGAGCATGTCTTGATAATGGAAGAAGTGAGCTTCGGAGAGGGCGCGGGGTGCGAAACCGAAACCAAACCTATCGTCATCGCCAGCTTCGCGGCGGACGAGCCACTCGTCGGTCCAGTCGAGCGTGCCGTTGCGGAGAAAGAGCATGGCGAGCGGAAGGACGCCGGCGGGGAGCGAGGGGTTTTTCTGTTCAAGAAAGATCTCACGGGCGGCGCGGGTGCGGGCGGAGCGAGGGTCTTTGCGAGAGGCGTCGGAGTCGTAAGGAACAATCGTGAAGGCGGTGGCCTCGATCACTTCGCCGTCGCGCAGGGAGCTGTTGCCGTCGACGCTGGGTGGATAGGCTGGTGTGGGATTGGCGGTGAATTCGACGGCGCGCAGGCCAAGGACGAAGAGGCCGCTGAGATTTTGAAAAGCTTGCTGTGGGTCGCGGGTGAGACCGAAGGCGGCGCTGAGGCGCTGCATTTGCGCGACGTTGTCGAGGTCGATGGTGAGATCGTTGGGAAGGAAAACGATTTCACCGGCTGGGGTGAGGCCGTTGCCGCGCGTGATTTTGACGGAGGCGGCGGGACTGGACAACCCGGAGGCGGAAACGGTGGCGCGGCTAACGCGGAGGCCGTCGACGACGCCGAAGCCGAGGGTGCGGCCGAGGTCGGCCTGGCGGGTGAGGAGGTAGCTTTGCTCCTGGGTGAGGTCGGCGGCGGTTAGGAATTTGCCGTCAAAGAAACGAGGGCGGGTGCGACGGGTGTCGACGATGATGCTGGAGGATTCGTTTTCCGTGGTGAGTTCGATAGGTTCGGCACACATGATGAAAAAGGGAGGAAGGTTTAGACGGGGAGGAGTTGGCGGAGGAGATCGGTTGTGGTGACGATGGGCCGGTCGAGGTGGTCGATGACGACCTCGGCGGAAGCGTGGCGGTTGAGCGTGATGGAGGGCGCGTCGGAGAGGCGGATGCGGAGGCGGGTGAGGAAGACGGCGGTCACGTCATCGGCGCCCTGACCGGAGTCCTGGTCGATGGCGGGGTTGGACTGGTCGTAGGCCTGGTAGATGGCGTCGAGCAGGGCGGCTTTATCGGCGGGCTGGGTGACGAAGCGGCTTTTAGGGAGGGAGGGAAGTTCGATCTCGGGATCGCAATCGCGGGCGGTGAGCAGGAGTTCGAAGCTGTCGTTGGCGCGGGAGGCGACGATGGCGTCGCTGGCGTCGGCGGCTGGTTCGGGGAAGCCGGGGCGGAGGCCTTGCGGGAACGCGCGGTAACGGAGGAGGATGTCGGCGATGAAGTAACGGTTGGGGCCGAGATCGCGGAAAGGTTTGAGGATGGCACCTGGTTTGGCTTTTTGGAAATCGAACCAGCGGTCGAGGCGGATGCTTTGTTTGGTTTTGATTTCCACGAGACGGCCGATGCGGTCGAGGGCGATGCCGGGCTTGACGATGATTTGCTCGGAAACGGCGGGCTCGGTGAGGGTAGCCGCTTTGGCGGGGATGAGTTCGACCTTGAGGCCGGCGATGGTGCCGGAGCCGTGGAGCACCGCGAGAGCGGCGGCGAGGCGGCTGCGGTGGTAGAGTTGTTCCTGTTGAAAATCCGAGGCGTCGAGAAGGATGCCGTTGTTGTAGGCAACGCGTTGGCTGGGATTGGTGGTGTTGGTGCTCATGAGGAGATTCCTTCGAGGCGGGGATCGAGACTGGTGGGACGAAGCAGGAGTGCGCCGTCGCCGAGAGAGGATTTTTCCACTTCGACGGGCGCGGGTGGAAGGGCGGGCCGAAGATAAGTGTCGACGGCAAGCAGTGCGGTGAGGCCGACCATGAAATCGGCGGTGGCCAGGCGGACGTGGGCGATGATGTGCGCGGGCGCTTCTTGAACGGTGATGCGTTCAATGAGTTTCAATTCATCGGGTGAAACCGTTTCGTGGACGATCACGGTGACGCGGTGGGCGAGTGAGGCGAAGAACTCGTCCACGACGGCCTGGTCGGCCGCTTTTAGGTGGATGGAGGCATCGAAGAGGGCGAGGAATTTTTTCTCGGCACCTTCTTCACTGAGGAAAAGCGTGTTGCCGACCTTGGAGTTGCCGGAGATGAAACTGCCGCCAAGGAGCGGATCGTTTTCGCGATCGAGCTTCACGCCGAGCACGGTTTGAAGCGTACGGCGGAACCAGTAGTCTTCGACAACGACGATGCGTCCGGTCTGGACGCCGCCGCCGGTAGCGACGTCGAGGGCGAGACGCAGGCCTTTCAAGGTGCCGCGCGTGCGGAAGAGTTCGGGGGCATTTTTCAGGAGCCGACGACGTTGCTGCGCGGGATACCAAGGCGGGAAGTCGACGCCGATCCAACTGCCAAGCCATTCGACGGCGGAGTCGGGAGTGTAAGTGGAATCGGTGAGCAGCCAACTGTCGGCGACCTTGTCTTCGAGTGGCGTGAGGACGCCCTCGAAGTTGGCGAGGAAACGTCCGAGGAAATCGGCGCGGGTGGAGTTTTGGCCCTTGGAAAGAGTTTCGGCCCCGGGGCCGAAGAGCGATTCGCGGTAGAGCGCGGGGAGATATTTGTCCTGGTAGGAAAAGCGCGGGCCGTAGGCGCGGAGGGCGTGGATGCAGGGCGTGTTGCGGAGATTACCGCGCAGCTCGATACGGAGATGAAGGAAGCGTCCGCGCAGGGTGCGGACGGGGCGGCTGGAGCGTTGCAGGAGGACGGTGAAGAGACCGTTGCGGTTGCTGGCGATGGGTTCGTCGGTGAAGCCGGGCTGGCCGGGAAGTTCGGAGGGTTGCGGCACCCAGGCGGCGCGCGGTTCGTGGCGGTTGGCTGGTTCGGCAGCACCGAAGTGGTGCGGGTACCAGTCGTCGGTTTTGGGCGCGAACTCAGGGAGGTCGGAATCGGTGGCGGCGGCGAAAATCGTGAAGCCGGTGCCGGGCGGCAGATGGGCCTCGATGTAGAGGCGGTGCCAGGCGGTGTCGCCGAGGCCGCTGTCGAAAGGTGTGGCAAGCGAGCCGAGGGCGTTTTTGGCCAGCGCGGGCAGGGCGAGGGCGATCAGCGGCCGGGTTCGGAGATTGTTGGGCAGGTCTTTGGTGGGCTGGTGCGAGAGGTATTCAACGGTGCTCGTTGTGCCGTGCAGGAACGGACCGCCGTCGTGGTCGCGGAGCGGGTGGATGTCGCCGCTGGGGAAGAGTTCGCCTTCGCGCCAGGAGTAGGTGATCGCTTCGGTGACGCCAGCGGCGAGCACGGCGAAGCGGTCGTCGGAGAGCCAGGCGATGGCGAAAGGTTGTTGCAGGAGTTTGAGCGTGGCGGTCGGGCCGGCGCGGCCGGAGGCGTCGACGAGGCGGACGCGTGGTCCGGTGGCGGTCCATACGAGGACGGCGAGGCGGCCTTCGGGGCTGCAGGCGAGCGCGACGGGGTCTTCACCGGCGGTGAGCCAGCCGTCGGGAATGACGGTGAGCGTGGGCGGATTGGAATTTTCCTGCGTGGGAAGAAAGGCGGTGGGTGGTGGTTCCCGGAAGGCGGGGGCTTTGGGCCAGTGCCGGCCGGAGAGGCGGGCGATTTTTTTGTTGGTGCGATCCAGGGCCCAGAGACCGCCGTCGGGAGCGGGTGCGATGCGCCAGGCGCTGAAGCCGGCGGCCGTCAGGGTGAGCGGGGGGAAGCGATTGCTCAGCGGCTGGAGTTGGATTTTGCCGTCGGTGACGACGTAGAGGAAGTTGTCGAAACCGAGCGCGAGGTCGGTGACGGGTGCGGTCGCGGTGTAAAGAACGGGGCTGTTAGCGGTGGATTCCGGTTCGGAAAAGGCTCCGGTGGCGCGGACGGTGAGGCTGTCGGCAGCGAGGAAGGCGCGGGTGCCGAAGGTGTCGCGGGCGGCGGGGACGAGCTTGAGCCGGTCTTTCGCGTCAGCGGGGGTTTCCGGGTACGCGATGGTGTTGGTCTGGCTGGCGAGCCGGAGGTGCGCGGGCAGCAGCTCAAGGGTGCCGGGGATGTCCGGTTTCCAGGGCGTGCCGCCGAGGGCGAGCCAGAAGCGTTGACCGTTAGAGTCCATGGGTGGAGATGGGACTGATGGGAGGGCGGGGACTTATGGGTTTTGCTCAGCAGATTTCTGGGACGACGGGAATCGCCAGGCCGTCGTTGGCTTTGGCGGGAGCGGGTGATTTGAACTCCACGGGGGCTTCACCTTCGGCGACGATGACGCCGACGAGTTCGGGGAGCTGCCAGGGCTGGAGAGGGATCTCGACGTTGTCGTTGGCGGCGGTAAGGCGTTGCCAGACACCACCGACTTGGAGGAAAAGATTCGGGCCGGAAACGCCCTCGATGCCTTCGATGCGCGAGACGACGATTTCGAGTTCGCGGCGTTTGATGGTTCGGCCGAGGGGCCAGCCACGGCCTTGCGGGCCGCCGGGCGCGAGGCAGTAGAGGTAGCGTTTCAACGCGTCTTTGACGGCCGTGTTGGTTTCCTCTTTGCCGCCGGGGTTGTCGATGCCGACCGAGATCGCGAGCTGAACGTATTCACAGCCGATAACGTAGAGTTCGGTGCCGAGCGGTTTCCGGTCGGAGAGGTATTTGAAAACGGTTTCGATGAACGGGCGATCCACGCGGGGGTAGGGTGCGTCGAAACCGGCGCGGTACGGCAAGGCCATGACGGAGACGACGCCGGGGACGTCGCTGCGGCGTTCCTGGGGTTTGAATTTGGGCAAGACTTCCACGCGGCCGACGCGCACGCCGGGCGTGGTGGCGGCGAGTTTTTCGTAATCGTCGGCGGTGACAGCGCGGTCGCGATTGCGGAAAAGCGCGGGGATGCGTTTCTCGGCCTCGGCGAGGGATTCGGCGTTCTGGCCACCGGTGGAGGCGAGTGGTTGGAAGGCTTTCAGTTTGGGGATGGGCGCGGGCGAGAGCTGGACCTGAGTGAGCGAACCAGCGGAAAGGTTGCCGGCTTCGCCGCCGCCGAGGCGCATGCGTTCGATACGGAAACGAGCGCCCCGCGCGGGGATTCTTCCGCGCACACCGTCACCGAAGAGGACGGTGCCGGCTTCGGGATCGAGTTCGTAAGCGGCTTCCTGCACGCCGGCGAGGGCGAGGCTGGCGATGCGCTTCCAGCGACGGTAGCCGAGGCCTGCTTCCTCGACCTGAAGGCTGAAGCTTTCTTCTTCGATACCACCGTTAGGAAGAGTGAGTGATTGGTCTGGCTGGCCGGTGCCCTGGCCGACGATGAGACCGGTGGTGGTCTGGCGCTGGTCAACTTCGACGCCGTTGATGCCGCTCCACGCGATGGGGAGCGAGTCGAGATCGACGGCGGGACGCAGGCGGAGCCAGGCGACGAGACGAGCGGATTTGATTTCGTCGTCAAGGCGTGGAGGTTTGTCGCCGGTGCCGGCGTCGGTGTCGTCGCGGACGTTGTTGGGCGGGGCGAAGAAGGAGTCTTTCGACGGGAGGCTGAGGCGGATGACGCCGTCGGTGGTGAGGCCTTGGGTGGTGTCGCTGACGACGGTGAGCGGAAGGTAGGCGACGCCTTTGGTGGGTTTTGCTGGATCGGGTGTAGTGAGTTCCCAGGTGAAGGGAATCGGGGAACGTTCACCGATGTCCTCGGCAAAGGCCGGTAGGGAGAGTTTCGGCGAGAAGGCGATGTTGAGGTATTGCGGGCCGCTGGAGGCGCTTTTGCCGAGCGTGGTTTTGACGTTTTCGCGAATGGGGGCGAAGTCAGCGGCTTGTTCGGCCGGAACCAGCAGGGCGTACCAAAGGGCCTGGTCGATGGTGTTTTGAATCAGGTCGAAGCCGTCGGGATCGGCTTTGCCGCCGGGGAAAACGGGCGTGGTGAGATACGGGACGGCGGGTTTGTTGGTGTCGACTGGGTAGAGGCGGGAGAGCTGGGCGATCTTTGGGCTGAGCTCGGTGAACTCGGCGGTGTTGAGTGGGCGTTTGCAGTAGAGTTCGCCGACGATGGGGAGGACGGTGACTTCGGAGCGGAGTTCGAAGATTGAGGGGCCTTTGATTTTCGTGAGTGCGGGGAGGAACTTCGAAGCGGTGTTGTCGGGGGCGTCGAATTGGATCGAGAGTACGGTTCGGGCGGCATAGGCGGCGCGCATCTTGACGCCGAGGAGGCGGAGGAAGGCGAGGCGCTGGCGCTCGGGGATGAGGTTGACGCGGTAGAGGAGCGTGTCGGTGAGCCACGCGAAGAGTTCGACGAGGGTGCGGCCGGGATCGCCGGGCACGGGATTGGTCCATTCCGGTGTGTGGGCCGGGACGCGGGCGAGGACTTCGTCGACGAGGTTTTGGTACGAGCGATCGTCTAGAGAGGGGACGCGGATAGGCATCGGGATCAGGCTCCGAGTTCGAGGGTTAGGCCGAGACGGCTGGAGGCGCCGGTGCGGCGGAGGCGGTAAGCGATTTCCACACGGACCTGACCGGGTTGGTCGGGCGGCGCGGCCACAGCGATGTCGTCCACGATGATGCGCTGTTCCCAGCGGGCGAGGGACGAGCCAACCAAGTCGCGGATGCGGCGGTGCGTGGTGAGGGTGTTGGGTTCGTGGAGAAAATTTTCCAGACCGGCTCCCCACGACGGACGCATGAGTTGTTCGCCGGGGCGGGTCTGGAGAATGACGCGAATTTGCTGGGCGACGCTTTGTTCAAGCGTGGGCCAGTTGAGCTGGCCGCCCTCGTCGGGGAGCGGCAACAGGGGCCAGCCGATGGGTGGAAGCGTGCTCATTTTTTACGGGGAAAGGGGATGCAGATCTTCACGAATGGGAGCCACCAGAAGATGATGTTGAGGAGGCTCAACATGATGTTCAGGACGATGAAGGCGCAGATGGTGATGATCGGGATGTTGAAGCCGCAGATCCAGTCGAGGGTGAAGCCGGAGCCCTTGCCGGCGCTGCCATCGAAAAACTTTTTTGCGTCCTGATTGAGGACGTTGGCGATATTGGCAGGGACGGTGAACGCGACGTTGGGTTTGGCTTTCCTGAGAAAATCCGGCGTGATGTCGGGGAGTACGATGGGCACGGGGCCGCCGGGGCCGGACTCGAACCAGGGCGCGATGCTAAAGGTTTCGCTGTAGGGGCTCCACACGATCTTGGGCGGGCAATCGCAGGGCTGCTTCACGCGAATAAAGGCGCGGATGACGTAGCGGGCCGTGGGGTCGTCGAAGCGGCCGGCGTTGTTTTCGGAGGAGAACGTGGAGAGCTCGATTTCTGAGGAGATTTGTTTGAGACGCGTGAGCAGCCGTGAGGCGAGGGTGCTCGGGACGGCGGGCCAGGATTTCGGGCGAGGGAGCGCGACGGCGGGCGTGAGCGTCGGCGTGGGGGAAGGTTGCGCGAAATAGATATTGGCGGCGGCTTTGAGGTAATTGCCTGCGGGACGAGTGGAGTTGTCGACGAGGGTGACGGTGAGCTCGTTGAGTTCGTTGATCAGGGCGGTGGCTGTGTCTTCGTTGGCGGGGCGGAGAAGGCTGAACTCCTGCGCGATCTGGCGAACGAGAAGGATGAAGCGGTTGGCGCCGTTGCTCGAAGGTTGGTCGGGCAGGGAAATGGGAAAACGGGCGAGGTCGCTCGCGTAGAGATAGGTGGGACTTTCTACGGCGGGCTCAGCGGGCGCGGGCCAAGTGATGCTGACGGAGTTGTTGTTGGTCTTGAGGAGGAGCGAGAGGTGCGCGGCCCAATCGGCGGCGGGGGGCTCTTCGCCTTTCGGCATGGCACCGGCGCGGGAGGAGCTGGTGACGGGAATCACGCCGTAGAGGAGCGTACGAGTGGTGGTGGCGACTGTTTCGGGTGGGGCGACGAAGAGCGAGGTGGTTTCTTCAGCGGTGCGGTCGCCGCTGCCAAATTGGCGGCGGTCGAAAGCGGGATCGGCGGTATAACGGGTCTGCGGGCGGCGGGCGGGATCGGGGTCGCGGCGGTGGTCGTCGCTGTCGAAGTTGGGTAGTTCGACCCAGCCGGTGATGCGGCTTTTGGTGGCGCACCAAGCGTCGTAGCGTTTGGTGCCGTTGGGTTGGGTGCGGACGCGGCGGACGACGAGGCCGGAGGAATCAATTTTGCGTGGGTCGAGGCGGGGCGTGCCGAAGGTGGTGCAGTGGGCCTCGAGGAGTGCGAGGTTGAAGACGCGGTGAACGGGCTGGAAGAGGCGGAGGACTTCCCCGGAGGAGGAGGGGCGGTGGGTGGGAACGGTTGAGGCGGGGTTGTCGCCGACGAGTTCTTCGAGGAGCGCGGGGATGAATTCTTCGTCTTTGCGCTCGATGATCGAAGGCGCGCCGTCGCCACGCACGGGCCAGGCACCGTGGAGTTCGGCTTCGTGGCCGCAGTCAGTTTCTGTTGTGGCGACATTTACCATATGTTGCCGGCTCCGGGGGTGTAGGTGGTGGCGATGACGGTCGTGGCTTGGAGGACGTCGCATTTCACGACGCCGGAGAATTTCGACATGCCGGCGTCCACTTTGACCATGCCGGCGGAGATTTCGACCTGGCCGGCAGTGACTTTGACTTTGGCGGAGGCTTGGAGGGCGATGCCTTGCGAGTCGATGGTGATGCTGTTGCCGCCTGTATCCTCAAACTTGATACTGCCGCCGCTTTCGTCGGTGAGGGTGCCTTTGACGCCGTTGGGCGTGGAGAATTCGATTTTGGCGCTGCTGGCGGAGGTTTCGACGATGGCGATGCGGGTGCCGGCTCTGCCGGTGATGGTCCAGCGGTCAACTTTGTCGCCGCTAAATTGTTCGGGTGGATTTTGCGCGCCGTTCCAGAGGCTGCCGATGACGATGGGGAAGCGGGAATCGCCCGCGAGGAAGGCGATAACGACCTCATCGTCGACGTCGGGAATGAAGAGCGCGCCGCTGTCGGGTCCGGCAAAGGGAACGGCTACGCGGGCCCAGATTTCGGCGTCGCCTTCACCGTCGAGGGTGAGGAGTTTCACTTTGACGCGGGCGAGATTATCGGGGTCTTGCACGCTGACCACTTTGGCGAGGTGGCAGGCGTGGCGGGCGTCGTCGTGGAAATCGATGGCGGGCATGGGTCAGGTGTCTCCGAGGTAGGCGCACTGACCTTCAAATTCGGTGCGATAGCCGGCGCTCATGTCGTAGAGATGGCGCGCCG
This sequence comes from Verrucomicrobiota bacterium, assembly GCA_031404135.1. Classification (GTDB taxonomy): domain Bacteria; phylum Verrucomicrobiota; class Verrucomicrobiia; order Opitutales; family Opitutaceae; genus JADKHC01. Next base: position 55,730 of record JANNHA010000020.1, on the reverse strand, counting down.
AAGTGACGTAGAATGTATTCGAAAACCAAGTACTGAGGCCGGTGAGTTTCACGTGGGTGCCGACGCGGAGCGCGGGCGAGCCGGTGGTTTCGCCTTGCACGCGGAGGAAGCGGCGGGCGCGGCGATTGCGAACGGTTGTGGCGACGGCGTTGACCTCGTCCTGGTTGAAAGTGAAGTGGTGGCAGCTGTGGTGTGTGCGTTCGCCGAGGGTGTCGCTGAGGGTTTCGCCGCCTTTTTTGCCGGTGCCGGGCCCGAGGGCGTTTTCCTCGCCTTCGCCGTCCATGGCCGAACCACCAGAAACATCCCAACCTTTGACGGTGGATTTGGTGATTTGGTGGGCGAGGTCGGCGAGGACGCGGGCGGTTTTGAGTTCGCCGCCGAGGGCGAGTTCGAGTTCGCCGCGGCGGACGTTGGCGCGCGGGGAAATTTGCAGGTCGGTTCCGACGATCTGTAGGTCGGCGTCGACGCGGGCGAGGAGGCGGCGGAGGAAGCCGAGGTCGGTTTCGTTGAGTTGGACCTGAGTGCCGAAATTTTGGTCGAGGCCGTCGATTTGCGGGGTGAGGCCGTGGTCACTGGCGATGGCGCGGGCGATGTCGCCGAGGGACTGGTCTTCGTAGACTTTGGTGCGGCGTTTGCAGCGGGCTTTTTGGAGGGCGTCTTCGGCGAGGACGATGAGTTCGGGCGGGGTGTCTTTGTTGAAGACGCCTTCGATGCCGGTGACGATGCCGCGAAAAATCTCGACGGGAGCGGCGGTATCGCCGGCACCGATGATGATTTCGGCACCGAGGGAAAGTTCGCCGCCGACGTCGAAGGCGTATTCGGCGCCGCCTTCGTTTAGGGAGGCGGAGTTGGTGAGGCGAAGTTCGAGTGACGAGAGCCCGCCCTCTTGTTCGTTCATCACCATCGAGGTAATGAGCGCGGCCATGCGTTCGTTCTCCTGACCGTCGAGGCGGACGGTCGGATTGGCGACGTAGGAGCGTTCGGTATCGGGCGGGGGCATGGCGGATCAGTCGGCGTGAAGACGTGCGGCGCGTTCAGCGATGCGTTGGAGTTCGCGCAGGACGGATTGTGGATCGACCGGGGGCGTGGGGGCGGCACCGGAGCGGTCGGCGGCGCCGGCGGTGGGAGCGGGCGGAGCGATTTCTGCGGAGACTTCGTCGAAGATGATAGCCATGGGTTAGTTGTCGTCGAAGCGGAGGCCGCTGGTGGTGCCGACTTCGGCTTTGAAGGTGCTGGAGTTTTGGGCGATGGCTTTGCCGGTGACGTCGAAGAGCGCGCCGGGGGCGATGCCGGGCGCGGAGGCGGCGGTGAGGAGGCGGGAGGGATCGAGGTATTTTCCGGTGATGGCGGTGGACGAGGTGTGGAGTTCGCTGAAGGCACCCGCGCTGGCGGAGACTCCGGCGGAGATTCCGGCTCCGACGGAAATGCCTGCCCCGGCGGAGATGCCTGCGCCTGCCGAGAGGCCGAGGCCGGCTCCAGCGGAAGCACCGAACCCAAGGCCAGCACCAAGTCCAGCGTTGGCACTGGCACCAGCGGAGAACGAGGCTGCGGCGCCGATGGAAACGCTGCCGCCGATCGAGATGCCGACGGAGGCACCGGCGCGGAGGCTTTCGAGTCCGTTGGCGGAGGCGATGCCGCGGGCTCCGGTCGGGTCGCCGGCGGCGGCGGCGGCGAGGTCGGAGGGATTGCCGCCGGGGACGTCGAGGGATTGGTCGACATTGGCGGTTTTGCCGGAGCCCTGCTGGTCGAACTTGTAGTCGTTTTGCGCCATCGAGAGGGAGACGACGGCGCGGAGCGGAATGCCGTCGGGCGAAAAGAAATCCATCGTCTGCTTGAACGAGTCGACGAGGCCTTTGAAGAGGAAGGCGCCCCATTCGAAGGTGACTTCGCTCAGGACCTGCGGCGGAGGATTATCTCCCTTGCCGGGGCTGGTCTGGAGCATGAGCTCGACCTTGTTGGTTTTGGAGCGGACGTCGTCACCGGTGTCGGTGGTGTCGAAGATGAGCTCCATGTTGAGTTTCGCGCTGGCCGCGCCGGTGGTTTGTTGCGCTTTGCCGCCGTCGCCTTGGCTGTTGGCGGTAATGGAATAGTCGAGTGACGAGGGGTTGAAATTGACGTCGAAGCTCTGCTTGCCTGCCGAACTATCGTAGGTGAATTTGGCCTTAACGTTGTTGGGAACGGCGATCATGGCTTATTGGAGGCCGAGGCCTTCGTGAACGAGGTGGAGTTCTTCGATGGCGATTTCACCGCTCTTGGCGTTGAGGTCGGACGATTTGAATTTCACGGGCAGGGCGCGGTCGAGTTGCCAGGTGCGGAGGACGGTCGTGCCGTCGAAATCGAGGTGACGGATTTTCACGTCCATGCGATGCGTGTAGGCGCCGGAGAGAGTGACCTTGAGAAACCATTTCCAAAGGTCGGTGTTGCTGGTCATGCCGCGACGGAGGATGACGGTGGCGAACGAAACGGTACCGACACGTTGGTGTGAGCCGTAGTTGAGGCCGCCCTCTTTGATGACCTTTGGTTCCATGGTGGCTTCGAGGCCGCTGCATTCGGCGAACGCGCCACCGGCGACCGCTTTTTCGGTGTTGGGCATGGCTCCGTCGCTTTTCAGGCGGTTCTCGGAGAAAACCAGTTCGTACCGGAAATTGCCAACGGGTGATGCTTCGAGGTCGGGCATGGCGATCAGGCGGGTGAACCGACGGCGGTGACGGTGCCTTCGCGGAGCGAGAGGACAACGGTGATGAGGCCGACAGGGTGGGCGGGGGCGAAACGGACCTCGGCGATCACGCGTCCGTTATCGAGGTCGTTTTGCGTGGTGGTGGTTTCGTCGCAGCGGACCGAATACGCTTCTTCGGTCGAGGTGCCGAGGAGTGCGCCGGCGGTGTAGAAATCGCCGAGCAGACGGTTGAGTTGAGCGCGGATTTTTTGCCAGAGGGCTGCGCCGGAGGGTTCGAAGCTGACGGTTTCGCCGAGATGGCGCGAGGTGCGCAGGATGGCGGCGGTGAGGCGGCCGACGGGGGCGGGGCGGTGGGGTTTGCTCGTGCTGGTGGTGACGTCGGAAAGGATGCGGTTGCCGTCGGGGGTCGGGCCGAGCAGCGAGACGCGGTGGATCAACGCGGGCGCGCCGTTTTTCGGTGTGTCGAGTTCGAGATCGGGGCCGGCGAGCGGTGGCTCGAAGCCGTGGACGCCGTGAAGAAACTGGCGGCCGATGCTGTGCGCGATGCCGAGTTCAGGGATGGCGCGGGCGAGTACGCCGGAAAAAACTCCGTCGGGTGGTTCGAGTCCGCCGGGCAGGGCTTCGGAACCAGGCGTGAGCACCCACGGGTAAGTGAGTTGGACAAAGGCGCTGGCGATGCCGTCGGGTTCGTTGAGGGTTTGGTCTTTGCCGAGTCCGAGCACGTTGGCGTCGTCGAGATTGGCGGTGTAGTTGCGCTTGAGGTCGGGCGAGGGCAACGGGAGCGTGAGGACGAGTTCGACATCGCGACGGCGATCACGGATGAAGCGGGCGGCGTAGCGCACGGCGCGGCGCCAGGCGAGATAACCCGCTTCGGTGCACGCGGGCGACGAGGAGATCTGGCGGGTTTCATCCTTGGGCAGGATGATTTCTGGCGTGTAGTCGACGAAGATTTCCGGGCCGGGTTTGATCGGCGCGAGGCCAGAGGGTTCGAGCGCGGTGTCGGCGACGAGTTCGGGCAGGTCGGGCAAGCAGACGAAGGCGACTTCGTCGAGCCCGAGGAGGACGCCGAGGCCTTTCCACGAGTTGTGATCAGCGGGCGTGGGCGTGGTGGTGCCGCCGATGAAACCGGGGAGCAACTGGCCCAGGCGTTCCTGCTGGCTGGCGAGGTAGGCGGCTTTCTCGGCGGGCGAGGGGGACGCGGCGAGGGTGCGGTACGTATCGGGATCGTCGATACGCACGACGTGGCAGCGAGCGCCGCCCTGGCGGAAGAACGAGCGCACGGCGGCACCTAACCAGGTGGTGTAAGGAAACGCGTGCGGTTGAGGCGGGCGGGTTTCCCAGGCGAAGAGGTGGTCAAAAGCCTCGAAGCTATCCAGCGGGACGGGCGTGTTGAACAGTGGGTCGTAGTCGGCCACGGGTGTGCCGCGCGGCCGCCAGCCCTGGTCCTGAAGCCAGGACTTGAGGCGGGCGGGCAGCGGGGTGGCGCGTCGGCCGACGAAGCCGATGAAGCAGACGACGTCGGCGCGGTTTGGCGACGACGTCGCAGCGGTCTGCGCGTCCTTGAAGAGGAGGCCTGACATGTCGGTTGGTTCCGGCTTACTCGATGATCATGCCTTCGGAGGAGAGGACGAGTTCTTCCATCGCGACGTCGCCACCTTTGCCGGCGAGGGTGGGGCCGGAGTATTTGAGGGGGATGACGCTCTGGAGTTTCCACTTGCGCACGTCGGCGCCGGTTTCGTCCTTGAGGGTGATGACGACGTCGCGTTTGGCGACGTAGCCCTTTTCGCGGGTGTCTTTGATCCAGGCGAAGAACTCACCGGAATCGACAACGCCGCGCTTGAGGGTCACGTCACCCACCTTGTGCATGAGGGGGATTTTTTTGACGTGGTTTTCCTTGGCGTTGCCGTTGCGGTATTCGGCGATGACGGTTTCGGTGACGAGGCCGGAGACATCGGAGAAGCCGCCAAGTTCGGAGGCCGGATCGATGCCGGGGGAGTTGAGATTTACGGAGAAGTTGAAGGCGCCGTAAGGTGTGCTGCGTGGCATAAGTTACCTTTTAGTTGTAGAGGGTGGATTAGGTGCGGGCGTCGGCGGTCTTCTGGCCGATGCGGAAGATGACGAATTCTGCGGGCTTGATCGCGGCGACGCCGACGAGGCAGATGAGGCGGCCGTTATCGAGGTCGTTCTGGGTCATGGTGGAGCGGTCGCACTTCACGAAGTAGGCTTGCTCAGGTTTGTCGCCGAGGAGGGCGCCGTTGACCCATTCGTTGAAGAGGAAGCTCGAAACGGTGTCGCGGATGTTGGCCCAGAGACGTTCGCCGTTGGGTTCGAAGACCGACCATTGGGTGCCGGAGTCAATGGAGTGTTCGAGGTAGTTGAAGTAACGGCGGATGTTTACGTACTTCCATTCTGGGTCTGAGGAAGTGGTTCGGGCGCCCCAGACGCGATTGCCGCGTCCTGCGAAATAGCGCAGGCAGTTTACGCCGAGCGGATTCAGGACTTCCTGCTCGCCGGTGTTGACGAGGCGCTCGAAGCGCAGAGCGGAGCGAACGACCTCGTTGGCGGGCGCTTTGTGTACGCCGCGTTCGTTGTCGTTGCGGGCGTAGATGCCGCAGAGGAACGCGGAGGGTGGGAGCGTGAGCTCGGCCGGGGTGTTCGGATTGGCGGGGTTGAAATCGGGATTCGGTGCGACGACCCACGGGTAATAGAGCGCGGCGTATTTCGAGTCGATTTTGCCTTTGTAGGCTTTGGCTCCGCCGACGATCTGTTTGGAGGGAACGTCGAGCACGGCGATGCGGTAGGAACGGCGTTTCTCGGCGTGGGAGATCAGCTCGAGGGCAATGCCGTCGGCGGTGGAGGTTTGTTCGGTGTAGCCGGGCGAGGCGACGATGGAAACGTCGTCGATCCCTTCGATGATGGCGAAGGCGGCCTTGTAGTCGTTGAGCGAGGGAGCGACGTCGGTGCCGCCGGTGAGGGCGACGGTTTTGACGGTGCTGGACGCGTCGGGCGCGGAGGCCGTGAGGAGTTCGAAGGCGGACACGCTGGCGGCGACGTCGAAGGCGAATTGTTGGGCGAGCTGATCTGCTCGCGTGGCGGGATTTTTTGCGAGGATCGTGCCGATGTAGCGCTTGTGCTGGGAGTCGAGACCGAGACCGTCGTACTCGGTGATGTGGCCGTCGGCGCTGGTGGTGACGACGCGGAGGGTGAGCAATTCCATGCCGCTGGCTTCATCGGTGCCGACGAAGGTGTAGGCGGCATCCGCACTGGTGCGCCAGGAACCGTTGTGTTTAACGTACACGATGGCCGGGTTGCTGTTGACGCGGATGACGCTGCCGTTGATCGCGGCGGCGGCACTGGCAATCGAGGTGGCGGAACCTTGAATGGCGATAACGGCAGTGCCATTGCCGGCGGCACCGGGGAAGCGGCTGACGAACTTGGAGGTCTCGCCGACGGAGAGGTCGGCGGTGGCAGCGGTGGTCGAAGCGCCAGCGACGCGGGCCACGTAGAGACGGGCACCACCTTCATTAAAATACGCCATCACGGAGTGCGCGATGAAGTTGACGTTAGGAGCGTAGGATAGATCGGCAAGGCCACCGTACACGCGCTCAAATTCCGCGAAGCTGGTGATGAGTTCGGGAGTTTGGCCGACAGGCCCCGAACGGGTCGGGCCGACAAACGCGGTGGTGCTGGTGCTGACGCCTTCGATGGATTTGCTCCGGAAGCTGGTCTCTTCAACGAACACTCCGGGCGCTAGGTATTCTGGCATGTTTTTGATGATTTAATGTTGGAGGTGACGTCCGCGGCCGGTTCGGCTTAGGTCGTAAAGGGATAACGGCGACTGTAGGAGGCGCCGGGTTTGAGATTGAGGAGCTCGGGGTCGGTGTTGTCGGCGGCGACGACGGCATCGCGCAGCACAGTCCAGTCGACCACGGGGTCGGCGTTGGCGGGGAGAATGATTTCGAGGCGGGCCTCGGTGACGACGGTGACGACTTCGTCTTCGGTGTCGCCGGGGGCGAAATGTTTGAGGCCGGGGATGGCGACGAGGGCTTCGCCGCGCGAATCGGAGAGTCCGCAACCGAGGCGAGCGTTGTCGGCGGTGGCCATCACGCGGGCGAGGGCGTTGCGAATCGGATTGGAATCGGCGTCGAGAATGAGCACGCGGACTTGGGCGAAACCGGGGGCGACACGCGACGACGGCGAGGGCAGCAGGCCGATCTCGATGGGCGTGAAGAGGGAATCGGGCGGGCGCTGATCGTTGTTGGGACCGACGAGTTCGGGACTGGGGTTACGCGGGAGGCTGAGCGAGAATTTCGTCGGCAGGTAGTTACCCGAGGGATCTTCCACCTGACCGGCGCGAGCGAGGGAACCGGTGACGACAACGTCGGCGAGCGGCAGATCGTCGAGGCTGAAAAGCGGCGTGTAGTCCGTGAGGCCCTCGGCGTAGGTGATGACGCTCAGTCCGCTGAGATTGCGGGTGAAACGAACCTGCGTGCCGCTCGCGACAAGGGGAAACGGGATGGGCGCGAGCGTGACGGCGTCGATCCAGCGCACGGCCCCAAGCACACGATTGTCGACGCGTTCCTTCATCATGGCACGGTCTCCTTGAGGTTGTCGGTGTAGGTGAAGCGCGTGGCCACGACGGGCGTGGTGGAGATGCCTTTTTCGTCGCTGATGCGGATGACGCGGGCAACAAAAGGATAGCTGAGGCGGTAGCCGCGATGGGAGGCTTCCCAGATGCGGGCCATCTCTTCGGGCGGGAGTTCCACGGGGGCGATATTGATTTGTTCGTCAACGGCCCAGTGGGCATCCGCGCTGAGCGAGCTGGTGTCGAGGTAGGCGTGCCGATGCAGCTCATACATGGTCCAGGCGAGCAGGATGTGCTCCTCATCGGCTTTGTCGGCCCAGATGGTCAGGAGAAAATGGAGGTCGAGGCCGAGCGGTCCGGTGGCACCGCCCGTGCGGGCGTTGCGCAAGTGGTTGTTGATGGTGATGCGGTGGAGGAAGAGCGAAACGGTGGAGTTGGACTCGTCCTGGACGTTGTCGGTGGAGCTGAACTTCGAGGAACTGAGGACGGCAAAGTTGGCCGTGGGCAGCGCGGGAATGCCGAGCGGAGGAACGTACGTTGCGTGACGTTGCGAGAGGTAATCGCAAAGCGACTGGCAGAAAGAATGGATGGCGAGGTGATTGGCCATGCGGCGAGTTGGCGTAGGTAAAAGTGAACTCCTGTGATGCAGCTGGCAGGGATTTCAGAGGGATCGAAACCAGCACAAAAACACGTGCAGGTCCGGGCGTTACCGGGCGGGCGACTTGAAATGAACTAAAGCCTCACGCTGTTTGTGAAATCCCTGATTCGTATTAGAATACCCGAATGAATATAAGTGATTTGATTTGGTTAGGGGTGATGCGAAACAAAACGTTGAACGATTTTGGCGGAACCAGATTTGAATAAAGAAGTTAGGCAGTCAGCTGAGTGATACTATTTTGTGAACCGAGCGGTGATATTAAATATAGGACCAACCTTAAGACAATTAATGCAATTCTCTAACACGAAAGCCCCCTGTATATTCATGCAATTCGTTTACATATATAATGCAGTTACATACTATACTTGAACGTGGCGCGGGTCTTCCTAACTTTAGGTGAGATTTTGTAGGCGTCGGAGATAAAACATTAGGTCCGCTTTCTATTATAATTCACAACCCATGCTATTAGTAATTTTTTGTATCATATATAGTTCTTGTGGGATGGAATGCTTATGACATCGGTCGCGCTTGATTCATTTGCTCTTCCGGAGAGCCCTGTCCTTGGTCAGGTGTTGAAGCTTTATATGGCGAACAATGCCATAAGCTTTGTTTCGGCCGCTTTGGCGCTCTTGAGCGCTGATGAGGTGGGAGATTTTTCGATCGCGTTGCGGCGCAGGTCGGCGGGCGGCGTTTTTGTGGCCCACGATTCTCGTGATCGGCCTTGGGAAGCGCCATTTGTTCAGCGCAAGGCCGGGCTTTTTCAGGACATTCGCCGCGAAATTAGTTCTGGGGAAAAGGTATTGGTCGTTCGCGCCGGAATGGGTTATTCCTCGGAAGAAGGACTGGAGTCCTATCGACGTGAGGTTTTGACGAAGACGGACTCGGCCCAGGCGGTTCTGTTGTTTATCGGCGAACATGCGGACCCGATGTCGCTGGCATTTTCGGTGCATCGCAGGTCGGTCTCGCAGGAATTTGAGCAGGCTGAACTCGAGCGACTGGAAGCGGTTCGCCGTTATATCGACAATGCCTGGACGCTGCTCAGTGAGCGGTTGCTCGCGCGGGGTCTGCTCGACGGGATTTCACTGGCCTTGCGGAATTATCATCTGGGCACGGTGATGCTCGATTCCCGGTTGCGAGTAGTTTGGTATAATCGTGCATCGCGGACGTCAATTTTAGCCTGGAACGACGAGGGCCGGAAACAGCTCAAGCTCAGTCGCCGGCCGGAACCGTTGCCTATCGATATTCTGACGGTTTGCGAACGGCTCCGTGCTGAATGGATTGAGAAACCCGGAGCGGGACGTCTGCGAAAAACGCATCAGGTGCGCCACCCGACGGTTTCAGCTCATTATGCGACCGTGCGTTTAAGCGTGGCGGGTCTCTCGGGCTTGGCGTTGCCCAATTTTATCGTGCAGTTTGAAGGTCCGGCCTCGGGGCCTGTGAGTGCAAAAAGTCCGGTGATGGATTCGCTCACGACGGCTGAACGGCAGGTGGCCAATCTCGTGCAGCAGGGCATGAGTAATCAGGAGATTGCGAGCGAACTCGGGAAATCGGTGGACGCGGTGAAATTTCACCTGCACCGGATGTTTAAAAAGGCCGGGGTGACGACCCGCTCACGACTGATGCTGGCGTTGGCGGGCAGCGGCTAGTTATTTAGTTCTTGCGAATAGATCGAACGGCGGGCTCGAAAGCTTATTTCACGGGCAGGCCGGCCTGCGTCCAGCGGCCGAAGCCGCCGAGGTTCGCTACGCGGAAGCCTTCCTTTTTCAGCGTGCTCGCCGCCGTGCCCGAACGCATGCCGGAGGCGCAATAAAGGATGAGGACCTTGTCCTTGTTCTTTTCGAGATAAGGCTTCCATTCACGGCGTGCGCCACGCAAATCGCCGAGCGAAAGCAGGGCCGCGGGTGCGGCCGATCCGCTGGCCCATTCAGAGGGTTCGCGTACGTCGATCAGCACGGCGGTGCCAGCGGTGACTTGCGCAGCCGCCTCGAAGGGCGTGATCCGCGGGCCGCCGAAAAGCAGCGGACGCAGCATCATAAAAGAGATCGCGGCCAGAACCGTGTAAAAGAGAAGTTGTCCGATGGTCATGAGTTAGGGTTCGTTTTTTCGTTCTTTTGGTTAGCCATGAAGTAGAGCACGGGCACGGCCATGCGGCTGATCAGGAGCGAGGCGATTTCACCAAACATCAGGCTGATCGCAAGTCCTTGAAAAATCGGGTCGGCCAGGATCACGCTCGCACCAACGACCACCGCCAAGGCGGTCAGCAGCATCGGGCGGAAGCGCACGGCGCCCGCTTCAACCACCGCCTCGCGCAACGAGAGCCCGTGTTCGCGGCGCAGTTCGATGAAGTCGACGAGAATGATGGAGTTTCTTACCACGATTCCCGCGCCGGCCATAAAGCCGATCATCGACGTAGCGGTAAAAAATGCGCCCATCGCCCAGTGTGCCGGCAGGATGCCGATGAGCGAAAACGGAATCGCGGCCATGACGACGAGCGGCGTCACATAGCTGCGGAACCAGCCGACCATGAGCATCGCGATGAGCACGAGCACCACGGCGAAGGCCAGACCGAGATCGCGGAAAACTTCGAGTGTGATGTGCCACTCGCCGTCCCACTTCATCGCAGGCTGGGTGTCGTCGAAGGGGAGCGAAAAGTTAAGCACGTTCAGTTTCGCATCGGTGCCGCCGAACTCGCGCGCATCGATTTTGGCGATTTCGCGGTTCATCGCGAAGAGTGCATAAGCCGGGCTTTCAACAATGCCGGCGACATCGGCGGTCACATACGTCACCGGTTTTAGATTTTTGCGATGGAGACTGCGTTCGCCGGTGGTGCGTTCGATGCGGACGAGTTCGCTCAAGGGAATTGAGGGGGCGGCGGGATCTTGATCGGAGCGCACGCGAAGTGAAAGGAGCGATTCTGGCTGTGAACGTGCGGAGGGCGGCAGCTCGAAGACGATGTTTACGTCCTCGCGTTCGCCGGGCAGGTGCAGCAAGTCGGCCTGCATGCCCTGTGCACCGAGCTGGAGTGTCTGAGCGATGGTTGTGGCGTTTATGCCGTGCAGCGCGGCCTTTTCCTTATCGATCACGAAACGAACCTTAGGCTGATCGGCTTCAACGTACCAATCAACATCGACCACGCCGGCGGATTTCTCCATGACATGGCGAACGCGCTGCGCGAGCTTGAGGCGCGTTTCCTCGTTCGGGCCGTAGATCTCGGCCACGAGCGTTTGCAAGACCGGAGGACCGGGCGGCACTTCAGCCACCGCAACCGCAGCACCGTATTTGGCGGCGATGGCGGTGACGCGCGGACGAATGCGTTTGGCGATGGCGTGGCTCTGGTCGGATCGTTCGCCCTTGCCTACGAGGTTCACCTGGATGTCGGCGACATGGGGGCCGCGACGCATGAAGTAGTGCCGAACCAGGCCATTGAAGTTAAAAGGCGAAGCCGTGCCGGCGTAGATCTGGTAATCGCGCACCTCGGGCTCGCTGCGGATCGCGGCCGCCATTTCGCTGGCGATGCGTGCGGTTTGTTCCAGCGTGGTGCCTTCGGGCGCGTTGATGATGACCTGAAACTCGGACTTGTTGTCGAAGGGCAGCATCTTGATCTTCACGGCACCGATACCGACGAGGCCCATGGCAGCTAGGAGTAGAAATATGATCGTGCCCAGAAACGCCCAGCGCCAGCGCACGTTGCCCAGCAACGGATCCATCACGCGGTGATAGAGCCGCGTGGACCAGTCTTCCGGCGCATGGTCGTGGTCGTTCGATGCGGCATGGCCATGGCCAGCAGTATGGCGTTTTAACACACGGATCGCCGCCCAGGGTGTGATGGTGAAGGCGATTATGATCGAAAATAGCATGGCTGCGGTCGAACCAATCGGAATCGGCCGCATGTACGGGCCCATCAGGCCGCCTACAAAGGCCATTGGCAGGATGGCGGCGATGACCGCCCAGGTGGCGAGAATGGTTGGGTTGCCGACCTCATCGACTGCGTCGAGTGCGATCTGGCCGAGCGTTTTCTTTTCGTTGCCCGGCAGGCGTACGTGGCGGACAATATTTTCAACCACCACGATCGCATCATCCACCAGAATACCGATGGAAAATATTAGGGCGAAGAGTGTGATACGGTTGAGCGTGTATCCATAAAGGTAGAACACGAGCAGCGTGAGTGCGAGGGTTGACGGGATGGCGATCAGCACGACGATCGATTCGCGCCAGCCGAGGAAAATCAGGATGAGCACCGCCACGCCGAACACAGCGATGCCCATGTGCAGGAGCAGTTCGTTGCTTTTCTCGGCTGCGGTGTGGCCGTAGTCGCGTGTGATCGAGACGGTAACGTCGGCCGGCAGGAGCGAACCATGCAGCGTATCTATTTTTTTTAGCACGTCGTTGACGACGTCGATGGCGTTGGCACCGGGGCGTTTGGCCAGACTGATCGTAACGGCGGCTTCAGCGGTGCCGCCTTGTGCGCCACCTGTTCCAAACAAAACATAGTCGGTGGGTTCGGCCGCACCGTCGATGATGGTGGCTACATCGCGCAGATAAACGGGCAGGTCTTTGAAGACGCCGATCACGACGGCACCGGCATCGGCGCCGTCGCGGATAAATGAACCCGTTTCTAGTAATGTCTCTTGGTTGGCGAAAGCGCGTGAACCCGCTTGCACCTGGCGGTTGCCTGCCTGCAGCGCCGGGACGATTTGCGCTGGCGTGAGTGATCGAGCGGCGAGGGCAGCTGGGTCAAATTGAACGCGCACGGTGCGGCGCACGCCGCCGATCAGCGTGGTCTCGGCCACTTGTGGAATGGATTTGATCTCGTCGTCCACTTGCGCCGCGAAGCGTCGTAACGTCAGGTGGTCGTACTTGGCGCTGTGCAACGTGATGGCGAGCACCGGTACGTCGTCGATAGAGCGCGGTTTGATGATCGGGAAACTGACGCCTGAAGGAATGCGATCGTAATTTGTCTGTAGCTTCTGGTTGAGACGAACCAATGCGGCTTCGAGATCGGTGCCGACCTTGTAGCGTACGATCACCATGCTGCTGCCGGGCATCGACGTGGAGTAGAGGTACTCGACGCCGGGGATTTCCCAGAGGAGCTTTTCCATCGGGCGCGTGACGCGATTTTCGACCTCAACGGCTGTGGCGCCGGGCATGGCAACGATCACGTCGACCATCGGCACCTTGATCTGCGGCTCTTCTTCGCGCGGCAGCATCAGCACCGCAAAAAGTCCCATCAACACCGAGGCGGCGATAGCGATAGGTGTTAGTTTTGAATCGATGAAAAACGACGCGAGCCGGCCAGCCATGCCGTATTGTTTGGATTCGCTCATGGCTGAACCTCCACCGGCTGGCCGTCACGCAGAGCGGCGGTGGGAGCGGCGACGATCATTTCGCCAGCGTCAAGGCCCGCCAGAACGTCAAGCTGGTCGCCGACATGCGAGCCGGTGCGAACGAGTCGGAGTTGGGCCTTGCCCTCGGAGATTACAAACACGCGCTCCATCTGGCCGAACAAGGTCACAGAGTTACGCGGCACACGCAGTTTTTTCACGGCGGGACCGGCAAACCATGCCCGCACAAACTGGCCGGAGGAAACACGGGCATCGGCCGCGAGATGAAGTTTCACCAGCACTGACCGCGAAGCGGCGTCGGCACCGGCGGCGATTTCGGCGACCGAGGCTTGAACGCGGCCGTTGTGGAGCTCGACGGGGATGGCGTCGCCGAGTTTTACGTGGGCGATGAACGACTCGGGTACGGCCACTTCGATCTCGAAGCGGGCTTCGCCTTCGAGCGTGAGCAACATCTGACCGGGCAGGGCCATATCGCCTGGATAGGCTTGGCGAGCGGTGATGCGACCATCGAAAGGTGCGCGAATTTCGGTGTAGGAAAGCATCGCCTCGGCTTCAGCGAGAGCGGCTTTGGCGGATTGAACTTGTTCGGTTCCGCGACGAACGGCTTCGTCGGTGCCGGCACCGCGTTCGGACAGTGATCGGTCGCGGGCGAGTTCGCGTTCGGCTTGTTCGAGTTGGGTGCGGGCGCGGGAGGTTTGGGCGGCGAATTCGGGCGCAGAAAGCTTAACCAACGTCACACCGGTTTTTACGTGTTGGCCGAGTCCCCAAGGTAGATCGCTGATGGTTCCGGCGATCTTGGCGGAGATCACGGCGCGATCAGCTGCGCGGACTGTGCCAGGCAAGGCAACGAGTTCGGGCTCGTTCACCTGTGCGACAGTCACGGCAGAAACGCGGATCGACGGGCCGGCTGGCACGGTTGTCTTTTCGTGTTTGCTGCAACCATTGAGCAGCGCGACAGCGAAAATCAAAAGAAGGGAAACGCGATGGGGAATATTCATGATGAACGGAGTTTTTAACCGCGAATGAACGCGAATAGACGCGATTAGACGCGAATGGAGGAGCCTTAGTGCGAATTGGCCGAGCTTCACAACAAGGGCCTCACGGTTCCTTCTTGTCGGACTGGTTACAACACGAGCCGCCGACTTTGCCGATGCCGAGTTTTTTAAACAAGATCTCGGGCGGGCAAAAACCGGTGAAGGCGGACTGGATCAGGTTGAGGCCGATGAATACATTCAGGAGTAGCCACCACGGACTGACGAAATAGATGAGTGCGGTGCTGACTAGGACCATGGTTCCGGCGACGATACGAACGAGGGATTCAGTTTTCATAGGTGGGTTATTTGAGGATTGACACTGTATGCGTATATACGCATATGCTTGAAATCATGTCAAGCGTATGCTTTCTTTCGGTCATGGCCAAAGCTAAAAATGCCCGTCTGATGACTGATGAAGCTCTCGCGCTTGTTGCGCGCCGTTTTGCGGTGCTTAGTGAGCCGATGCGGCTGCGCTTGTTGCACGCGCTCTTTGCAGGCGAGAAACCGGTCAACGCGCTGGTTGAAATTACTCAGGGTACGCAGGCTAACGTGTCGCGACATCTGCAAACCCTCGCCGACGCAGGGTTGCTCGCGCGGCGTAAGGAAGGGTTGCAGGTTTTCTATTCCATCGCGGATCCGTCAATCTTTCCGCTCTGCGAATTGGTGTGCGGCAGCTTGGAGAAACAGCACGCCCAGCGGGCGGATGCGTTTGCGCGACGGTGAAATGAAAAAGGGCCGTCTTTGAAGGAAGGCTCCTCTGTTTGATGGTTATTGGCGCTGGCGGAATCTACCTTGGCACGAATTTACGCAGGGGAGATTTTTACGGCGCAGGCTTTGTAGCCGGGCTGGCGGGAGTGGGGGTCGAAGGACGGAAAGGTTAGGCGGTTCACTTCGGGGCTGTGCATGCCCATGTAGATCTGGCCGGGGGAGACGATGGATGTAACGAAGGCGATGGCGGTGGCTTCGCCGCGACGTGAGGAGATGGTGACTTTTGATCCGCTGGTGATACCGAGACGTTCGGCATCGGCGGGGTTGATTTCCAGACCGTGGGCGCGGGAGGCGAGTTTTCGCAGAACGGCGCTTTTGTCGGTGCGCGTGCCGGTGTGCCACTGGGCCGACGAAGCGCGGCCGGTCAGGAGGAGGAGCGGATAGTCGGTGTCGGTTGGCTCAGGCAACGCAACCGGTTCGGCGAAGAGGAAGATGGCGCGGGCGTCGGGGGTGTAGAAGCGGCCGTCGGCAAAGAGGCGCCTTTGCGACGCGGACGCGTCTAATGGAGAAGGATGAATGGAGAATGAAGAATGGTCGGAAGGTTCGGAGGTCTTATCATTCTTCATTCTACATTCTACATTCTTCATTAGGAGCGCGTCGCGCTCCGTAAACGGCCACTGGATGCCGCCCGAATCTGCGATGTGGTTATAGTCGCGGATGCCAGTGAAGTCGCAGGGTTGGCCGCGCGAAAGTTCGCGCATGATGCCGAAAGCGGCGGCGGGCGAGGACCAGCGGGCGAACATTTCGCCGCAGCCCCAAGCCTGGGCGATGAGCTGGAAAATCGCGAAATCGCTGAGCGCGGTGCCGGGCGCGCGGGAAACTTTGCGGGCGACGCCGAGTCGGCGTTCGCTGTTGATGAAGATGCCTTCCTTTTCGCCCCAACCAGCAGCAGGTAAAACGAGGTCGGCCATCTGCGCGGTTTCGGTCGTGGCGTACATGTCCTGCACAACGAGGAAATCCAGCTTTTTGCGGACTTCGTGAAAGCTGTGCTGGTTAATCCACGAGTGGGCGGTGTTGGTGGCGATGATCCAGAGGCCGCGAATTTCGCCGTGATCGACGGCGTCGAGAATCTGATCGTAGGCGATGCTCTTGTCGTTGGGGATAACGGCTGGGTCGATTCCGAGGATGCTGGCGACGTGCTTGCGGTGGGCGGCGTTGGAAAACTCGTATCCGCCGAGCAAGGACGAGGCGTTGCCAAAGAGGCGCGAGCCCATGGCGTTGCACTGGCCGGTGATGGAGTTGGCACCGGTGCCGGGGCGGCCGATGTTGCCGGTCATGAGCGCGAGGTTGATCAACGCCTGCGCGGTGCGGGTGGACTGGTGGCTCTGGTTGACGCCCATGGTCCACCAGAAGGAGACACGCTTACCGCTGGCGACAAGGTCGGCGAGCTGCTGCTGGGCTTCGGCGGTGATGCCCGTTTCGCGGGTGACGCGCCCGGGCGTGAAGGTTTCGACGAAGGCGGCGAAGGCGGCGAAATCGCGCGTGTGTTCGGTGACGAAGGCGTGGTCGATTTTGTCGCGGCGGATGAGTTCGCGGGCGAGGCCGTAGAGGAGCGTGATGTCGCTTTTCGGGTAAGGCGCGAGGTGAAGTGTGGCCTGCATCGCGGTCTCGGTGCGGCGTGGATCGACGACGATGATTCGTGGGTTGTGTCGGTTGCGTTTCACGCGCTGCCACATGATCGGATGGGCGATGCAGGGATTGGCACCGACGAAGACGAGGGTGTCACTTTCTTCGAAATCCGCGTAGGTGAAGGGCGGGGCGTCAAAGCCGAACGACTGTTTATAGGCAACTTGGGCGGTGGCCATGCACTGCCGGGTGTTGGAATCGACGTGAAGCATGCCCATGCCGAACTTGGCGAGAGCGCCAAGCAAGGCCATTTCTTCGGCGACGATCTGACCGGTGCTAAGAAACGAGAGGGCGGCGCGGCCGTGGCGTGACTGGATGCCTTTGAAGTTGTCCACGAAGGCGCGGAGGGCGGTTGCCCAGTCAACGGGTTCGAGTTTGCCGGTGGCGGGGTTGCGCAGGAGCGGCGAGGTGACGCGGTCAGGGGCGGCGAGCGGAGTGAGGGCTTCCCAGCCTTTGGGGCAGGCCATGCCGAGGTTTACCGGGTAGTCTTTGTTCGGTGTGAGATTGATGGCCTGACCGGAGGCATCGAGGTGGATTTCCAGTGAACAACCCGTGCTGCAGAAGCCGCAGATCGAATGCGTGGTCGAGGTCGGCGTGAGGCGTGCGGGCAGATTGCCGAGATCGCCGGGCTGCTGCACGAGCTCGCGAGTCATGTCGCCCTGGCGGGCGTGGAGCAGCTGGTCGATCGAGGTGTTCATGGCGAAACAGGGTGTCCGGGCATTTTGGGCGCGTCCACGGCTTTGAAAAACAGCACGCGCTCGGCGATTTCGCCAGCGGCAAAGAGGGCGAAGGCGGCGACGGTCTGGTGGGCGAGCAGGGCCGCGACCGAACTAGCGGCGAGAAGCAAACGGAAGACGAGAAGCGAACGGAGGGGACCGCGCTGGATACGGGCGGAGGTGCCGGGGCCAAGGGCCTGGTAGATTTCAACCCCGAGTTTGAGTAGCAGAGCCGCGATGGCCGCTGGCGGATGGATAGGTAGCAAGGCGGCGATGGCTGCGGTGCCGAGGAAACGGACGCTGGTGAAGAGGGGTGCCCAGAAGCGGCGGTGGGTGTCGATGTAGATCATGGCGGAACAGGCGACGCCGATGAAGCCAGTGAGGGCGACGACCGTGTGGAGGAGAGCGGAGTCGGGCCAGAGGAGTGTGGCGAGGGCGAGCGGAGCGAAAGCGCTGAAAACAAGAATTTCGCGGCTGAGCCAGGAGGTGCGCAGACCCAGGAAAAACCGCCAAGCGCGCGTGGGCTGACCGAGGTGGAGCACGCTCGCGCCGAGACCTGCAAAGAGCAGCGCGAGGCCCGTGAACTGGGTTAGGTGCGCGGAGTAGTTTGTAACGTAATACGTTACAAGCGATCGGATGACGCTGAGGGAGAGAGGAAGGGAGAGGAAGGGCGGGGTGTTTGGGATTAAGGGGGCGGTGGCGAGGAGGCCGACGGCGAGCTGGGTGAGGGTGAGCATCACGGCGAGCGGGGCGTGGGCGGGCTGGACGTAAAGGGTGTTGGCGTCGGCAGCGGTGGTGTTGGCGGGGCGTTCGCGGTTTGAGAGATAGCGGGTAGTTGGGCGTGTGTAGGTTGGGTCCGGTGCGGCGGCGAGGAAGTCGGCGTTGGGGGTCGTGGTGCTGACTTTGATGATGCTGATGGCGTGGGTCGGGCAGGCCTGGGCGCAGGCGGGGGCCTCGCCGACGGCGAGACGCTGCTGGCACATGTCGCATTTGCGGACGATGCCGAGGCGTTCGCTAAATTTGGGAACGTCGTAGGGACATTTCAGGATGCAATAGCTGCAACCAATGCACTGGTCGTCGAGGTGGCGGACGATGCCGGTGACGGGATCTTTTTCGTAGGCGACGACGGGGCAGCCGTTGAGGCAGCCGGGGTCGGTGCAATGGTGACAGGCAGTGGTTATGGTCTGCTGGTAGGGAGCGGCCGTCGTGCCGCCGTGAACGAGGCCGACGTCGCGCCAGGCTTCGGTGTCGTCGAGACCGTTGAGCGAATGGCAGGCGGAGACGCAGGCTTTGCAGCCGGAGCAGGCGTCGAGATCAACTTCGAAGGCGTACTGTTCGCCGGGGCCGGGAGCGGTGAGTGGAATCAGGTCACTGAAGATTTTCGATTCTCGATTTTTGATTTTCGATTCTGGATCCGTGATTTTTGAGTGGTCGTGGGCGGCGCTGGCGCGGACGACGGGGGTGTGCAGGCGCTGCTGCTCGGCAAGGATTTCGTCGAGGAACGAGGCGAGCGAGCCGGTGGCGGCGGGCGGCGACGACGGGGCGGATGGGGCCTCAGTAGACATCGCGGAGGTAGCGTTTGGAGGTCTGGAGTGTTTCGAGATATTTGGCGGCGTCTTCGGGGGAGCGGGCGCCAGCGGTCTGGATGACCTGGAGGAGGGCGGCGTGAACGTCTTTGGCCATGCGTGAGGCGTCGCCGCAGATGTAGAGGTGCGCGCCGGCTTCGAGCCAGGCCCAGAGTTCGGCGGCGGCGGCGAGGAGTTTGTGTTGCACGTAGACTTTTTCCTTCTGATCGCGGGACCAGGCGAGGTCGAGGCGGGTGAGCAGGCCGGAGGACTGCCAGGCGAGAATTTCGTCGCGGTAAAGGAAATCGCTGTTCTCGTGCTGGTCGCCGAAGAAGAGCCAGTTTTTACCCTTGGCGTTGGTTGCGGCGCGGGCTTCGAGGAAGGCGCGGAAGGGGGCGATGCCGGTGCCGGGACCGATCATGATGACAGGGGTGTCGGTGTTTTCTGGGAGGCGGAAGCTGTTGTTGGCGTGGACGCCGACGTACACTTTGCCAGCGGCGAGGGCGCGGTCGGCGAGGAACGTCGAGCAAACCCCGTCCCGGCGACGTTGGGCGTTTTCATAGCGCACGGCCCCGACGGTGAGGTGGACTTCACCGGGATGGGCGGCGGGGGAGGAGGAGATTGAGTAGAGGCGGGGCTGGAGTTTTTTCAGCGTGGCGATGAAGGCGGTGGCCTTGGGCTTGGCGGATGGTGCGGCGAGCAAGGCGTCTATCACGTGGAAGGGCGCGGGGTTGGGCGGGAGCTGGAGGAGCGTGAGGAGGTCAGCGGTGGGTTTGGTGAGATCGTAGATCGTCGAGAGGGCGTGGCGAAGGGAGGTTTCGCCGATGGCTTCCTCGCCGTCGCAGCCGAGGGCGGCGAGGATTTCGTTGACGAGCGCGGGGTCGTTGACGGGGAGGACGGAGAGGGCGTCTCCGGCGGAGTAGGTGAGTGGAGAATCTTTGAGCGAGAAGACGATGTGGTTGACCTCCTTGGCGGAGCCGTCGCCGGTGACGCGGTGGACGCCGAGAACTGGCGCTAGGAAAGGTTTCGGTTCGTCGTCATCGTCATCGGAGGTGTCGGCGGTGGCGGCGGGCGTGGCGGTGGCGGAGAGATTGGAAAGGGTGGTGTCGAGCCACTTGGTGTATTTGTCGTCTTCGCCGACATCGCATTCGACGCGGTCGGAGATGCGGCGGGCACCGAGTTTTTCGAGGAGGTGGTCGAAGTCTTTGCCGGCCTGGCAGAACTTGGCGTATTTGGAATCGCCGAGGGCGCAGAGGCTGAAGCGCAGTTTCGAAAATGGTGTGCCGGAGGTGGCGCGGAGCGAGGAGAGGAGGGCTTTGGCGTTATCAGTCGGTTCGCCTTCGCCGTAGGTGGAGGCGAGGACGAGGACGGCGTTTTCCTGGGAGAGTTTTTCGACGGTGGTCTGGGCGGCGTCGAGGAGGGTGGGGGCGAAGCCGCGTTTGCCGGCGAGTTTTGCGGCCTTTTTGGCGAGGCGCTCGGCGGTGCCGGTCTGCGAGGCGAAGACGAGGGTGAGGGGTGTGAGGGTGGTGGGGGCTGCGGCTGAGTTGTTGGCACCTGGGCCGCGGGAGAACATTCCGGCCATGAAGCCGTTGAGCCAGGCGCGCTGTTCGGGACTGAAGGGTGCGGTTTCGGGGATGAGCGGAACGGACATTTGGAAGCGAATGGAGAATGGAGAATGAAGAATGATGAATGGTTCGGCGGGGAACCGGTCGTTAGGAGGAGAAGAATTCCTGGAGTTCTTTGACGGGGTGGCGGCGGGACCACTGGACGAAGGTTTCGCCGCGCGCGCGGCGGGCAAGGTAGCCGCTGATGATGAGGTCGACGAGGGCGATGATTTCGGTGGACGGAATGTTTCGGAAGATTTCGCGGCCGATGCCCTGTTCCTGATCCATACCGCCGCCGAGGATGACGTTGTAGCCGGGGGTGCCGTCGGCGAGTTTGCTGCCGATGAAGCCGAGGTCGCCGCAGTAGTGCTGGGCGCAGGAATTGTGGCAACCGGTGAAGTGGATATTGATCGGGTGATCGAGCTCGGGGAATTTGTCGCCGAGGTGTTTGATGAGGGCGGTGGCGGATGTTTTGGTGTCGGCCTGGCCGTATTTGCAGCCGGCGCTACCGGTGCAGGCGATGATGCCACCGACGGCGAGTGAGGCCTCGGTGTAGCAGCCCATGCGTTTGACGGAGTGGCAGACGGAGTCGACGGCGGCGGCGGGGATGTGTGGGATGATGAGGCTCTGCCAGACGGTGAGGCGGAGTTCGCCGGTGCCGTAGCGTTCGGCGAGTTCGGCGAGGGCGCGCATCTGTTTGGTGGAGAGGCGGCCGACGGGGACGCCAATGCCGATACTGAAGAGTTCGGGATTGGACTGGCGGCGGGGACCGAGCCAGCCGTGTTTCTCGACCGGGTGGCGGGGCTCGCAGGCGGCGAGCGGGAAGCTGACGAGCGGAAAGGCGAGGCGCTTGGCGGTTTCGGCGAGGTATTTTTCAACGCCCCAGGATTCCAGGAGGTATTTGAGGCGTGCCTTCTTGCGGTCGGTTCGGTTGCCGTGGTCGCGGAAGACGCGGATGAGGGCGGCGGCGACGGCGACGGCTTCGGAGGGTTTGATCAAGAGGCCGGTGTCGCGGGCGAAATCGCCGTGGCCGGAGATGCCGCCGAGCTGAACGCGGAAGTACACGCCCGGGGCGGGCGGATTTTCGATTTTCGATTTCGGATCTTCGATTTCTGATTTGAGATTTGAGAGGGACTTTTCGGTGACGCGGACGGCGAAAAAGCCGATGTCGTTGGTGTCGGCGGCGGCGCTGATGAGGCTACCGTTGTCGAAGGCGACGTTGAATTTGCGCGGGAGTCCGTAGAGGTCGCGGTTGTTGATGATGTAGTGGTGCAGGGCGCGGGCGTGGGGGCGGACGTCGATCAACTCGTGAGGGGCAAAACCGGAGTCAGGCGAGGCGGTGATGTTGCGGATGTTGTCGGCACCGGCACCACGGGCGGTGAGGCCGAGATCCTGGACTCTGGTGAGGAGTTCGACCACGGCACGGGGCTTGAACTCGCGCATCTGCAGGTTGGCGCGCGTGGTGATGTGCGAGTAGTTACCGCCGAGGTCATCGGCGATGGAGGCGAGGCCGCGGAGCTGGTGGGAGGAGATTTCGCCGGCGGGAATGCGCAGGCGGATCATGAAACTGTCCTGCGTGGGGGCGACGTAGAAGAGGCCGTGGGTGCGGAAGCGGTAGTTGTGTTCGGCGTCGGGGGCTTTGTTGTCCTGTGAGTGGTTCAGGAGGCGTTCCCAGGAATCGAGCGGGTTTTCGTCGAGCTTCCAGCGTTCTTCTTTGCAGAGCTCGTCGATCGGCGTGCCGTAAACGGTGGTGTCGGCCGGCATAGCGAGATTGCCCGAGGTGGCGGAAGCGGGCGTGGCGGTGAGCTGACCGGAACCCGTCGTACCGACAAAAGGAAAGGCACCCGAGGCCAACGCGCCGGCCATGAAGCCCTGCAGGTATTCCTTCTGCTCGGGGGTGAAGGGCGTTGGCGGTGAAAGTGGATCAGCGGCGTTGGGCACGCTGGCGGTTTAGCAATCATGATGCCATAGCCGTGGCCTGACCGATTAAAACGCTGAATAGTTTTTAGCCAGAAGATGAAAACGGTTCATCGATCCGCCGTAAATAGTTTCATTAATAGCACCAAGGTGCTTATGAAAAATAACAGGCTCAGTAACTTAAAGAAAAGCAGAGGGTTGCGTTCGAGGAGTGGCGCGTTCTTGCGGTAGAAGGGAGTGACTTTTTCCGGGTTCGAAAGCTCGTAAGCCATTTCAGAAAAACTCTGGTAACGGTTCTGAATATCGGGGGCGATGGCGCGGAGGATGATCGATTCCAGCCAGGCGGGGGTGGCGGGGTTGAGTCTCGTGAGGCGCTTGGGCGTGGTGTCGAAGCGCGGGGTTTGGAAGCGTTCGACTTCACCATAGGGGTAGGTTCGGGTGAGGGCTTCGTAAAGGGTGATGCCGATGGCGTAGAGTTCGGTGCGTTCGGAAAGGGCGCCGCCTTTGAAACGTTCGGGCGCGAGGTAGCTGGGGGTGCCGGCGCGGGAGGTGACGGAGAATATTTCCGCCGCACTGCCAAGGTCGAGCAGTTGGAAACGGATGCCTTTGCCGGAGCGCAGGACGAGGATGTTGTCGGGTTTTATATCGCCGTGGGCGTGGTCGCTGCTGAGGAGAAACTGGGCGGCGCGCAGGAGAAAATGCGCGAGTGTGACGGTGTCTTCGACCGTCAACGGACTGATGCGGAGGGATTCGCGCAGCGTGGGCGCGTCCACGAAATCCATCACGTAGTAGCGCAGCGAGCCGGTGGCGGGGACGAAGGCGCGCACGAAATCCGGTGAGTCGATGCGGGTGGCTTGCCACATCTCGCGCACGAAACCTTCGCGCCGGGCGTCGTCTTCGCGGGCATCTTGGGGTGGAAATTTCAGGACGTGCTGGGTGCCGTCGTGTTTCTCTGCGAGCCAGACGGGCGCGCCGTTTTGGAGGGGGCGAATGAGTCGGTAGTCGTCGATGGCGTCGCCGGCTTTTAGCGGAGGGAGGATTTCGAGGGCGCGGTTGTCGGTGTGGGCGCTCCAGGTGTGAGAGATGACATCAATGACAATGGCGCTGGCGTCGTCGGGGTGTTCGTTTTTCTTTTCAACGGCCTCGCGGGCAGCGCTGACGAGGCTGCGGGCACTGGTGCGGCGGGAAAGGAGGGTGGCGATGGTTTCGGGAGCGAGTGCGGTGCTCACGCCGTCGGAGCAGAGCATGAGAACGTCGCCGGCTTCGATGGTGGTTTCGAAAAAATGGGGTTCAACGGAAGGCTCGAGGCCGACGGCGCGCGCGAGGACGTGTTCCATGCCGGACTGGGCGAGGGCATGACTTTGCGAGAGGGTGATGAGACGATCTTTTCGCCAGAGGTAAATGGGGGAGTCGCCGACGTTGAAACCGTGGAGCCAGTTGCCGGCGAGGGCGACGACGCTGAGGGTGCAGACGAGTTCGGGGGAGCCGTGGCGGGCCTGAGATTCCTGAAAGAAGACGCGGTTGATTTGGGTGAGAAATTCGGAGAGGGCGCGGTGGGGGCCCCAAGTTTGGGGTTTTGCCAGATAGTAGTCGGTTATCATCGCGACGGCGCGGCGGGCGGCTTCGCCCCCTTGCTCGCTGGAGCCGACGCCGTCGGCTAGGGCGACGACGGTGGTTTCGGCGCGTTGGCGCACGCAGGTGGCGTCGTCGGAAACGGCGCTGGGGTTGCGTGCCAGGCCGTGAGAAGTGACCTGAAGTTTCATGGGGGAACTCACGCTGGCGAGTGCGAGACGCGGAGGCGAGCCCGGGCTTGTGGGTGGTTAGATTTTGGCTGCGGCGGTGGCACCCCAGGTCGTGCGCCAGCGGCGTTTGACCGTGCCTAGACCGGTGAGCGCGAGCAGGCAAAGGCCGGCGAAAAAGATGATACCGAAGGTGTAGTTGCCGCTGTATTCCTTCGAGAGGCCGAAGAGGCGGCCGAGGAGGAACCCGCCGATACCGCCACCACAGCCGACGAGGCCGGTCATGACGCTGATGTCTTTGGCGAAGCGCTGCGGAAGGAGCTGGAAGACCGAACCGTTGCACATGCCAAAAGCACCGGAGGCGATGAAGAACGCGGCACCGCAGAGCCAGAGATTGGTGGACAAGGCGGCCACGACCATGGCGACAGCGGCAATGCTGTAGAAGACGCCGAGCGAACGGATGCCGCCGAGTTTGTCGGCGAGGGCACCGCCCATGGGCCGACCGAGAGCACCGATCAAGGTGCAGAACGCGGCCATTTCGCCGGCATGCACGGGCTTGAGGTGGAACTGGTCGCTGAAATAGATCGCGAAGGCGGTGGCGAGTCCGACGAAGCCGCCGAAGCTGATGGTGTAGAAAAAGCAGAACCAGTGGGCATCTTTTTCGCGGAGGAGTTTCCAGTAGTCGGAGAGTTTTTTCTTTTTGAATTCGCCGGGAGGTTCCTTGGAGAAGATCGCGTAGAGCACGAAGGCGAGCGCGAGCGGGATGATGGCAGCGCCAAAAACCGACTGCCAGCCCCAAGCGGCGGCGATGCGTGGCGCGAGGAGGTGGTCGATGACAACGCCGATGTTGCCCGCGCCAGCGAGGCCGAGCACGACGCCCTGCATGTGAGGCGGATACCAGCGGCCGGACTGGGGCAGCGCGACGGCGAAACTCGCGCCGGCCACGCCGAGGGCTACGCCTAGGAGCAGTACCTGGTTGAGCGTATGGATGCCGAACTGCCAAGCGATCGCGAGGCTGGCCATGACGACGAGCTGGGCGATGAGGCCGGTGGTTTTAGTACCGATGCGATCGACGAGCATGCTCAGTGCGATGCGCAAAAATGCGCCCGCGAGGATCGGGGTCGAGACCATCAGAAATTTCTGATCGGCCGTGAGATTGAGGTCAGGTGCGATCATGGCGCCGAGCGCGCCGAGGAGCGTCCACACCATAAAACTCACGTCGAAATAGAGAAACGACGTGGCGAGTGTGGGCCAGTGACCGGATTTTTTAAACTGAGCGATATTCATTGATATGAGGCCGACGATTAGCAGCGGTCATACCAATCTGCGGATCTCAACGAAAAATAATCTGAATAGTTTTATGGTGAACGATGAGCGGGGTTCATTGTCGGTGCATAAAAAAGTCGGACGCCTCACGAGGAAGCGGCCGACGCGGGGGAGGAGTTATGAAGACGTTTTAGAGATTAAGCGTAACCTGCAAGTAGGCGTAATCGGCGTCTTTGGAGCCGACGGCACTGAGTGACTGTTTGATGTAATTGCCGCGGAAGTAGTGGCTGACGCAGAGTTCGATCTGCGCGTAGTGGGTGACGGACCAGCCAACGACGAGGTCGATTTCTTTGCCGACCTCTTTGCTGTAACTGGAATTGATCGCGTAGCCAGCGCCGCTGGCATTGGCACCCCCGGCGAAATTGCGGGGCGCGCCAGCGACGTTGTACCAAAAATCGGTGGCGCGAGCGAGGTAGTGCAGGTGTCCTTCGAGCGAGACGCTGAGGGTCGCCAGCGGCTTCAACGTGTAAGCGACGCGGAAGTCGTGCAGGTTCTGCAGACTGGAGAGATCCATATAACCGTAGAACAGATGGTTGGTTGGAAAAAGGTTCTGGAAGGTGCTGCTCCTGCTGTCGGTCGAGTTGTTGTCGCCCGATCCATAACTATACAAAAGGCCTAGGCGTGGCTGCATCTTGTTTTCGGCCCAGGTGTAGCCGCCCTGAAGCACGGCGGCGTAGGCTTTGTGGTCGAGGCGGGGAGCGGCGAGCGCGGCGGAGGCGGTGGTGGCGGGGAAGACGGCCGTGCGGTTGCCGAACTGATACATAAGCTCTACGCCGTAGTCCCAGGCGTTGTAGACGCCGGGTTTTGATTTGATGCGCAGGCCGCCGGTGTAGATGTCCTGAGCTCCGGGGAAGCGGAAGGGCGCGGCGACGCCACTCCAATCGTCGGTGACGATGCCGCGACTGACGTTGCGGGCGAAGAAATAGGCTTCGATGATTTCGCGCGGCGAGAGGGTGGGGAAGTTGAAGTAGGCACCGGAGAAACGGTCCTGGGAGTTAGCCTTGTTGGGGTTGTTGTGGTCATTGTAAACCACGCCGCCGGTGAAGACATCGACGCCGAAGAGCGCGTTCTGCCAGCGGACTTTGGCGGCGTCGAAGGTTCGGGCATTGTTGTTCCAGCGGAAATGGCCGACGAGACGGTGGTCACCGTAAACGAGTTCCTGACGGCCGATTTTTAGCGATACGGGATAGTTTTTGTGGTTGCCGATGAGGACGAAGGCCTGGTGGAGGTCCATGGCTCCGTCGCGTTCGGCGAGGCCGTTGCCCGGGGCGGTGGGGGAGTAGCGTTCGTCGTCAAACGAATAGCTGGAGCGGCCTTCAACCGTGGCGGCGAACCATTTGCCAGTGTAGCCAACGCGAGGCATGACGCGGGTGAGCAGGTAGGAGTTGTTGTTGTCATCCTGCGGGCGGGTGGAGAAATCCCAGTTGGAGCCGGCGTCGGTGAAACCGGCGTTGTCTTTGACTTCTTCGCGTGCCCGGACGTTTACGCCGAAGTCCCAAGCGGCCATGTAGGGATCGCTGGCGCGGAGTTTTTCGTTGAGGAAACCCGGGAACGGACGCGGTGGAGGTGACGGCGTGTACTGGGCGCAGAGCTGAGTGACAGCGAGCGCGGTGGTCAGGCTCAGGATAAGGGAGCGGAGGATGGATTTCATGGTGGCAGTGTACTGGGTGGTTTTGGTTGAAGACGGTTGGTTGTGGGCAAGGCAAAGCCTCGTGGCTTCCCCGGGGAAGCTTGTTAGCTAAAAAACATGAGCTGGATCAAGGTGGGCCGAATAGGCCGGACGAATTCAGGAGATTGACGCTGTTTGAAGGAGGGCGGCGGGTTTGGCGGTGGGCGGTGGTGTCGTGGGCGCCGCTGGCTGGCGGTGGGAGCGTTCGTTGAGGAAACCGATGAGCTGTTCGCGGAGGCGGTAGTACTCGGGATCTTCGAGGAGCTGCTTGCGGGAGCGCGGGCGCGGGAAACTAACTTCGATAATTTCGCCGACGGTGGCATTGGGGCCGTCGGTCATGCAAACGACGCGGTCGGCGAGGTACAGGGCTTCGTCGACGTCGTGCGTGACCATGAGGGCGGTTTTCTGATCGCGCTGCCAGAGGTTCAGGAGCACGTCCTGGAGCTCCATCTTGGTGAGGGCGTCGAGCATGCCGAAAGGTTCGTCAAGCAGAAGCATCTTGGGGTGGAGGGCGAAGGCACGGGCGATGCCGGCGCGCTGGCGCATGCCTTGGGAGAGTTCGGCGGGGCGTTTGTGCATCGCTTCGCCGAGGCCGACAATGGTGAGGTAGTATTCGGCGATCTGGCGGCGTTCGAGGCGGGTGGCTGTGTAGTAAACCTGGTCGACGCCGAGCATGACGTTTTCGAACGCGGTGTACCACGGCAGCAGGCACGGAGACTGAAAGACGACACCGCGGTCGGGTCCGGCGTCCGTGACCTCCTTGCTTGATAGGATGATACCGCCTTCGGATGGTTCGGCGAGGCCGGCGACCATGGAAAGCACGGTGGATTTGCCGCAGCCGGAATGGCCAATCAGGGCGATGAACTCGCCCTTGTGCACGTGAAGATTGAAATTCTCCACGACCGTGAGTGGTCCTTTCGGTGTGGGAAAGGTTTTGTTGAGAGCGGAAATTTCCAGGAAAGGGCGCATGGGTGCGTTTGGCGGTGGCTGGTTGACTCGGTCTGACCTAGGCGATGGTGGCTTCTTTGATTTCTCCCGGGCGGCGCGGTGGGCGGTGGGCGCGGGGGGCGTCGAGGTCTTCAGGGAGGATGTCGGGCAAAATTAGTTTTTTGGTGAGCGTGGTTTTGCGGGCGGCGTTGAAACTGAGGAGCTGTTCGGTGATTCTGGACCGGAGGTGTTTGTAGGCTGGCTCGTGGTTGAGGGTCTTGCGATCACGCGGACGCGGAAGGTCGACCGCGAATGGTTCGGCCAGCGTGGCTCCGGGGCCGGGAGTGAGGGCGATGACGCGGTCGGCGAGCAGGAGTGCCTCGTCGACGGAGTTGGTGATGAGGAGGATCGTCGTATTGTCGGTCCGGCGGATCTGGGTGATTTCATCCTGCAAGGTGGCGCGGGTGAGGGCGTCGAGTGCGGAGAGCGGTTCGTCGAGCAGGAGAATGCGGGGCTGAATGGCGAGGGTGCGAGCGACGGCGACGCGCTGGCGCATGCCGCCGGAGAGCTGTTTGGGCAGGCGGTCGGCTGCGTGACCCAGTTTGACCATCTCGATGTAGCGGGTGACGTGGGTGTCGCGTTCCCCGGTGGATTTTTCTGGAAAGACCGATTCGACGGCGAGGTTGATGTTTTCGCGGACGGTGAGCCAGGGGAGTAGCGAGTAGTTTTGGAAAACGAGGCCGCGGTCTGGGCCTGGGCCATTGATCGGTTTGCCGTCGAGCGTGAGGGAGCCGGTGTCGGGTTTCAGGAGTCCGGCTACGAGCGAGACCAGCGTGGTTTTCCCAGAACCAGAATAGCCGATGATCGCGACAAACTCGCCTTCCTCGATGGTGAGGTTGACGTTGTCGATGACGCGCGCGCCGCCGAACGACTTGGAGATGTTTTTTAGTTCTAGAAAGGCCATGTGCTTAGAGGGCGGACTTGAATTTCTTCTCCACCACACTCATCAGCCGGTCGAGGACAAAACCGACGAGGCCGATGATGATGATCGAAAGGATGATGTGCTCGTAGATGAGCGAGTTGTACTCCTGCCAGAGGAAGCCACCGACACCCGGGCGGCCGGTGAGCATTTCGGCTGCAACAATAACCAGCCAGGCAATACCAAGACTTAGGCGGAAGCCCGTGAACATGTAGGGCAGCGTGGCGGGGATGAGGATTTTGAAGAGGGTCTTGGTGCGGGAGAGTTTCAGCACGCGGCCGACGTTGAGATAGTCCTGCGGGACGGCACGCACGCCGACGGCGGTGTTGAGCACGGTCGGCCACATTGAGCAGATAGCGATGGTGAAAAGTGCGGCAAGTGTGCCGGCTTCTTTGCCCGCTTCGAGGAACACGACAAGCCCCAGCGGCAACCAGGCCAACGGTGAAACGGGCCGCAGGATCTGGATGAGCGGGTCAAACATTTTGGCGAAGGTGGGCGACAGGCCGAGGCAAAAACCAATCGGTACACCTACGATGAGGGCGATGGTGTAGCCGACGGCGACCAGCCCAAGCGAGTAGAACGTGAAACGCAGGATGCCCTGGTCCATTTCGCCACGCTTGGCGAAGGGTTCCATGATGTAGAGTTTGCAGGAGTCCCATGTCTCGATGATGTTCGGGAGCGCGGGAATGGCACCCTGGCGCATCTCGCTCACGATTTCTCCCTGGGCGTCCTTGGTGACGACCTTCTTGCCTGCGAGGGCGTGCCAGGTGCCGAGGACGATCAAGATGCCGAGGATGGGCAAAATGAGCCAGTCGAGTTTGGTGGATTTCATAGAGTGGATGTTTTTTTGCTTTTCCCCTGATGTGAGGCCGCTGCCGAAACAACCGCCAGGCTTAATCCGATGAGCGGCGAGAGAATGCTTTTGATGACGATGGTGGAGTTGACCTCGTGGCGCAGCCAGTGGTCGCCCTGGTTGATCACCATCTGCAGCAGGCCGACGGCGAGTCCGATCGGAGCGGCCTTGCGCCAGACTGCGGGCAGCAGCAGGGCGCGCAGGAAGGTGATCGGGGTGGTTGGGCTCGCGCTCATGGTGTGGCTCAGCCTTTGAGGCTGTGCACGGCGAAACTCTTGGCGTAGGTTTCTGGTTCGGCCGGATTGAAGGTGGCGCCGTCGAAGAGTGTATCGGGCGAGTTGTCGAGGCCGCCGTGGGTGACGCCGATTTCCTTCATAGCTTCTTCGTAGATGTCGGCGCGCATGACACGTTTGGCGATGCCCTCGTAGTCGGGAATGCCGGTGACGAGGCCCCAGCGGCGGTACTGTGAGAGGAACCACTTGGCGAACTTGGGCTGCGGGTAGTTGCAGTTGCGTTTGCTGAAATGCATGTAGGATTCGTCCTGCGTTTTGCGTCCGTCGCCGTAGTCGAGGTTGCCCTGGAGGCGTCCGAGAATGGTTTTTGGATCGCAGTTGATGTAGGTGGCCTTCGAGACGATGGCGCACTGTTCTGGACGGTTGGCCATGTCGTCGAGCCAGACGCTGGCCTCATGCAGGGCTTTGAGGATGGCTTTGACCGTTTTGGGATTCTTCTCGGCGAATTCTTCGGTGAAGGCGCAGACTTTTTCCGGGTGGTCTTTCCACATATCCTGGGTGGTGACGGAGGTGAACCCGATGCCATCGGCAATCGCACGGGCGTTCCAGGGTTCGCCGACGCAGAAGCCATCCATTTTGCCGATTTTCATGTTGGCGACCATCTGTGGGGGCGGGACGGTGATGAGGCTGACGTCCTTGTCGGGGTTGATGCCGCCGGCACCGAGGTAGTAGCGCATCCACATCGCATGGGTGCCGGGGGGGAACGTCATGGCGAAGGTGAGTGGTTCGCCAAGTTTTTTGGCCTCGTCAACGAAGGGTTTGAGGGCTTTCGGATCGGCACCGACTTTGCCCTTCCACTCCGTCTTGAGGGTGATGGCCTGGCCGTTGCGGTTGAGCAGCCATGGAACGACCATGGGTTTTTTGGGCGAACCAGCGAGGCCCATGGTCGAGGCGAGTGGCATACCGAGGAGCATGTGGGTGGCCTGAATCGAACCTGTTGAAAGGTTATCCCGGATGGCGGCCCAGTTGGCGCCCTTGGTGATTTTGGCGTTGATGCCGTATTTTTTGAAGAATCCTTTTTCGTGCGCGATGACGATGGGTGAGCAATCGGTCAGGGCGATCATACCGAAGTTGATGTCGGTGGTTTCGGGTGCTTCGGAGGTGGAGGCTGCGGTGGAGGCCCAGGATTTGGTGCCGAGCGCGGACCAGAGGGCGGCGGCGCTGAGGCCGGCGGCACCTTTGGTGAGGAAATCGCGGCGGTTGAGGGTGGTCATGCAGGTGGTGGTTTTAAGAGGAGACGAGTTCATGCGGTGAGTTAGTTCGGGTTGCGTGGTTAAAGATATCTTCGCGAAAGAGGCGGCATGTGAGCTGGTTAGTCACGGCACCGGAGGGCAGGAGGCCGGCGGCGATCAGGTCTTGTTGGATAACTGAAGCTTTGGCGGATGAAGGCCGGTTGGCCTGGCCTGCATGGAAGACATGGAAGTCCGGGATGGCTTCGATCCGGCCGTGCCCGCAATCGTAATGGCCGGTGAGTGCGGGAGAGATTATGTGTGCGGACTGGTTTATGTAACCGGCACCAGCGAGGAGGTGGGCGAGGGGTTCGCGGTTGGCGGGCTCGTCGCACCAGGCGCAGGCGTCAACGAGCGCAGCGATCAACGCGGCGTGTTCGTCGGCTCGTGTTTCGGCGAATCGTTCGGTGACCATGAGGACTTTCTCTAGGTGGCCGGGTTGCTGGGCAGCGCTCCAGGTGGGGCACCAGCCGATTTTTTCTCGGACGGCGAGGGTGTTCCATGGTTCGCCCGCACAGTAGCCGTCGATTGTACCTGCGGAGAGGTTTCGAAACATCTGGGCGGGCGGAACGACGACGATGCGCACGTCGCGATCCGGATTGATGCCGCCGGAGCGAAGCCAAGAGCGGAGCAGGAGGTGATGTGAGGAAAAGTTGAATACAACGCCGAAGGTGAGTTTGCGCTCGCCGCTGCGGTGACGGGCGATGTCTCGCAAGGTCGTGGCGTCGCGTACGCCGTCTGCCCAGAGGCGCTCGGAAAGGGTGAGGGCGTTGCCGTGGAGATTGAGGACGAGGCCGGTGGTGACCGGGCAGGCGACCGAGTCCAGACCCAGTGTGGTGGACCAAAGCATTGGTGCGGGAGCCTGGGCGGCGTCGAGTTCGCCGTAGACGATTTTTTCCCGCACGGTGGCCCAGCCCACCTCGCGGCTGAGCTGCACGCGCGCACCGTGTTTTGCGAAGAACCCGTGTTTTTCGGCGACGGCAAACGGGGCGGCATCGGACAGGGCGAGAAAGCCGACACGCAAGGGGCGCGTGGTCTGGCTTGCGGGCGTTTTTGTGAAGGAAAGAGACATTGGATATGCGGAGGCCTTTAGCCGTCGGCGTGCCAGCCGTGCCGATTGGCGCGATTACTGCTCTTCAAACATTTCATAAAAATAATGAATCACGCTCATTCATGAGAACCACCCTCGACAGCCGTCAGCTGCTCGCCTTTGAAGCCGTGGCCCGCCGCGGTAGTTTCACTTTGGCTGCTAAGGACTTGTTCCTCACGCAGTCTGCGGTGAGTCATGCGATGAAGGCGCTCGAGACGGAGGTGGGCTGCCGGTTGATTGATCGGGTGGGTAAACGCGCACTGCTCACTCAGGCCGGAGAACAGTTTTTGCGGCACACCGAAAAGATTCTGCGGGAAATGGAGGCGGCGCGCACGGGTTTGGATACATTAACTAATTGGGGTCACGGCCGACTCCGGGTGGGGGCGAGCACGACGGCGTGCCAGTATATTTTACCAACGGTGTTGCGTGAATTTAAGCAGAGCTTCCCGAAATGTGTGATCAAGATAGAACCGGGCGATCATGGGCGGCAGCTGGAGTTGTTGCGCTCAGGGCAGATCGATCTCGCGCTCATGCCGATGCCCGCTGGTGACGGAGAATTTGATTTTGTGCCGCTCTTCGAGGACGAACTCCGCTTTCTGGTGGCACCGCTTCATCCCTGGGCGCAGGCGGGTGGAGTGTCGCGTGGAGCGATCTCCGAGGAAACGCTGATTTTGTACAACAAAACCAGCTATACCTTTCGGTTGGTTGAAGAATATTTTCGCGAGGAAAAGATTTTGCTGAGCAATTACATCGAACTCGGGTCGATGGAGGCGATCAAGGAACTGGTCAAAATCGGTCTTGGTGCAGGCGTACTTGCCGCGTGGATTGCACGTGAGGAATTGCGTACCGGAGCGTTGATCTCGTTTCCGCTTGGCCGACGGAAATTGAAGCGCACGTGGGGCGTGGTGTATC
Source organism: Verrucomicrobiota bacterium (assembly GCA_031404135.1). GTDB lineage: Bacteria > Verrucomicrobiota > Verrucomicrobiia > Opitutales > Opitutaceae > JADKHC01. Next base: position 22,221 of record JANNHA010000020.1, on the reverse strand, counting down.
TCCATGGCCGACGTCTGCCGCTGGCGGAGGAAACTTTTGTCGGTTTGAGCCGAACCGTGACAGAGGGCTACGGCGCGTTGGCGCCGGAATAATCCTCCGGGAGGTTCCAGTTGGTGAAGAGGGCGGTTTCGGCTGGTTCGATCGCGACGAGTTGAATCTGGCCGGTTTCTACGAGTTCGTGCACCCAGGCTTGCAGGGAAAGCCGGCCGGCGGTGAGCGCGGCGCGCGCTGAGACTGCGGCGGTTCGTGGGTAGATGGCCACCAGGGGTTCGAAAAAATTGTCTCGATGAGGAACGGCGCCGCTCGTGGTGGTACACCGGGCGAGCAGTTTGCACAGATAGGCCGGCGTCATCGCAGGTAAATCGACGGCGAGCATGGCGATGTGATCGGTTTGAGCGGCTTCGAATGCCGTCACTAGGCCGGCGAGCGGGCCGCAGTTTTCGGCTACATCAGCGATTTCGCGGGTACCGGGCTGGCCGTAGGTCTGTCCTGGCCGGACGGATACAAGGATTTGGCTGGCACCAGCGGTTCGGAGCGTGGCAACGGCCTGATCGAGCAAGGTCAGTCCGTTGGGAAGGGTGAGCAGGGCTTTGTCGCGGCCCATGCGGGTGGAGCGTCCGCCGACGAATACAGCCCCGGTGAAGGGAACGGTAGCGTCTGGTTCGGTCACGGCGGCGAAACGATTATCCGCCGATTGCGGTCATCGGACGGCAGGGCCGATATTGTTCGCGGAAGAGATGTTCGCGCGGTTTGGCGAGGAGGGCGGCCTGCAAAACTTCACGCACGGCATCGTCGGTGGGGGCGTGGCGGAGGGTTTCGCGCAAATCGAGTTCGCCGTGATCGCCGAGGCAGGGGCGGATTTTGCCGTCGGCGGTGAGGCGCATCTTGTTGCACGTCTCGCAAAAGTGCGGGTTGGTCATCGCGCCGATGAAGCCGACGAGCGAGCGATTTTGGCGGAATTGGTAGTACTTGGCGGGGCCCCAGCCTAGGCGCTGGTTAGGTTCGGCGATGAGTTCGTCGTGCGCGGAGAGGATGCGCATGGCCTGTTCGACGGGGAGAAAGTTTTTTTCGGTGAGCACGTCGGTGCTCGTCAAGGGCATGAGTTCGATCAGGCGGAGTGGCGTGCCGTGTTCGGCGGCGAAGCAGGCGAGCGGCCAGAGTTCTTGTTCGTTCACGCCGCGCATGAGCACGCAGTTGAGTTTCACGCGTTCAAAACCGGCTGCAAGTGCGGCGCGGATGCCTGCGATGACGTTGTGCACGTCGCCGCCGGTGATGCGGTGGTAGAGGGCGGGATCGAGCGCATCGAGGCTGATGTTGGTGGTGCGCATGCCTGCTGCGCGCAGCGGGGCGGCGAGGGCGGCGAGTTTGGTTCCGTTGGTGGAGAGGCCGATACACTCGACACCGGGAAGGGCGGACATCGCGCTCACGATCTCGACGATGTCACGGCGCACGAGCGGTTCGCCGCCGGTCAGACGGAATTTGCGAAAACCGAGGCTGGTGGCGACACGCACGACGCGAATAATCTCCTCGGCGGTGAGGTGATCCGGTGTTTTTTCCCAGCCCTTGTAGCCTTCGGGCATGCAGTAGAGGCACCGCTCGTTGCACCGGTCGGTGATCGAGATGCGTAGGTAATCAACAATGCGTCCGAAGGAATCCATGGCGACGTTTAGGCGGTTGGGAGAGGTTTGGTGTGGGGATCTGCACCTTGCAGGTGGGCGATGCCCTCGCGCAGAGCAGGAGCGAGGAAGCCGAGACATTCGGCGACGGCCGAGGGCTTGCCGGGGAGGTTGACGATGAGTGAGGTGCCGCGCGTGCCGGCGGTGGCGCGCGAAAGAATGGCGGTGCGGACTTTGGCGAACGATTGCATTCGCATAATCTCGCCAAAACCGGGTAGTTCCTTTTCGAGGATTTCGCGGGTGGCCTCGGGCGTGACGTCGCGAGGTGAGATGCCGGTGCCGCCGGTGGTGATAATTAAATCGCAATGCTCGCGATCGGCGAAGTCGCACAATTTGCCGGCGATTTGAGGGATTTCGTCGGGCACGATGGCGGAGACGAACTGGGCTTCAGCGCCAAAGACGTCGCGCAACAGCCGTTCGATCTCGGGTCCGCTGAGGTCCTTGTAGATGCCGGCGCTGGCGCGGTCGCTGATGGTGATGCGGCCGATTTTCATGTTTTGATTTTTTCGAGCACCTGAAGGCCTTCAATGCGCATGGTTTTATCCACGGCTTTGCACATGTCGTAGAGTGTGAGGGCGGCGACGCTGGCACCGGTGAGCGCTTCCATCTCGACGCCGGTTCGGGAGTCGGTTTCTGCGGTGCAGGTGACTTCGATGCGGTCTTTGCGGATTTGAAAGGTGACACTGACGTGGTTGAGCGGCAGTGGGTGGCAGAGAGGGATGAGTTCGGCGGTGCGTTTGGCGGCCTGAATGCCGGCGATGTTGGCGACCGCGAGGACGTCGCCTTTGGGCAGGGCTTTGGCTTGGAGGGCGCGGATAGTTGCGGGCTGGCAGACGAGTTGCGCGGCAGCGACGGCGCGACGGTGTTGCACGGGTTTGGCGCCGACGTCGACCATGCGGGCGGTTCCCGTTGCATCGAGATGGGAAAAACCGGAGTTGGCGGAGGGTTTTTGTTTTTTAGCTGCCATGGGATCGTTCAGGCGGAAAGGAACGCGACAGTGGAGCCCTTCGCAAGTGAAGAGGCGTTGCCCTCGACGCGAATGAGTGCGTTTGCTGTCGCTAGGGCGGTGAGATCACCGGAGCTGCTCCAGCGCAGCGGCGTGAGCAACGGATCGGCACTATCCTCGCGGGCAAGTGCGGGCCAGAAGGTTTCGCGGGCGTTGCCGCCGGCTTCGAGGTCGGTCGTCAGTACGCCGCGCCGCCAGAGCAGCGATGGCTGGAGGCCGGAGAATTTTTCGAGCGCGGCGCGCACGAAGAGATTGAGGCAGACGAAATGGGCGAGCGGATTGCCCGGGAGGCCGAAGGCGATGACGGGACCGCGTTGGGCGAAGATGAGTGGTTTGCCGGGGCGGGTGGCGGTTTTGCTGACGAGGATTTCGAAGCCGACGCGTTCGAGCAGGGTTCGCGTGAAATCGTGTTTGCCGACACTGGCACCGCCGGAGATGAGAACGAGGTCGGCGGTTTCCGCTTGGGTGCGCAGTATGGTTTCGGTGGCCGCTTCGTCTTCGGGCACGCGGAACTGCCGGGGGATGATGCCGTGGGTTTGGAGAAAGGCGCGCACGAGCGTGGTGTTCGAATCGCGGATTTGGCCGGGTCCGGGTGTTGCGTCGGGCGCAACGATTTCGCTGCCGGTGACGATGTGGATCACGCGGGGAAGGCGGGTGACGCACGGCGTGGGGCAGCCAGAACTGGCTAACAGGGCCAACGCGCCGGCGGTGAGGCGAGTGGGTGCGGCGATGAGAGTGTGGCCGCGGGTGGTGTCTTCGCCGCGAAAGCGAATGTGGCGTTCGGACGTACGCCGCACGATGCGCAACGAGTCACCTTCCACGACGGTGTCCTCCTTCATGATCACCTGGAGGTCGGGTGCGGGGAGTGCGCCGCCGGTGGCGATGCGGATGGCGTTGCCGGTTTGGAGTGGCTGCGGTTTCCAGTCGCCCGCGCGGATTTCGTCGACGACACGGAAGAGGGTGGAAGGGTCATCGCAGCGTACGACGTGTCCATCGACGGCGGAGCGGTCGAAGGCGGGCTGGTCCTCGGTGGCGCAAACGGGTTCGCGCAGTACACGGCCGAGGGCGTTGGCGAGGGCTACATTTTCCGTGCCGAGGGGCGTGCAAGTTCTTTGGATGAGCTCGATGAGTTCGGCAGCGCCGGGGGCTGGTGGTTCGTGGCTCATGACGATGGCGGGAGGATCTGGCCGTGGAGGTCGAGGGCGCGGACTTTCCAGATGGGAACATCCTGTTTCAATCGGTCCATGAAGGCGGCGATCATGTCGAGGGCTTCGGCGCGGTGTACGGCTGCGGCGAGCAGGTGAATCGCGTTTTCACCCACCGGAATCGTCCCGATGCGGTGGATGATGCGAACGAACAGGCAGGCGTGGCGTTGGCCGAGTCCTTCGATGATGGCACGCATGGTTTGCTCGGCCATCGGTTGGTAGGCTTCGTAGTCGAGCGCGCTGATGGGCTGGCCGGCTTCGTCGCCACGCACGGAACCGGCAAACGTCGCCACGGCTCCGACGGTGCCGGCGAGGGCTGGCGGTAGTGATTCGTTGGCTACGATGGGAGCGTGAACAATGGCGATTTCGATGATCATGGTTCAACCGCCAGAGACGGGAGGGATAAGTGCAACCTCATCGGTATCCGAAAAGCGAGTACCGGCGACAGCGTAAGTGCCGTTGCGGGCGAAACGGACGGAACGTTGGTAGCGGGCGAGCTCAGGAAAGCGTGCGAGCAGGTGCTGCCAGAGCTGGCCAGCGTCGATATCGCCATCGATGCGAATCTCAGCCTCGGCGCAGTTTGCGGCGGTTTTGAGGTGGGCAAAGAAGAGGATGCGCATGGGGGGCGATTGGCGGTCAGAGAGGTTTCGGGTCTGCGCGCAGGATACCGTCGGTGAGAATTTTCGCGCGCAAGCCGCCGCGTCCTTTGAGCCACGCTTCGGCTCCGGGGCCGAGAGCGCCATCCATCCACGAGCAAGGGCGACACTCTTCGGCACCGGCAAAACGCACGCCTTGGATTTCGAATTCGGTGCCGATGAGGGCGTTGAGATCGAGGTTGCGGGTGATGACGTTGCGGCGGGTGGCGGCGGGCTGGGCGGTGGGCTGGTTGAGTTCGCGGCGCAGGGCTTCGAGAACCTCGATCGAAAAGAACGTGATCTGGCCCTTGTAGTTTTCTTTGAAGTCAAAAAAGCGATCGTTGCGGATGCCGCGATGGGCGACGCATTCGATTTCGCCGACTTCGAGCAAGGCGTGTTCGCCGGCGGCCTGGCCGTGGTGGCCGAAGTAGTTGTGACCGGGGGAAACGAAAAGGTTCTCGATGCGAATCATGAGGGCAGGGAAGAACGGTTAATCGGAATCAGGAAAGCCGCGAGTGTGTTTTGAGATGGGATTGGGCTAGGATTGATCTGCATCAACGGAGTTCGCGGGTGGTTCCGGGCGTGCGCGAAGGAAGTAGTTGGGTTGGAGATTTGCACGATTAGAAATGCTACTCGGCAATTTTTACGGTTTTCGGGGGCGGTTATTCCGAGTTGGATGGCTGGAATAGGATTAATGTAATTTTCGCTAGGAAATATAGTTGCAGCATTCTTGTTCGTGGTAATGCCGGCCGGCAGCCGGTGGATTTTTAGGCGGCGGTGGTGAGTGAAAGTGGGGTGTCGATGGGGAGGGCGTGTGGAGTGAACGTCAGGTGGGGATTTTAGTTCGCATGCGAGATGACGTTTCAACTAATCAGACTGCAACGCCGCGAAGCCGTTTCGTGGTCCAGCCGTTCATCCAATATTTAACGCAACTCATACGACCATGGCCTATATTATTGACGTCGAAAAATGCACCGCTTGCGCAGCCTGCGCCGATCAATGCCCGGCGGGCGCGATCTCTGCCGCCGAGGGTGGTGGACACTATATCATCGATGCGGAGAAATGCGTCGATTGTGCTGCTTGTGAAGGTGGTTGCCCGACGAGCGCCATCTCGGCCGGCGCCTAAACAGACTTTTAGGGTTAGGTTATTTTGTTTTGGCGGGCGATGCACTTGGGGTGCGTCGCCCGCTTTTTGTTTTTGGGGAGGGCGGCTTCTGCCGGGAGACCCTTGTCAATGGGCGGGATCTTGGCTCAGCATGGCGGGCCATGGGCGTGCAAAAATATTCTCTGCGGAGTAGTTCGGCGCAACAAGGCGTCCGGCTCGATCATTTTCTCGGCGAGTCGCTGCCCAAGGCGCTCGGTCGCGAAGTGTCCAGCGGTCAGGTTCGAAAACTGATCGAGGCCGGAGTGGTCAGTCTCAATGGCCGACCGGAGCGGCTGGTTTCGCGGCCTTTGCCGGTGGGTGCGCGGGTCGAGGTGGTTGTCGATGTGGCTCGGTTTAGCAAGAAAGGCGACGACAGAAAAGAGCCGGTTCGGTCGGTGATGCCGCGCTTCGAACTCGTCGCGTCGCAGATCCTTTTTGAAGACGAATGGTTGATCGCGGTGGACAAGTCGGCGGGCCTGCCGACGCAGCCGACGCTCGACGAGACGCGGGCCAACGTGGCCGGATTGCTCAAGGATTTTCTGCAAAAGCGCGATGGCGGCACGCCGTACCTTGGGCTGCACCATCGTCTTGATCGCGACACGTCGGGCGTGGTGCTTTTCACCAAAGATCAAAAAGCCAACGCGGGTGTAACGGCGCTTTTTTCGACCCGTGCGATTCAGAAGACCTATCAGGCTTTGTGTCTGGCAGGGAGTTCATGTCCTGAATCCTGGGAGGTAAAGAATTGCCTCGGGGTGGTTGCGCGGGCGGGGAAGGCCAGCAAGTTCGGCGCGGTCAGAAGCGGCGGAGATCCGGCGCACACGGAGTTTAAGGTGTTGGAACGTTTTACCGGTGCGGTGTTGGTTGAGGCGCAGCCGCATACCGGGCGCACGCATCAGATCCGCGTGCATCTGGCGGGTGGTGGAATGCCGATTTTGGGCGATACGTTTTACGGCGGACCCGCCGATTTCAGGGCGGCTCCGGGTGTTAATCTGCATATTTCTCGGGCGATGTTGCATGCCGCCGCGCTGGTGTTCAGCCATCCGGTCACGAACACCCCAACGACAATCCGCAGTCCGCTGCCGGTGGATTTTGTCGCTTGTTCGAAGCAACTTCGGAGCGCGACCACCCAGCGCCAGGCCTTAACCAACGTTTCGGAATAATCGAAACACCCGCTCGGATACGGTGGCGGCTTATCTGCCGTGCAGGCGAACTCGCAATCGATTCAACTTATAATACAGAAATAACAAAACGAAGGAATCATTACCGATGAAACCGTTGTACATAATTGGGTCTGTTGCCGTGTTGGGACTTGGAATTTTTTTGATTTCAAAAGACAAAAACGTATCCGCAGTTGCGGGGGCAAGCGACGCAGCGGATGTGAAATCCATAGGTGAAGCTGCACCCGCAAATTTAGGCGTTACGGATAACACCTTGAATCATGCAAAAGCGGCCGGGAAAACCGAGGCTAGCACCAAGAGTATCGCTAACGCTGATAATACCAGGCCTGTCTATTCTGATCCTGCCATATCGGAGAAAATGACCCAATTGCGCCTCTTATCTGATAAAGCGAAAACGCGAAGACAGAATGCCCCAAGTCGCAGTGAGATTCTTGAACGATCGAAACTGAATCACGTAATCGCTAGGAAAATATCGCCCTATTTGGAACGGGAAGGCATGACCGAAGATAAAATCCGAGAAATATCAGTTATCTTTGCGAAAGAAAGCGAAAGAACCTCCGGTGATTTCAAAAAAGCGAGCGATCCTTTATGGGATTCAAACATTACTAACACTAGGGAAGATACACGAAAGCAACTGATTGCGCTCGTGGGGGAAGATATGGCGGAGAGAGTGGCTTTAATTTATAATAGCACTGTGTATAGAGATAAATTAGCAATTCCTGCAGCAATAAAGAGCAATGAAAATGGCGCGCCCCTAAGTACAGAAGCGCTAGTAGAATTGGGCATCGTGCTTTACAAATCAAACGTATCCCTTGCACTGAAAACTAGTTCGCCGAAGACTGTTTCCCAGGCTCAATATGAAAGTCGTACAATGAACGACGCAGAGGCGATTGCAAACGCATCTAAATTCTTATCTCAGGTTCAGATTCAATCCGTCGAAAAGGTCCTGAGAGAAAGATATGTTGTCAGCGGTAATTAAGATTATGCACTGCTTTAAAATTTAGTATGCGTTGCTGGTTTCGAAAAAGTGGTTCATAGGGACAGGTGGTTCATAGAAAGGGACGGGTTGAAAATAACTATTTCTGCGGAATGGTGGTCGTGATTTACAGAAAGGTTTCTCACGCAAAGAAGCGAAGTCGCAAAGGAGAGTAGTCATTTTCGCCCCGTCTCTATAAATGTCTCGCCGATTTTCGGCCGGCTCCGGGTGTCAACCTGCGCATTCCGCGCACGATGTTGCATGCCGCCGCGCTGGTGTTCAGCCATCCGGTCACGAACACCCCAACGACAATCCGCAGTCCGCTACCCGCGGATTTTGTCGCCTGTTTGAAGCAAATGAGGAGCGTCGACGGCTCGGCTTGAGTAGGTTGACGGTTATTTACCCAACGCGCCGCGCTGCATTTCAAATCCGCGTCGGCCGGGAGCAGTGGGCGGCCGTGTTTTGTGTGCCCAGCAAAACGCCAAAGTGACGGTGTGATGACCCAGGAAAATTATTTTGGTTGACTAGTGTATTAGTGACCTAATACACCAATCGCCGTCGCTCGTTATCTCATGCCACCGCTCCTCTCCATCGATCACCACAACGGCGTGCCGGCTTATAGGCAGATCATGGATCAGCTCAAACTCCAGATCGCGACGGGGCTGTTGGTTCCGGGAGCGGAGCTGCCTTCGACGCGTGCGCTGTCGGCCGAGCTCGCGCTGAATCCGATGACGGTGAGCAAAGCCTACGGCCTGCTAGAACACGATGGTGTGCTCGAACGTCGACGTGGCCAGACGCTCATCGTGAGCGAACGTTCCGCTACCGCTCAGCAAACCGCCAAACTCGATCCCTTGCGCCAGCAACTCAACGCCGCTGCGCATCTTGCGCGTCAGCTCGACGTGACGCCAGCTCAGGCGATCAAACTCTTTCGCGAACTTCTCGACTCCTAAAACATCATGAACCCTTCCGAAACTTCTGTTACCGCCATCGATGTCAGCGCGCCGCTTGTTTTGCGCAATGTTACTCAGTGCTTCGGCGAACACACCGCCCTGCGAAACGTTTCTCTTGAAATTCCTGCCGGTCGCATCGTCGGCCTGCTCGGGCGCAACGGCGCGGGAAAAACCACACTGCTCCATATCGCCAGCGGCATGCTGCTGCCCACTGAAGGGACTTGCATCACGCTGGGGGCGTCGAGTGCGCTGCTCGACACGCCGCAGCTCACGCGGCTTGGTCTCGTGCAACAGGAAGGCCGATGCCTCGAATGGATGACGGTTCGTCAACATCTTGATTTCAACGCATCGTTCTATCCGCGCTGGGATCGTGATCTTGAACGCCGCGTGATCGAGGCGCTCGAAGTCGACCCGAAGCGCAAGATCGTGCAGCTCAGTCCTGGTGATCGCCAGAAGGTGGGGATTCTCCTGGGCGTTTGCCACCGCCCGTCGCTCCTGCTGCTTGACGAACCTATGAGTGCGCTCGATCCGATTGTGCGCAAACGCCTGCTCGATTTTCTGTTGGAACTCCTGCGCGATGACGGCTGCACCGTCGTGATTTCCTCCCATATTCTCAACGACGTTGAAAAGATCGTGGACTGGATCGTGGCGCTCGATGCCGGCGAGATTGTTGAAGACTCCGCGTTCGACGTACTCCAGGAAAGTTACGCCGAATGGACGGTTACTTCGGCCAACGGCGCATTGCCGACCGCCTTCACCGAACCGTTCGTAATCAACCATCAAGGCGACGCCCGCCAGGCACTCCTGCGCGTTCGCATCGCCGACCCCGAAGCGGCTGCCCGTTTCGCCGTCGCTCACCACGCCGAGATCCGCACGCGTCCGCTGAACCTCGATGAGATGTTCCCGCTGATTACCCGTCAGAAAAAGAAAACGCCATGAACGCCCGCGCCTATTTTCAGATTCTCCGGCCCGGTCGAACGTTTTTCGCCGTGGTCTCAGGTGTGCTGTACATCTTGGTGTATCTCGTGGGCTTAATTCGCGGGCCGGCTTCGGGAAAACTTTTGCTGGGTCTTGCGATTTTCGGTCCGGTGGTTCTGGGCAACCTGTTGGTTGGGCCGATTCACGAGGTGATGCACAGGAGTTTTTTCCCGACGTTGCCTGATGCGTGTCAAAGGCTGCGGCGTTGGCACCTCTACGCGGTTGGTGTGGCGGCGGTGGTTCTCTTCGTGCCTACTGCGATTTTTGTTGGCGAAATTCCACCTATCGCGCTTTTCGGTTTGATCGTGGCCGGGCTTTCGCTTTCTGTGCTCGACAGCCAAAGAAAACGGCAAGCGTCTATTCGGGTCTTACTCGCGCTCATTTTTGTGGGATTTGTCGTATCTGATCGAGTGCGCTCTGTGGTAGTGATGGCGTGTCAGACGGTGCCCTGGGCATTTTTCATCGGCGGTTTGGCTTTCGCCACGATTTGTTTCCGCCGAGGGTTTTCTGCGCAAAACGTCCGCGATCGCTGGCGCGATCCGAACTTCTATTGCGCTCAAAGTACCCTGGTTTTCGTTGGTACCGACATCAAGCTTCATGCTGAGGCCGAGGGAAGGCAGTTTGCTCAGAGGCAAAACATCAATCTGGGCCGCGACTGGCGGGGCGGTGTGATTACGGACTCATTGCGCGACTGGAGGCGTGTGATTCGTCATGCCCGCATTGGCCGAACTAGTAAATTGAAACACGTGGTTGGCCTTGCGTTGAGTGGGCTGTTTTTGGCTCCGTTGTGCTTCGGATTCGCCTATGCAATGACCAAAGGTAGTGGAGGCACGAGGTCGCTCGCGCAGTTTTGTCGCTTGATAGTGGACTCGGGCAAGGGTGGTGAAAATGTTGATTGGCCGCAGTTGTGGTTACTCTTCACATTGTTGCCGGTTGGTGCATGTGGACTGGCTTGGGTGGCGGGGACGATGGCGGCGATTCCCGTGAGCTCATTTCCTCTTTCGCGTGGACGTCTGGCCACGTGTCTATTTTTCGAAGCTTGCTGGTTGGCGACCTTGGTGTTTTTAGCCAACGTTGTTGCCACCGTACTTTGTATTTATGCGACCAGCCGGGTTGGGGGAGTTCCCTTTGAAGCGCGGATGTTGAGTACGCCGCTGGCGGTGTTTGCGATTCAGCTGCCGACCATTTTTCTTTGGATCAGCGGCAATTTTGTTCGTGGTATTTTCGCCCGGATTGTATTGGGCACGATTCTTGGAGTTGGCTCCTTGATCGGTGTGATCATGGTTCAGGTGAAATACGTTTCTGTCGTGGTTTCTCCTTCCGGATTGCTGCTCTGTGTTGTCGCGACCGGCTTGGCAGGGTGGGTAACCTGGCGTACGTTCCAAAGCTTTTATCGCGATTGCGATCTCAACAACTCGGGGCGAATGCTCAAAGAGTCGGGTGTTGGTCTCGGACAGGCTTGAAATCGTAATTGAGCGTGCCGCGGGGGAGGCGGGCGGTGAATTTGCGCAACTCGCCCGTGGCCGCATCGAAGACAAAGGAGGCTTCAATGGGTTTGGCGTTCGTGGTTACCAAATCCAGGCGGTAGCGGTAAAAGTGCGTGATCAGGTCGGGCGTTTCCTGCCGCCTGGTGGGTTCGCCGAGCATGGATTTGATCGTGCTGAGATTCGGCATGGGCGCGGCGGTGGGCGCTTCGGTTTGGGCGTCTGCCTTGCGGCTGTCCTTGTCGATTTTGGCGGTGCCGGTCGAACGGAGCATGTTTAAAACAAGATCTCGTGGAATATAGGCGAGGTACCGTTTGGGGATGCCTACCTCGACCATGCGTCCATCGACAAATCGGGCCGTGAATTCCATGTCATACTCGAATTTTTCCTGGATTCCGGGGGAGGGATCCTTGACCCAGCGGATCAGCCAGACTTCGCCGTCGTCGAGCGGTGTGATTGTCTTTGGGGAGGCACCGAGCCAGCGCAGGTCGTCGGGCCGCAGAACGGGATGCAGGCAGTGAAGGGTAAGGTCTTCGGTGGGCGGAACCGTGAAGTTCTCGTCGAAGCGGGTGAGTTGTTTTTTTAATTCCAACAGGCGCAGATACACGCAGCCGCTGAGCAGCAGGGCGGCGGCTCCGATTAGGAGCAAAGGTACAAAACGCGATGTTGTTCGCGAAGTGGCAGACACACCGGGAGAGCTAGGAGGGTTTTATGAAGCGCAGGGCAGCCAGGAAGAGTGCGGCACCGATTCCGGCGAAGATAATGTGACCTATCGCACTCGATGCGGAAATGCCGACGAGGGCGAAGAACAGGCGTCCATGAAATCCGCCAATGATCCCGACCACGAGGTGGACGGGGAGGTTGAAGCCTTTGCCTTTGGACTTGGAGACGAGTCCACTGACCAAACCAGCCACCGCACCCACGCTCAGAATGACGATTGCGGTGTGGGTGGTCATCAAACGCGACTACTTGGTTGAACTGGCTGCGGGCTTTGGCGGTGTTGAGGCGGTTCCCGGGATGGCTGTCGGCGGGGTGAAGGTGATCTTGTCGAGAAAGGCGAGCAGGCGTTTGCGGAGTTCGGCGTCTTCTTCGGCCACGGTTTTGTTGAAGGCGGAGTGTTCCACCGCTTTTTCCACCAGCTCGATGCTGATGATGAAGACGTAGCCATTTTTGACGAAAAGCAGATTGCCGCGTTTGGCGACAGTGGAATTGCTATCTTTAAAAATATGGGCCCGAGAAGGAAACGTCGTGCCACCTGGTAAAAGGTTATAGGTCAGGAGCGCGCCGTCGTTGATGCTCTTGATAAATTGGGCGGACTCGATGCGGGAGCCGGGGTAGCGTCTTACGAAGTCGGATTGGATGAAGTTCGAAAAGAACCAGATCAGGAAATCTTTGCGGCCACGGGTTGCTTCTTCCTTGCTGAGCGTGGCCTCCATTTTGAAGCAGGCGATGGTTTGATGCGTGGTGAACGCGTCCTGAAAAGTGACCACTTTGTCGGTGTCGGTGATCGTTCCGTCCAATTCGGCGATGTCGGGAATGGTGACGTGAAACGCCGTGGTGGGAGAATAGTATTGGTCGCCCTCAACCGAGCCGAGGATGGATGATTGGGCGTGCGCGGTGAGCGTTTGCAGGAAGGCGATGGCAGAGGCGAGAAGTAGGGCGGAGGTGAAGCGGGGATTCATGGAATTTATTGTGACTGCCCATTCGTGTGGGTGTTTCAAACCGTGGCAAGTTTTGTCCAAAGAGCGACTGGGATTTGTTCGGGTCGGGCTTGAGGACCGACTCCAGCCGTGGCGAGTTCTTGCAGCCAGGCCTGACCGTGGTCGGGCAGTCGGTCGCGCAGGAGCGAGGCGATTTGTTTGCGGCGTTGTTGGAAGCAGCTGCGGATGAGTTTTTTTGTTTCGGTGGAAAAAACGAACGGCGCGGGCTTGCGCACGAGGTGGAGCAGGTACGATTCGATGTCGGGGCGCGGGTAAAAACACGCGGCGGGCACCTTGTGGCCGGGCGCGAGATCGTAGGCGGCTTGCAGGAAAATCGAGATCGCGCTGAACTGCTTAGAACCAGGCGAGGCGCTATAACGTTGCGCCGCTTCCTGCTGGAGCATGAGCACCATGCGCGAGGGGAGTTGCCCGCTGAAAACGGCGTCCATCCAGGGCGTGGAGATGGCGTAGGGCAGGTTGGCAACGACTTTGAAGACGGGTTTGTCGGTGGCGTTCAGTCCGGCCAGTGGTTGTTCGACGGCGTCGCCTTCGATCAGATGTAGCGTGGCGGGAAACTCCACGGCGAGCGTGGTGGAGAGGTGTTCGTGGAGTACCCGATCCTTTTCAACCGCCCAAACGTGGGCGCCGGTTTTCAGCAGTGCCGAGGTGAGTGTGCCGAGTCCGGGGCCGATTTCGACCACGGTGTCGTCGGCGGTGATGTCGGCAAGTTCGAGCGATTTACGTACGATGTTGCCGTCGACAAGGAAGTTTTGCCCTAGGAAACGTTTCGGTTGATGGCCGAGGCGGGTCAGCAATTCGCGGGTGGCGGTGGGCGTGAGAGGCATTTCGTTAGCGGCGGAAGTCGGCGATGAGGTCCGCGGGCGAAGGGGCTTTCATGAGGGCTTCGCCGACGAGGATGGCTTGGGCGCCGGCGGCTCGTACTCGGGCGGCGTCATCGCCGGTGAAGATGCCGCTTTCGCTCACGGCGATGATGCCGCTGGGGTATTGGGGAATGAGGCGTTCGCTGAGCGAGAGGTCAGTTTTGAAGACGGCGAGGTCGCGGTTGTTGACGCCGATGATTTTCGCGCCGTGGTCGAGTGCGCGCTCGAGGTCAGCTTCGTTGTGGATTTCAAAAAGGCTGTCGAGTCCGGCGGTCTGGGCGGAGGCGAATAGTTTTTTAATTTCTTCGTCGTTGAGCGCGCGCACGATGATGAGGATCGCGCTGGCGCCGGCTTCTCGGGCTTCGGCGATTTGCAGCGGATGCACCATGAAATCTTTGCGGAGACAGGGGATGGCGGGTGGTTTTTCCCGAAAAAGGGTGGTGACGGCGCGGAGGTCGGCGAGGGAGCCGCCGAAATATTTTTCATCGGTCAAAACCGAGAGCGCGCTGGCTCCGGCGGCTTGGTAGCGGAGGGCCTGGTCGGTGGCGGAAACTCCTTCGCGAATCGCGCCGGCGGAGGGTGAGCGGCGCTTGATCTCGGCGATGACGCCGAGTTTGCCATCGGGGCGCAGGAGAGCGGCGGCGAACGACGGTGGACGCGGGAGCGAGGCGTTGAGTTTGGCCAGTTCGCTTTCGGAAACGGGGCGGAGGAGCGGGGTGATTTCCTGGCGTTTCCAGGCCATGATCTCGGTGAGTTTGTCGGACATCGCCATGAGCGAACACGCCCGACGGCGGAAGACAAAGCTGAAAAATTCCGTGTACACGCGGGCCCGGCCGGGCAATTTGGGCGCATGAGTGCCATGGAAGACTTGCGAAAGACGATTGCCTTGTTGCGTGCGCCGGGTGGCTGCCCTTGGGATCAGGAACAAACGCACGCGACGCTCGTGCGCTGCCTGATTGATGAGTGTAGTGAATTAATCGATACGATTGATCGCATGGACCTGCCGCACATGCGCGAGGAACTGGGCGACGTGTTGATCCAGGTGATCTTTCATGCGCAACTGGCGGAGGAAGCGGGGAAATTTGATCTCGAAGATGTCGCCCGCGAGGTGAACGAAAAACTGATCCGCCGGCATCCGCATGTTTTCGGTGATGGGAAACTGGATACGTCGGATCAGGTCATTACGCAGTGGGAGGCGATCAAGGCGCAGGAGAAGGGGGTGAATGGCAACGTGGCTGGCGCAGCGGCAAGCGTTTTCAAGGATCAGCCGCCGCGGTTGCCGTCGATCATGTTTGCGGAGGCGATTTGGAAACAGATCGAAAAGAAAAAGCTGCCGGTTGAAGGGTTGGTCGATGTGGCGCAGGTGAACGCGTTGGGGGCACAGCTCGATGAGGCGATGCTCGGCCGCATGTTGTTCGAACTCACGGCGGCGTCGCGCGCGAAAGGCCTCGATCCGGAAGGTGCGTTGCGGTTGCACACGGCCAAGCTCATGCGCGAGGTTGAACAACGTGTTGCCATCGCCAAGAGTTGAACGTCTCGGTGAGCCGCGATCGATCCCGGCTCGGCAGGGTCGTGTCGTTTTATTTCGGAGACGGAGCGGCGCGCCCGGCGGTCGCGCCCTACCTCGGAAGCGGAGCGGCGCGCCCAGCGGTCGAGCCCTACCTCGGAGGCGGAGCGATTTCCATGGTCGATAAAAAAGAGAATCCTCTGCCTGAGTCGGTCGCGCGCGACTGGCTGGCGCCGTTTCTCGTCTATCTTGAGAAAGAGCGGCGTTATTCGTCGTATACACTCCGCAACTACAGCCAGGCGTTCGAAAATTTCTACGTCTGGCTCAATCAGAGCGGACTTTGGGCGCGCGGACTGGAGGCATTGAAGGCGCGGGATCTGCGTGATTTTGTGATTGAGGGACAGCGGCGGTTTGACCGTCGCACGTTGCATTTGCACGTGTCGGGGTTGCGGGCGTTTTTCAAATATTGGCTCAAGCACGGGCGCGTGGTGCGAAATCCTTTTGTGGGCGTGCCTCTGCCAAAGTTGGAGAAACGTCTGCCGAAATTTCTCACGGAAGAGCAGATGAAGCGGTTGTTGATGGGGCCGTCGCGCCTGCTTGAAAACGAGAGCGTGGATGCGTTTACGGCGTGGCGTGACCGGCTGGCGATGGAGCTGCTTTATGGCGGCGGACTGCGCGTGAGCGAACTCGTGGCGCTCAATTATGGCGCGATCGATTTGGAGGGCGGCGTGGCGCGGGTGCTTGGCAAAGGAAAAAAGGAAAGGCTCTGTCCACTGGGTTTGGTGGCGATCGCGGTGTTGAAGAAGTTTAGGAACGAATTTGCGCGCGATGCGTCGTTTGCGGCACCGGTTTTGGTGACCAAGCGATTTGAGCGCATGCCGGTGCGTCAGGTGCAGTTGATGTTGAAACGTTATCTTTCGTTGGCTGATCTGCCGCTTGATCTGACGCCGCACAAAATCCGCCACAGTTATGCGACGCATCTGCTCAACGCCGGGGCCGATCTGCGGCTGGTGCAGGAACTCCTCGGGCATGTGAGCCTGAACACGACGCAGGTTTACACGCATGTGAGTGTGGCGCGGTTGAAGGAAGTTTACGCGAAAGCGCATCCGCGGGCGTAGGATCGGAGCCTCGAACTTTAGGACTTTGAACAGAAGATAACAAAGAGAACGAAGGCCCGCCGGTTTTGCCTGAACCTCTTCGTTACCTTCGTTTTCTTCTGTTCAATTCCGAGGGAACCAATCCGTTCTTTTCAAGAGGGAGGGTATTCCTTTAACCCTTCGGCCAGCGGTAATCGCTGCGCGCGGGCTTTGGCGGTGGGGCGTAGCTCGGCTAAACGCCGGCTTACTGGAGGTCGTTGAGGAGGGCGCGCAGTTCGCGTTCGGGGTCTTCGTGCTGTTGGTCGACGGCGAGGCGGAGGGCTTCCTGAAACTGGAGGCGGGCTTCGGGGTTGCGGCCGAGTTCGAGGTAGAGTTTTCCGAGGAGGATGCGGGGCATCATCCAGTCGGCTTTCTTTTGGACGCAGAACTTGTAGTGCTCGACGGCGTCGACGTAGCGGAGTTCGGCGACGAGGGCTTGGGCGAGGCTGAATCGGAAAAGCTCGTTGTCCGGCTGGCGGGCGACCAGAGCGGCATAGGTGTCAGAGCGCCGACTGACTTCGCTCATGGGAGGGCATCGACAAAGACCAGGACGGCGGTGGAGTTGTCGAGGCCGCCGCGTAGGTTGGCCTGTTCAACGATATCGTGGAGGATATCGGAGGGTTGTTCATTGCGGGAGAGGTGGTCGGCGAGTTCTTCGTCGCGGATCATGCGGGTGACGCCGTCGCTGCAGAAAAAGTAGCGTTCGCCGAGCTGGAGCGGGCGGGTGAGCTGGTCGACTTGGAGGGGCGTGGACTGGCCGATGCAGCGGGTGAGGGCGTTGCGGTGTTGTTCGTTGACCCAGATGAGTTCACCTTTGGCGCGGCGGGCGCGGGCTTCGTTTTCGACGGAGTGGTCGAGGGTGAGGCATTCGAATTCGCCGTTGGAGGAAACGTAGCAGCGGGAGTCGCCGACGTGCGCGAAACGAACTTTGCCATCGCGAAAGATGCCGTAGGTGAGCGTCGCGCCGATGCCGAAGTGCGGGCTCAGGCGGAAGCCGAGCTGGGAAACGGCGTGGTTGGCTTCAAGGGTAATGAGTTCCAGATCAGGCGAGCTCGTGGAGTTGCGCACGAGTTTCATCACCATATCGACGGCACATTGCGCTGCTTCGGCTCCGCCCGGAAGACCGCCAACGCCATCGGCGATGCCGAAAAGGCCAAGGGAATCGTCGCACAAGAGGCGATCTTCATTTTGGCGGCGAATTCGGCCAATATCGGTGAGGGCGGCGCTGCGAAGTTGCATGAAATGGGATTAAGAGGAAGAGGCTAGGAGGTTGGCGGCTCAACAGAAAGGCTGAAATCGTGTTTCTCGATTTTCACGGCTCATTCTCTCGTAATCGCGCTTGGGCAGGCATTCGAGGAAGTGGCGGCCGTAGGGTTTGGCGACCACGCGGGAGTCGAGGATCGTGATCACGCCGCGATCGGTGATGGTGCGGATGAGGCGGCCGATGCCCTGGCGAAATTTGATGAGAGCGTCGGGTAACGTCAGCTCGTTAAAGGGATTGCCACCTTGGTCGCGGATCCACTCGGTGCGCGCTTCGAGCACCGGATGGGTGGGAACTTCGAAGGGCAGGCGGGTGAGAATCACTTGGGCCAGTGCGTCACCGGGCACGTCGATACCGGTCCAGAAACTATCGGTGCCGAAGAGAATGGCGTTGCCGGCGGCGCGCATTTTCCGGGCGAGTTCGGTGCGGGAAAAATCGCCGCCTTGGATGAGAAAGGGCCGCCGGACCTGGGCGTAATCGCCTTCGAGCGCGTCGGCCACCTGGCGCATGTCGCTATAACTAGTGAAAAGCACTAACGAACCGCCCTTTGTCCGCAACGTACAGAACCGCACGTAATCGATCAGCACGTCGAGGGCGAGGCGGGCATCGCGCGGCGAAGGCAGCGGCACGTCGGTGGCGGCGTAGATGCGCATGTTGCGCTCGAAATCGAAGGGCGAATGGGCCACGGCGGCGCGCACTTTGGCGGCACCGATGCGTTGTTGAAACGGTTCGATCTGGCCGCCCATCGCGAGCGTAGCGCTGGTAAAGATAACGGACGTCTGGCGTTGCAGGAGCTCTTCGCGCAGGTACGGCGCGACGTCGATCGGTGCGCTGCGCAGGGTGACGATGGTCTGACGCCGACCTGAGCGTTCGAGCCAATAGACAAATTTCTCGTCGGCGACGCCGAGGAATTGCCGGAGGCTGGTCTGGTAGGTTTTGAGTTTGGTGCCCTGGTCGAGCAGTTCGTCGCGCTCGCGGCCTTCGTCAAGTTTGTCGGCGATCGTGCGCACGGATTTCATCAACGCGAGCAGGGGTCCGTCGAGCCAGGGTTCGGCAAAACCGGTTTCGCGGACGCGGGCGATGGGCTTTTTATCGAGGAGTTTTTCGGCGAGAAAGGTGAAAAACTGTTCCGACGCATCGAGCGCGTCGACGACGAGTTGCTGATCGGTGGACGAGCCGAACTTCCTTAGGGTGCCACGCTTAGTTTTGGGATTGAAAAGATGTTTGAGCATCCGGTCCGTGCCGTAGCTGCTCAGGCGCAGGCCGAAGTGATCGGTGGCGACTTCGGGCACGGTGTGGGCCTCGTCGAGCACGACAAAATCGTCGGGAAACAACACACCGCGCGCGCCGCCTTTTTCGGCTGCACCACCGGCATTGATGTGGGCGAAAAGGAGCGAGTGGTTAACGACGACGATGTTGGCCGACCGGATGCGGGCGCGGGCGCGCTGGTAGAAACATTTTTCGCAGTCGCAGTATTTGCGGGCGCAGCTGGAGGAGTCGGCGTTGACGAGGTCCCAGATGTCGAACGAGACGGCGGGCGTGAGCTCGTGGCGCAGTCCGGTGGTTGTGGCTTCGGCCCAGGCGGCGACGCGAAGCAACTCGTCATGTTCGGGCGTGGCGAACAGTTCGTTTTTGTCACGCAGCGCGGTGGCAAGGCGCGTCGTGCAGAGGTAGTTGGATTTTCCCACGAGCACGGCGCTTTTGAACGTCGTGTACTTATCCATTTCCGGCGACGTGGCGAACACGCGGCGGCATAGCGGCAGATCCTTCGTTTCGAGCTGTTCCTGCAAGGCGATGGTGTGGGTCGAAACGATGAGCTGGCGGCTTTGATCCATCGCGTGAACGATGCCGGGCAGCAGGTAGGCGAGGGATTTACCGACTCCGGTGCCGGCCTCGAAAAGCAGCGGCTCGTCGGCCTTCATCGCGGAGGCCACGGCGCGCGCCATCTGTTCTTGTTGCGGACGGTGCTCGAGCTTCAGGCCGTCTTGGAGCCAACCGCCTTCGGCAAAAATCCGCGCCGCTAGCTCGACCGCACGCGAGGGCGGCGGCGGAGGCGAGGCGGGAGCTTCATTAATGCCGATCATGATTGAGATTGAGTCTGATAACCATCGGGCTGCATCGAATTTGCGCAATTGATATTTGCGCAGTGCGGCTGGGGTCTCATTTTTCCGGCATGTCGACGAAGTCTGAAGCAAACAGCAACTGGGCTGAAACACTCGCGCGTTTTTTGAGCGAACATCCCGGCGTGGAAGCCGTGCGCATCGATGCAACCTCTCGAAAGGTTTCGGTTGCGACATTGGGTGAGGTCAACGTTGACCAGCTTCAGGCCCAGCTTGCGGCCACGATCACGGCGGTCGAAAAGCAACTGGGTCAGGCGACCAAAGTGCCCTCAGGCTTCACGCTGCGTCGTGAAGGCGACCTGACTGAGATGGCCGGGCTGAGCTGTGCGACCGCGCCGAGTTTTTGGAAATGGCGCGAGTACCAGTGGCCAAAGCTGGATGAGGAAACCCACGAGGTTGAGGCGCCCGAGTGGAAAGAACTGACCATTCTTGCCAGTATCTGCGGTGTTTTCGGCCTCGCTGGTTTTGTGGTCGAAAAGATGGGCGTGGGTCCGGCCTGGCTCGCGCATGCGCTTTATGGCGTGGCCCTGATTGCGGGTGGTTGGGATGCGACGATCGATACCTGGGAGAATCTCAAGGCGAAGAAACTCGATATTCATTTTCTCATGCTGGCGGTGGCGGTCGGTGCGGTTTGCATCGGTGCCTGGAGCGAAGCGGTGCTGTTGCTTTTCTTGTTTTCGTCCTCTGGCGCGATGGAAGACTACGCGATGGATCGCACGCAGCGCGAAGTCGGTTCGTTGCTGAAGACGGCTCCGAAACAGGCGACGCTCGCGATGCCGGACGGTGGCGAGCGGTTGGTGAAGATCGAGGAAATCGGCATTGGCGACCGCGTGCGCGTGAAGCCCGGCGAGGCGTTTGCGGCAGACGGTGTGGTTTCGAAAGGCAAGACGTCGGCCGACGAATCCGCGATCACCGGTGAGGCGCGTCCGGTCGAGAAGGGCGTGGGGGATCAAGTTTTTAGCGGTACGATTAATCTCTGGGGCGTGGTTGATTTCGAAGTCGCGCGGCTGCCTTCAGAAAGTACGTTGCAGAAAATCATCCGCCTGATCCAGACGGCGCAAAAACTGCGTGCGCCGAGCGAACGGTTCACCGACAAATTTGGCGGTGGCTACACGTTGGCGGTGCTCGGCGTGTGTGCCGTGATGTTTCTGGTGTGGTGGCTTGGCTTCCACCTGTCGCCCTTCACGAATGTCGAAGGGCAGCGCTCCGCGTTTTATCGTGCGATGACGCTGCTGGTCGTGATGAGTCCGTGCGCGTTGGTGCTGTCGATTCCGTCGGCGATTCTCGCGGCGATCGCGTGGGGCGCGAAGCACGGCGTGCTTTTCCGGGGCGGCGCGGCAATTGAAAAACTGGCCGAGATCAAGGTCGTGGCGTTGGACAAAACCGGCACGTTGACCACGGGCGAACTCGACGTGGTCGGCCACGAAAGTTATCCGCCGGGTCGCGAGCAGCAGGTCCTGGAGCTGGCCTATGCGCTAGAGGTAAATTCGCAGCATCCGCTGGCGCGGGCCATCGTGCGCCACGCGAAGGCGAAGGGTGTTAAGGAATTGGATGCCGACGATTTTCAGTCACTCACCGGTCAGGGCGTGCGCGGCACGGTGGGCGGTGCTCAGTGCTTGCTCGGACGCCGCGAGTTGTTGGAGAGCGGCCCGCTTTCTGAATGGGCAAAATCACTTCCGCCAGCGCCGCCGGAAGTGAGCGAAGTTTGGGTGTTGGGCAAGGATGTGGTCGGGCGAATCATGCTGCGTGATCAGATCCGCGCGGAATCAAAAGCGGTGCTGGCCAAGTTGAAAGCCGCAGGCATTCGCACGGTTATGCTGACCGGTGATCGTCGTCATGCGGCTGAGAGCGTCGCCAAGGAACTCGGTCTCGATGAAGTGCGTTCGGGGCTCACGCCCGAGGGCAAGGTCGAGGCGATCCAGTCTTTTCGTGCGGGTGGCAAGAAGGTGGCGATGGTTGGCGATGGCGTGAACGACGCACCCTGTTTGGCGGCGGCGGATGTCTCGGTGGCGATGGGTGCGCGCGGCAGTGATGCGGCGCTGGAGCAGGCCGAGGTGATTTTGATGCACGACCGGATTGAGAATTTTCTAGCGGCGTTGCGCCTGAGTCTGCGGGCCCGCTCGATCATCCGGCAGAATCTGGCGATTTCTCTTGGTGTGGTGGTGCTGATGGCGATTGCGTCGATCTTCGGCATCGTGCCGCTGGGTGTTGGTGTGGCAGCCCACGAAGGCAGCACGGTGGTGGTATGTCTCAACTCGTTGAGGCTGCTGTTTGGCAAGAACCGGTAGCCGGCCTAACGAAGCCAACCAGGGATAACGTCGTGCCCTACGCCGACCCGGAAACCAGACGCGCCTACGACAGGGAATACAAGCGCTCGACACGCG
>JANNHA010000019.1:0-47235 GCA_031404135.1 Verrucomicrobiota bacterium | reverse complement strand
CGAAAAAAACGGGAAGGAGATTCTGTCGAGACCTGATGCTGCAGACAAAGCGGATCGGGAACGGCTGACCCAAAGCTTTCTGGAACTCACTAACGCGAACGCGGCTTTTCGTGAGCTTTCACATTTTTTCAGTGAAACAACCTACCTACATCTCGTCCCTCAACTACTCAAATTTGCCAATCTGATCGGAGGAAACACGATCGAAAACGATCCTTTCGGCCAAGGCTTTCTTCAACGTGTATCCGCGACCGGAGAAAAAACTCGTGACGCACGATTACGCCGCATTCAAAAGGCGCTCGATGCAGTTGTCCCTCAGTTCAAAGAATTGCGGTTTAAGAAGGATGAAGTCACGGGGCAGCCCCATATTGAAGCTAACTTTGCCCATTGGCGGCCCACCGGTGCCTGGCAACGGGAGAGTCAATTCTCGGACGGCACATTACGACTGATCGGTCTTCTCTGGTCCCTCATGGAAGGAGACTCCCTGCTGCTTTTAGAGGAACCCGAACTATCACTTAATGAGGAAATCGTACGCCATCTACCCCGCTTAATTCAACAAATACAAAAAAACACGAAAACCACCAGACAGGTGTTTATCACCACACACAGCGAAGCCATGCTATCGGATCGCTCAATCCCTGCCGAAGAAGTCATTCGACTCGCCCCCGATCTCAAAGGCACACAAGTGAAGGGCATCGATCAGCAAGAGAAAATCATGTTGGCGAGCGGGCTTTCAGTCGGCGAGGTGCTACTCCGGTCGATCAAACCGAAGAACGTCAATCAGCTGGAATTGAGCTTATAGTTTGATGCTGCACACAGTATACCTTGCCGCAGAAGACGAGCCAGGCTTGGCCATTGGGCGTAGACTTGTGGCTGAGGCTTCGCCACTTGAAATTTACCACGAGGAAAACGGGCATGGTTTTGGCAAGTTGAGAACCAAGACGCGCAACTATCAACAGATCGGAATGCGCATGCCGGTACTCATGATCACCGATCTTGATGCCTACAAATGCCCATCGGAATTGATTAAGGAGTGGCTGGATGAACCTCGTTCAGCCGGTTTTTTATTCAGAATCTGCGTGCGCGAGGTTGAGGCGTGGCTACTCGCTCATAGGTCGGCGATTTCCAATTTTCTAAAAATTTCCGAGATTCATCTACCTGACTCTCCCGAAACATTGCTCGATCCCAAAGCAGAACTGATCCGCTTGGCACAAAGAGCCCCACGCAAAATCCGCATCGGACTTACACCCGTGGGTAGCGCAACAATTGGACCAGACTACAATGCAATGTTATCAGAATTTATTCGTGACACTTGGTCCCCCGCCATCGCGGCCACCCAATCACCGAGCTTGATGAGAGCGCGTTTACGTCTGAAGGAACTGGCTGCGAGCGTTTCTGTGTGAACCTCACCCCAACCGCTCCACCAGCTGCCTGGCGGTGTCTGACCAGAGCGGCAACGCGCGATTGGTCGCCTGCTGCGTCATTTCGGCCTGCGCCGCGTCATCGGTCAGCACCCGACGCAACGCCGCGCGCCATGCATCGAAATCATTCGGCGCCACGGGCAAACAACCGCCTGCATCGGCATTCTCCCGCAAAACCGGCAGATCGCTGCATACACACGGCACGCCCTGCCACAACGACTCCAGCAATGGCAGGCCACACCCTTCGGCCAGCGTCGGGCTCACACTCGCACGCACCGTGCGATAAAGCTCCGCCATCGTTTCATCGCTAGCCGCTTCGTGATACTTTAGTCCTTTATAGCGTTTCGCCAACGCCTTGATTTTTGCCACAACCGGTTTGCCGAAATGCGGATTCATCCGGCCGACCAGATGCAGATCAAACACGAGCCCCTCGCGCCAGAGGCTCTCGCACACCTCCATCAAAAAGATCTGGTTCTTGCGCGGCTCCAAAATTCCGACCGACAACAACCCTGCACGACCGGCAACACGGGGCTCAACCGAACGCGGTTGTCCTGAAAAATCTGCTCCCAGCGCAAGCGTCTCCACCTCGGCGCGCACGTGAACTCCTTGCCAGCGCCAAAATTCAACCAACTCGTTCCGGCTTGCTTCCGAGATCGCGAAAACCCGGTCAAAGCTGGCCA
The DNA here is from genome assembly GCA_031404135.1 of Verrucomicrobiota bacterium. GTDB lineage: Bacteria > Verrucomicrobiota > Verrucomicrobiia > Opitutales > Opitutaceae > JADKHC01. The sequence continues at coordinate 45,137 of JANNHA010000019.1, read as the reverse complement.
GCATCTTCATGTATTCGGGCTGCCGGGCCACACTCTGCGGCCACGTGACGTGCGGCCATTTGAGCGGAATCGCATCGTAGTAAATCGCCACCAGCCGGCAGCGACGCTCACGGACAAAACCCCACATCCCAGGAAATTCCGCCTCGCAAAACAATTCGCCGGTCAGCCACCAGTCCTTCCCGGTCAGCTGCAATTTCTCCGCCGTCGCCGCCAGCCCTGACTCGGGTTGCAACAACGCCACGGGCCGCACCGCGTCGCCAAATTCTTTTAGGAGCCGCCGGGTGACTCGGGTTAATCCCGAATTATGGCTGGAGCGCTGCGTACGACTGACATCAAAACTGATCATGGCGCACGGGTTTTTGAAATAACGCATGCAACCGCGCCGCATTTTTATGCGCATCGTAATGCTCATCCACCCAGGCGCGCGCCGCCGTTTGTAACCGATCAACCAAAACACCGTCCACCGCCAAACGGCGCAAGGCTTTTTCCCATGCCGCCGCGTCCGTCACATCGGCCACTAGGCCCGTCACCTCGTTGGCGATGGCCTCTGTGGTGCCGGCCACCGGCGAGGTCACCACGAGCACGCCCGCCGCCATGGCTTCGGGAATCACATTGGGCAGTCCGTCACGATCACCACTGGGCGCAATGACGCCCGTGTGCACCAGCACATCGGCCCAGGCCATCTGCTCCCAAACGCCCTTCAGCGGCAAGTGCCCGATCAACTTAACCCAATCGCCAAGACCAAGGTCGGCGATCATGCTCTGCAACATCGGTCGCAACGGACCGTCGCCGATAATGCGTGCGGTAAAATCCAGGCCATTCCGTTTCAGCCGCGCGTAGATCTTGATTTGATGATCGAGGCCTTTTTTCTCAACAAGACGAGCCACACAAATAATCCGCAACGGCGCACGTTCTTCGCGCAACAGTTTAATATCAGGAAACAGATCCAGTCCGCGGTGGATCACGTGGATCTTGGCTGCGTCGATTCCCCGTTTTACCAACGACGCTTTGCCCATCTCGGTCGATGTGTGGACAAAACACGCATCGGCGAGTTTTTCGTTCAACCACCAGTCACCGCCATGTTCATAAATGTCATAGGCATGCGCCGCCGCCGAATAACGATGGCCGTTCATGCGCGCCAGACACCAGGCCGCCGTAGCGGGCGCCCCACCCCAGGCAGCATGAACCAGATCAGGCGGATTACGTCGAAAGGCTGAATAGCTTACCGCCGCAAAACCGGCGCCGAGCATGTTCTCCCAAAAGTTCATCCACGAAGGCGCCCTGCGTGTCAGCAAGCCGCGAAGCAAAATGCCGAACACATCCCAACGCGTCAAAGCCGCCCAAGGGATGATCCAGAACAGCCCGAGCAGTCTCCATTTATTGAATACACGCACCCGCGCGCCGGCAAACTCGGGCCCGCCGCCCCACAGCGAATAGATGCGCAGGTTCAGGCCACGCTTCTGCATGGCGGCGATCTCACGCTGTAAAAAGGTCTCCGTCGACTTGGGGAAAGTCGTGAAGAGATAAGCGATGGTAAGGCGTTCGTTGCTCACGGCGTCACTCAATCGAAAAGGAACATCGGGTGGGTTTCCTAGAGCTGACCTCGGCGGCCAGCCCCACGATTTCGTCGATCAAGATCGTGGGGTTTTCTTCGTAGCGAAGGCTGAGAAACGCTTCGCGGTAAGCCGCGTAGCTTTCGCGGTCGGCCATCCACTGATCCATAATCCTGGCGAAGTCATCGCCATTTCCAACCTTGGCCGATTTCGACCCGTTGCGGAAGAATTTCCAGGTGAGCGATTCCTGCGGCATGATCCCACCAAAGGCGTTGAAAAGAATCGGACACCGAAAATGCAGCGCCTTCGCGCAGGTGGTCGTGCCGCCGCGTGTGACGATCACATCGCTACACTGCATGAGCAAATGCACCGCATCCGCGTAGCCTTCGACGCAGCAATTCAACTCCGGATGCTCAGCCCGCCAGTGAAGCAATTCGTGAAAGAGGTCTTTGTTGCGGCCACAAATAATGATCACCTGACAACGATCCGCGTGGCTCAAAATCGTCGGCAAGAGCGCGAAATGATTGTTGGCTCCGTTGCTGCCCGTGGCGAGAAACACGGTAAACAGATCCGGACGCAAACCGAGTTTTTCGACAAGATACTTTGACCGTGCCGAACCGCTCAACACCTCTTTATGGGCCCGAGGCCGCATCAGATGTCCACGCACCCGCGTCCGTTCAGGTGGCGCGCCCTTTTTGACCGCAAAATCGCGCGCCGTCGGGGTCCGTGAAATATAGAGATCCACCGTTGGCTCAATCCAGTTGATGCTGTAACCCCAACCACCCGAAAACTCCCCACAGTACGTCGCACAACGGACCTTATCCGCACCCAGGATTTTGCGGGCGAGTTGAAAGTAGCCGCGGTTCAAACAGTCATGCACACTGAAAACCAGATGCGGGCGGTATTCCTTGAGCACCTTCAAATAGTACGCGTGTCCCAGCCAGACGTTGCTCCGGTTCAAAAAGCTCAACAGCTCGATCAAGGCATAATAGCCCGTGTGCAAAAAAGGCAGACGCCGCTGAATCCAATTGTAGAGATTCACGCCGGTTCGGTTCACCACCGACGACTTTTCCAGCATTTGCTCAATGCGCACATCCACCGAATGCCGGTAGAGTTGAAAACACCACTCGGCAAAGGCCTCGGCCCGGGCGTCGTGTCCGCCGCCCGTGCTGGATGAAAGAACAAGAATACGAACTTTTGCCATGGTCAGTCTGTTCCGAAATAGCGCGCGATGATGGTTCGGCGCAGCCCTGCAGGAACGAAGCGAATGAGAAAAGGCGCGAGATGTGCCTGAAAACGAGAGCCGCAGCGTACCGTGCCGGAACGTCGGCGCAGGAGCGCTCTAGACAGACTGATCGCCGCCCTTGTTGGCGGTAGCGCAGCGTTTATGTTTTTCTCCAACGCCTGCCAGGCAAGAGCGAGACGGGGATCGTTGCCCGGTGAAAAAGACTCGGCCTGCATGGCTTTGTTGAAACCTGTTTTAAAATCGCCCGGACGAAAATCAATCACGACCACACCCGTGCCGCGCGTTTCAAAGATCAGACTCTCACTCAGCGCGGATAGGCCGGCCTTGGCGACGTTGTAGCCGCTCATGAACGGCAGCGGAAAATCGGTCGCGAGCGACGCCACGTTCACGAGACAACCGCGCTTCTGCGCCAGCATAACGCGAAGCGCCGCGTGTGAGAGCCGGGCCGTCGTGACGACCATCGCATCGAGTTGTTTTTGCCAGACCGAAAACTCCACGGTGGCAAAAGGCGCGAAGACGCCATAGCCCGCGTTGTTGACGACCAAGTCAAAACCACCAGCGGCGGTTGACGCGGCTGAAAAAACGGCGACGGCCTCGTCGGCATTTTCCAAATCGAGCACGACCGCGGTAAAGTTCTTGTCTTCCGCGAACGACTCCAGCCGGGCGGCTTCGCGCGCCGTGCCCCACACTCGCACGCCCGCAGCGAGCAGGATTTGGGTAAAGGCGCGGCCGAGCCCCGTGGAAGCTCCGGTCACGAATGCGGTACGATAAAGATTGGAGAGTTGTGCCACGACGCAGATCAGGCCCGTCGCAACACAAGGCTGACATTGGCTCCGCCGAAGCCGCTGCTGTTGTTGAGAACAACGTCGACCTGTCGCGCTTCCGTCGTAAAGGGAATATTTAGATCGGCGCAGGCCGGATCGATCGTGACGATGTTCGCCGAACCAGGTACGAAACCATCACGTAACGCCAAAGCGCAAAAACCCGTTTCCATTGCGCCCGACAACGAGAGCCCGTGGCCCGTGAGCGCCTTCGTGCTGCTGATCGCCGGCCGCGCTCCCGAGGAGGAAAACACAGCGCGGAGAGCCTTAGCCTCCGAAATGTCGCCGATCGGCGTGGAAGTACCGTGGGCATTGATATAGCCAACGTCGCCGGGAGCGACCTTGGCGTAACGCAGTGCGTTCTCGATCGCTGAGCGCAAGCCCGTGCCCTCGGGATGGGAAATGGCAACGTTGTGGCCGTCCGACGCCTGACCCCAACCAGCAACCTCGCAGTAAGGTTTCACGCCACGACGGAGAACTTCGTCTTCGCTTTCGAGCACGACAACGGTCCCTCCACCGGTACCGACAAATCCGTCGCGCTCCACATCGAAGGGCCGCGATGCCTTGTTCGGATCCGTCTGCAACGACAACGCACGCATACCGGCAAACGGCAAAATGCTGTTGATATTAATGTCCTCCGCGCCGACCACGAACATCCGTTTTTGCCGGCCGAGCGCGATTTCGTCATAGGCGAAACCCATGCCGTGCGCCGACGAGGCACAGGCCGAGGAAAAGCCACACGACGCGCCTTTGATTTTGAAATGTGCGACGAGGTTAAAGTTCAATGTACCGGCGATCGAAGCCACAATGCCCATCGGCGAGCACCGCATCACGCCCATCGTGTGCATGCGGTTCATCAGATGCCCGAGCATGTGCGGCGAACCACCCGATGAGGCATAAAGCCCGGTGTCGGCGTTGGAGTAATCGGCTTCAGTTAGGCGTGCGTCCTCGACGGCCTGCAACATCGCGCAATACGCGTAGAGCACGTTGGAGCTCATGCTGCGGATGAGTTCGCGCTTTATCGTGTAGCGCTCGGGGTAAGTCCAGTCCTCGGGATCGACCGAGTCGGCTTGAAACCCCTTGATCGTGGCGGCGACCTTAACCGGGATTTCCGGCTTCTGAAACGGGGGGTACAATTCGATGCCGTGACGCAACAAGCGGAGGCTTTCGGTGACCGCCGCGCTGTCGTTTCCTATGCTCGTGATAAAACCGAGACCTGTGATGAATACCTTAGGCATGAAACTTTTCGAAAAAGGGGAATTTTCAGGAATTAAAAACCAGCGGCCAACGAAGAGGTTTGCAACAACCCCAGCACACTTGTCGTGTCACTAAAAGTTCAACGGCAGAGCCGTAGGTCGCGCAATAGCAAATCGCGTGCGGCTGGCTGTCGGCCACCGCCGTTGAATGGAACCTCAGGCATCCGGTGCGGGCGCGCTCGATGCAGACTTGGACGTTCCTTCCGAAACCGCTGCAGGAGCCGCAGCCGCTTCAGGCACGACCGGGGTCGAAGGAACCGGGATGTCCATCGTTCCGAACGTGAGTGTGATTTCTTCGGCGATCACGGCTTTTTCCTGTCCGACGCGGATCGAGCCTTCAAAAGTGGCCAGCGGCATCTTGGCGCGCTTGGGTTTCACGGAAATCGTCAACACGTCGCCAGGCCGGCAAATCCGGTGGCAACGCACGCCTTCGGACGAGGTGAAGAAGATCGTCTTCGGATCGACCATTTTGCCTTCGTCGAGCGGAATCACACCTTCGAGCAAGGCCAAAACCGCAAGCTGGCCAATCGCTTCGATCATAATCGAGGCGGGCATCACGGGATTGTCTTTGAAATGGCCCGTGAGGAAAAACTCCTGACCGGAGATGCGATATTTCCCCTGTGCGCTCTGACTGTTAACCGAGGCTTCGTTGAGGAAAAGAAACGGCGGCTGAATCGGCATGACCGCGCCAATATGCTCGATCGGCAGGTGCCGCGTCGGCTTCGGTAGCGGAAGGCCGCGGACCTTGCAGTCGATGAAAATCTTGACATCGCCCACGGTGCGCAGGTGACGTAACTCCTCGTTATTAATCTGCATCTGAAGGACTTCTTCAACGAGGATGACGATTTCCATCATCGTCAGTGAGTCGATCCCGAGATCTTCGACCATGCGCAAATCGTCGTCGGTCGTGTGTAGTTTCGGGCGCAGGCTCGGCTCCACGAAACGCTCGATCACGCCGATGACAACGGCGGGGACGTGGGTGGCATCGAGGGTCTTGCGATATTGAAGCGCCGCTTCAACAGCGGACGTAGAGCACCGCTTGAGAGCTTCGCGCAGCGCTGTTTCGTCTTCGGCCGTGAAGATTTTTTCGGGACTGGGCGGTTGGGTCGCTGCCTTATTTAGATTCGGAACTGCATCAGCCATGATTTCCGTGAGGTAAGTTGTCGGTGTTTCCATTGTAAACAATATTCTCCGCTCGTTTCGTGCCATTTTGAAAAAGGCAATCGCAACGAAAATCGCGAATATCGCTCTGACACACGTTTTGACCACTTCGCGCCGTCGGGTTCTGAACTAATTTAAGCACTCGCCTTCGTCAATGGGTCAACTGATTCAATCTGAACCGATACTTGCCTAGCCCCCGCAAAGGTCTCTTGATCCATGGCCTGGTCGTCCAGAACCGAACATGAGCGTCGCCCCTTCACTCAACTCTGTTTTTCTCATCACGCACGAATTCTACCCTAAACGCGGAGGCATCGCCACGTTCACGGAGCAGATTGCCATCGCCACCGCCGGACTCGGTTACGATGTCGAAGTCTGGGCGCAATCCGCCTCGCCCGAAAACGAAAAAACCTGGCCGTTCAAGCTCCACCGCTTGCCCGTCAAAGGCACCCACGATCTCACCTGCCAGCTTAAACTCGCCCGCCAGCTGATCGCCGCCCGGCGACGTCTCCGCTACGCGACCGTTTACCTGCCCGAGCCCGGCCCAATGCTGGCTATGATGCTCCTGCAATTCTCGCACGCTTTTCGTCCTCACCGGTTGGTCCTCACGTTTCACGGTTCGGAGATTCTGAAATTTCACCGCAATCCCGTCACGCGCCTACTCACCCGCCGACTGATCGGACACGCCTCGCGCATCAGCACGCTCACCCATTACACGCACGGCTTGCTCTGCCAGCATTTCCCCGAGGCGGCAAAAAAAACGTTTCTCACGCCCGGTGCCCTGCGTTCGGATTTTGCCGTCGTCCCCAGTGCGCCGTCCGGAAAAAAAGACAAACTCGTCGTTCTCACCGTCGGCCGACTTCATCCGCGCAAAGGCCAGCTCATCACGTTGCACGCGCTCCAATCGCTCGCCCCGCAATTTCGCAACCGCGTCGAGTACTGGATCGTCGGTGGCCAAACAAAAGGCCGCTACGAAGCCGACCTACGCGCCGCCGCCACGCAATCCGACCTTGCCGTGCGCTTTTTCGGCGACCTGCCCGATGACGAACTATATAAAATCTACAATCGCGCCGACATCTTTGCCATGACCAGCGTTGACCACGGCCATAGCGTGGAAGGCTTTGGCCTCGTGTACCTCGAAGCCTCCGCGCACGGACTGCCCGTAGTCGCACACACGATCGGTGGCGTCGCCGAAGCCGTCGCGGATGGCGTCACCGGCCTGCTCGTGCCACCGAACCATCCCGCACAACTTACCGCCGCTTTCGAACGCCTGATCAGCGATCACCACCTCCGCCATCGCCTCGGCCACGCCGGGCTGGAGTGGGCCAAACGCAACTGCTGGACCCAATCCGCCAACCTGCTCTTCAACCTCTCGCACACGGCAGCGCCGACCTTCTCTCCCTTCTGATCAACGGCCTATTCGCATGCTGCAATCCCGCACCCAGATCACCGTTCGTTATGCTGAAACCGATATGATGGGCGTCGTCTACCACGGCAACTATCTGCCCTGGTTTGAAGTGGGACGAACTAATCTGTTGAAGGAATTTGGCGTCCCGTACCGCGAGTTGGAGCGCGACGGCTATTATCTGCCCGTGATCGAAATGCAGGCGAAATACCATCGCCCCGCCGTGTACGACGATACCGTCACCATCGTCACCACGCTGCGCGAAAAACCCAACCTGCGCATCACGCTCGACTACGAAGTTTTCCGCGATGACACCCTGCTCGTCACCGGCAAAACCATGCACGCCTTCATCGACCGCGCCGGTCGGCCCGCCCGACCGCCCGCGATTTTCACGGAAAAGATGAGCAAACTGTTCGCAGCCTAATCAGGCGCGATGCCTAAAGTGAGGGCCGTCGCCTGGTCCCACCAAGCGTACTCAGCAAGCACTTCGGACGCCTCTTCGCAGGCACGCACTCCAGCCAACAACCCGTTCGCCCCAGCCTGGCCCGCCAGCGTGAAAACCGCCCACACCGCATGCGTTCGCACCAGCGGCAGTTCATGCGCCGCCAACCGAACCAATAATTCAAGGCAATCGACCGCTCCGGCGTTGGCCGCCACGATGCAGGCGTTGCGAAGTAGGCCGCCCAGTTTCACCCGCTTCATCGCCGTGCCCTTAAAAACCGCCGCAAAACGCTCCGGCGTCAGCTGCAAGAGGTCCGGCAACGTCAGCCCCGCGAGCTCATCGTGCGCAACCAACAGCACACGACGGCTCTCCTGCGCAAAACGATTCCACGGGCAAACCTCCAGGCACACATCGCAACCGTAAAGATGCAGGCCGATCTTCGCCCGCAGCTCGCGCGGAATCACGCCTTTGTTCTCGATCGTCTGGTACGAAATACAAAGTCGCGCATCGACTACTCCGGGCCGCGTGATCGCCTCAGTCGGGCACGCATCGGAGCAACGCGTACATTTGCCGCAGAGCAAACCGATCTCTTTGCCATCGCCAGCTTTCGCACGCACCGGCGAATCGGATTCCAAGTCCACCGTGGTCAAAACCGCCGCCAGAAACAGCCAGTTGCCATAACGCCGCGAGATCAGCATTCCGTTTTTCCCGATGAAACCCAGTCCAGCCCGCGCCGCCCAGCCGCGTTCGACGACCGGCCCGGTGTCCACGTAGTAACGATAATCCGTGCCCGTGACGCCACAGACCGACTCCAACGCCTTCCCTGCCGCGATCAACGCAGGCTTCAGCGTGTCGTGATAATCTGAATACAGTGAATACCGCGCCCAGATCGGTCGGCCCGCGTCACGAGCGGCATCGCGTGAACCTGGCCAGTAGTTCACCCCGAGCAACACGGCGGACTTGGCACCAGGTAAAACTTGTTGCGGATCGAGCCGTTTCTCCACCGAGCGTTCCATCCACTGCATGTCGCCGTGCATTCCCTGCGCGAGCCAGTTGCGCAAAAATCCGCCGTCGACCGCCGTCAGCCGAACGAACCGGACGTCATCAAAGCCCAGCGCCAGAAGCCGCGCACGCAACTCCTCCTGGCGTGTATTCATTTTCCGAATTCAGCAGCATCGCGCTTGTAAACACGCATCACATGGGCCGCGATGTCGCTGAGCTGACGTCCGTCGGTCAAAATCACGGTTCCCGATTGCCGATAGATCGATTCGCGCTGGGCATAAAGCACGCGGATGCGTTCCATCGGATCGTCACCATTGAGCAGCGGGCGATGCCGACTGCCCTGAGTGCGCGAAAGAATCGTTTCCAACGAAGCGTGCAGGCAGATAACCACTCCTTTGGTTTTGAGCAGGTCGAGCATGCCGGGTTGCACAACCAATCCGCCGCCACAAGCCACCACGCATTGGGTCGCCGGATGGCCCTGCTCGATGAACGCGCGTTCCATAACGCGAAATGCCGGCTCGCCCTGAGCGGCGAATATCTCGGAAATGGGTTTCCCCGCCTGGCGTTCGATTTCAACGTCGCTGTCGAGCAGCTGATACCCGAGGCGCTGGGCCACCGCGCGTCCCACGGTCGTTTTCCCCGTGCCCATAAAACCGACAAGATAGAGATTGGGCTCGGGTGTTTGCATCAAAAAGAAGACGCGGAGCAAACGCGTTCATGCCAGCCTTGCCAAACACGAAAAACGCGGGTCACCGAGGCGACACTCAACGTAGCTTCGCGGCGCTGGTGAGTTTCGCCTCAAATTGAGCGACAACGGTCTCCCAACTGATGGATTGTCCCGTGGCCCGAGCGGCCGTCCGCAAGGGCACCCAGTCGGCCCGATTTTTGATGACTTTGCCCGCCATTTCCAAAAACGCCGACCTGTCGTCGAACTTGGCAACGAAACCGTTGACGCCTTCGCGCACGTGCTGGCGAACCGCTGCATAATCATAACCGATCACTACCAACCCGCTGGCAAGCGCTTCGGTTACAACATTGCCAAACGTCTCGGTGACACTGGGAAATATAAACACATCGGCCGACGCGTAGTAAGCGGCCAATTCCTCGCCCCGGCGAGTCCCCGCGTAGATGAAATCAGGATACCGCTCCTGGAGTTTGGCACGAAAAGGCCCATCGCCCACGAGCACAAACCGGGTGCGCGGATTGATCAGGCGCATCGCCAGATAAGCTTCCACGGCAAGATGAATATTCTTCTCCGCAGCCATGCGACCGACGTGAATGGCCACGGGGTCGTCGGCGACGGCACCCCAAGATTTGCGAAGTTCCTCAGATCGCCGCGACGGCGAAAACAACCGCGCATCGACACCGCGCGAAAGCAGCGCCAACCGCTCAAAACCGAGGCTCGCCAGCTGCGTCTGCAATTCCGTGGTGGGCACCAGCGTGCAACTGGCCTGGTTGTGAAACCACCGCAGATAGCGCAGCGCGAAGCCGCGACTAAAACTCATCCCGTAGTGAAGTCCATAGTGATGGAAATTGGTGTGAAAACTCGATGACACCGGAATGCCCATCGCCCGCGCCGTTTTTAACGCCGAATAACCCAACGGCCCTTCGGTCGCGATATGCACGACGTCCGGACGATTTTCTTTCCACCGATACCTCAACAACCCGCCCGCTGGCGAACCTATGCGCAGCGAGTTATAAAACGGTATGGGCCAGCCGGACACCAACCATTGCTCAAACCCTTCTGCCGCATTGTGGATACGCGGCCCACTTTTTGGCTCACCCGCTTGGGTGGGCCGCACGATCGTGACTATATGTCCACGATTCCCCAAGCCAACGACAAGGCGGCTCAATGTCGAAGCTACCCCGTTGATCTCGGGTGGATAAGTTTCTGTGATAAGAGCAATCTGCACGAGGGGCGTTCTGAGGTATCGCAACTAGCCTGCAAGACAAATGTACCTATCCTGTGTTCCATTTGGGTTAACAAATAGCCGGGGGCGATGGCTGACGTCTGCGCGCACTTCCAACCGCTTTCCGGCGACAACCAGGTACGCCCTGCCGGGCGCACCCCAAAAAAAAGGCCGACGCAGTTCGGTCGGCCTTGAAAATAAAAACGGTACGTCAGCTTTAACCTTATGCCACACGTTCAACCACGAGCGGCGGCGGAGTCGGCCGTTTCGGAGCGAGACGATAGGCATTCTTGAAGTATTCAAGCGCCTGCTCGAGCTTCGCTTCGTCGTTGTAATGGATCATCATGAGCGGCTCGCCCTGTTTGACCTGCGTGCCGACTTTCTTGATCTCTGAAACACCGACCGCGTAATCGATCTTGTCATGCGGATGTTCCTTGCCGCCGCCGAGAAGATGCACGCCGCGAGCAATCATCGCCGCGTTGATCGTATGGACGTAACCACGCTTCGGAGCCGGAAGCTTGCGAATGTGTTTTGCCTGCGGGAATTTTTCCGGGTGGTCGATAAACGTCGGATCGCCGCCCTGTGCCTTGATCAGTTCCTTGAACTTCTCGAGAGCCGAACCATCCGTCAGGTGACGTTGCACGGTCTGTTTCGCCGAGAGCGTCGAGCCAGCAACGCCCGCGAGGCGGACGATTTCCATACCGAGCTTCAGGACGAGTTCCTTGATATCCTCAGGACCTTCGCCCTTCAGAAGCGCGATCGCTTCCTTGACTTCAAGTCCGGTGCCGACGGTGTCGCCTAGCGGTTGGTTCATGTCGGTGACGAGCGCGACGCAACGACGTTTCATCGAGCGACCGACGCGGGTCATCGAACGAGCGAGCTGTTTAGCCTGCTCGAGATCCTTGATAAAGGAGCCGTTGCCCCATTTTACATCGATCACGAGGCCTTCAGAACCTTCGGCGAGCTTCTTCGAAAGCACGCTGCCCGTGATGAGCGGCAAGCTGGGAATCGTGCCCGTGACTTTGCGGAGTTCGTAGAACTTGGCATCGGCCGGAGCGAGGTCGTCGGTTTGAGCGACAATGGCACCGCCGATGCGAGCCAGTTGTTGGGAAAATTGCTCGTTGGTCAGGTGGCCTTTAAAACCGGGAATGGCCGCGAGTTTGTCGAGGGTATTGATCACGTAGTCGTGTTCGACACCGCACATCATGGGCACCACGACACCACTGGCCATCGCGAGCGGGACCAGCACAAGTGAAGTTTTATCGCCCACACCGCCGGTGGAGTATTTATCGATCTTGGGTTTCGCGATATGCGAAAGATCGATGACTTCGCCGGAAAGCATCATCTCTTCAGTGAGATCCGCCGTCTCTTGCGCCGACATACCTTGGAAGTAAATCGCCATGGCGAGGGCCGCCAGCTGATGTTGAGGCATCTCGCCATCAAGTGTGCTATCAATGATATAGCGGATTTCTTCTTGCGTAAATTCGCCGCCGTCGCGTTTCTTTTCGATCAGAAACTCGAACGTTGGCTTGATGAACCTACGAGGAGGCAGGGTTCGTTTCGTCATGTGTGTTTGTGCGATAAATAACTGCAGCCTTGCGGGCCGGGAAGTTTACGATCCAACCATACGAGCTTGATTTGTCGAGCCAATTTTACCCAATTCTCACGAAGGTAGCATCGGTTATTTGGAGGCAAAGTCTCTCGCCAATGTGGATTTAGGTTTTTCCCAACCGCACTTTTGATAGCTTCTTTCACCAAGGAAATCGGTGGCTCAATTGCGTGCTTTCGTGTTGTTTCCTGCGTCTGCCCACTTCGCGGTTGCGAGTGACTTTCCCGGCGGGATGGTTTCCGTGTTCAACGATGCTTTTCAAACTCCAGGCCGATTATCAGCCGACCGGCGACCAGCCTGAGGCAATCGAAAAGCTGATCAGCTCCATTCAGGCTGGCCACAAGCACCAGACTCTTCTCGGCGTCACCGGTTCGGGGAAAACCTTCACGATGGCCAACGTCATCGCGCGCTGCGAACGGCCAACGTTAATAATCTCCCATAACAAAACACTAGCGGCACAACTCTACTCGGAGTTCAAAAACTTTTTCCCACAGAACGCCGTCGAATATTTCGTCAGCTATTACGACTACTACCAACCCGAGGCCTATATCGCGTCGAGCGACACCTACATCGAAAAAGATTCCTCAATTAACGAGGACATCGAGCGCCTCCGCATCGCCGCCACCAGTTCGCTCGTCTCACGCCGCGACGTGATCGTAGTCGCCAGCGTCTCTTGCATCTATGGATTGGGTTCGCCCGAGGACTTCACCGAACTGCGCATCCAACTGCGCCGGGGCCCCTCGATCAGTCGCAACAAACTCCTCGAACGCCTCGTCGACAATTTATACGACCGCAACGACTACGAACTGAAGCCCGGCCGTTTCCGCGTGCGCGGCGACGTCGTCGACATCATGCCGGCCTACCTCGAACAAGGCCTGCGCGTTGAATTCTTCGGCGACGAGATCGAGGCGCTTTCGGAATTCGACCCACTCACCGGCAACGTCCTCCGGCCGCTCGACCAGTTCGATCTGTATCCGGCCACGCAATACGCCACGACCCGCAACCGCATCGAAGGCGCCGTCGCCCGGATCAAAGCCGAACTCGACGAACGCGTCGACCTCTTCGAATCCACCGGCAAACTCCTCGAAGCGCAACGCATCCGCATGCGTACGAACTACGACCTCGAGATGCTCCAGGAAATGGGTTTCTGCAACGGCATCGAAAATTATTCGTCCCATCTCACCAACCGCAAACCCGGCGACCGTCCGTTCTGCCTGATCGACTTTTTCCCCAAGGATTTCCTCCTCATGATCGACGAGAGCCACGCCACCGTGCCGCAGATCGGCGGCATGTTCAACGGCGACAAGGCCCGCAAACAAAACCTCGTCAACTTCGGTTTCCGCCTGCCCTCCGCCCTCGACAACCGCCCGCAATCGTTCGACGAATTCACCCAGATCACCGGCCAGACGCTCTACGTCTCCGCCACTCCCGCCAAATTCGAAATCGAAAAATCCACCATCGTGGCCGAACAGGTCATTCGTCCTACCGGCCTGCTCGATCCCGAAATCACCATCCGCCCAACCAAAGGTCAGGTCGAAGATCTCATCGCCGAAGTCCGCCGCGCCACAGAAAAAGGCGAACGCGTCCTCGTCACCACGCTCACGAAACGCCTCTCTGAAGATCTCACCTCTCACCTGCGCGAATCAAAAATCCGCGTCGAATACCTGCACTCCGACATCGACGTGATCGAGCGCATCGAAATCCTGCGCAACCTGCGCCTGGGCAACTTCGACGTCCTCATCGGCATTAATCTCCTGCGCGAAGGCCTCGACCTGCCCGAAGTCGCCCTCGTCGCCATTCTCGATGCCGATAAGGAAGGGTTCCTCCGCAGTCAGACCAGCTTGATCCAGACCGCCGGCCGCGCCGCCCGCCACGAAAACGGACGCGTGATCTTCTACGCCGAAAAAATCACCGACTCGATCCGCGCCACCCTCGAAATAACCGCCCACCGCCGCGAAAAACAGATCGCCTATAACCAAGCCCACGGCATCACCCCGCGCAGCGTCGTCCGCTCCGCCCAGGCCAGCCTGAACGTCTACAGCAAGCGCGAAGAGGAACCATCCGCCATCGCCGAAACCTCGCCCGACGACGTGGCAGCCGTGATTGCCGAGCTTCAGGACGAAATGTCCGAAGCCGCCAGCAAACTCGAATTCGAACGCGCCGCCTTGTTGCGCGATCAAATCGCAACGTTGAAAAGCGGCGATTTCAAAAAACTTTCCAAAGCCAACCCCAAATATCCAAAACGAAGAAAAAGCGGATACGGCTAAAATAAAAACCCTTCATGCGCATCGCCCTCATCGCCGACATCCATGGCAACCTTCACGCCCTCGAAGCGACACTCGCGCACATCGAAAAACTGCACCTCGATCTCACGGTCGTCTTGGGCGACATCGTGGTCGGCGCGGCCGATTCGCTCGCCTGCTGGCAACGCATCAAAGCCCTTCGCTGCCCCACCCTGCGAGGCAACCACGAACGTTACGTTTGCGATCTCGGCACCGAACGCGCCACGCCCGAATGGACCCAACCGCAGTTTGGCCCCGTACAAGCCGCCGCCGCCCAACTCGGTGAAACCGCCCGCCGCGAACTCGCCGCCCTGCCCCTAACGCTCCGCCTGCCCGAGGCGCCGGACGTGCTCTTCGTACATGGTTCGGCACGCAACGATACCGACCTCGTTTTCCCTTACACCAGCGACGACGAACTCGCACCGATGTTCGCCGGCACGCCCGAACGCTGGCTCATTCGCGGCCACAATCACTACGCCGGCGTTCGACTCTGGGGCGAACGTAAAATCATTACCGTTGGTTCGGTCGGCCTGCCGCTCGACGGAACGCCCACCGCTCAATTTTCACTGCTCGAACGCACCAACACCAACTGGTCGTTGCAACAGTTCTCCGTTCCCTACGACGTCGCCGCCGCCGTTCGACGCTACGAAGAAAGTGGCTACCTCGCCGCCGCCGGGCCGATGGCGCGCCTTTTCATGCGCGAGGTCGAAACCGCCACCTTTCACGTCGTGCCGTTTTTGAAATGGAAAAAGGATCAAGCCGAACAAGGCCATACACCACCACTCGCCGAAGCCGTCGAACAATACCTGCACCGCTGATTAGAGTGGGAGCGGGCCGCTGAACCCGATCTTCGCCGCAGAAAATTCCCGCAGGTCCGCCGGCAACGGCGCACGAAAAACCTGGGTCTCTCCCGCCAGCGTCAGATCGATCTCCGCGCAATGCAGGGCCTGCCGCGGCAGCAAAAGGCTTTCGGCCAACGCTGGCGTCCAGCCGTTTTTGACAAACTCCAGAAAGAGCAGCTGATCGGGACCGTAGATCTTATCACCCACGAGCGAATGCCCGAGCCACTGGGCATGCGCGCGGATTTGGTGCTTGCGACCGGTTTCTGTCAGCACACGGACAAACGTAAACCCGCCGCCTGCCGCCAGCGGCGTGTAGCGCGTGATCGCGTTTTGCCCTTTCCCGGCCGGCACGACACAGCTTTTCACCGCGACCGGCCCGCTCAAATCCGGACCGAGCGGTTGATCAACCACCGTTTCAGCCGCCAGCTCACCCGTGAGAATCGCATGATAAATCTTCGTATAACGTCGTTCTTGAGTCGCCATTTGCAGCCGGCGACTGGTTCGTTCGTCCTTCGCGATCACCACTACGCCGCTGGTTTCTCTATCAAGTCGGAAAATCAGATGCATCGAACCACCCCCCAGATACTCACGCGCAGCGCCGACCAGACTCGACCACGGTCCGTCCTTCGACGGATGGCAGACAATATCGCCGGGTTTGTTCACCACGAAAAGCCGCTCGTCCTCAAAAATAATCGAGGCGCGCAACTCGTCCGCCGTCATCTGCCGCACGGCACCTTGCGGACGCACCAGACGCGGCCACGGACCGATCGGCCGTTCATAGTCATTTGAACTCATGCGTTGTCCTCCTCGCTCTCCGTCGCTTGCACGCGGCCGATCACGCGCAACGCGATCGCCGCCGTCCAGGTTTTTGGCAGCACCGCTGAAATCCGCGCGAGCCAGCGATTTTTCCAGCCGCATACGACCACCGCTCGCCGCGCCGCCAAGGCTCGTAGGGAAATCTCCACTACATCGTCGGGAGTCTGCCCCGCGCCGCCCGGCACTGAACCGGATTGCACACCCGCGCGCGCCGCAAATCCTGTCGCCGTCGGCCCCGGGCAAACCGCGAGCACGTGCACGCCGTGGCCCCGCAACTCTTCGCGGAGCGCCAAGCTCCAGTGAAGCACGAACGCCTTGCTCGCACCGTAGGTCGTGAGCAGCGGCGTTGGTTGAAACGCCGCCGTCGATGCTACATTAATAATGGCACCGCCCCGCGCTTTGAGTGTCGGCAGCAGACGTCCAGTCAGTTCGACCAGCGCACGAATGTTGACGTCAATAATTCCCAACTCATTACCCAGATCGGCCTCAAGAAAAGGTCCGTGCGAGCCGTATCCACTATTGTTAATGAGCAACACGCGGCCCTCCGGCACTTCGCGATTAAGAATGCTTAATACCACCTCAACTCCCTGCAGTATTTGGTCTCTTTTACTGAAGTCGCATGGCACGTGGCGCAACTTAAGCTCTTCTGAAAACATGTCAGGAGAACGACGCGAAAGGTTGCAAATCACCACAGCCGGCTGCAACGTTCCCATCAGCTTGATGAACGATTTTCCAATACCGGAAGATCCGCCCGTTAGAATGACGGCCGAGAAATCTTTCAACCCTTCGCTTAGCGAAGATTTTCCGTTGATCAGCATAAATTTTGTCAGTTAAACCCAAACAATAAACCAGTTATGAACAGACAAAACAACCAACACGAATTAATCGTCTCCGGCATTCACCTTGAACTCACCCCCTCAATCAAAACGTTCGTGAGTGAAAAAGTGGAGCGATTGTTTCGACACGAGGAACGAATAGTTAGAATCCGCGTGGAGTTGGAATGTGATACCAAACAATCCGTGGACACCCGCTTCGTGGCTAAAGGTCACGTGACGATTCACGGTCCCGATCTCAACGCCACCGTCGCCGCCGACGAATGCCACAAGGCCGTCTCGCTCCTCGTCGACAAACTCGACCGCATGCTGGAACGCCGCAACAGCCTCAACAAGGTCAAGCGCAACCATCCGCGCGCCATCGAACTCGACACCGAGCTGCCGAAAGCGATTTAACCCATCCGCCCGTTTCCCGCGCCTCAAGCTCCCCGCCAAGCCCGCCTCTCCCGGCGGGCTTTTTCGTGCCCACATCAAATCCACCTCCACGCCCCGTCGCTTTCGGCTGGCGTGTCCTTGCGCAACCCGCAACAAATCCAAGATTCAACCGCCTTCCATAACCGTGATGCCTCCTTCCTCCTCCGCTTCGCCGCACAGAACACCACCTGCCACCGCCACAAACTGCGTCTCCTGGAAACGCGATCTGTTCATCCTCACGCTTTTCTTTGGCCTCCTCCTTGGCTTCCGCCTCGGCAGCTACGAACTTGGAAACCCCGACGAGGGCCGCTACGCCGAAATCCCCCGCGAGATGGTCGCAGCCAACGACTATGTCACGCCACGCCTCGATGGCGTGAACTACTTCGAAAAACCTCCCTTCGTCTATTGGTGCGTCGCCGCCTGCCTGAAACTTTTTGGCCCTAGCGAATGGTCCATGCGCGTCGTCCCCGCGCTGTTCTCCCTGATCGGCATCCTCGCCACCTACGCCGCCGCCCGGCGCATCCACGGCCGCAACGCCGGCATCGCGTCCGCCGTTGTCCTCGGCACCTCACTTCTCTACTTCGCTCTCTCGCGTATCCTGATTCTGGATATGGTCGTGTCCGTGCTGATGAGCACGACCCTGTTTTGCTTCATCCTCGGCATCCGCGAACCCGCCGGGCAAAAACGCCGCTGGCTCTTCTACGGACTCTACGCCAGCGCGGCACTGGCCACGCTCTCAAAAGGCCTCATCGGCGTGCTCGTTCCCGGCGCCGTGATGTTCTTCTGGCTCCTCTTGCTCAACCAGTGGCACCGGCTGCGACCCTTTTATCTGCCCACAGGCGCGTTGCTCTTCCTCGCCATCGCCGCTCCTTGGCATCTTCTGGCAGCCGCACGCAACGACACCTGGGCGCGCTTCTACTTCATCCACGAACATTGGGAACGTTTCACCACGACCCAACACGGACGCTACCAACCCCTCTGGTTTTTCGCCCCAATCGTGCTTGCCGGCCTCATTCCGTGGATCGGCTTTCTTTGGCAAGCGCTCAAGGAAAGCGTCTCTGGTGGTTGGGCCAAGCGAAAGGAAAATGCTGACGCCTGGTTCTTCATCGGCTGGGCCGTTTTCATTTTTCTCTTTTTCTCCAAGTCGCAGTCTAAACTCATCCCGTACATCCTGCCGGTTTTCCCGCCGCTAGCTTTGTTGATCGGTGCCTTTCTCGCGCGTTCGTGGAATGACGCCACAGCGGCCAAATTGAAACCCGGCCTGCGTGTTTTTTCTTTCGTGTGCGGCCTGCTCGGCGCGGCCCTCTGCTTTATCATGCTCAAACAAGGCGTTGTGCGCATGTCGCCCGAACAAATGCAGGCACTCCGTCCCATGGCCTTCATCCTCGCCGGCATCCTCTTCGCTGGCGGCATCATGGTGCCCTGGCTCGCCGCCCGGCACGGGATCAAAACCTCCTTCTACGGCATCGTTGCCACGATGATCCTTTTCTTCGGCGTCCTCACCGTCGCCGCGCCCAACATTCAAAAACCAGGCACCAAAAAACTCGCCCTCATTTTTAAGGAAAAATCCACGCCAGCTGACCGCGTTTACCACTACCACGGTTTCTTCCACGATTTCACCTTCTATGCCGAACAAGTCGTCGGCCTAATCGCCCACAAAGACGAACTCCAACCCGAAAACGACCCCGCTGCCCGCGCGAGCGGCCGCTTCATCACCGACGCCGAATTTCGCACTCAATGGGCCGGCCCCGTCCGGCTTTGGATCGTGGTCCGCAAACGCAATTCAACCGAACTCTTCGCCGATCCCACCTTCCGTTATTATTTGCTCGGCGAAGCTCGCGACCACTACCTTTTGAGTAACCAACCTTGACCGCCATGTCCGCACCAGCCGCCACGCCCAAACCCGCCGCTCCGTTCATTCCCATGACCCGTCCGATGATCGACGATGAAACCATCGCCGGCGTCTGCGAAGTCCTCCGCTCCGGCTGGATCACCTCCGGCCCCAAGGTTAAAGAATTCGAAGCCAAACTCTCCGCCTACTTCGGCGGCCGCCCCGTCCGCGCCTTCAACTCCGGCACGTGTACGATGGAAATCGCCCTCCGCATCGCCGGTATCGGCCCTGGCCACGAAGTCATCACCACGCCCCTGTCGTGGGTTGCGACGAGCAACGTCATCCTCGAAGTCGGCGCTCGCCCCGTCTTTGTCGATATCGACCCGTTGACGCGCAACATCGATCTCTCGCGTATCGAAGCCGCCATCACGCCGGCCACACGCGCCATCATGCCAGTCGACTTGGCCGGCCTGCCCGTTGACCGCGATCAACTCTACGCCATCGCCAAGAAACACAATCTCCGCGTCATCGAAGACGCCGCCCAATCCATCGGCACCACCTGGGCCGGCAAACGCATCGGCAGCTTTGGCGATTTCGTCTCGTTCAGTTTTCACCCCAATAAAAACATCACCACTATCGAGGGTGGCTGTCTCGTTCTCAACAACGAAGCCGAGGCAAAGCTCGCCGAGCAATACCGCCTGCAAGGCGTCATCCGCTCCGGCATGGACGGCATGGAAGTCGAAGTCGTCGGCGGCAAATTCAATCTCACCGATGTCGCCGCCCGCGTGGGCATCAGCCAGCTTGCACAGGTCGATGCCTTCACCGCCCGCCGTCGCGATCTAGCCCGGCTCTACTTCGAAAGATTCTCCATGCTCACCGCCAAAAATCTCGGCCTCGGCCTGCCCGTCGCCGATTTTGTCGATAGCAACTGGCACATGTTTCAGGTAGTCCTTCCCGGCGAAAAACTCGCCGCTACCCGCGCCGAAATCATGACCCAGCTCCAAGCCGCCGGCATCGGCACCGGCGTACATTATCCCGCGATTCCGCTCTTCGCCGTTTACCGACGTCTCGGCTGGAAACCTGGAGATTTCCCGCACGCCGAGCACTTCGGCCGCAACACCCTCACCCTGCCGCTCTTCCCAACCATGGCCGACTCCGACGTCACCCGCGTCGTCGACACCCTCGTCGCCATCCTCCAAGCTAATCTCAAATCATGAGCACGCCCTCGCCCCTCCAGCTCTCGGTCGTCATCCCGGTTTACAACGAAGAGCTCAACCTGCCCACGCTTTTTCAGCGCCTCTACCCCGTGCTCGACGCGCTCGGCCGCAGCTACGAAATCATTTTCACCAACGACGGCTCGCACGACAAATCCATCGAACTCCTCAAGGCCCAGTTCACCGCGCGCCCCGACGTCACCCGCGTCATTAATTTCAACGCCAACTACGGCCAGCACATGGCCATCATCGCCGCCTTCGAACGCGTGCGCGGCGACATCATCGTCACCCTCGACGCCGACCTGCAAAACCCGCCTGAGGAAATCCCCAAACTCCTCGCCCTCTATGATGTCGGCCACGACTGCATCGGCGGTGCCCGCCTCAACCGCCAAGATTCGTTCTTCCGCACTTACGCCTCGAAGGTCATCAACTTCGTCCGCAAAAAAACCACCAACATCGAGATGACCGACCAGGGCTGTATGCTCCGCGCCTACTCGCGCCAGATCGTCGACGCCATCGTGCGTAGTGGCGCCATCAATACCTTCATCCCCGCCCTCGCCTACAGCTTCTCCAGCAACCCGACCGAGGTCGGCGTCAAACACGAGGAACGCCACGCCGGCGCGTCAAACTATTCCTTCTATCAACTAATTCGGCTCAACTTCGACCTCATTACCGGCTTCTCGCTCATGCCGCTCCAGTACTTCACGATGTTCGCCGGCCTGAGTTCGCTCGGCAGCTTGACACTCGTTGTCACGCTGCTGATACGCCGCTTCGCTTTCAACTTGGATCGCGAAACCTCCGGCGTGTTCACCTTGTTCGCCATCGTGTTCTTCCTGCTCAGCGTCGCCATGGTCGGCATCGGCCTGATCGGCGAATACGTTGGCCGCACCTACCAAGTAGTTCGTTTCCGCCAGCGCTACTTCGTCAAAGAAATCTTCGAGACCAAAGCATGAGCCAACCCCGCATCCTCTTTTTCGGTTACAGCGAAGTCGGCTACGAATGCCTCTCGCTGCTCCTCGAACGCGGCCACCACGTCGTCGCCCTCATCACCCACGAGGACAACCCCAACGAAAAAATCTGGTTCAAGACCCCCGCTGTCGCCGCGCGCAAGCACGCCATCCCCGTCTTCACTCCCGACAACGTCAACACGCCCGAGTGGCGCGAACGCATCGCCGCGCTCAAACCCGATCTCATCCTATCCGTTTACTACCGCCACATGATCGGCACCAAGATCCTCGCGCTGCCGCCGCTCGGTGCCTTCAACATGCACGGCTCGCTCCTCCCCAAATACCGAGGACGCGCTCCGATTAACTGGGCCGTCCTCCACGGTGAACCGCGCCTCGGCATGACGCTCCACCGCATGGTCAAAGACCCCGACGCCGGTGCCGTGGTCGATCAGGAAGGCATCGACATCGCTCCGCGCGACACCGCCGAGCAAGCCTTCCGCAAAGTCCTCCCCTGCGCCCGCCTCGTACTCGCCCGCCAGATCGACCCGCTCCTAGCCGGTACCGCCAAAGAAACTCCGCAGGACGAATCACAAGCCACCTATTTCACCGGCCGCAAACCTGAAGACGGCCGCATCCACTGGAACCACACCACGCTCCAGATCTTCAACCTCATCCGCGCCGTCACCGATCCGTATCCCGGCGCGTTCACCGACTTCAACGGCACCCGCCTGATGGTCTGGTGGGCCGAAACCGATACACCCGCCACCCGGAACCGCCACGGCCGTCCCGGCGAGATTCTCTCGCTCGAACCGCTCGTCATCGCCACAGCCGACGGAGCCATCGAACTCACCCGCACCGAATGGCTCGGCCAACCCGCCGCCCCACTCCAACTCGGCCAGACCTTCTAAACCCATTTTCCCTCCGAAATGAGCGCTTATTAGCGTCCATTAGCGGTTACAAAATTCCGTTTTTAGCCCTTCCACTTTCATCCTTCCCACTTTTCCGCCTTTCAGTCTTTCTCCCTCCCATGCCCATCAAAGTCCTCATCCTCGGCGCCAACGGCTTCATCGGCAGCTCGCTCACCCGCGCGATCCTGCAAAAAAAAGACTGGGAAGTCTACGGCATGGACATCGGCTCCCACAAACTCACCCACAGCCTCGGCAACCCCCGCTTCAAATTCGTCGAAGGCGATATCACGATCAACCGCGAGTGGATCGAGTACCACGTCAAGAAATGCGACGCCGTCATCCCCCTCGTCGCCATCGCCAATCCCGTCCAGTACGTGAAGGACCCGCTGCGCGTCTTTGAACTCGATTTCGAAGCCAACCTCGCGATTGTCCGCCAAGCCGCCAAGTACAAAAAACGCGTCATCTTCCCCTCCACCTCCGAAGTCTACGGCATGTGCCCCGACAAGGAGCTCAACGAAGAAACCAGCACGCTCGTCTACGGCCCGATCGAACGCCAACGCTGGATCTACGCCAACTCCAAGCAACTCCTCGACCGCGTCATCTACGCCTACGGAGTCCGCGACAACCTCGACTACACGCTCTTTCGTCCTTTCAACTGGATCGGGCCCCAGCTCGACGACGTCTTTGAAGCCAAAGAAGGCTCCTCCCGCCTCTTCACGCAGTTCATTTCCAACGTCATTTTCAAAAAGCCCCTCCAACTCGTCGACGGCGGCAAACAAAGCCGCTCCTTCACCTTCATCGACGACGGCATCGACGCCCTCCTGCGCATCATTGAAAACAAAGACGGCTGCGCCTCCCGCCAGATCTTCAACATCGGCAATCCGAAGAACGACGTCAGCGTCGCCGACCTCGCCACGCTCATCCTAGAAGCCTTCAAGGATTATCCCGACTACGCCGAACACGTCAAAGCCGCCAAAATCGTAAAAGTTACCTCCGGCCAATATTTCGGCAAATATTATCAAGACATCCAAAAACGCGGGCCCTCGATCGCCAACGCGAAAAAGAAGCTCGGCTGGACGCCCAAGGTCAACCTGAAGACCGCCATCAAGCTCACACTCGACTACCACCTCTCGCACAAAGATTACCAGCTGGAGTAATGATTCCGAGGTAGGGCGCGACCGCCGGGCGCGCCGAGTCCGTAGTTTCGCTACGCCCATTCTCCTCCGCATTAGCGTCCATTAGCGGTTCAAAAATCCGTTCCCTTTCCGTCTTCTTCCGCCTCGACTTCCGCCCATGCCCATCCGCCTCGCACTCAAAATCGACGTAGACACCGACCGCGGCACCCGCATCGGCGTACCGAACCTCGTGCGAGATCTACAGGAATTCGAAGCCCCCGGCTGCTTCCTCTTTTCCCTCGGGCCCGACCAAACCGGCCGCGCCATCACGCGCATTTTCCGCCCCGGCTTTTTTAAAAAAGTCAGCCGCACCAGCGTCGTTAAACTCTATGGCGTCCGCACCCTCCTCAACGGCACTCTCCTCCCCGCTCCACACATCGGCCGCCGCAACACCAAAATCCTCCGCGAAGTCCGCGACGCCGGCCACGAGGTCGGCATCCATTGTTACAACCATTACCGCTGGCAGGATTATGTGAACAAGATGCCCCTCGACGCCGTGCGCGCCGAATTCATTGCCGCCCGCGCCGAGTTCCTCCGCATCTTCGGCACCGAAGCCCAAACCGCCGGCGCTCCCGGCTGGCAAAGCAACCCCCGCAGCCGCCAGATCTACGACGAAGCCGACCTGCTCTACTCAAGCGACGTCCGCGGCCACACGCCCTTTTTCCCGCGCATCGGCGTTCAAGTTTTCAAAACCCTCGAAATCCCCAGCACGCTTCCCACCTTCGACGAACTCCTCGGCCGCCCCGAATACCCCGAGGATAAAATCGTGCCGCACTACTTGTCGCTCCTACGCGCCGACCAACCCAATATCTTCACGCTCCACGCCGAGATCGAAGGCATGGGCCACCGCCCGCTCTTCCGCGCCCTGCTCGCCGCCTGTCGCCAAGCCGGCATCGAGTTCATCCGCCTCGACGAACTCGCGCGCGAACTCCTCGCCAACCGAACCGCGATACCGATCCAAGACCAGGTTTCCGCCGAAATCGACGGCCGCACCGGCAACGTCGCCACGCAAGTCGCCTGAAATCCGTTACCACGAAACACCCGCTTCCGCGTCGTCCGCCTCCTGATTTCCCACCCACCGTCATCCCAGCCGTTTGTCATCTATTAAATGACAAACTTTTGTAACTTACTCGTTTCACCAAGGTACAGGGTGCATTTTTTATACGGCCCACTTGTCATTTAATAGATGACAAAACCTCCGGCCAGAGCTAATTGATTATTCGGGAGCCCACGCGCGCGGCTTCGAGAAAACAGCTTTTGATTGGATAAAAACCGGGCGCGCGACACCGTGCTTGCTTCTATGTCAGCCAAGCCCGTTCAACCACCGTCAGCTTCCCAAAGCACCAGCCCACTCACCGGCATTCTGATACTGATGGGCGCGGTCGTTTGCTTTAGCTGCATGGACGCCTCAGCCAAATGGCTGACCCGCGACCTTCAACCGTTGCAGATCGCCGGTATGCGTTACCTCGTTAGCCTGGTTGCGGTCGCGGCCTTCATGAATCCCTGGAGCAAGCCCGGCATTCTCCGAACCAAGAAACCACGCCTACAATGCGTGCGGGCCCTTTGCCTGATCGCCACCACCCTCACCTGTTTCATCGCTCTGCGTTATCTGCCGCTCACTCAACTCACCGCCATCAGTTTCTCCTCCCCACTCATCACCGCGCTCCTCGCCGGACCCGTGCTCGGCGAAAAAATCGGCCCCCGCCGCCTCATCGCCGTGCTCGTCGGTTTCGCCGGCGTGCTCATCGTCACGCGGCCCTTCGGCCAGGCGCTGCAACCCGCCGTCGTGCTCGCGCTCGGTGCCGCGCTTTCCAACTCCATTTATATTCTCATCACACGCCTGCTCGTCGCCCACGACCCACCCGAGACCACTATGTTCTACACCAGCCTGGTCGGGACATTGCTCCTTTCGCCACTGCTGTTTTTTATCTGGAAAACACCGTCATCACTCGCCGTTTGGACGGTGTTGATCGGTTTGGGTCTGCTCGGCGCGATCGGCCACTGGCTGCTCATCCTCGCCCATCGCCACGCACCCGCCACCGTTCTCGCTCCCTTTTTCTACGCACAAATCATCGGGGCCACACTATTTGGCCTGACGGTGTTTGGCGAAACACCTGATCGCTGGACCGCTCTGGGCAGCGCCATCGTCGTCGGCTCCGGCCTGTATTTGCTCTACCGCGAACGCATCCGTCAAAAATTTCCCAGCGTCGCTATACCGGCATGAGCAGCGGGTGACCGCTCCACCTTGCGAACCGAATTCAGTCTTCATGTTACGCCACCATTTCCTCATCCAGCCCAACCACCACCCGCATCTTCTCCTTTGCGTCCCGCCAATTTTGCGTGAATGTTGCCACCCTTCTCATCATGCCCGCCGCACTCGATTACGAACCTGTCATCGTCGCTCCCCGCCGTGAAATCGCGCCGCTCACCGTCATTCAGGAGGAAATCCTCCAGCTGAAACGCGAGCGCAACGCCGTCATCCTCGCGCACAACTACCAAATCGAGCCAATCCAGCGCATCGCCGATTACGTCGGCGATTCCCTCGGCCTCTCCTACCAGGCCCAACAGGCCCAGGCCGACGTCATCCTCTTTTGCGGCGTCCACTTCATGGCCGAAACCGCCAAGATCGTTAACCCCGGCCGCACCGTCCTCATCCCCGATCTCGCCGCCGGTTGCTCGCTCTCCGACTCCTGCCCCGCCGAACAGCTCGCCGCCTACAAGGCCAAGAATCCCAACGTCTACGTCGTCGCCTACATCAACTGTTCCGCCGCCGTAAAGGCGCTCTGCGACGTCATCTGCACCAGCGGAAACGCCGTCAAGATCGTCAACCAGATCCCCGCCGACCGCGAAATCCTCTTCGTGCCCGACCAGAACCTCGGCCAGTGGGTTTCCCAGAAAACCGGCCGCAAGATGCAACTCTGGCCCGGTAGTTGTTACGCCCACGTTCTCTTCACCGTGCAAGCCGTGGAAAAAGCCCGCCTCCAGTTTCCCGATGCGCCCGTTGTGGCCCACCCCGAATGCGTGCAAGCCGTCCGCGATCTCGCCGACGAAGTCTGCAGCACCGAACTAATGGTTAAGTTCGCCAAGGAGACGCCCGCCAAACGCATCATCGTCGTAACCGAAAGCGGCATGCTGCACCGCCTGCAACGCGAAGTGCCCGACAAAACCTTCATCGCCGGCCCGACCGACACCTGCGCCTGCAACGATTGCCGTTTCATGAAAATGAACACGATCGAGAAAGTCCGCGATGCATTAAAAACGCTGAGCCCCGCGATTGATTTGCCCGCCGAAATCCGCACCGCCGCCCTCGCCCCGATCCAGCGCATGCTCGACTGGAGCAAGCGCTAAACCAGGCATTTGAGGCAAACCATTTTTCGAAGGGAAAACCCGAACCAGCGGAGCGCGCTGCCGGTACTCTTGCGTACTTCGCCTCGTACGGCGTCACGAACTACTCTTAACCGCCATATCGTGCGCCCGCACCGCATCCGCCACAATCTTCACGAGGTCGGCCACCTGCACCGGCTTTAGCAAATAGCGATACAGCGCGGCCTCGTTGACACTGCGCAGCAGCATTTCCGGCTTCATGTATCCGGTGACCAACACGCGCTGCATATGCGGAAACTCTTCGCGACAACGCACCAGAAAACTCATCCCGTTGCCACCCGGCATCAGATGATCAGCGATGACCGCCTTGAAATTTTTCTTGCGCAAAATAAACTCCGCCTCGCGCGTCGACGTCGCGGTGGCGACCTCGAAAGTGGGTGACAGCGCCTGCATATATATATCGAGCAGGGGGCGCTCATCATCGACCAAAAGCACCGCATCAAGAGGCGCAGGCGTAGTGACATCGGCATTCATTCGCCTGCGCATCCTGTTTTTTCCCGCCCGATAGGCAAATCCAAACCGTCAACCAATACTAAAGTAATAACCCTACACCGGGGTTTTTGGTTGCCCGGTTCCGAACCCCCCGTTCTGCTTTTCCTACTAAACGTATGACGGTCGAAGAACTTCACGGCGCACTCCGCGACGGACGTCTGCAACCCGGCGAGGCAGCCCAGCTGACCACCGAGTCGTTGACTGTGCGTAACGCCTCGGGCAACACCCCGCTCCACAGCGCCGCCAAATACGGTGCGCTGGCCCTCCTCGACCCGAGCCTGCTCACGCCGGAAAACCTGCTGCTCAAAAACGATTCTGGCTACACACCGCTTCACCACGCCGCACTCGGCGGCCACCTCAATCAGATCCCCGCTGCGATACTGAACCGCGATGTTTTGCTCAAGCGCAGTAACCTCGGCTACACCGTTTTCCACGTCGCGTCAGGCCACGGCCACCTCGATCAGATCCAGTCTAACCTGATCACTGAAGAAATTGTTCAAACGAAAACTGACCTCGGCAACACGCTCCTCCATGAAGCCGCCGAAAACGGCACGCTCGACCGTTTCCCCGCCGCATTCATCACCGCCGCACTCCTCGCCCAAGCCAACGCCAGTGGCGAAACCGTTTTCCACGTCGCCGCCCTCAACGGCAATCTCGCCCAAATCCCCCTCACCCTAACCACCGCCGACGCCTTACTCGCCAAGACTGGTTCAGGTGACACGGTCATCCACGCCGCCGCGCTCGCTGGTCGCTTGGAGCAAATCCCGGCCGCGCTCCTGACTCACGCGCACCTCACCATCGCCAGCAAGTCAGGCTTCACCGTCATCCACGCCGCCGCCGAAACCGGCCAGCTCAACAAAATCCCACGCCAGGAACTCACCCGCGACCTGCTCCTCACGCGCAACGACCACGGCGACACCCCGCTCCACGCCGCCGCCTACGAAGGCCACCTCGACCAGATTCCCCCCGAACTGCTCACCGCCGAAATTCTCAACGTTCGCAACTACGACAGCGTTTCCCCCCTACGAACTGCCCTGAGCCGCGGTTTCATCGAGCAGATCCCCGAAGCCCTCCGCCCCGAGCCCGAAAGCGCCTTCAATCGTCTGCTGAAACGTTTAGGGTTTTAGCTACCCCAAAGCTTCGGACGGTTTCTTGGAGCAAACAGAGGTCCCCCTCTCCCCAAAAATCCGCCCGGCTGTGCATTTCTTGGCAAGTTCCCATCGGGGCGCTTTTCGCCTTCCCCTCGTGGCCTCCGTCAATTTCACTGTCAGCTTCCTTTGTCCTTTTTAATTCCTATGAGCACATCGATCACCTCCATCATCGCCCGCGAAATCCTTGATTCCCGCGGCAATCCCACCGTCGAAGTCGACGTCGAGCTCGCCTGCGGCGCTCTCGGTCGCGCAGCCGTTCCCTCCGGTGCCAGCACCGGCGAACACGAAGCCATCGAACTACGCGACGGCGACAAAAAACGTTTTGGCGGCAAAGGCGTGAGCAAAGCCGTTGCCAACGTCACCAAAATCATCGCCCCCGCGCTGATCGGCATCGACGCCCTCGACCAGATCAGCGTTGACGGCATCATGCTCAAGCTCGACGGCACCGAAACCAAGTCGAAGCTCGGCGCCAACGCCATCCTCGCCGTATCACTCGCCACCGCCAAAGCCGCCGCTGAAGCCCTCGGCCAGCCCCTCTTCAAGTACCTCGGCGGACCCAACGCCAAAGTCCTCCCCGTGCCGATGGCCAACGTCATCAACGGCGGCGCTCACTCCGACGCCCCGATCGATTTCCAAGAGTTCATGATCATGCCGCACGGCTTCGCCACCTTCAGCGAAGGCCTCCAGGCCATCACTGAAATCTTCCACGCCCTCAAGGCCGTGTTGAAGAAGAAGGGCCTCTCTACCGCCGTCGGTGACGAAGGTGGTTTTGCTCCGAAGCTCGAGAGCGCCGAAGCCGCCCTCGATGTTATCTCCCAAGCCGTCAAAGACGCTGGCTACAAGTTGGGCAAACAAATCTTCCTCGCCCTCGACTGCGCCTCCTCCGAGTTCTACACCGGCAACGAAACCTACGTCTTCAAAAAGAGCACCGGCCAGAAGCTCACGGGCGACGAACTCGTCGCCTTCTACGTCAAACTCTGCAAAGACTATCCGATCGTATCGATTGAAGATGGTTGTGCCGAAGGCGACTGGAAGACCTGGAAGAAGCTCACCGAAGCGCTCGGCGACAAGGTTCAGCTCGTCGGCGACGATCTCTTCGTCACCAACGTCAAGTTCCTCCAGAAGGGCATCGATACCGGCACCGCCAACTCGATCCTCGTCAAGGTCAACCAAATCGGTTCCCTCACCGAGACACTCGACGCCGTGCAGCTCGCGCAGTTCAACAAATACACCGCCGTCCTCTCCCACCGCTCGGGTGAGACCGAAGACGCCACCATCGCCGACATCGCTGTCGCGACCAACTGCGGCCAGATCAAGACCGGTTCCCTCAGCCGCACCGACCGTACCGCCAAGTATAACCAGCTCCTCCGTATCGAGCAGTTGTTGGGCAAGAACGCTGTCTACGCCGGCGTGAACGCGCTCCCGCTCTCCCGCCGCTAAAGCACGAGACAAAGAGAAAGAAAAAGAGCCAAAAACTCTTTCTCTTTATTCTTTCTCGTTCTCTTTATCGAAATCTTCAAAGGCCGGGCTCCACGAGCCCGGCCTTTTTCATGTCCGAAAATCGCCAAACCATCCGCCACCGGGTTTCCAGTCTCGTGGCACGATTCGATTTTGCACGCGCCCGCTCAGCCCTTCATCGCGGCAGTTCCTCCGAAAGATCGAACTGCTCAAAACGGCGCCCGAGCCACCAAACCACCAAGGCAAACTCGCCAACAAGCACCGCACAGGCCGTCATCGCACCGAGCCCGATCGCCAGCGCCAGATATTGGGAAAACAACGAAACCAAAAGAAACGGCACCACCCCGAGCCCCACGGCCGGCACCAACACCGCGATCAACAGCACCAGATAACCGGCAAAGAAAATCAGCCGCTGGCCAAACCGCTCGATACCGGCACCGTGTTGCGGTGATGCACTAAACCAGGCTGGAAAATACAACAACCCGGCAAAGTTAAGCGCGAATAAAAGGCCAACCAGCGGCACAACCAAAAACGCCGCGCTCACCGCCCCGGTGGCAAGAACCACCGGCGTCAACTCGCTGACCGTTCCAGACAATCCAAGTGCCAGCGACAACACCGCGAGAAAAACCCACTCGAAAGAGCACAAGATCGTCATGGGGCAAAGCAATTCGCCCAGGACCACCTGCCAGCCACGCACCGGATAGGATTTGAGCAAATCAAAACGCTCCAGCATTTGCCCAATCCCGCGACGAATGAACACCGGACCAAAAAACAGGCCGTACAAAGCAACCGTTCCCGCGACGATTCCGACCCCGACGAGATAAGACCTGTACTCAGGATGATGCCCGAACCAGAGGACACCGCTCATCAGCACCACGCCGAGAATCAACCAGTTTTTCGGATAACAGTAAGGACCAGCCGCGATCAAGCTCTTCCACAAAAACGCCACGGAAGGCACACCCTTCGCAAGCAGCACGAACGGTTCGCGGCGCTTCTTGATTGGCAAGCGACTCGACCATTTACCCGCGCGCGCTGCGGCGATCCGCTCGGCCCGTTTTTGCGACAACGCCACCGAGGCCTCCTCGAACGCCACGTCCGAACGTATCACCCACAAATAGTGCCCCACGAGCAACAACACCACCGGCCAAAGCGTTGAAAGAAAACTCGTCAGGTTGCCCGCAAGAAAAGGCCGCACCACAAGCTTGAACGGCGTAAGCACCCACGCTAACGGCGGCGTGGCCAACACGGCTTCGAAATAACTCACCAACGATTCCGTGGTCGAAAAATATTCAGCCGAAAAAGCCGGCACGGAGCGGCGCATCCAAAACCACGTCACCACGCCAAGAACCGCCAGGGCGCCCACCGCGATGATCCGGCGGCGGACGGCATCCACCCCGAGATCGAGCAACCGCGTCCGCACAAACGAAGCGCCGATGAGATGCAGGTTGTACATTGAGAAGATCAACCACCAACCCGCCGCATGCACCCAAACACTGCCTCCTAGGAAGGTCCAACGGTTCGAAATCAAGGTCAGCACCAAGGAGGAAAAAAGGATGCCGAGCTGCGACTTAAGAAGTTTGAATTGCACGAGCGTCCGCCTTGGCACCGGGGCGGGAAACAGAAAAGCGATCTCCGCCTCCGTGAAAATCAACGCCGCACGACTGTTGGGTAAAATCCAGGCCAGCGCCACCGCCACAAACACCAGGAACGCACCCGCTGGCTCAAGCAAACCGGACCAGTCCACCGCCGCATGGGAAACGTTAACCGAACCTTGCAACGGGTTCGTGCCAAGCATTCTCTGCTGAGAAAAGAAGAAATAGAAATAGGCTACGCCGACCAGCGCGGCGAAAAGATACTTCGGCTGACGGAGCCGTAGAAACCGGGCGCGCAACGCGTTTTTCAGCGTCGTGAGCTGGAGATAGACCAACGCGCCGATCATAGCTGGTTCGGCAACGTCGGCGGCACCTGGCTCGTAACCGGTAAAGCCGGGGGTTCTGTCGTCAAGGCGACGCCCGAGGCAAGCGGCAGCGGCGGCGTGGAACCGTCAGTCACCTTGAAAAAAATGTCTTCGAGACTCACATCGGCATGTTCGGCAAAACGCCGGTGTACATCGTCGAGCGAACCATCGACGATCTTCTGACCGTTTTTCAAAATGAGCACGTGGGTGCAAACCTCCTCGAGAAGATCAAGGAGATGCGAACTCAGAATGATCGCCGCGCCCTCACGCGCCAGCCGCCGCATCGTCTCCTTCATGCTGCGGATGCCGCCGGGATCGAGGCCGGTGAGCGGTTCGTCAAAAAGCACCACGTCCGGTGCGTGCAGTAGGCCGCAGGCAAGCGCGAGTTTTTGCTTCATGCCGCGCGAGAGTTCGCCCGGCATGGCATCGGCTTTGTCGGTGATCGAAAATTCGTTGAGCAACATCTGACCGCGCGCCTCAAAATCGCGGACTTGATAAAGCCGGGCCGAAAAAACGAGGTGCTGCCAGACGCTGAGATGGTCGAACAGCCGCGGCTCATCGGGAAAAAACGCCAGCCTGCCTTTTGTACCGACAGGGTCTTTCACCAGATCGCGTCCGCCTAGGCGAATCGTGCCCCGCGTCGGTGGGATAATGCCGGTGAGGCAGCGCAACGTGGTGGTTTTACCGGCGCCATTTGGTCCG
The DNA here is from genome assembly GCA_031404135.1 of Verrucomicrobiota bacterium. GTDB lineage: Bacteria > Verrucomicrobiota > Verrucomicrobiia > Opitutales > Opitutaceae > JADKHC01. The sequence continues at coordinate 12,329 of JANNHA010000019.1, read as the reverse complement.
AGCAGCCCAAGAACTTCGCCGGGTTGCACGTTAAAGGTGAGGTCATTGACCGCAGTGAAATCGCCGTAGCACTTAGATAAGCCAGAGACTTCGATCATGCGCCAACTGTGAAATCTCAGCGTTTTAGAGCAAGTTTTCCCGCCGCAGAAGCGGTAAACGCGTCATGAACTGACAGGCGATGATGAGTCCAGAAAACAGAAATGATTTCGGTACTTGCCGGACCCAAGGTTTTCTTTCAACGTCCGCCTCCTTGTCACGGCGCGGTAGCCAAGTGGTAAGGCCGAGGTCTGCAAAACCTCTATGCGTCGGTTCAATTCCGACCCGCGCCTCCAATTCCTACTCCATATGGAGTAGGGAGTTACGAAAGCTGGAAGGGAGCTGTCAGTGGATTTCCAGCAGGGATATGCAGTCAAACGGTGCACGTTAACCACCTGAGCCCAACGACGCCTCCATTGAACGCTGCTAAGACACGACCGACAATAGCAGCGTGGCGTCGCATTCATAGGAACGAGCCAACACGCACCCGAACGCCTTCAAAACGAATGGCGGTGAAGGGAACGTTACATTTTCGCAACGAGGTGAGTTTTAAAACGACCTTCGCAAAAAATTATGTTGAATAGATAACCCGATGAAACGCCTTTTCGCTTTGATATTCCTGAGTGTTCCGTGCCTGCTGAGTGCACAGCAGATCAGCCTCCCTCCATCGTCGGTGCAGGACGGCGTCATCATTCAATCTGCAGGAATCAATGCGGGAGCCAACTACTGGGGCGCCACTACAAGCCTCGGAGCGTATCGGATTTCTGGAGACGGCTATCAACGCCCCTTGCGGCCGGGCGTGGCCGATAGCCAGCTCGGATTGATCTGGAAAACCACCGCGCCCACTTCGTTCACGGCCGCCAGCCAGAACTTGAACGCAACCGGCGGAATCGTACGCGTGATCTTCCTCGGCGAGACGGCCGGTTGGCTCAATGACTTTGGTTATACCTACAATGGCGTCCCCACAGGTTCGGAAGCCTACACCGCATGGTCACAAATCCAGTCGTACGGCTGCAACCCCAACATCAAATTTGGTGACTATTTCGACCTGACGCTCGCACCCGGAGCGATGGGCAGCCTGGACTTCTGGTTCAGTGCCAACGGCGGTTCACGATCAGGCGAGAAGACGAACCAAGGCGGACACTACACTCTCTTGGGAGCGCCGGGGGTGTCTGGGCAGCCCTCTCAATTTCTGTGGGCCAACAATAATCTGGCGGTGAATACGTGGTCTCAGCTCCTCAACGAATCTTCCCTATTCGATACCTATTTGATCGGCATGGAAGACTGGCGCTTGGACCGGGGTGCTGACCGCGATTACAACGATTTCCAATTTGCCGTGCAGTTTCTGAACGCCGACGGCACCGCGCAGGCAATCATCCCGGAGCCAGGCCAATACGCGGCACTCGCCGGTATGGCCGCACTCCTTGGAGCGTTGTGGCAGAAACGACGCCGAGTCGCACGCGGTTGAGTCCCTCGGAACGGTCCCCAGCACGTCTCGTCGGCCGCGAATCCCCGATTTCTCGAGGCACGCCATAGCCCGCAGATGGATTTCACCTCGTCTCAACGCAGCCGGTACCTCCGGAACGATTTCCGGAAGGGGATGCCTGTTCCGGTTATGAAAAAGTCAGCCCTCTCGCTGTTGCCTCCAGCTCCACCGAGATGATTCCTACCACCAAGCCACTGCGTGTGGCTTTTCGCTGTTCGCCCACCACCCGGTGGCGGTGGCCGCTCATCCCCACCCGCTCATCATCCAGGACGGCACGCCCGTGCGCACGGTGCTGAAACGAGCGCGGTTGAACTTGCCACTAATACACACTAATTATTGGCAATTAAGAGAATAAGATCTTGAAAATCCATAATGCCATTCACCTGCCGGGTGCGTTCTCAAGCAGGAGACCGTGCATCCCATTCCTCGCATTACCCTCAATCAGGGTTAACAAATGGTTTTTAATCTGCGGAATCTAGGATAAATCGAATTTCGGGCCACAGTCTTCATCTACCGGCCGAAGCAAAGCAGTCCAAACCGCGAAATCCGCGTGATCCGCGGTCCCATTCCCTCTGCGGAATCCAGGTTTTTGAGCATGAAAACGTAACACTATATCTTTTGATAAATGTGTCGTTCATGTTACAATGTAACTCAGTTGTCACAATCATGAACAAAAAACCCTTCCTCCTGATTCTCGCAACGACTGCCCTAGTCGGCAGCCCTGTCCTCATTGCAGGCTCCGCCTTCGATTCCGTCGCCAAAGTCGCGCCGATCGTCGGTCTGGATAAAGAACCTGTTGCCATCAGGAAAGTTCGGCCCGCGTATCCCGAGGAGCTGGGAGGCCTTGGTATCCACGGCATGGCTACAGTCGAGATGGTGGTTGGCACCAACGGCCGGGTGTCCTCAGTCAAGCTCATCGACTCCACCGAACCAGAGTTTGGCCAACTCGCCCTGATCGCCGCCAAACACTGGACGTTCACGCCTGGCACCGTAAAAGGAGTCGCGGTCACCAAGCACGTACGCGTTCCGTTCGAGTTCTTGCCCGACCTGTCACTCTGAGACGCGCCTGCTTTCTCCGTACAAAAGCACACCCTCCGGCGGCCCGATATGGGCCGCCTTTTTTGTCTGCGTTGGGTTCAATGCCCCTGAACTCGCTCCGGCTTGCTGGCTAGAGTTTGTGTACCAAAAAGAAAGCCTCTGTCGGATAGTTTGTAACGTATTACGTTACAAACTATCCGACAGAAACGTCTTCCGACTGTCATTAGCGTGAATTAGCGATAATTAGCGGTTACCCATTCCGACTTCCAATCAATACCCGGCGCGCCCAGCGGTCGCGCCCTACCTTCCGATCAGACCTCAGTGCCGTTTAGTGAACATAAGTGGTTAAAAATTTCCGACTCCGTCCTCTTCTCCGTGCTCTGTGCCTTGGAGGTTAAAGATTCTCGCAACAGATTTGAGTCACAGAGTCGGCAAGAGGTTGCACAGAGTTCCACAGAGCCCGGGTTCTGGTTTTGCTCGGTGGCGCTCCGTGTACCCTCGGTTCGCCCTCTGTGACATGGATTCCGGCTTCTGCTTTTCTTCCCATCCGTGTGATCTGTGCAATCCGTGGTGGAAAATCTCCGACTCCGGCTGTTCCGTCATTAGCGTGAATTAGCGTTAATTAGCGGTTACCCCATTCCGGTTTCCGATCAATACCCGGCGCGCCCAGCGGTCGCGCCCTACCTACGGTCCGGCATCAGTGCCGTTCAGTGAACATAAGTGGTTGAAAATTTCCGACTCCGTCCGTTCCGACATTAGCGTGAATTAGCGATAATTAGCGGTTACCCCATTCCGGTTTCCGATCAATATCCGGCGCGCCCAGCGGTCGCGCCCTACCTGATCCTTTCGGCAGTAGCGCAAATTAGAGATAATTAGCGGTTCAACAACTCAGAAGCGGATGTCGATGCCCGCGCGGCCGTCGAGGCTCTTATCGACGCCGGTGGAACGTTCGCTTGCAAGTTGGATGTAGCCCGTAACTCCAGGGCCAAACGCGGCATCCACCCCAAGCGCGGCCACCAGGCCGTCTTTGCCTTTCAGCTGAGTCTTTACCGCAAAGCGGGAGCCGGAAATATCCGCCACCATGTCGCGTTCCTTGCCGTTGAACTCATGGCGCCACGCCAGATCAAAACGTGGGGTCAACAACATCCAGGACGTGACGACCGGACGGCTCAGCGTCACGCCCATGCGTGAGGAGGTCGAATCGCGCTTCTGTGCATGCAGACGAAGATCAGCATCGTTCGCCCCATACTCGGTCATTGCATCGGCCGCCCACGCGACGTATTGACCCGCCAGATACGGCGTCACCCGGAAGCGCGCTGCCTTGAAGGTGCGGCCGACGCGCAGGCTGAAGAATCCTTCGCGGCTACCCGTTGAAGCCTCCGTGGTCCGTTCATAACCAGGGATCAGCACCCTTCGCTTGTTTTCCTGCTTGGCGTAACTCAGACCGGCCACGGCTTCCGCAAAAACTGCGGCAAAATCTACGCGACCGTAGAGGCCGGCGGTAAACCGTTCGGTCGATGCATTGCTGCCTGACTTGTCGAGATCAAGTTCCTCCGAAGCCAACCCAATCATCAGGCCCAAGCGCGCTCGGCTGCCCAGGATCGTGTCGGCGCCCACGAGAATTCCGCTGGCTTTGCCTTTCGTCTCAGGCAGGTAGGCATCGCCGGCGAAACGGCTTTCGCGGCTCACCAGTTCCGACCAAAGTCCGCTGTGAGGCTTGCCTTGGTTCTCCGACATGCGGGTTTCCACCGAGCGCACGAGCGAACCGCTGCTGTAAACGGCTTGGTCGAACCACCGCTGGTACATTTGCGGGGAGAGCTGATTGAGCGCCAGCGCCACATCGGCTTGCGTGGGAAGCGCGTTGAGCGCCGCTTGCAGGCCGGTGACTTTGCCTTTTTCGATCGCGCCGTCGAGACCAGCACCAAGCTGGACCTGATTAGCCGAACCACTCAGATCGGCAAAAGGCAGCTGCATGAGCTGCAGCGAGACGGCGTTGCTACCGTACAGCGGCTGGAGGCGCAGCATCGCAGAGAGATTGTCGAAGGGCGTCGTGACCGTGGCAAAACGTCCGTTCACGCCGCCGGTCGCCGTGAGGATTTGGAAGCTCTGGCCGGGCAGCGGCACAAAGTTGTTCAGGCTCGCCACCGAGAGGCTTCCGCCGAGCGTCGCCGTGCCGGTGATGGCCAGACGGTCGTAAACGTTTGCCGAGGCCAGCTCGACATGGAAGGTGCCGGTCGCATTTTGGGTGTAGTTGCCAGTTACAGAAATAGTGCCTGCGCTTGCTCCGGGGCTGAGCAAGCCGGAATTGGACAGGTCGCCGCGGATGGAACCGGCGCCCGTAAGACGAGCGCCGCTCAGAATGGAGGTGGTGCCGAGGCTGCTGGCATTGGCGAGGAAGATGCCGCCCTGCGAAATCGTGATCCTACCCGTGAAGGAGCTGACGGAGTTGGCCGTGTTCCTCACGGTGAGCAGGCCGGTGCCGCTTTTGACGAGGTTACCTGTGCCATTGATTGCGCCGCGCCACTCCGCATCAAAGAGGCCCGTGTCGACGGTGCCGCCACCGGAACCAACGGAAAAGGTACGCGAGGAAGTGAAACTAGCCGCGCCGATGCGCAGCGTGCCGCCGTCAAACGTCACCGCGCCCGAGGTCGCGCCGAGAGCCGAATCGTTGGCGACCTGCAGCGTACCGTAGGTCACCGTGGTGCCGCCGGTATAGGTGTTCGCGCCGCCGAGCACGAGGGTTCCGTAGTCGGTCTTGTTGATACCGCCAGAACCCGTGATGACCGAATCGATGGTTGCGGTCATGCTGGTGCCGGCTGCCGTTCCGTCGCCGACGCGAATCGTCGTGTTCGAAGTGTTAGTGGTCAGTGCGCCGCCAGTCACCCGGTAACCGTTTGAGGCAAATTGAGCGCCGGTGATGATCACTGGACCTGCCGTCGTGTCGACGGTGACAGTGCCTGAAGTGCCTTGAAAAATCGCGAAGCCCGGGCGCCAAGAGTCAGCGACCGAACCACCAACGTTGCGCCAATTGCTGTGAACCGGGGCGATAGACCATACCCCGCTGCCGCCGGTCCAGTGGGGCAGCGGGGTCGTGGTGTCACGATACAGGAGGCTCACCTGTTTCGCGACCAAAGTATTCAGAGTCAGGCTGCCCGCATCGATGCCGGTCGGCAGAGCGCCAAAGGTCAGGCCGTTGTCGGTCAGCGCGCCCGTGTAGTTGAAGATGCGATACAAACCGTAGCCGAAAGCGCCGGCATTGGTGACGTTGAGTGTGCCGTCGAGCGTCAGGTTACCGTTGACTTGAAAGAGGCTGGAGGTGGAAGGTGCGCCAAGGCTGAGGTCGAGATGAGAGGTCGCGTTAAGGGTCAGACTGCCGGTGGTGAGCAACTGGCCAGACTGCCCGCGCAGCGTGGCGCCATCGGCGATCGTGACCGCGCCGAGAACCGTGCCCCGAGCGTTCAGAGTACCTCCGCTGCCCACATTCACGTCACCGCCGATCGTACCGCTACCGCCAAGCGTCCCACCCGAAGCGACCGTGGTGGTGCCAGTCGCAGCGGTCTGATTCCCGTTGATCAGGAGCGTGCCGGCGTTGACCTTGGTCGTGCCCGTGTAGGTGTTGTTGCCGGTTAGGGTGAGCGTACCAGCGCCCTGCTTCTCGACATCGCCCGTGCCCGTGATGAGCGAGGCGATGGTGGCGGTTTTGCTCGAGTCGTTCAGACTGCCATCGCCCACGCGGAAAGCAGCATTGGCCGTATTGTTGGTGAGCGTGCCGCCCGTCACTGTATAACCAGTACCGGCAAACTGGATACCGGTGAAGGCCACCGGACCGGAGGTATTGTCAACAGTGACCGTGGCACCGGTGCCTTGGAAGATGGCGAAGTCGGTTTGCCAGGCACCGAAAGTGGTGCCCGCGGAATCAGTCCAGCTCGTGCTGCCAGGAGCCGCGCTCCAGGTGCCGTTTCCGCCACGCCAAAAGTTCTTCGAGCTAGCGTTGTACACAAGGTTGATTTGGTTGAGTACCGAAGTCTGAATACTGAGGCCGCCCAAAACCGGCGAGTTGCCAATGCTGAGGCCGCCGTCGCTGAGGCTGCCTGTGTAGTTGAAGATACGATACACGCCCTGGGCGAAGCCACCGGCGTCGGTCACGTTGAGCGTGCCGTCGAGCGTGAGATTGCCGTTGACGCGAAAGAGTTCGGTGGTGGACGGCGCTCCGAGGGCGACGTTGATGAGGGACGAACCATCGAGGTTAAGCCCGGCCATGGTGAAAATCTGGCCGCTGGTTCCGGCGATGATTGCACCGCCCTGAAGGGAGACAGCACCACCCGTGGTGCCGGAACCGCGGAGCGTCGCGCCCGAGGCGACGGTCACGGCACCCGTGGCGGCGGACTGGTCCCCATCGATCCGAAGGGTGCCGGCGGAAACGGCGGTCGCGCCAGTGTAGGTGTTGGCACTTGTGAGCGTGAGTGTGCCCAAATCTTTTTTATCGATACCGCCTGTACCGGCAATTGTTGAAGCGATGGTGGCGGTGGCACCAGAACTCACTTCGATCGAGGTGGCGGAATTGGTGGTGTTAAGCTGGCCGCCTGAAATTATGTAGTCGGTAGTGGTGAATTGAATGCCATCCTTGATATCCACGCCCGCAGCGTCGATCGTGACCGTTCCCTTGGTGCCGCCGAAGACAGCCTTATGCGAGATTGTGGCGGGCGTTAGTGCTGAGCTGTTGGTTTTGATGCGATTGAGCGTACCCTTGGCGCTGGTCCAGTTGGTGGAGGTCGCGCTCCAGGTGCCATCGCCGCCTTGGGCGCCATTGCCCGTGCTGGTGCCATCCCACAAAGTAAAAGGCACGATGACGGCGGTGCCGTAGATGGCGACGTTATCGAGGAAGGTGGAGGCACCCGCGGTGTTCTCCGTGTAATTGAGCCCGAGCCAGAGATTTTCAACACCGTTGATTGCCGTGATGTTTTTGAGATCGGCCGCGAACACATTGTAGAGCGTGCCGCTGGTGGCAATGGTGCTGGAGGTGCTCGCGATGTCGAAAAAGTTCACGCCATCCAAGCTGTAGGACCAACTGATGGCAGCGGTGTCGGTGCCTCCATTGCGGGCCGAGTACGCAAGATTTAGGCCTGAAAACGTATTGAAATCATTCGCAGAGCTGATCTTGAAAACAGCACGGGCGTTATCGGCAACAGTAGACAAACTCAAAAGGATAGAGCGCGCCTGGCTCGTACCGATGTTATCACCAAGGGAATTATTAGACACTAGAAGACCGACCGTACTGGCCAGATCGTAGATCGGTGCATTCGAGGTTTGCACCATACGATTACCTGCAAACGTCGCACCGCTCGAACCAGTAAAAAAGGCAGTGCCATAGAGTACGTTGCCCGTATTGAGTGAACTACCAGCCGTGAAGTACGAGTTGTACTGCTGGTTGTAACGTGCATTTATTGATGTAACATTGGCCTGGTTGGTTCCATTGAAGTCCCACCCACCGAGCGTCGTAAGATCGCCTTCGTTACGAACCGTCAAGGTCTGAGCGCACAGCGGCAGTGAAGGCAAAAGCAAGGCCGCAACGACAACTAATAGCCTGCACCAAAACGCATAAAATGCAGCAGGCCGTTTCGCCTCAATCGATCGCCTGCACCGGATTGGTGCCATTGAGGGGGATTGACTGCCGGAAGCCTGGTTGTTGGCGGCAGCTTTCGTCTGAGTTGGAATGGATTGAACACCGAGGAGCGAAAGGAAATTCACGAGAAAGAAAAAGAAGCGCGGTCAACCGCGACAGGAGTGGAACGAAGTGTGAAGATGAAGACTGGATGGGAACCTATTGGCTAAGGTAGGGACGATGCTCCGCATCGTCCGCGGCGGATGACCAATGCACCCAACTTTCTACTTAAGGTAAATTAGCGATCATTAGCGGTTCTATAATTGCTGAATTTTGGCTGAACCTTAAACGTGGAAAAGTGCCACCGGCCGAAACCGGTGGCACTGGAGGAATCAAACCGAACCGTCAGGCTCAGGCAACCAGCGCGGTCTTGCGACGGCGGAGGAGGCTGACACCCGCAACCGCCGCGCCAAGGATGGCCGCGTAGGTGGAGGGCTCGGGGATGGCAACCACAACCGATTGCAACGCCGTGCCGTAGATGGCGACGTTGTCGAGGAATACCGAGGCACCAGCAGCGCTCTCGCTGTAGTTGAGGCCCAGCCAGAGGGAACTCACGCCTTCGATGGCATTGATTGCGGAGAAGTCCGCAGTGAATACCGAGTAGTTCGTGCCGCTGGGTGCGATCGCACTCGACGTGCCAGCGATGCTGGTGAAGTTGATGCCGTCCAAGCTATAGGACCAATCAATCGTCGCATTCGCCGATGTACCCTGATTACGGGCGGAGTAAGCCAAGTTCAGGTCGCTAAACGCCTGCGTCGTGATGCTAACACCCGGATCGAGGTCTGTGGTCAGCGTGCTGATCTTAAAGACAGCGCGGGAGTTGTCGGCAACGGTGGGCGAACTTAAAAGGATAGAGCGCGCTTGGCTCGTACCGATGTTATCACCCAAGGAATTGTTAGACACCAGGAGACCAACCGTGCTAGCCAGATCATAGATCGGTGCATTCGAGGTTTGTACCGATCGGTTACTTGCAAACGTCGCTCCGTTCGAACCAGTGAAGTAAGCAGCGCCATAGAGGCTGCTGCCTGGCGTGGATGCAGTACCCGCTGTGAAGTACGAGGTGTACTGCTGGTTGTAGCGAGCGTTCATCGAAGCAGTGTTGGCAGCGTTTGTGCCATTGAAGTCCCAACCACCGAGCGTGGTGAGATGGCCAGCAGTGCGTTGAGTGAGGACTTGGGCGACAAGGCCCGTAGAGGAAACCGCGACGAGGGCGGCAACGAGGAGAAGCTTTTTCATGTGATACTTTGTTTATTTTTTGCAGTTCAGATTTTGGGCGCGGACTTTAGTCCGCGCCCGAAAAGTTAGGAGGGTTATTTCACCAAGAGTTGGTAGACATCGGCTGCGGACCAGTCAGCGGTCCAGAGAGTCAACTCACCGCCGTCAAATGCACCGCGGTACGGAACAGCCACGTAGGAGGCGTTTGCGCCAACGAAATCATCGTCATAAACAGCAGAATCAGCCGTGGTTGGCTTCGGATCGAAGAGCTGTCCTGCGGGAAGGGTGCCACCGGTGGGCAGGTTGGCGAAACCAGGGTTGTTGTTGAAGCTGTTAGCGAACTTCAAATCGCCGAGCTTGGCTTCCATCGCGGCATCGGAAGAGCCGTTGGCAACCCAACCGGCAACCGTGTTGATACCCGCAGCGCTGTAGAAGCTGACGCCCTTGAGGTAGGCGATTTCAGTCGCGAACATGTTGGTCGTGGTGGAGGCCACCGTCGTAACGCCGATGGGCGTGCGATTATCGATCTCAAGTAGACCGTTGGTGTTCGCACCAGTGGTCTGTGAGGTCATGTTGACAACGATCGAGTTGACGAAGCGAGGAGCGGCTTGGTCACGAATGTTCAGACCGCTGCAGGTCGCATTGCTCGGAGAAGCACCAACATTGCCGATCAGGGTGGCATTCGCGACCGTGAACTGGGCAACAGGAGTGCGGGAAACCGCAACCGCAGGGGTGCCAGTGGTGAAGCCGTTGACATTCTCGCCTTCGTAGCTGCCGTCCCATTCGCCGAGTTTGTCGGTAGCAGCGCTAGCGATAACCGCGAGGAATTGAACCGTGCCGCTGTAGCCGACATCGATATCGAGGCCGTCGTCCTGAGGAGCGACAATCACGATGTGATCGAGATTGACTGAGCCGCCGAAGATTTCCACGCCGTCATCCGTGTTGCCCCAGATTTCGATGTAGTTGACCGTGGTGCCGCGACCGACGCCACCCATGGTGAGACCGTTGATCTCGTTGTTGGACGAGAGATTGGCACCACCGTGGCGGATCGAGACGTAGCTCAGGATACCAGAGTTGTCGGCTTCAGCATGACCGCCGAAACGTTCATAGCCCCCGAGGTTGGCCGACGTGCCGGTAGGGATACCTTCGATCGAGGAACGGTCATCCGTGGAGACGGTGAAAGCGCCGTGAATATCGAAGAATTGCTGAATGCCCACGCCATCACGATCAACGTTGGTCGGTGCATTACCGCAGATCAGCACGCCGCCCCAGCTACCGGAAGTAGTCGGGGATTGGGGAGCGGTGAGCGGAGCAGCGTCCCAGTAGGAAGGAGTTTGACCCGAGGTACGGCCACCGAAGGCAGCACCCGTGCTGGATGCCGAGGTGAAGACGATCGGGGCGCCAGAATTGCCGGCCGCGAGTATCTTCGCACCGCGGGAAATGACGAGCGCGCCAGGATTATAGGTAGCGCTGTCGGTACGGGGCTGGCCGCGAACGATCGTGCCTGGCTCGATGTAGAGATCGCCACCGGTGATGAAAACGATTTCTTCGAGAACCCAGTGATTGGGGTTGCCTAAACCATCAAGGGCCGACCAGGACCAAACCGCACGTGAAGTAGCGGTGGCCGGAGCGTAGGTGCCGCCGTAGGTGCCGGTGGGATCCGAGGCGAGATTGATAACGGTGGTGACGTCGGAGTCGGCAGTGTTGCCGACGTAGTTAACAGCGGCTTGAGAAACCGCGGAGAGGGCGAGCGAGAGCACGCCGGTGATGAGGGCTTTTTTGTTCATTTGGATTGTGTCCAAAAACGGATCATTTACTAACAGGGTTGGGTTTGACAGAGGCTCACACCCTCGCGGATGCGGACCTCTGAATTCGGTTCCGGCCGGCTAACGACCGCCGGAACTATTTTTTTCTCCTCGGCTCACCCCAGCCGGTCTCTGATAAGGAAAACGCCCGGGGCAAACTAAGTTGAAGACCCTAGATTACGGCCCCTTTGTGTCAGTTTGAGGGATCTTGTGTGACTGTTTCTTGACGAAACGGTGTCTACCATGTGCAACAGGATTGTGACAAAACCCGTCAACAATTTGCATAACCACTAAAAAGGTTTTAAACTCCCTCGTAAAAGTAAAAAAAGCTGGATCGTCCGCATAACGGACAAAGCGAGAAACGGATCGCGGGAACTCCAGAAAACGAAAGCCGAGGGTTTTTATTTTTGCGGCTGCAAATCAGAAAAGGCCGTGGTGCCGAAATCCAGAAGTTATTGAACCGCTAATTATCGCTAATTCACGCTAAGAAGAGAAGGATCGGATCGATGGTAGGGCGCGACCGCTGGGCGCGCCGGGTATTGATCGGAAACCGGACGGGGTAACCGCTAATTATCGCTAATGGACGCTAATGTCGGAACGGACGCAGTCGGAAATTTTTAACCACTTATGTTCACTAAATGACACTGATGCTGGGCCGTAGGTAGGGCGCGACCGCTGGGCGCGCCGGGTATTGATCGGAATCCGGAATGGGGTAACCGCTAATTATCGCTAATTCACGCTAATCACGGAACGGACGCAGTCGGAAATTTTCCACCACGGATTGCACAGATCACACGGATGGGAAGAAAAGCAGAAGCCGGAATCCATGTCACAGAGGGCGAACCGAGGGTACACGGAGCGCCACCGAGCAAAACCAGAACCCGGGCTCTGTGGAAGAAGGGCCTGATGGCGCTGGCTCCGGTGCGGCGCATTCGCAATGCCGTGATCAAGGACCTGGGCTACGCCAACTATACGAGCCATATTCTTTTACGATTAAAAACTTTACAAAATTAACATATTATCCTTGACGTTGTTTAAACTTCGGATTTTTTTTGTTGATAACGTAGAGACGGCCTTTACGGCTGAC
>JANNHA010000018.1:0-37163 GCA_031404135.1 Verrucomicrobiota bacterium | reverse complement strand
AACAGCAGGAAATCGAGAAAACGGAGGACGGAAGTTGTGGTGCCACGGAATTCATGAACGAAAGGCTCTGAGCACGTTTGTAACGTAATACGTTACAAGTCCTGTCTGGCTCAGTGGTGCTCATGATCGCCTAGATGATCTGTGAATGCGGATTACGGTGACAGATGCTCTGGAGTACCTGGCAGGTGGCATGAGCATCGCGGCGATTCTGAAGGATTTTTCCGGAACTTACGGAGGCGATATTCGTGCCTGCCTTGCCTTCGCCGCTGATCGTGAACGGATGCTCTCAGTGATCGGTCGATGAGGCTGCTTTTTGATCAAAACCTGTCCCGTGTACTGGTCGCGCAACTCGCCGATCTTTTTCCGGCGAGTATGCATGTGAAGAATGTAGGTCTGGCTGAAGTCACTTTCTGATTCCGACCCTGATCACGCTGGTGTTGGTTCCTTTGAGCTGATCGCGGGCTTGAATTTCGGCAGGTCGAGAAAAGCGCTCGTCATCGGCCTAGTTGTCGGGGCATGTTTTGCGCATGGCCCGGACAAAATCTCCCCAGTTCCTTGCTTACGATCTGCGTGTCACGCTGCTTCACCTGCCGAAGGAGACTTGGCGGCTGGTTCGGGTGCCACACGATATTCGCATGGACCGGCTGCATCTTGTGCTCCAGCGCGCCATGGGGTGGACCAATTCGGCGGTTGGCCTTTGCAGGGTGTAGTCGTGGATTCGCAAGAGGAGTTTGTTCTTGGCGATTTGGTCGGCGAAGCGCCGGCGGTGGCGTCGGATATTCGCGATGAGATTGCGCAGGTTTGGGGGTTGCCGCTGGGGCAGCATGTGGTGCTGAGCATTCGCGGGCAGGAGCGGATCGAACTGCACGGCCGCCTGGAGTTGTCGGTGGCTCCTGATTATCCCTGGGATAAGTTTCAGCCGCTGCGGCTGAAGATTAAGGGGGTTGTTTTTTCATCCACGGAAATCGGCCATTGGCTGATCGAGTGAGCGGCGTGGAGAGGTGTCGGGGCGCGTACAAATGGGATCGGCGCTCCCGCAAGCGTTCGCATGAGCCGTTACCCATGCCGGCGTTGGCAGAGCGGTCAGGAATACACCAGCAGGCGCTGGCTGATCGGGTCGACGAGGTTGTGGTTTTTGATCTTCGAGATCATGGCCGGGCTGAGGCTTTGGCCTTCGCCGACGAGGAGCAGGCCGTGTGGGCTGTAAAGGCCGTTGGCCAAAATCATGCCGGGGCGGAGTTCTTCGAGGAGGATTTCCTTCACTTGGTGCGGGAGTTGGAGCAGGTGGGTGACTTTCAGGAATAGCCGGACGGCTTCGGGGTCGAGGGCTTTGCCGGATTCGTTGACGATGGACTCGATGGCTTGTTCTTTCGAGAGGCCGGATTCGACGAACCAAACGGCAACGGCAAGGCAGCGCGCGGTCCAGGGGATGGTGAGGCCGCTGATGCCGTCGGGGAAGCCTTCGCCATCAAAGCGTTCGTGGTGGGCGCGGATGGTTTCGCCCACGGCTGGGTTGCTATCGACAAAGGAGGCGAGGGTCTGGCTGTAGATCGGGTGGCTGTGGATCGTGCCGAGTTCGCGTTCGCTGAGGCGGGAGGGTGCGGAATGGAAATTGCGAATGAGTTCGCGGGGCACGCCGATGAGGCCGAGGTCGCAGAGCCAGGCGCTGGCGCGCAGGACGTGGCGTTCTTCGTCGGAGAAATGTTCGGACTCGGCCATCTTTTTGGCGATTTCGACCATGGCCTTGGTCTGGCCACCGCGCAGGGGGTCGTAGGTGGTGAGGATGCGCGTACACAGGTCGAGGGAGTGTTCGTAGCTGGTGGCGAGTTCGTGGTTGGCCTGGTCGAGTTTGCGCTTCTGGGTTTCGAGGTGGGTGACTTGCTCGTTGAGCGCGGCGTTGGCGATGGTAAGCTGTTGGTTAAGGCGCTGGGTCTCGGCGGTGAGGTGGTCGTTCTTGACGATGAGTTCGTAGCGGTTGATCGCGTTTTTGACGGTGGCGGTGAGTTCTTCACGCAGCCAGGGTTTGGCGACGAAGCGGAAAATTTCGCCCTTGTTGATCGCGTCGACGATGGTGGGGAGCGAGAGGACGGCGGTGATGAGGATGCGTGAGCAGAGGGGGCGCAGTTTTTTGCTTTCGACGAGGAAATCGAGGCCGAGCATCTCGGGCATGCGTTGGTCGGAGATGATGACGGCGAATTCGCGTTCGCGGAGGATTTCCAAGGCTTTGAGCGCGCTGGTGGTGGCGACGACGTGATATTTTTCACGTTCGAGAGTCTCCTTGAGTGCGGCCAAGACGATGGGTTCGTCATCGACGATGAGGAGCGAGGGCGGAGTGACTGTGGCAGTGCTTGGCGTCATGGGGATCTGAGCAGCTTGGCGAACGAGTCGGCGGCGTCGCGGTCACGTAAACCAGCTGGAAGGAGGAGGTCAACCTGTGATCTTAACGAAGCGGGTAACTCCGTGGAGCGCTGAAAGGTGAGCGCGAGGGCGATGGGGAGGCCGGGGTGGTCGCGGCGGATTTCGGTGAGGAGGATGCGCAGTTCGGCGTCGGCCCGGGGTTGGCGGATGATGACCAACTCGATGCGTCGGCCTTGTTCGCGCAGGACCCGGCGGGCGTGTTCCTGGGTGCAGACGGTGAGAACGTCCCAGTCGGGTTGGTAGAGTTCGTCAAGGAGGGAGGCGTCGCCGGTCATGCCGGGTTCGAAATAGAGGACGCGTACGTGCTTGCCTGATTGTTGGGTGGGCAGAGAGGGCGTCGAACCTTTAACCAGAGATAAATCGGCGAGGGGAAGGACGAGGACGATCTCGGTGCCGGTGCCGTGGGTGCTGCGGACGGCGACCTGACCGCCGTGGGCTTCCGCAAAGAGGCGCACGTGGTAGAGGCCGAGGCCGGCGCCGCGGTTGGATTCTTTGGTGGTGAAGAAGGGGTCGAAAACGCGGGCGAGGTGGCCGGGGACGATGCCGGTGCCGTTGTCGGCAAAGAGGAGTTCGAGTGAGGGCGCGGTGACGGCGGGCAGGGGCGGGATGGTTCCGGTGAGTGGTTCGTCGCCCGGCGCGAGATGGCGCAGCTGGATGCGGATTTCGCCGGCGTTGCGCAGGGCGTCGCGGGAGTTGAGGGCGAGGTTGACGAGGGTCTGGCGGAAGGCGGTTTCGTCGATGAGGACGGGCCAGTCGCCTTCGCTGAGGGGGCTGGCTAGGCGGGTGCCGCGGGGGATGACGATTTTTAGGAGGTCGAGTTGGCTTCGGATGAGCTGGCCGAGGTTGGCGTAGGTTTTGTCGCCGGGGGAGTCGCGGTTGAGCTCGATGATTTTGCGGAGGAGCTGCTGTGCTTGGGAGGCGTTGTTTTTGATCAGGCCGAGGCCATCGTGGAGCGGGTGTTTCGGCGAGAGGGTGTTGTGGTAAAGTTCGCTGAGGGAATAGATGCCCGTCATGGCGTTGCTGAACTCGTCGAGCAGGCCGCTGGTGAGCGAGGAGATGCTTTCCTTCCACGCATGGGTGGTAAGGCGATGTTCGGCAATTTTTTGGCGGGTGATGTCGAGCCAGACGCCTTCGTAGCCGAGGAGCATGCCGCTGGCCGAGCGTACGGGCGAGCGCACGTCTAACAGGTAGAGATAGGTTCCGGTTGTGGGGTTGAGGACGCGGTAGACGAGGCTGAAGGGTTTTGTGGCGGAGGAGTTGCGGTCGAGTTCTTGGAAATAGCCGCGTTCGTCGCTGGGGTGGATGAGCCGGAGGAGGGCCTGGCTGTCTTTGCTGAGTGACTGGCTTTCGAGGCCGACGAGTGCTTCGCAGCCGGGACCGATGAAGGCGAAGGAGAGATCGGCGCGTTGATTAAAGACAACGCCGGGCAGGTGGGCGAGGTAGTGGTCGAGACGGTTTTCGACGGTGCGCAGCCGCAGAAACATTTTGGCGAAAGTTGCTGGGTCGGGTGTGAAATCGGCGATGCCGGCATGTTTCAACAAGTCGCGTTGAGCGAGTTCCGGGGCGAGGGTGACGTGCATCTGGCCGCCACAACGCAGGCGGTGAACGGCGAGTACGAGGCCGGGTGCGCCGGGCGCGATGTCGGGTAGGTAGAAGGATTCTTCGCCTTCAAACAGGCTGGGCGGCAGACGCTCGCCCCATTCGGAATGCTGGTCGTCGAGGAGGGCGCGGAGGGATTTGCCGTTGAGGTTGGCCTGGCTGTGAAACCAATTATATGGTTCGGCAATCCGGTGGGCCAGAATCGTGTCGCTGCGATCGATGACAAAGAGGGCGCAGGTAGTGGGGCCGCCGGGGGCACCGCCGACGCGGCTGTCGATGCCCCAGGGGGCTGTCGTCGTCGAGTCGCCACGCGAGCGGTCGAGCCAGTCGCCGGGCTGGTTGGCGTTTTTTAGGCTTGGAAGAGGGTTTTGGTGACTAGGCGCCGGCATGGGCGTGGGAGGCGTTGGCGGCGGGCGAGCTCGCGACGGCCTGAATAATATGGGCGGCGATGTTTTCGAGGGGGAGCTGGCGTTGGGAGGCCCCGATTTCCCAAGCGGCGCGGGGCATGCCAAAAACAACGCTGGATTCTTCGTCTTGAGAGAAGGTGATGGCACCTTTCTCGCGGAGTTTGAGCAGGCCTTCGGCGCCGTCTTTGCCCATGCCGGTCAGGATGCCGGCGATGGCGTGAGTGCCTACCAGGTCGGCGGCGGATTTAAAGAGCATGTCGACGGCGGGGCGTTGGTGCCAGACCATGGGGCCGTCGGTCACGCGCACGCGGTAGCCGTCGTTGGCCCATTGGAGCATCATATGAAAATTTCCTGGAGCGACCAGAGCGAGGCCGGGGACGAGACGGTCGCCATCGACAGCTTCGCGCACTTCCATGGCGCAGGTGGCGTTGAGGCGTTCGGCGAACGCGCGGGAAAAATGGGCGGGGATGTGCTGGACGATGGCGATGCCGGGAAGGTCGCCGGGCAGGTGGGTGAGCACGTCGCGCAGGGCTTCGGTGCCGCCGGTGGAGGCGCCGAGCAGGATGAGGCGGCGGGGATGATGGCGGGCGGGATGGGCGAGCGCGACGAGCGGCGGGTGCGCAATCGGAGCGACCACGGAGCGCCGCACCGGGAGAATTGGCGGTTTGGAGTTGGTTGCTAAAGTGGATCTTGTGGTTGCCTGGGCTGGTGCGGGCGGAGGGCTGGCGGGCGTGGCGGCAGGTTTTTGAAAGGGAGCGCGGGTGGGCAGCGGTCGGCGGATTTTGGCGGTGGCGGCCGTCTTTATTTTATCGATCAGTTGCGGGCCGAGGTCACCAAAAGAGTAGGAGCCGCCCGGTTTACCGAGAACATCGACAGCGCCAAGGCGCAGGGCTTCCATCGCGTGATGGGAGCCGGTTTTCGTGAGCGAGCTCATGATGATCACCGGGAGCGGGCGCTCATCCATGATGATCTTGAGGAAGGTAAGTCCGTCCATGCGCGGCATTTCGATGTCGAGGGTGAGGACGTCGGGCTTGAGCTGGATGATTTTGTCCCGGGCGATGTAGGGGTCCATCGCGGTGCCTACGACTTCGATGTCGGGTTCGTGGGCGAGGGCTTCGCTCACGACCTTACGGATGACGGCGGAGTCGTCGATGACGAGGACGCGGATTTTGCGGGGAGGCATGAGGAGAAACGAATGAAGAAGGGTGAACTAGGAATGCAGAATACGGGAGCTTAGAGGTGGCGAGTAGTCTGCTATTTTAGCGGGCGTTGGTAGATGGCGGGTTTGACCATGGCGAGCGAGTGCTTGATGCCGCTGAGGCTTTCGGAATGGCCGACGAAGAGGTAGCCGCCCGGGACGAGCTGCCGTGCGAGCTTGTTGACTAGTTCGGTCTGCGTCGGGCGATCAAAGTAGATCATGACGTTGCGGCAGAAAATGACTTGGAAAGGTTCGGTAAAGGGGAAGGAGCCTTCGAGCAGGTTGAGTTGGCGGAAGGAGACCGTTTCGAGGACGTGGGGTTTTACCCGATAGTTACCCTCCTGCGGGCCGAAGCCTTTTTGGAAATGGGTGCGGAGCAGGGCGGCCGGCACTTTTTTCACGGCTTCGTCGCGGTAAACACCAATGCGGGCCTTTTGAAGAATTTTATGGGAAATATCCGTGGCCTCGATGCGCCAGGGCCAGTTGGAATTGTTGCCAAAAAACTGGGCGAGCGCGATCGCGATGGAGTAGGGCTCCTCGCCGGAGGAACTGGCGGCGCTCCAGACATTGCAGCGCGGCCAGCGTTCGGTGGCGCGGCGTTTGACCATCTCGGGCAGGGCCGTGCCGGACAGGAAATCGAAGTGCTCGTTCTCCCGAAAGAAATAGGTGTGGTTGGTCGAAATGGCATCAATGAGGTGCGAGAGCTCCTCGCCGCCTTCTTTCTCTTGGAGAAAGCGGCAGTAGTCGCTGATCGAGGTGATGTTCGTGGCACGCAGCCGTTTGCCTAGGCGCGCCGAGACCAGCTCCTTTTTGTCAGGTCCTAGATTGATACGACTCTGGGTGTAAACCAGTTCGCGGATAAATTCGTAATCGCTGTCCCGCATAGTGAGTGGGTGGTGTAAAAGTATCGGCGCGTTTGCTTCCGAATGAAGATGCACTTGCAGCAAATCCGTCGGGATCACGTAGGGCCTAATTCTAGGGCGGCAAAATTTGCCGTGCAGGCCGCCCGGGGTCTGGGGGTTTTGCCCAGGATTATCTAGGGTGAACACCCTGATATTTTTAATCGCCTGATATTCAGATTGATCGAACGTCGTCGGCCATGCTGGCACCGCCGTTGCTAAATCGCACGACGATGATCGATCCGGTTTTCCAGTCCGACAATTACCTGCTGGCGCGAAAACTCCTCGACGCCTCCGTGGTGCGTCAGGAGGCCATCGCCTCGAATATCGCCAACGCCGATACCCCGGGTTACCGCCGTCTGGACGTGGCGCCGGATTTCGCGGCTCAGCTTCGCACCCGTCTCGAAGCCGGTAAGCTCGCCGAGTCGACTTCGCTTAAACCCACGGTGGTTGAAGACCTCTCCGCCCGCAGCGTCCGCCCTGATGGCAACAGCGTCGAGATGGAGACCGAGTTGCTCGCGATGAACCGCAACGGCGTCGAGTACGACTTCCTCGTCGAGGTGGTGAGCCGAAATATCAAGCAGATGAAAATGGCGATCTCGGGTCGTGCCTCCTGATAGCCAATAACTTAAAAAATCCATCGCCCCATGAATATTATTTCCGGCATCGATATCACGGCCAGCGCGCTCAACGCCCAGAAGACCCGGCTCGACATCGTCGCCCAGAATATCGCCAACGCCCAGACCACCCGTGGACCGAATGGCCTGCCCTATCAGCGCAAGACCGTCACTTTCGAGACCGAGCTGATTCGCCACGAGGCCGGCTCCACTTCGACGTCTTCCGGACGCGCTCTGCAGAGCGTTCGTATCGGCATGATCAAAGACGACAAAGCCAAGGGCGAACGTGTTTATGATCCGCAACATCCCGATGCCGCCGTCGACGGCTACGTGGAGATGCCCAACGTCAACATGGCCTACGAAATGGTCGATCTCATGACCGCCTCCCGCGCCTACGAAGCCAATCTCTCGGTTGTGAAAAACGCCCGCCAGATGGCCCTCAAGGCCCTCGAGATCGGCAAATAAACTAAAACCCGACGCCCCCGCTCAACGCCCCTTTTCCCATGTCGCTCATCGGTTCAGTTTCCAGCCTTCAAAATCCGCTCCTCGCGCAGCTCAATGCGCCCACACGCACCGATTCGCCCACCGGCCCGGTCAAGCTCCCCGGTATCGCGCTCCCCGGCACCGAATCGACCGCGATTCAACCCGGTGGATTTGGCAAAGTATTCGAGCAGATGATCTCCTCGGTGAGCGCGAAGGATGCCGATGCCAAAGCCATCACCCGCGACGTCCTGCTCGGCAAAAATGACCAAGTCCACCAGTCGATGATCGCCATGCAGGAGGCCAGCGTCGCCTTTCAGCTCATGGTCGAAGTGCGCAACAAGGTCGTCGAGTCCTATCAAGAACTCATGCGCATGCCGGTGTGATCCGCTTCGCCAACTTACCGCCCGCTCTAATTTAAATGAAAAACTTTCTCCAATCCCTTGGTTCCCTCTGGAAGGAACTTGGGCTAAACCAACGCGTATCGCTCGTCATGGCGGCCCTCACCGTGGTCGCCTGCCTCACGGCGCTCACGATTTGGTCACGCCGCCCCGACATGCAGCTGCTCTACGGCCGCCTCTCCGAAAAAGATGCCGCCGCGATCGTCAGCCAGCTCCAAGCCCAAGGCATTCAGCACAAAGTGAGCGCCGGCGGCGGCACGGTTTACGTTCCCTCTGATCAAGTTTACCGCCTGCGCATGGAGCTCGCCTCGAAGGGCATCCCCAGTGGCGACGGCGTGGGCTTCGAGATATTCGATAAGGGCCAGTTCGGCCTCAGCGATTTCGTGCAACGCACCAATTACATCCGCGCGCTCCAAGGCGAACTTGCCCGAACCATTTCCCAGCTCGAAGGCGTGCGCAGCGCCCGCGTCATGATCGTGCAGCCTGAAAACCGCCTGCTCCTCACCGACCAAAACATCAAGCCCACCGCCTCCGTCTTCGTCGAGCTCGCCTCGTCCCGCCTCGAAAACGATGCGGTCAACTCCATCCGCCACCTCGTTGCCAACGCCGTGCAAGGCCTCCAACCCGATCAAGTCGCTGTCGTTGATCATCGCGGCCATGTATTGTCCGAGGAACTACGCCAGGACCCGACCCTCGGCACCGCATCGAGCCAGATGCGCTACCGCCAGCAGGTGGAGGACTATTTCGCCAAGAAAATCGAATCCATGCTCGTGCCCGTGGTCGGCAACAATAACGCCATCGTCCGCGTCTCCGCCGAAATCGAGACCGAAGCCACCACGCTCATGCAGGAAAAGTACGATCCCGAGGGCCAGGTCGTGCGCAGCCAGACCGTGACAGAGGATATCTCTAACTCCTCCGAAGCCAAGGCCGGCGGCGCCGTCGGCGTCTCAGCCAACACCCCTGTCGCTCCCGGTGACAAAGCCGCCACTGCTCCCGGCGGCGGCGAACAACGCCCCAGCGCCGTCACCGAGTCCAATCGCAAAAACCGTTCTACGTCCTACGAAATCGGCCGCGTCGTAACCAATGTCTCCCGCCTGCCCGGCACCGTCAAAAACCTGACCGCCTCCGTCTTCATCGCTGAACGCGGAGTCGGCGCCGATGGCAAACCGCTCAAGCGCACCGCCGAAGAAATGCAGGCGCTCCGCCAGATCGTGATCAACGCCCTCGGCCTCCGCGCCAGCGCTGGCGTCTCGGTGGACTCACTCGTTTCGCTCCAAGAAACCGCTTTTCAGACCGAACCCATCAACGTGCAGATCCAAAAAATCCAGTCCGAAACCCGTGTGCAGGGCTGGATCGAAACCGCCAGCCGCTACATCGCCATCGGCGTGGCCTCCCTGGTGCTCTTCGTCTTCTGGCGCATGTTGAAGAAACAGAAGATCGAGCCCGTGCCGATGGAGCTCCTGGCCGAACCGCCGGACGCCACCAAGCGCGCTCTCCAGACCAACGGCATGCTCTCGCCCGAGCTCCTCAACGAGCTCATCCGCCAGAAACCCGCCAACATCGGCACCGCGCTCCGCGACTGGGTCGCCGTGAAAAAGAACTGATCGTAAGATATAAATCTAAACGTCGCGCCGATGATCGACCCCGATTTTACCAAACTGAACCGCCAGCAAAAGCTCGCGCTCTTCCTGATCGTCCTAGGCCCGGAATCAGCCGCTGAAGTGCTGCGCCATTTCGATGATGCCGAGATTGAGTTGCTCTGCCGGGAAATGGCCCAATACGGCATGGTCTCCGACACCACTCGCAACCGGGTACTCGAAGAGTTTACGCCTCTCGTCGGCGAAAGCATCACCGCGACACTCGGCGGTCTCGATTACGCCCGCCGTACGTTGGAAATCGCCCGTGGCGATTACAAAGCGAGCACGATCATCGGTCGTCTCGGACCTGCTGGTTCGGCGGTGGAGGTGATCAAAGACATTTCCGAAATGGAAGGTCGCCAGATCTACAATCTCATCAAAAACGAACAACCGCAGACCATATCCTTCGTCCTCTCGTATCTCGAAGGTGCTAAGGCTGCGGAAATTTTTGCCCTGTTGAGCCCTGACCTTCGCGAAGAAGTGGTGGAACGCCTCGGCACGATCGATTCTACCTCACTTGATTTGGTCGGCAAAATCGTCCGCAACCTCGGCAAGCATTTCGACAACAAAGTCCGCCCGACCTACCACCGTTCTGGTGGCGTGCGCGTCGTCGCCGACCTGCTCAACGGCATCGACAAAGAAATGTCGAAGAGCCTCCTCGCCCGCCTCGAAGAGCGCAATGCGCAGCTCGGCGCCGCGATCCGCAAGAAGATGTTCAGCTTCGAAGACCTCAGCCGCCTGGCCGCCGCCGATCTGCAGCGCGTGTTGCGCGAAGTCGATTCTGCCAACCTCGCTGTCTCGATGAAGTCCGCCAGCGATCCGTTGAAAGAAAAGATCTACCAATCGATTTCGAAACGTGCCGCCGAAAGTCTGCGCGACGAAATTGGTATGCTCGGACCGGTTCGTTTGAAAGACGTCGAAGTCGCGCAGGACGCCATCATCCAGGTCGTCCGCCGCCTCGAAGAAGAAGGCTCCATCTCGCTCGATTCCGGCAGCGATGCCGCTGTTGTCGCTTAAAAATTCCAACCGATGTCTGCTCTCAACAAACTCGTCGCCTTTGATCGCACGCTGGCTGGTGTTTCGCTCCCCGGCCAACGCGGCTCGCGTGTTTTCACCGAGACCGAGGTCGAAGCAATCCGGCAGAAGGCCTATCAGGAAGGCACGGACTCCGCGCGCGAGTTTGCCAACCAGCAGCTCGTGGAATTTCGCGTCGATGTGCAGGCCATGCAGGAAGGTCTTTTTCAAAAACTTTCCACAACCGACACCGACCTCCAGACCCAACTTCGCGAGGCACTGCCCTCCCTCGCCGTGGAAATCGCCCGCCGCCTGCTCGCTGGTTATGAACCCACAGGCGAACAAGTCATGAAACTGTGCGAAGAAACGCTTTCCCAACTCTATCCGGAGCGCGACAATCTCGAACTCTTTCTCTGCCCGCGCGACGGAGCCTTGCTGGAGCAATTGGCCGTCGATTGGAAAACGCGCCACCCCGGTTTGCGCGTGGTCGTCGATGCCGCGCTCGGGCCGGGCGATTGCCAGGTCCGCAGCCGTTTCGGCCTCACCGATGCCCGCCGTCAGGCCAAACTCGAAGCCCTCACCCGCGAACTTCTCAGCGCCTAACTATTTATCATGACTAACGTCGTTCCGATGATCGAAGCTCTCCGCTCGCAGGTGCGCAGCCTGCCTGCCGTGCGGCGCCTAGGCCATGTTACCGGCGTCACCGGCCTGATCATCGAATCCGAAGGTCCAAACGTCGGCCTGGGCGAGCTCTGCCGAATCAGTTCGGAACGCGATAACTTTGCGGTGACCGCAGAAGTCGTCGGCTTTCGCGGCGAACACGTTTTGCTCATGCCGCTCGGCGAAACTGCCGGCCTTCACGCTGGCTGCGAAGTCGCCGCCGCAGATCGTCCGCCACTGCCGCAAATCGGCCCGCGCCTGCTGGGCCGCGTGCTCGATGCCATGGGCAAACCTTACGACGGGCTCGGCTTGTTGCCGACCGCCCGGGCGAACAAAGATTCCGCCCGCCCGCCGCATCCGATGCGCCGTCAACGCATTCGCGATTCCTTTTCGACCGGTATCCGGGTCATTGATACATTTATCCCCTTTGGCCAAGGCCAACGTTTGGGCCTTTTCGCCGGTTCCGGCGTCGGTAAATCCACGCTCATGGGCATGATCGCCCGGGGTGCCGAAGCCGATGTCGTCGTGATCGGCCTGGTCGGTGAACGTGGCCGTGAAGTGCGTGAGTTCATTGAAAAGGATCTCGGCCCCGAGGGTCTCGCCCGCTCGGTCGTGGTCGTCGCCACCAGCGATACGCCTGCACCGTTGCGCCTTCGCGCTGCCTTTACCGCGACCTCCATCGCCGAGGCTTTCCGCGACGAAGGGAAAAACGTTTTGCTGCTGATGGACTCCGTCACGCGTTTTGCAATGGCCCAACGCGAGATCGGCCTCGCCGTCGGCGAACCACCTGCTACGCGCGGTTACACTCCCTCTGTTTTTGCCATGCTTCCTCGTTTGTTGGAGCGCTCTGGTTCGGGTGAAACCGGTTCCATCACCGCGCTCTACACCGTGCTCGTCGAGGGTGACGATATGAACGAACCCGTGGCTGACGCCGTGCGTGGTATTCTCGACGGACACATCGTGCTTTCCCGCGCGCTTGCCCACGCGAACCATTATCCAGCGGTCGACGTGCTTGAAAGCATCAGCCGTCTCAACCGCGACGTCTGCACACCCGACGAGATCGAACTTGTCGCCCGGGCGCGCGAACACCTCGCTGTTTTCCGTCGCAACGAAGATCTCGTCACCATCGGTGCGTACCAAAAAGGCACGAACGCCTCGCTCGATCGCGCCGTGAACCTCCACGAACCGCTAAAGGCCTTCCTCCGCCAGAGCGTGCATGAGCACATCCCGCGCGCGACGAGCTTCGGTCTGCTCAAAAAAATCGTCTCATGAAAAAGTTTCGCTTTCCCCTCCGCTCGGTCGAGACCGTGCGCTCCATCCGCGAGCTTCGGGCCCGCGAACAATTTTCCCTCGCCGTGCATGCGTATGTGACCGCCGAGGAGCACCTGCAAATGTTGCAGGCACGGCTCGCCGAACTCGAAGAGATTTTGCGCTCCGGCCGAAAACGCACGTTCCGCGCCGGCGACGAAGCTTCGTTTCTGGAGGCTTACAAAACCGAAACAGAGGCTGTCGCTAAAGCTGCGGGCGAGCTTGAAAAAGCCCGGGTTGCCATGGAGGAGGCCCGTCAGGCCTGGCTGGGCGCACGCCGCAATCTGCGCGTTGTCGAAAGCCTCGAACAAAAAGCCAAAGCTATTCACCGGCACGAATCCGAACGGGAAGACCAGGCGGCCCTCGATGACCGCACCAGCGCCCTCTCGGCCCGCACCGCCGCGCAAAGTCTATGATCAAGCTCGCCACTAATCCGATCGTTGTCCTCGCCATCGCGCTCCTGCTCGGTGTTGGCACCGGCCTGGGCATGTTTTGGAAGGCAGCCGTCCCGCTCATTGCCGCCGCCAATGCCGCCCGGACAAAAGCAGTGGACGAGGCCAAGCCCGATGCGCCCTGGGGTTTCTGGACCATTGAGATAGAGAACCTGGCCGGAGAACTAAAGGATCAGAAGGCGGTTTTCAAGAAACGCGAGGAAGCCCTCGCCCAGCGCGAGGAACGCCTCAATGCCGAACGACAGGAACTCTCCAAACAACGTCAACAGCTCGAAACGTTGCGCAACGACATCTCCAGCCGGATCACCGCCATTCAGGCCGATGAGATGAAAAACCTGAAGTCGCTCGTCGCCACCTACAGCAATCTCACCCCCAAATCCACGCTCACCATCTTTAAAGAGATGGATGACACCATGGTCGTAAAACTCCTTTCGCTCATGAAAACCGACGTCGTGAGCCCGCTCTTCGAAGAGATGGGCAAGCAGGCCGCATCCGATCCAGCCATGGCCCGGCGCATCGCGGTTCTCTCCGAAAAACTCCGTCTCCTAAAGTCTGCGCAAAGCGGTCCCTGATCTTTCTTCACCCGGCGCGCAAACCGTGCTCGCCGCTCCCTCATTTCACCCGTGCCACGGAAGGCGCGGTCAACTCCGCCCAAGGAAGGGTTTTGCTCCATGACACTTCCTTCCACCTGCCTTCCTACCGAACCCACTGCTGCTCCCAGCGATCTGCTCGCCGTCTGTGGAGCCGCCGCCCAATCTCCTGGCGCTGCTCCGGCGGGCACGCCCTTTGCCAGTCTGCTGACCCAGGCTGCCTCCACTCCGTCTCCGTCCACCGGAGTTCCGAACAACCCCGTCATGTATCCGGGGATCTATTACATGGTGCCGACGGGATCGCCGACCGTGCCCACAACCGTGACGTGTGCTGCGCCGGTTTTGCCCGTTATGCCGGTCCCGCCTTCCGGCTCCGAGGTCCTGACGGCCGCAGCCTGCCCACCGCCTGAAATAGCCGGTGAAAAGCCCAGGGCCGCCGCAAAAACCGAAGCGGTTTCCGACGACGAAGCGAGCCAGGTCTCGATGGAACTGGTTTATCAATTTGTCGCTGGTCAATGGATGCCCCCGCCGGTGCTTCAGGTGCCCTTGCAAGCACAGGCAGCGGGCGAGAGCCCCATTCAAAACAACCTGCCCGGCATGGAGCAAAGCGGTGCGCAAAGCAGGCCCACACTCGTCACTCCGCAGAACCGGACCGCCGAACAGCCGATCCCGCCCGCGCCGAAGCAGGCTCCCCTTCAGGAACAATCCCCGGCCAAAAACACCACTGCCCGCGTCAGCACGCCGCTTTCGCCCGCAACCGTTCCGGCAACCCCAGTAGCTCCCTCGCCTGTCCTAACCGAACTGTCAGGTTCGCCGCAAAAAGTGGTGCTGATCGGTCCCGAACCTGTCGCCCTGCCGAGCCTTGCCGCGCCGAACCCAATTGCTGCGCCAACCCCAGTTGTCGCGCCACCTTCCTCAACGCCTCCGCCGCCAGCGATAGCCGACGCTGCTGCACCGTTTGCGCTGGAAAATCCAGGAGCCGAACAGGCCACCTTTTTGGCCATCGAAGGTGCCGGAATGTACAGCCCGAACCGTCGTTTCACGCTAAGCCGCCCCATGCAAAACCAGGCACCGGAAAAATTTGCCGCTCCAATCACTCCCGGTCTTCCGGAAATCACCTCTGGGGGGAATCCCTCAATGAGCACAGAAGAAAAAAAGTCTTTATCCATTGATAGTAAATCAGTAACGACTACTCAGAAGAATGTTGGCACGAGCACTGCAAACCGGGAGATCGCTATGCCGTATTCTGCCGTAAACAAGTCTCCTTCCGTCGATTTCTCGACCACCCTTGGTGACGGTTTGCAACCGAATAGCCCGACAGAGACAAAGGTCGACGCACCGCTCGCCGCGCATGCGCCCAGGCTGGTTCAAGAGATCCGTGCAATCGCCGACCGCATCTCGGTCATTGACCGCAACTCCGTCGAAGTGCGCTTCGATTTCAACGACACCGACCGCCTTTCCGTCCGGGTCGAGTACCGCGATGGCACCGTTCACACCACCTTTAAGACGGATTCCAGCCAGCTCCGCGATGTTGTCGCCCACGAATGGCAGTCGCAAAATTCTTCCTCTGAACAGCGGTCCTACCGTATGGCCGACCCCGTTTTCAGCCCAACAGCCGAAGACCGCCAAAATTCTTCCGCCGCCAATGACGGCTCCGGACGCCAGCGGGCCTTCGAGCAGCAAGCCCAGCACGGCGCTCCCCGTTTTGCCCCCTCTGGCCGTAGTGCTGGATCAACTACGCCGGTCGCGGCTTCGGCCGCCCGCTCGGCTCGCCCAGAAACCTCGCAACACCTTCACGCTCTCGCCTAACGGTTATTCACCATGGCCTCCATCATTGCCGCCGCCTCCGCCCAAGCCCCCGCCCGTGCCGACGATACCACCGCGCGGGTCGCCAGGAAGACTCTTGGCCAGGATGATTTCATCCGGCTGCTCACCACGCAGATGTCGAATCAGGATCCCATGAATCCGATCTCTGATACCGATCAGATCGCGCAACTCGCGCAGTTCTCGTCGTTGCAGTCCATGAACTCGCTGCTGACCAATTCGCAGCTTTCTGGTGCTAGCACCATGATCGGCAAAAACGTGACCGCACTCAGCACCGATGGCAAAGCGCACAGCGGCACCGTTGAATCGGTGCAGATGAGCTCCGGCGCCGTTTACGTCACGATCGACGGACAGGCCTACGCTTACACAACCATTTCACAGGTCAAAGCAGTCGCTCCCTCCACCCCGCCGACCACCTGATTTTTTTTCACGGACGAAACTCACTCGTAACCTCCAACCGTCTTATCCAACCCGACTCTTTTTATGTCACTCATCGGTACACTTACTTCCGGCGTCAGCGCCATGCGCGCCTTCACCAAAGGCCTTGAAGTTATTGGTAACAACATCGCAAACGTTAACACGGTCGCCTATAAAGGTTCGAAAGTTAGCTTTGCCGATAGTTTCAGTAACACCCTGCGCTCCTCCGCGCCGTCGTCCGCCTCCTCGTCCAATCAATCCGCCACCCAAGTCGGCACCGGTGTGCGCCTGTCACAGATCAGCACGAAGTTCACACAGGGCGCTCTCTCCTCGACTGGGCTCAACACCGATCTAGGCGTTTCCGGCAACGGCTTCTTTCTCGTGGCCAACCCCGCCGACGGCCAGCTCTTTGCCTCGCGCGCCGGAAATTTTCGCATCGACGACAATGGTTATCTGGTGACCTACCAAGGCTACCGTGTTCAAGGTCAGACGGGAGGTACTCCCGCTGTGCCGCTGGATGGCACTGACGCCACGGGCACGCTCGGTAGCGTTCGCATCGGCGCCAATCTCCCTGTTCCCGTCCCGCCAGCATTACAGGCCCAGCTCACCTCGTTTAGCATTGGTGCTAATGGAACGGTTACGGAATTCTATTCCGATGGTACCTCTGCGGCGACGAATCAAGTGCTCTTGCAGAACTACAGCGATCCCAGTGCGCTCATCAAACAGGGCGACAATCTTTTCACCGGGTTTAGCGCCGCCGGTATCCTCGGTTCGAATCCTCCTCTGCCGTCCACCAACTCTCCTGCCGGCAACGGCCTCGGTTCGATTCAGGCCGGCACGCTCGAACTCGCCAACGTCGATCTCACGGACGAGTTCGCCAACATGATCACCACCCAGCGCAGTTTCCAAGCCAGCTCGCGCCTGATCACCGTTTCCGACTCCGTCCTGGAAGACATCGTCAATCTGAAACGCTAAGTCCGTTCCGTCCTTACCTTAACCCCTCGCCACCGTCATGGCCGCCAAACCACCAGAACCGGCAAAATCAGCCAAAGGCGCGGATGCAGCGCCGCCCGCACCCACCCCAGGCGCCGAAAAAGAAAAAGGTGCCGATCAAGAGGCCACCGGTAAGCCCGCCGGCGGTGGCATTGCCGCTCTCATTCCGCTCATCGCCGCCATCGTCATCGCCCCCGCCCTCAGCTGGGCGGTCGGCCAGTTCGTGTTAATGCCCCAGCTGAAAAAGCAGATCGGTGCCGTACCCGCGGGAGCGCATGGAGCCGAGGCCGCCCCGGCCGCCGAAGAGGCAGCTGCGCCCGCACATGGTGAAAAAGCCGAAAAGGGTGGTCATGGCAAAAAAGGCGAACCCGCCGCCAACGGTGCGACCTATGAATTTGAAAACGTGGTCGTGAACCTCGCCGGCACCATGGGCACACGCTACTTGAAAACCGCCTTCCTCGTCACCGGCAGCGATAAAAGCCTGCGCGCCGCGTTCGAGAACAACAAACCGAAGATGGTCGATATCACCATCAACGTCCTCTCTTCCCTGTCGCTCGCCGATCTCGAAGAGGCTGGGGCCAAAAACCTCATTCGAGAGAAAATGATCGGTGCCTACAACCAGGCCTTCGGCAAACGCCTGGTCGAACAGATCTACTTCTCCGACTTCGTCGTACAGTAACCGCTTTCCAGATCCAAGCATTCCGATGGCTGACAATTCAGACAACATGATGAGCGACGTTCTCGACCAGAGCGAGATCGACAAACTGCTGTCCGAAGCCACCGCACCGAACCGTCAGCAGATCTTTCGGGCTGACGGAAAAAGGGTCGAAGGCGAAGCGCCAAAAATCGAGACCTACGATTTTCGCAACCCCGTTTTCCTCACCGAAGTCGAACTGCGCCGCCTGCGTCTCCTGCACGAAGATTTCATCCGCTACCTCACGGCGCGGATCTCGCTGTTTCTGCGCATGGAGTTCGCCCTGAAGATGGCGAAACTCACCACACTCACCTACGCAAAGTTCACCGACGGCTTGCCCAATCCCACCCATCTTTGCCTGTTCAAAGCCGAACCACTCCTTGGCGTTGGCATCCTCGACGTCAATCCGCGCCTGGCCCTCACCCTCGTTGACCGCATGCTCGGCGGACGCGGACATTCGGTGAAACTTGAACGTTATCTGACCGAGATCGAAATCGCCCTGCTCGAAGACATCATCATGATCATCCTCGAAGAGTGGTGCCATCAGTGGAAACACGAGAAAGAGCTTCATCCTCAGATCATCGGCCACGAAAACAACGGACGCTTCCTGCAAACGTCGCCCAAGGACGCCATCATCCTCGCGCTCACGCTTGAGGCGAATTTTGGCGACTGCTCCGAACAGCTGCAAATCGGTGTGCCGTACTACACCATTGAACCAATGGTTCGCGCCATGCAAGTGCGCCGCCAGAAAGACTCCACTCCGGGCAACATCACCCTCAAGGCCGAGTGGAAACCAATCTACGAACACATCACCATTCCGGCCCGCGCCGAGTGGGACGCTTTTGAACTCTCCCTGCGCGAGATCAGCCATCTCCGCGTCGGCGACGTCATCGAAATGCCCGCACACATCCTCGAAGAGACGCGCATCGCACTTAACGGCACACCTAAATTCATCGGCACCGTCGGTCTAGATCGCGATCAGGTCGCGGTGAACATCACCAAGAAAATCTCCGTCGAATCCTCTCAGCCCCCCCGCTCCAATGGAAGATAAAACTCTCGATCTCGTACTTGACGTTAAAGTCAAAGTCACCGTCCAACTCGGCTCCTGCCAGTTGCCCATGCGCGAGGTGCTCGAACTGGCCCCCGGCGCTGTCATCCAGCTCAATCAACACGCCAGCGACCCCGTCGGCCTCTACGTCAACGAGAAGCTCATCGCTTACGGCGAAGTCGTGGTGGTGGAAGATAGTTTCGGTATAAAGATCACCGAACTCGTCGGCTCTAAACCCTCCAGTTGAGCGGCTGTCGTTTCATGAATTTCACACCAATTACCAGCGTCACCCGCTGGCTGCTAGTGGTAATCGGCTGCGCCGTTTTGGCGATGGCGCAGCCGATGAGTAGCTCTCCCGCCAACGATGCGCCTGCACCCACGCCCGCCGCGATTCCTTCCGGGCAGACGATCATCTATCCCAAAAACGCACCCGAGGTCGGGAAGTCACTTCCGACGGCCCCCGAGCAGGACAGCAGCCGTTCCCTCATCCTGCTGGTCGCCCTGGCCCTCGCTGCCGGTGGTGTTTGGTTGCTGGTGCAACGCCGCAAAGCCGGCCCCGCCGCCGGTCGCGGTCTGCGCAAACTCCAGATCGACGAAACACGATCCCTTGGCAACCGCCAATACCTCGTCGTGGCGGACTATGATGGCAAAAAATTTCTCCTTGGCGTCACTCCCGGACGCATCGAAATGCTCACCCCTCTTGAAGCCGCTGCCGTGAAGGCAGGGGAGGCGAAGTCTTGAGAATCGTTCGTCAACTCCGGGCGGTCATGCTGGCACTCAGCATAGCATTCCTGATGCCCGTTGTTTCGGCACAGACTGCCGCTCCGGCTGCTCCCGCCGCCATGCCCGCGACGGTCCCGGCCACCGCAACCACTGCCCAGGCGCAACCCATGCGCTTGAACATCGGTCTCGAAGGCAACAGCAAGCCCGGCGATGTCAGCGTCGCGATCCAGTTGGTGCTCGTGATGACGTTGCTGACGCTCGCGCCGTCCATGGTGATTCTCATGACGAGTTTCACCCGCATTGTTATCGTGCTCGGTTTCGTGCGCACCGCGATGGGCGTGCCCAGCGTGCCATCGAACCAGATCATCGTAGGCCTCTCGCTCTTTCTGACTTTTTTCATCATGGGCCCGGTTTTTGAAAAGGTGAACACCGACGCTTTACAACCGTACATGAATGGCCAGATGACCTCGGCGCAGGCATTGGATAAGGCCACGGGTCCGGTTCGTGATTTTATGTTGCACCAAACGCGCACACGCGACTTGGAATTCTTTCTCGAACTCGGCCGGTTCGGTCCCACGCCTGTTGCCGATTTGCCGATGCGCGTTGTTGTGCCTGCCTTTGTGATCAGTGAATTGCAGACCGCGTTTCAAATGGGCTTCCTGCTTTTCCTGCCATTTCTCGTGATTGATTTTCTGGTTTCCTCCGTGCTCATGGCTCTCGGCATGATGATGATGCCGCCGACCGTTGTGGCGCTGCCCTTCAAGCTCCTGCTCTTCGTCCTCGTCGATGGCTGGCATCTCGTCGTGAAAAGCCTCGTCCAAAGTTTTCACCTCTGACCTCTGCGCCTGCGGCTAATGAAGAATTATGAATGAAGAATGCAGAATGAAAAACCGAACCAAGTTAATGAACACCAAATTTTTCCGACCATTCTACATTCTGCATTCATCCTTCTACATTAGGTTGCCGCTATGACACCGGAAATGGCTATCGATATCTTCAAGAACGTGATCACGTTCTCGTTATACATGGTCGCACCGTTTTTGGGCGTGATGCTGGTGGTGGGTTTGATCACGAGTTTGATTCAATCCGTAACCAGTATTCAGGAACAGACACTCACCTTTGCGCCGAAACTCGTGGCGCTGGCGATCCTGTGCGTCGCGCTCGGCCCGTGGGTCATCCGGTCGCTGTCGGACTTTGCCGTCCGCACGATCACCCAAATGGGAACGCTGGGGCACTGAGGAAAATGAAGAATGTAGAATGAAGAATGTAGAATTAAGAATTCCCACCTCCGACTGCTCGTCATTCTGCATTCATAATTCTTCATTCTTCATTTTCTTCCTTCCCCATGTCCGCCGATCTGCTTTTCGCCTGGATGATGATTTTTCTGCGGGGGCTGGGTGTGGTTTTGTTGCTGCCGACGTTGGCCAGCCGGCCGTTGCCACCGGTGGTGCGGGTGGCGCTTTCGGGATTGGTGGCGACGTTGCTTTACGGTTTGGTGCCGCGAATGCCGATGCTGCCGTCGGACAATCTGGGCTTGATCGTAGCCGCGCTGGGTGAGGTGTTGCTTGGTTTGGTTTTTGGCTTTGTCGGCCGGTTTGTGTTTGCGGCGGTGGATATGGCGGGACGCGTGATCACGCAGGAAATCGGACTCTCGGCAGCGCCCGGCATTGATGCCCCGGCACCTTCGACGGAGCCGTTGGCGGCATTTTTATCCACGTTTGCGGGCATGATGTTTTTTTTGTTGGGCGGACACATTGGTGCGTTGAGTGCGTTCGCACGCAGCTTCGATATCGCTGCGGCCGGCGCACCGGCTTTTAATCCACTGGCGATTGAGCGGCTGGTGGAAGGTTCGGCACATGTGATCGAATTGGGCTTTTGCATCTCGGCTCCGTTTATCGCGATGAATTTTTTGATCACGCTCGCGTTTTCGGTTTTGGGTCGAGCGGTGCCGAAGATGAGCGTTTTTATTCTCAGTTTTTCTGTGCGCGTGATTGTGGGTTTCACGTTGTTAGCCGGGGCAGGTGCGCTGGTTGCGCGTTATCTGGTTCCTGAATTCCAGGCGATGCCTTATCAAATGCTGGAGATGGTCGGGCGGCGCTGAGACAAGCGGTCAGCTCAGTGACGGCGGTATGTGATGTGATAGCGGCTAAAATCAGAAAAAATATTGGGTAAATTTAGCGCGTACCAGCCAAGTTTTTCTATGCGGGCTTGCTATCGGCCGATCAATTCTCAGCGTGTTTCCTATGGCATTATCGAATGTTGAATCATTTCCGGGCTTCGATGAAGCGCCCTTGACTCAGGAAGATTTTAGAGCCGTTAGGGCTCTGCTTAGTGAGGTGGTTCAAGATGAACGGACTCTGCAAATTGCAAAAGCCGTTGTGAGTTGGCTAGCCGCATTCGATGTTTTTAAACGCCATGAAGCTAAAACAGGGCTTCCAATTTCTGATGACAGTAAGCTGGCTTACGGCGGCATTGTTGGACAACTAAAGGGAACCGGTAAATGGATATTAGTGGCTGTTGGCCATAACCCGAAGGTTTTGGAATGCTTAGGAATTTCATACGACGATTTTTTGTCCCGAGTGAAAGAACTGTCATGGGATGATAATTGGGTGGAAAACCCGATTTCATCGGCTGAAAAAGAACAACTGAAAGCGGCATTTGGAGAGTGAACGAAGAACTCGCAGAGCTTGTGAGGCTCTACGAGGCCATGCACACCTGCATAGGCTGCGAATCTGATCGAACAAACGCAATGAAGGCACTCGATAGCGCCGTTCAACAATCAGCAAAACGCACTAATTTGCAGTTTGATCTTATAATGCGCTATACAAAAGAGCGTTACCATGCTCGTGCAAGAGCAGAAGATCGACGCAAGCAATTGCCCAAGCCCCCCGCTTAGAAGCAGGTTTTTGGCTGGCTTGGCGCATCGGTAGAACTTTGCCAACGCCTTGAATTTTGACCTAACCCACCGTCCTCTTTGCGCGGTGTTTATCGGCAAGTTTATTGATATCAGATCAGGCAGTTGAGAAATCTTTTTCAAATTAGGGCAGCGGTCAGGCAAACCGTGCCTTGACACGGGCGGACAGCTCCGGTCATCTCTGGACCCTTTTTCGTTTAACAACCATGCAACCGACATTTCGCCCTCACCGCTTAAAGCGAGCCCGTAAAATCGGCTATCGCGCCCGTAAGGCCACTAAAGGTGGCCGTAAAGTTCTCGCCAACCGCCGTCGTAAAGGACGTAAGCGGCTGACGGTCGTTTGATTCCATCTCCGACTGCGACGTTTGTATCTTCTGTCGCGCCATGCGTTTCCGTGCCGAGCAACACTTGCGACGGCAGCGTGATTTTCGCGAGGCGCGCGAGAAGGGACGCCGTCAGGACTGCGGTGCGTTTATGCTCTGGTGGTATCGGCGCCCCGCCGAAGTCCCCGTTGAGGGTGTTGCCCTGACAGACCCATTTGTAGGTCCGCGCGTCGGCGTCGTGGCCTCGACTGCGGCCGTCGGCATTGCGGTGAAACGTAATCGCGCCAAACGCCGCCTGCGCGAAATCTTTCGTGCGCACCAAAATCTCGTCCCGGCTGATTGTGATTTGCTGATGGTGGCGCGTGCTGCGCTCAATCGGCTTGAATATCGCGAAATCGAACAGAGATTCGTGGACGCGTGTCGCAAGCTTTTCCCCAACAAACTGTGAAGCCTAAGCTTAAAGCTCTCGGTTCGATGATCGTCGCTTTGCCGGCGAAGCCGTTGCTTGCGCTTATCTGGGTTTATCAACGCGTGCTCTCGCCTTCGATTCCGGCGATGTTTGGGCCCACGATCAGCTGCCGCTATTATCCAACGTGTTCGCATTATGCGGCCGAGTCGTTGCGCACGCACGGCGTGTTGCTCGGGCTTTTTTTTGCGATGCGCCGGCTTTTGCGTTGCACGCCTTTTCACTGCGGCGGCATCGATCTCGTTCCGGCGCCCGGCGTGATGCGGCGCGTTTGTCAGCGCGTGCGCTCCCCTCAAATTTCAGCCTGATCCCCCACTTTTCATGGATAAAAAGAATACGACCATCGGCGTTCTGTTAATCATCTCAGCGATCGTCGCTTATTATTTCTCGCCCCCGCCTCCGCCGCGTCCGCAGCCCGTCGCTCCGCCTGTTTCGAGTGCGCCGACGATTGCCGGCACCAGCCAAACTCCAGGTTCCGCTGGCGTCGCCATGCCCGCCGTGGCACCCAGCAACACGACCTTCGCCGCTGTGGTGACAGAGGATGGTTCGTCAAAAATTGTCTCACTGGGCAACGACTTTATCGAAGTGGCCTTCACCGATTTCGGTGGTGCGATTCGCGATGTCAGCTTCAAGAAATACCCGGCCGTCAAAGGCAAGCCTGAGCCGTATGTTTTCAACCTGTTGCATGCCGACCCGATTCTCGCCTTCACGCAGGATTCTTTCCCGGGGCTGGATCGTTCGGTGCGTTACCAGGTGGTTTCGCAGACGGCCAACGAGGTTGTCTTCCGCACGGTTTTTGAAAACCGAATCGAGGTCACCCGCCGTTACACGATCGAGGCCAGCGATGTTTCTGCCGCCAAGGGCGATCCGTATCAGCTCCGCCACGAGACGACGTTTCGCAATTTGACCGACCAGACCGTCGCGTTGCCACGCGCCTCGCTCAGCTTTGGCACCACGGCGCTCCTCGATCCTTACGACACGGGGCAGTATCTGAATATCGGATACAACACGGGCAAGGATACTGAGCATATCGGAACGAGCGATTTGGCGGGTGGTGGCTTTATGGGTTTTGGCAGCACGCCTCCGATTCCCTTCGTGGAGCGTTCCGGGCCGGTCGTCTGGGCGGGTGCGAAGAACCAGTTTTTTGTCAGCATCGTCACGCCTGATCAGCCGGCCGCGGGCACGATCACGCGCCGCGTCGAATTTCCGCCGTTCCCGGGCAGTAGCGCTCAGAACATCGGTCTGGCTGGAGCGATCCGCGTCGACATCCCGGGCATGGCACCGGGCGCGGAAACGAAATTCGGCATGAACGTTTACGTTGGCCCAAAGGAATATCGCCGCCTGTCGAACGTCGATATTTTCAAACATGACCAAGATGATGTCATGGATTACACGAGTTTCTTTTTTAACCGTATTTTCCTCTCGGGTTATTTCGCGCCGTTGATGAATCAGTTGATCAGCTGGACGGCGGGCTGGAGTCATAACTGGGGCCTCGCGATCATCATCACCACGCTGTTGATCAAACTGGCCTCGTTGCCCTTCTCGCTCTCGGCCGCGCGCAGTGCGAAGCGCATGCAGAAATTGCAGCCGCAGATGGCCGCGATCAAAGAAAAGTTCAAAGACAACCCGCAGAAGATGCAGCAGGCCAACATGCAGCTCTTCAAGGACAACAAGGTTAACCCGCTCGGCAGTTGTTTGCCCATCCTGATCCCGTTCCCGTTCTTTATCGGCATCTTCGCCATGCTCCAGAGCGCGCCTGAGTTGCGCTTCGCAGAGTTCCTGTGGGTCACGAATCTCGCCGGGCCCGACACCGTTGGGCATATCCCTGGGTTGGATTTCCCGGTCAACATTCTACCGCTTATTCTTGGTGTCACGATGATCGTGCAAACGAAGCTCGTGCCCCAGCCGAATATGGACACCGATCAGGCCAAAATGATGGCGCAGATGATGAAGTGGATGCCGCTGATCTACGTGGTGATCTGTTACAACTTCTCTTGTGCGCTCGCACTTTATTCGACGGTCAACGGCCTCTTCACCATCGCTCAGCAGCTTTACATTAACCGTCAGAAAGAGCCAGTGGGCGTATCCGTTGCGGCTGCCGCTGGGCGCGTGATCAAAAACGTGACGCCGCTGAAGAAGGGGAAGAAGTAAGCAGCAGCCTCTCGTTCACAGTGCGCGCAGTTCTTTTGTTTCCGTTATGGCCGGTCACAATAAATGGTCCAAAGTAAAACGCCTGAAGGCCGTCACTGACTCGCGCCGGGGTAAGGTTTTTTCCCGCGTTTCCCGCGATATCACCCTCGCCGCCAAAACCGGCGGCGGTGATCCCGATGGCAACGCGCGCCTCCGTACGCTGCTGTTAAAGGCCCGCGAGGCCAACATGCCGGTTGAGAACGTCGAGCGCGCCATCAAGAAAGGCACGGGCGAGTTGCCCGGCGTCGTTTTCGAAGAAATGACCTACGAGGGCTACGGCCCTGGCGGTGTCGGCATGATCGTCAAAGTCATGACCGACAACAAACAGCGCACCGCGCAGGACGTGCGCTCGGCGTTCACGCGGGGCGGCGGGAATCTCGCGAGCACGGGCGCCGTGTCGTTTCAGTTTTTGCATGCCGGTCAATTTCTAATCGCCAAAGAGAAAACGACCGAGGAAAAGTTGATGGAGCTCGCGCTCGAAGCCGGCGCCGACGACGTCATCACGACGGAGGAAGGCTACGAAGTGCGTTGCGGCGTGCATGCCTTCGACAAAGTCGCTCACGCGATCGAACAGGCTGGCATCAAAACGGATTCCTCGGAAATCGCCTACATCCCCAACAACACCGTACCGGTCACCGATGGGGACGTGGCCCGGACGTTGGCCAAGCTTCACGAAGTGCTCGACGAAAACGACGATGTGCAGGCCGTGTTTTCAAACGAAGAAATCGACGAAGCGCTCAGCGAATCCGCGGAGTAAGGATTGGTGTGTGGGAGGCAGCACACGTCATGTGGCCTGAACCCCGTAACGAACCATCAGCCTCCGACTTAAGACCTCAAGACCTGAGTTCTTCTAAACCGCTGATATTCAGTGAGGGGCACTGATGGGGTCGTTGGTACACGCGTCATCTGCGGTGGATCGATTCAAACCGGCCCATGCAATTCGAGCGCATTACGTTTGCCGGTTCCAAGTGGATCCTGCTTTGGCCCTTGGAGTGAGAAGCGATTGAAAAGGACGGTGGTTCAGTCGAGGCCGAACATGGTCTTTGCCTTGGCCCAGGAAACGCCGGGCTTGCCCTTGTTGCGCGCGACGGCAGCAGAAAGATCACGCAGGTCCTCCAGCTCTTCCACGCGCGAAGACAGACGGGATACCGCTTGGCTCAGGCCGCGCAGCGTGGGTTTGCGGATGGTTCGTTTTTTAATCGCGGTAGGCATTTTTTCGATCCTTCACCAGATAAACGCATACCTGATTTTTTTCGAGTGTGAAGAGCACACGATGGGAGCCGACGCGCAAGCGATATTTCCCACCCTGCCCTGCGAGCTTTTTCACGTCGCCCTTCAAGTCGGTCTGCAATGCATCGAGTTTTTGGCCAATGCGCTGGCGTAACTCCTTGGGGAGCGTTCGTAACTGCCCAAGGCTTCTTCGGCGATTTCCAGTTGATAGCGCATTTTTCAAAACAGATGACGGCCCGATCTGCTCGCGTCGAGGCGACAGTTTCGTGCTGCGATGGGTGGCACTGTGGATAACCTTCAAGCGCCTGATCGAGATGTGGGGTTTGGCCTGGGCCGTCTGCAAACATTCGTGGCAGGATCGTTCCTGACCGACGGCGGATTCGGGGTTCGCCTCACTTCGGCAAATATTGCCCCGGGGTGTTGGCCCTAGGTTGATATCGGGAGTCGGCTCGAGAGCCCGGTTGAAATTACTTATTTAAATCTCGGACAGGCAGACGGTAACCGCGTAACGGCGGGCTCTGGCATCGGCTTTGCATCTAGGGCGCCTACCGCCCATGTCCGACACCGACCAAGATTCAAAAACCGAGCAGCCCACCGGTAAACATACGTCGGAGGCATTCGAGAAGGGCCAGTTCGCGAAGGCCCCGGAAATTTCGGTGGTGGCGATGTTGGCGGCGACGATGGGTGCGCTGTCGCTTACGTTGGGTACGGCCGTGCATGATGTCGGCGCGCTCGGGGTAAATATTTTTTCTCAGGTCGGGTCCATCCAACTTGCGGCCAATGCCATGCCTTCGCAGCTCGCGGATATTCTTATCGTCATTGCGAAGGTTTTGGTGCCGATCATGGGCGCATCGATTTTGGCGTCGTGTATCTCTGGCGGCATTCAAAGCGGCTTCCGCTTCACACCTGAGGTGCTCGGTTTTCATATCGATAAACTCAATCCTGCCTCGGGTCTTTCCAATCATTTCAATAAGGCCGTGCTCGTTCGTGCAGGCGTTGATTTGCTCAAGTTGATCTGCATCGGAGCGGTGCTTTGGGTGGCGGCACGCGGCTTGTTTAACGACCCGCTTTTTTCCGCGCCCGTCGAGGCGGTCTACCTTGGGCAATTTCTCAACCGCGCGACGATGGCCTTTCTCTCGCGCCTGATTCTGGCGCTGGGCGTGATCGCCGCGATTAGTTATTGGTATGAGTTCTTTAAAAACCGTCGCGATCTGATGATGACGCGCGAAGAGGTGAAGGAAGAGGGCAAACAATCTGAAGGCGATGCGCACGTGAAGGGCGCGATGCGTCGCATGGCCCGCCGGCTGATCCAAAAGCAGATGCTCGCAAAAGTCCCGACCGCCGACGTGATCATAACCAATCCCACCCACTACGCTGTCGCGCTTAAATACGAGCGCGGTTTTGACAAAGCACCGGTGGTATTGGCGAAGGGGGAAAACAGTTTTGCCCGTCGCATTAAGGAAATCGGTGCCGAGCACAGCGTGCCGATGATCGAAAATAAGCCGGTGGCGCGCATGCTCTACGCGCTCGGCCGCGTCGATGAACCCATTCCCTCCGAGCTTTACCAAGCCGTGGCCGAGATTCTGGCCTTCGTGTATCGGACGCACCGCTACTATTTCTACCGCCTGAAATCGCGCCGGGCTGAAATTGAAACCGCAACGGGTTGATAAGCCCTAAATTTCAACCTCCACCTTTCCAACATGGCCACCGCTACCGCCGCCGCTCCTGCCGCCCTCGCCACCCCCGAAGGTCCGCCCATGATCAACAGCCTGATGAAGCGGGCCGACCTGATTTTCACTGGCGCTTTGTTCGGCACGGTGATGCTGCTCATCATCCCGGTGCCGCCGTTCCTGCTCGATCTGCTGTTGGCCCTGAGCATCGGCATGTCGCTGATGGTAATGCTCTTGATCGTTTACGTAAAAGAGCCGCCGGAGTTCACCGGTTTTCCTACGATCTTGTTGGGGCTCACGCTTTACCGTTTGGCGCTTAATATATGTTCGACCCGGCTCATTCTCACCAAGGGTCATGCGGGTGACATCATCGAGTCGTTCGGCAACTTCGTCATTCAGGGCAACTACATTGTCGGTTTCGTCGTGTTTCTGATCCTGGTCTTGATCAACTTCGTCGTTATCACCAAGGGCGCGGGCCGCATCGCCGAGGTGAGCGCACGCTTCACTCTCGATGCCATGCCCGGCAAGCAGATGGCGATCGATGCCGAACTGAACGCCGGAGTCATTGACGAAGCCTCTGCGACCGCGCGCCGCTTGAAGATCCAGAAGGAAGCGGATTTCTACGGTGCGATGGACGGTGCCTCCAAGTTCGTGCGCGGCGATGCCGTGGCGGGCATTTTGATCACCTTGGTCAACATCATCGGTGGCTTTGCGATTGGTGTGTTTCAGATGGATCTGACACTCGCCGAGTCGTTGCAAAAATTTACCCTGCTCTCCATCGGTGACGGTCTCGTTGCGCAGATCCCTGCGCTGATCGTCTCGGTGGCGGCAGGTATCCTTGTCACGCGCGCCTCGGAGAACACCAACCTCGGCGTGCAGATCGGCCGCCAGTTCGTGAAGTACCCGCGAGCCATCGCAATCGCCGGTGGCATGATCACCACCTTTGGCTTGATGCCCGGCATGCCGATCGTTCCGTTTTTCCTTCTTGGCGGTACCGTTTGTTACGTGGCCTGGGTGATTAAGAAGCAGTCTCCGCCCGAGGCGGCCGAGACGGGTTTCGGCGTTACTGCTGCGAAGGGAGGAAAGCCCGGGACCGCGGCCGGCGGTAAAGATCCAATTTCAACCGCCAAGCCGGGCCTCACGGGCACCGATGATTTGCGCAAGCTGATCGAGCTCGATGTCTTTGCAATCGAGATCGGCTACGGCCTGCTCCCGCTGGCTGATGCCGCAAAAGGCGGCGACCTGCTCTCCCGCGTCACCGGCGTGCGTCGCACCTTGGCGAAGGAAAAAGGTATCCTCGTGCCACCGGTCTCGGTGCGCGACAACCTTGAATTAGAGCCAAACGATTATCGTTTTCTCCTCCGCGGCAAAGCCGTGGCTCGCGGCAGCGTGCTCGCTGGCCGCTGGATGGCGATGAACGTCGCCGGCAGCACCGTGCGGCTGCGCGGCGTGCCCACGCGCGAACCCGTTTTCAACCTCGAAGCGACTTGGATCGACGAAGCGGAAAAAAAGACGGCCGAGCTCAATGGTTACACCGTTGTTGACCCGTCGTCGGTCATGATCACCCACCTTTCCGAGACGCTCAAATCCATCGCGCATCTGCTGCTCGGACGTCAGGACGTGCAAAGCCTGCTCGATCATGCAAAAACCGCCAATCCCGCGCTTGTGGCCGAATTACTGCCCGACCTCGTCACGCTCGGCATCATTCAGCGCGTGTTGCAGAACCTGTTGCGCGAGAATATTTCCATCATCAACCTGCCGCTCATTCTGGAGTGTATCGGTGATTTCGCTGCGATCACGAAGAACCCCGATGACCTTAGCGAACTCGTTCGTCGGCGGCTTGGCATGTATTTTGTATCTGAATACGAGTGCCGGCCGGGTGTGATCAAGGCGCTCACGCTCGATCCCCGGCTGGAGCAGATTCTGGTGGGCAAGATCCATCGCACACCGAGTGAAGTCGGCCTGGGGCTCGATCCGGCCACCGGCCATCATATGCTCAACGAACTTAACCAGCGCACCGCTGAGCTCGTGCAACAGGGTTTGCCCGCCGCGATCGTCGTGTCGACGGAGGTACGCCTCGCGCTCAAACGTTTCTTCGAGCCCTCGCTTCCGCGCCTGGTGGTGCTCGCGTTCCAGGAGTTGCCATCCTCGATCGAGGTGGAGAATGCTGGCTTTATCTCGCTGCCTGCGCACATGAACAACCGTTTGGAAACCGCTAAAGCGGCCTGATTTCCCCATGTCATCCCGCCTTCCATCCTCCACACTCCAACCCGGCGCCACCTATAAATTTGTGGTGCGCTCGACTGAGGAGGCCGTGCAAACCATCCGCGAACGTCTGGGTGAAAACGCTAAAGTGCTCTCGGTCCGCCAGGTGAAATCGGGCGGATTCGGCGGTCTTTTCAGCCGGCCCAATCTGGAAGTCGTGGTGCAGATGCCCGAGGCAGAGACGAACCTGTTGCCGTATCCACCGGAAAAAAACGGCGGCTCGCTGGCGGATTCTGTGGGCGCAGCGTCGCGTTATCCGGATGACGCCGGCATGGCGGCTCGTTCAACCGATTATACGCTGGCCCGTGCGGCGGCGGCGATGGCGTTGCGCGATGTACCGACCCGATTACCAGAACTATTGAAACGCTCGGGATTTTCCGAGGCCATGCTGGCGCGTTTGCAGGCGATGCCGGCTTTTGCCGCGCAGGAAGGCCAGCCGTTGCACCACGCGATTGCGGAAGTGGGCCAGGCTTTGCGGCAAATCGTGCAGAAGCGTCCGGTCCGGCCGTTGCCGTCGCGCGTGGCATTTCTTGGCACGCCCGGGGTGGGGCGGACGACGGCGCTCTGCAAGTGGCTCGCCAAGGAAGTTTTCTCGCGCCAGCGGATGGCCCGCGTGCTCAAGGCTGAGTTTGACCGGCCCAATCCCGCCGAAGGGCTGGCCGTGTTTTGCGAGGCGCTCGGGCTCACGCTCGATTATTTCGCGCCCGGTCAGGAAGTAGATTTGGCGGGCTCCACGCCTGACGA
The DNA here is from genome assembly GCA_031404135.1 of Verrucomicrobiota bacterium. Lineage (GTDB taxonomy): Bacteria > Verrucomicrobiota > Verrucomicrobiia > Opitutales > Opitutaceae > JADKHC01. Next base: position 5,982 of record JANNHA010000018.1, on the reverse strand, counting down.
GGCGGGTGGTTCGTTGTACGCCGATTTGCCGGGCCTTTCGTTGCACAACCCGGCCGATAACGCCGTGCTGGCGAAGTTTCTCGATCGCGAGAAGTTCGACGGCCGCGTCCTCGTGCTCAATGCCGCCTACGATTCGACGCTGTTGCGGCGCGCGTATGCCGCCGGGCGCGACCTCGGGGCGACGCATCTTGTTTTTACCCATCTCGACGAACTAGAACATTGGGGTAAGCTCTGGGATTTTCTCATCGAAGGCGAACTCACACCTTTGTTTCTTGCGACGGGTCCGAGCCTAACGGGCGATTGCGAGGAAGCCATGATCGACGCGGTGCTTCGTCGTACGCTGCCCGGCGCTTAAGTTTTTATATTTAAAACCGTTTTCACTTACATCCATGCGCTTCATTTTTCTCATCGGCGGTTTTGTCGGTTTCGCTTTGATCACGCTGACGGGCGTGCTGGCTGATCGCAGTATCGATCTGGTCCTGCGCGATGCCTCGATCGCTGCGCTGGCCGGTGCGCTGCTCTTCCGTTGGTTCTGGGCGATTTTTGTGCGGTTGCTGAGCCAGGCCGTGCGTTCGAAGCGCGCCACGCGCCAAGCGGCCGAAGACGCCGCGTCGGCAGCGGCCAAGGCGGCGGCGAACGCTGCCATCAAGCCACGATTGTAACAAATCGGCTCCAGTCCGTTGGCTTTGTGCCGATAGGAGAAGTGTCGGTAAAATTATCGATGCCCCTCGCCTTCACGGAAGGTCGGGTGGGGTAAGTGTCTTGGAGGCAAGATTTGCCGGGGAGGATTTCGTGTTCTCCCGTATTTCGCCCGAGATGTTTTTTTGGACGACAATAACTTTTTTAAACAGTTAGATAATAATCGTTTAAAACTTTTACAGAACGCTTGGCATCGGCTGTGCAAACGGAAGGGCACGAATGTTAGCCCATCGTAGAAACACCTCAGCGGTGCCACAGCCGCTCTCCCGTAGATAGCCAGAGTTTAGCCCAAAAATCGCTCCCAAACACCCTGCCTCGTCATGAAAAACGCATCTGCAGCCGTCGCCCTCGCTCCTGAAACCACTCCTGCTCCCACCGCCACCGCTTGGAGGATTTATCAAGGGGCGCAGTCGGAACATCTCGATGAGAAGGAATTGATCGAGCGTTATCTGCCTCTGGTGCGTAATGTCGTCGATCGCATCAAGCTCAACTTGCCGCCGCACGTCGACGTGGATGATCTTTATAGTGTCGGTGTTACGGGTTTGATCGCCGCGGTTCGCAAGTACGACCCGGAACAGGGCCACACGTTTGCCGGCTATGCCACGACCCGCATCCGCGGAGCCATTCTCGACGAACTCCGCCGCCTCGACTGGTGCCCGCGTCGCGCCCGTGCGAAGGCCAAAAAATTGAAAGAGTCGATTAACGAGATCGAGCAGAAGCTCGGCCGTGCCGCGACCGAAGAAGAGGTGCGGTTGCATCTGAATTTGACGCCGAAAGAATACGCGAAGTGGATGGAGGAAGCCCGCCCCGTGTGCTTCGTCGCCATCGATCAGAACGCCGAAAACGAAGATTCCGAAGGTGCCTCGCTTCACGAGTTAATTGCCGATGAGTCCGATGTTTCAGTCCGTGATCGCATGGAAAAGGAAGAGCTGATGCAGCTGGTGGCCACGCGCATCGCCGAACTACCTGACATCCCGAAAAAGATTTTGGCCATGTACTATTTTGAAAACATGCGCTTGGCGGAAATCGCCGCCGTTTTTGATCTCACCGAGTCGCGCATCTGCCAGATTCACGCTCAGACCGTGATCGGTTTGCGCGCCTACATCCAGCGCACCCGCAGCCGCTGAGTTGACCGCGCTCGGCTCGGCAGAATATGCCGTTTGGTTATTGGCCTTGCCGTCGAGTCATGCCACGCTCTCGAATACCCCGAATAAGCTCATGTTACGTTATTCGGTGGGGCTTAAGCTGGGGCCTGGGTGAGCCGTTAGAACGGTTAGGGTAAAATACCCGGTTTTCACCATGTTAATATTTGTTGGAGTATTTATCGTCTTCGCTTCGACCCTTGGCGGGTTCATGATTGCTGGAGGTAATCCTATATTACTTCTTCATATCTCAGAGTTTGTGGTGATTCTTGGTATCGCGCTGGGAGTGCTCGTGATCGCGAGCCCCACGCACGTTCTCACGGAAATCATTCACAAGTTAAAGGCTGCCCTTTTCGGCAAAACCAGTGGCAAGGGCGAATATTTCGATCTCCTGAAAATGCTCTACGAGATTTTCATGGTCGGCCGACGCAACGGCCTGATCGCCCTCGAAGAACACGTCATGAACCCGGGCAGCAGCAGTATTTTCAACAAGTACCCAGCCTTCACCGCCAATCGGGAACGCATGCAATTTCTCCTCAACGGCCTGAAACCCGTCATCGACGGCAAAATTAAGCCCGACCAACTCGAAGACCTCATGCTCACCGAGCTCGAATCCAAGAGCGAAGAAGGCGATCATCCCATTCACATGCTTCAGCTCATCGGCGATTCGTTGCCTGGCATCGGCATCGTCGCGGCTGTGCTTGGCATCATCAACACCATGGCGGCCATTGCCGATGGCCCCGAAGTGGTGGGTGAACGGGTTGCCGCCGCGCTCACCGGCACCTTTCTCGGTGTGTTCTTTGCCTACGGCTTCGTTAATCCGCTCGCGATGCGCATTAAGTTTAACAACGCCAGCGATCAGATGTACCTCAAGTGCATTCTTGGCGCTGTCGCGGGGTTCGCCAAAGGCCTTGCGCCGCTGACGGCCGTTGAAGTTGCCCGCCGCTCGCTGGCCAGTGACGTCCAGCCCGCCGCTGACGAGCTTGAAGCCACCCTCAAATCCATGCCCGCGCCCGGTCGCGCGCCCGGTTAACCTCTTTTCTCGCCGAGCTCCCACGCCCGACTCAAGCCCACCGTGAAAAGACGCATGAAGAAAAAAGAGGCCCACCACGGCGGCGCGTGGAAGGTCGCCTTTGCCGATTTCATGACAGCCCTGATGGCGCTTTTTCTCGTGCTGTGGATCTCTTCACAAGAGAAGAAAATCCTCATCGCGACCGCCCGGTATTTTCAGAACCCCTTTTCCTCCCCGATGGATCGAACCTCGGGCATCATGCCGTACGACACCAACAAACCGAGCCAACCGCACGGTGACGATTCCGGTGCCGATCAACCGCAAACCAGCTCGCGCAACGTGGACCTTAACTACCTGAATTCACTCGCGAAGGACTTTTTTAAACTGCTCAACCTCGATCAGGACCTCGCCGAAAAACCGATCGACATTCAGGTGACCAGCGACGGCCTGCGCATCACCCTTTACGACCGCTCTCGTCGCCCGCTTTTTGCCGAAACCACTGCCGAATTCACCGAATGGGGCCGCTTTGTCATGCAAAGTCTCGCATGGATGATCGACCGGCAAAGATTCCGCGTCGTCATCGAAGGCCATACCCGCAAAGGGCTGGTTTTGCCCAAGCCTGCCGAATACTCCGAATGGGAGCTTTCTGCTGATCGAGCCAACGCTGCGCGTCGCGCTTTGACGCTATATGCCGTTGATTCTACCCGGATAGAGCGAGTGACTGGTTATGCTGATACCCGGCCCATACCGTTTCAAGCGCCTGACTCCGAGGCCAACCAACGCATTACGCTCAGTCTGACGATGGGCACCCGCACCAGGGAAAAAGAAAAAGAGCCTGCGTCCCCCCCTTCCACCTTAAACCCAAAACCCGCCGGTGCTTCTGCGGTCAATACGACCCCTGCGGCGACACCGGCCGTTGCTGAAACCCGATGAAACCCTTCCTCTCCGGCCGTGCCCACGTTCAATCTGTGAATTTGCAACCGTCCGGCGGCCTCGGTGCCGCCGACGCTATCGCGCGTGCGAACGCCCATAAACACGGCAAGGAAAGCGGTGGTGGGGCCACCGTAGAAACGGTGAAGCAAGGCGATAAAGTCGTGCGCCTCATCGTCCATTGCTCCTGTGGTGAACGCATCGAAATTGACTGCCTGTACCCCGCAGGCGGTTGAACCCTTTGGGAAAATCCCTGCCAAAAACTCGGGGACGATTGCCCCCCCGCAGCTTAATTCAAGGAGCGCCGCTTCCGGCCGGGCTACTGCACCGGCCATGCCGCCGCCCGGCCCGATCGCACTTCACCGGACCGCAGCGACTTCAGGAGCGAAGGGAGGAAGCAGGGCGAGTGATCCGACGCGCAGCGGCTGGCGCGAGACGTGCCGCTGGATCGTTGAACGACGTCGCCAACTACAAACTACAAAACACGACCCCTTATGATTCTCCACAAAACACGACCCCTTATGATTCTCCCTTCACCGGACCGCAGCGACTTCAGGAGCGAAGGGAGGAAGCAGGGCGAGTGATCAGACGCGCAGCGGCTGGCGCGAGACGTGCCGCTGGATCGTTAAACGACGTTGCCAACTACAAACTACAAAACACGACCCCTTATGATTCTCCCTTATGATTCTCGGTGCGAGCCGGTGATAGGTTACAAACTATCCGGGGTGATGGGTTACACATTAAATTGGGTTAAGAGATGATATAGCGAGCTACTTTATAGAGAGATTGTCTTTGAGGGGGTGTAGGGGAGCGAAGCTCCACACAGGTTTGAGTTCCGAAAATAGATTCGAATGAATCCGGGTGGAGAGGGGTGTGGGGAGAGGCGGGTTGCCCGCCTTTCCCCACCCTCGGACCCCTAGGATTTCACGCGGTGAGGCTTTTTAACCACAGGGTTGGTTATGGGTGGACTGATGTACGCGGCGGGTTTGAAGCGGCCGCCTTCGGCATCGAAGGTCAGGTTTCCAAGGTGCAGATTGGCGAAGTGCAGTTGGGTCTGGCCTTCGGCGTTGAGGTATAAACCGACGGATTTGTCGGCAAAGGCCTCGCCGACGTAATAATTTTTGCCTTCGTGCGCGAGCAGTCCGCCCGGTGCGACCACCTTCACTTCGTAGTCGGAGGAATAGACAATGGGTTTGTCGTTCTCGTTTAACCGGCGGGAACTGGGTTGGTAAAAGTCCGCCGGGAACTGCTGGTCGAGCGACTCGTGTGGCCGTTCGTGATTGTAGGTGTATTGCCAGCGTTCGAAGCGGCGTTGTTGAGCGGGAGCATTGGCCGATGGCGGCTGGGTTGTCTCGGCTTTCAGGTCACGATGCATGCGTTCGTGCGAGCCGTTGTCCTGAGGCGAAGCAGGGTGGGTGAACTCGACTTCGATGCCCTGCTCGATCCACCAAATGCTCAAGCTGGAGAGGCGTCCGAGGCCGATCGAGGCAAAGGGGGCGCCGTGGTCAACCCGGATGATCTCCGGCAAGCCCACCTGTCGAGTCAGGGCGCGAAACGCCTGCAACGTGCCCTTGAACTGCTGGTTCTTCCTGGCCTGACAGGCCAGCACGTAGTGACTATAACGATCACATACCGTCAAAGGATCGCAGCGCTGCCCGTTGCCCAACAAAAACCAACCCTTGAAATCAACGGTCCAGACGTGATTGGGCTGCGTGGGTACGGTCAGCCCGTCGTTGAGCGCGTGGTAGGCACCGGGTCTGCGGCGGCGCGGCACGCTCAGGCCGTGACGGCGTAAAATCTCGCCGATGGTGCTCTCAGCCGGCGGCGACTCGATCGCGTGTTTGACCTGCAAAATCTTATGCAGCTTCTTGGGCCCCCAAGTGCGATGCAGCCGTCGCTCGGCGAGGATCAACCGCTCCACGGCCTCATCGGTGCGCTGTGGAGATTGGTGTGGCCGGTGACTGCGCGGCTCGAGCCCTTGCAGGCCGCTCGCCGCGTAACGGGCGAGATGTTTGTGACCGGTTTTGCGGCTGATGCCGAACTGTCCACACAGGTCGGTCAGCGTAAACCGGTCGGTTTGTGCTAATATAACGAATCGATTGAGTTCTTCCATTTGGGTTATTTTGTTCCAGGGCATCGTGCCCTTATGTGTAACCCATCACCCCGGATTAAGTGTAACCTATCTCGCCGGATCATACC
>JANNHA010000017.1:0-1981 GCA_031404135.1 Verrucomicrobiota bacterium | reverse complement strand
GCCAAGGGCAACTACATCTTCCGCGTCTGCTTCATTGATGACTTCCAAGGCACCGTCATGGCCCAGTTCGCCTACGATTCGCTGAAGCTCCGCCGGGTCGCCATCCTCTCCTCGGCCTCGTCCGCCCAGAGCGTCGGGCTCGCAAAGTATTTCCGGCAACGTTTCACCGAGGATGGCGGCACCCTGGTGCTCGAGCAAAAATACTCCGAGGGCGACAAGGACTTCCGCGCGCAACTCACCGCCATCAAGGCCGCCGGGGTCGAGGGCATCTTCGTTCCCGGCTACTACACGGAGGCCGCCCTGATCTGCAAACAAGCCCGCGACCTCGGCATGGCGCTTCCCCTCTTCGGCGTCGATGGCTGGGAATCGCCTGAGCTCATCGCGATCGGAGGCAAGGCGGTCGAGGGCGCGTATCTTTCCACGCACTATTCCCCCGCCAGCCAGGATCCCCTGGTGGTCGCATTCAACGATCGCTATACCAAGCGCTGGGGTGAGGGCACGAACGCGCTGAGCGCCCTCGGCTACGACTCGGCCATGTTGCTGGTCGACGCGATCAAACGCGCCGGCACCACCGCTGGGCCCAAGCTCCGCGACGCACTCGCTGCCACCAAGAATTTCAAGGGCGTCACCGGCGTCATCACGTTCGATGCGCAGCGCAATCCCACCAAGTCCGCCGTCGTCCTGCAGGTGAAAGACGGCAAGTTCGTCTTTGTCGAAACCGTCGCACCCTGACCCGCTCCCTTCCCCTCTCATGAAACGCACCGCTTGTCTTGTATCCGCCCTGCTCACGCTCGCCCCGGCCCTGCCCGCCGCCGAGGGGACCATCAAAGTCGGCGAATTTGCCTCGCTTACCGGCAAGGAGGCCGGCTTCGGCCAGACCTCGCACCACGGGGTCGTGCTCGCGATCGAGGAGATCAACGCCGCCGGTGGCGTCCTCGGCCGCAAACTCGAGCTCGCCTACGAGGACAACCAGACGAAGCCCGGCGAGAGCGCCACGGTTGTGAAGAAACTCATCTCGCGCGACAAGGTCGTCGCCCTGATCGGCGAGGTTTCCTCCGGCCGCTCACTCGAAGCCGCGCCGATCGCCCAGGCCGCCAAGATTCCGATGATCGCCCCCGCCGCGACCAACCCGGAAGTCACCAAGAAGGGCGACTACATTTTCCGCGTCTGTTTCATTGATCCGTTTCAAGGCACCGTGATGGCGAAATTCGCCCTCGAGGATCTCAAGGCCCGCAAGGTCGCCATCATCTCCAGCGTCTCCAACGCCTACAGTGTCGGCCTCGCCAAATTCTTCCGCGAGACCTTCGTCAAGGGCGGCGGCGCGATCGCGCTCGAGCAAAAATACTCCGAGGGCGACAAGGATTTCCGCGCCCAGCTCACCGCCGTGAAGGCCGCCGGCGTCGAGGCGGTCTTCGTCCCCGGCTACTACACCGAGTCCGCGCTCATCGTGCGTCAGGCCCGCGATCTCGGCCTCAAGATCCCGTTCTTCGGCGGCGATCGCTGGGAGGACGAACAGCTCCTCAAGATCGCCCGCGACGCGCTCAACGGCTGTTATTACTCCACCCACTTTTCTCCGGAGAACACCGATCCCGCCGTCGCCAAGTTTGTGGCCAAATACAAGGGACGCTGGAACGGCGAGGTGCCCGGTGCCTTTTCCGCCCTCGGCTACGATGCGATTTACGTGCTCGCCGACGCCATCAAGCGTGCCGGCACCACCGACGGCCCCAAGCTCCGCGATGCGCTCGCCGCCACGAAGAATTTCGCCGGCGCCAGCGGGGTCACCACGATCGACAAGGATCGCAACGCGACCAAGGGCGCCACCATCATCGCCATCAAGAACGGCAAGCTGTCGTTCGCGAAGACCGTCGCCCCGTGATGCCGCGTCGCTTCGAGGGATCAATTCAGTCGGAGTGCCTTTCTTCTCTGCAGACGAATGCACTGAAAGGTGGAACCCGATGTCCGCATCAGGTTTTGGATTGTA
>JANNHA010000016.1:0-8281 GCA_031404135.1 Verrucomicrobiota bacterium | reverse complement strand
GGCAGCCAACCTGGACGCGAACGCGATCAACATCGATCTGGTTGGCCTGGCGGCCAACGTGTTTTACAGCAGCGCGCAGTGAGCCTGCCGCGATGAGCGGGACTCTCTGTGCGAAGGAATAGGACGGTCTTGCCCGTGGCTAAGACTTGTAACGCAAGCGCTTTTTGTGGCGATTAGCCTTCTTGCGCTTCTTGCGCTTGTGCTTGTTAATCTTCGTCTTCCGACGCTTCTTGAGCGATCCCATGTTTTAGTGTGGCAGGTTGGTTTGAAAAAAATGCGCGCTCAATGAACGACCTTGTTCAGGGGATATTCGATGATGCCCTCGGCGCCGAGCGCCTTGAGCTGCGGGATGATTTCGCGGGCAACGCTTTCGTCGATAATCGTCTCCAGCGCGACCCACTCGGGCGAGCTGAGCGGCGAAATCGTCGGATTCCTCAGCGACGGCATGGCCGAGATGATCTTTTCGAGCGCGGCCTTGGGCGCGTTCATCTTGAGACCCACCTTGCTCTGCGCTTCGAGGGCACCGATCAGGAGCAGGGCGATCGTTTCGATTTTCTTGCGCTTGGCGGGATTGGCCCAACTCGCCTTGTTGGCGATGAGCTTTGTGTTCGTGTAAAGCAGCGTGTCAACGATCCGGAGTTTATTTGCGCGCAGCGAACTGCCGGTCTCGGTGATGTCAACGATGGCATCGACCAGATCAGGAACTTTGACCTCGGTCGCGCCCCAGGAAAACTCGACCAGTGCGTTGACCTTCTTCTCGGCGAAGTAACGTTTAACGGTGTTCACCAGTTCGGTGGCGACGCGTTTGCCCGCCAGATCTTCCGCCGTCCTGATCGGCGAACCCTCGGGCACACACAAAACCCAGCGCGATTTCTGCACCGAAGCCTTGCTGTAAATCAGATCGCAAACCTCGACGACGTCGGATTCGTTTTCCTTGATCCAGTCGTAACCGGTCAGGCCGCAATCAAAGAAACCTTGCTCCACATACCGGCTGACTTCTTGCGCGCGGACAAAGCGCCCATCAAGCTCCGGATCGTCAATCGACGGTTTATAGGAACGCGAGCTGGTGGTGATTTTCCAACCGGCCTTGGCGAACAAGTTCTTGGTGGATTCCTCGAGGCTGCCCTTGGGCAACCCGAGCATGAGAAGAGGTGTAACGTCGGGCACGCGGCCAAGGCACACCGGCGGCACCCTTGCTTCAAGATTTTTCGCCGCGATAAGCAGTACAGATTGCAATCGATTTACGGAAAAACATGACGGCCACACCATTGTTTCTTTTGACAATCGGGCACCGCATTGTAAAAAAGTTGTCGTTCTAATTTATTATGCGCTCTGCCCCAAAACCCTTGGTTTTAGTCGTCGAAGATGAGGAGGAGCTGGCCAAGCTCATTGCTATCCACCTCGAAGAGGCCGGGATGCAAACTCAAGTTTACAATCGTTGCGCACATGCCCTGCGCTTCTTGAAGAAGAATTTCGCCAACCTGCTGCTCCTCGACGTCAACCTCCCGGACCAGTCAGGCTTCCAACTTCTAGACGAGTTGAAGAAAAGTGATATTTCCATCCCCGTCATCTTTGTGACCGGCAATTCGCTCGAAACGAGCAAAGTCAAAGGTCTCGAAATGGGCGGCGATGACTACATCACCAAGCCCTTCAGCTACCCCGAACTCGTTGCCCGCATCCACGCCGTGCTGCGCCGCGCCGAGTCTTCGGGCGACTACAACGTCACAAAAAACGCCAAGGTCAACGACCAGCCCTTCGATTTCTGCGGCTCCAAAGTCACGCCCGACCGCCTCGAAATCGAATTCCCCAACGCCACCATCACCAAGATCGGCCGCAAGGAATTAGGCATCCTCTCCTACTTGAACGACAACCAAGGCGTCGTCATCACGCGCAAAGCCCTCATTCACGCCGTCTGGGGCATCCACGCCGACGTGAAAAGCCGCTCACTCGACCAGTACATCGTCAAGGTCCGCGATCTGTTCAAAACCAACGGCCTGAGCCTCGACACCTTCCGCACCGTCCACAGCGTCGGCTACATCTTCGACCCAAAGGGCGTTTCGCAAGAAGGCCGCTAAAGAATTTTGCAGGTTGCTTAAGCAGTACAAAACGCCGCGAACGCGCGGCGTTTTTTTTGTGCCCTGTGCCGAGCGCTATGCCTGCTGAGCGTGCATAACCCACCCCGTTCTCCGTGATTCATACCAACGTCCCGTATCATTTGGACTTTGGTTTTGTGATCGGGGGTAGGGATGAACCACCGCCCTGGCACCTGCGTTGTCCACACTGCGAAGCGTTCGCGCTGATCGTTGTCGGACGGATGCCACGTGGGCCGCCTGCGCTTCCCGTGTGCCGACGATGAAGACGATCCTAGTAAAATGACTAAGAGGGGTTTGCCAGCGCCGCTGTGTGGTCTGGCCTGCCGCTGCTTTGCGCGGGAGTACAGAGAGAGCGAGGCGTCGCGGCTGTATGGGCGTGCGAAAAGAAGAAGAACCGATGGAAACCGGTCAGCGGGCTTCGTCTGGGCCGAAGGCAGCTGCTGGCGGACGTATCAAAATGCTCGATACGGAGTCATCCGCGAGCACCACCGATAAAATACAAACCGCATAAGCGGTACCAAAGGGCCATACCCGGGCTTGTTCAACAAGAGTCGTAGTCACGGCTTCGCGTGACTACGGTTACGATAGTCTTCTCAGATTTCACTGCGCGTCATCGGGGGGTTGTCTGTAGCGCCGGGGTTTGGCTACTCCTCTTTCGCGATCTCGCCTGCTATCCCGAGCCGGAGATCGATCATCAACGAATCAAACTCATCCTGAGAAATGATCTTGCGCTGAAGTAGCCAGTTCAGGCGCGCCGCCTCCCGCTCAGGATCTCTCGCGTTTAGTATCTTCGCGTATCGGCGCTTCAGCTGACTAGCTCGTCGACTTCGGATCTCCATGAGAACCGTGGACTGCTTCTTGTCTGCTATCACAAACAGTCTGCCTCGCGCCGTGTCGAACACCGTGAACTTCGTCGCACTGAGCCAGTAGTACGCAATGCATCCCAGGCCGAGTAGGAACCAGAATGGAAGACCGAGGCGACCATGATCGCTGATCTGGAAGTAGATCTGGATTGCTCCGATGATTATCCAGAGGACTCCCACATTACGAAACCACACGCGACGTTCCTCTAACTCGGAACTCTCGTCCGGAAAGTCCTCGTACTCGATCTTGAAGGACGAAGTCCCCGCCGGCTCCTTGATCGTATAGTGAAGCTCGTCTTCGTGAAAGACGAACGTCGCAGTGTTGGATGCCTTCTTCTGTGTGATGGTCATAAAAGAATCTCCGCCTGCCTTGCCCAGACGTCAGAGGTCAGACAATGGCGCCCCACGCGTCATCGCAGGCGGAACCGTCATAGCCATTGTCTGTACCGACTCGTTCGGCTTCGTCTTCATGGGTTCAGTAGTGTCAGAAAAAACAGGATGATAGTTTCAGTCTTCTTTGGGCAAGCGAACGCGCTAATGAAGCCAATCAAAAGTGCAAAAAAGGCGATCATAGCCGCAGCAGCGACACCTGTTCTAATTTCGAACGCCCAAACCGCGAGAAAGCCCAAAATCACGCCGAAAATAGCTCCTGCGATAAATGCTAAAAACTTCGAAGAGGTATCGGGTTTAGCTTTCATGAGTCTTCCTTGCCGAGACGTTGCGCTCTAGTGGCTGGTTGGCCCGGATCGTCATGCGATTGATCCTCCTACTATGATCGCAAACAACCCTGTCGTGATAAACCAAATCAGCATCCGGCCCCAAATGGGGAGATAGAATCGCCTAAGATCCTCGATCTCAGCCAAGGAGCCGAAGAATCCCAGGCCTCTTCTTTTTCTTTCTTCGAGCATCTCCTTCATCTGACGGACGCCGAACACACCGAGAAAAGTCGTCGGCAGAAAGACGACAAGCAGGACCAGAAAAGCAAACGCATCGACACGAGGAACCACAATCCCTGCGACAACGCCGAAAATGACTCCAGCGGCCAAACTTGTGATCCAGGTAGCGCGCATTTTTTTTCCCAGCCACTATAGCTGCGTGCGCGACGCAGGCGTTAAAATAAACAGGAGTGCTTGTCCCCCGGAACGCGGGTTGCTCCGGGTTTCCCCGGAGCCTATCCGCAAAGAGGCGGGCGCCGCGTTAACAACAACCCAAACCTCCAAATTAGGAAACAAGCACATGAAAACCACAGATAAATATATCGGGCTGGATGTCCACAAAGATACCATCGTAATTGCCATCGCCGAAGGCCGTCGCCTGGGCGAGGTACGCCAGTACGGGAAGATCTCAAACGACCTGCATTCCCTGGAAAGACTGCTGCCCAAACTCGGCGGAGAAAACGTCCGCCTGCACTTCGCCTACGAAGCCGGGCCGACCGGCTTTGTGATCCACCGCTGGCTGGTGAAACGCGAGATCGATTCGATCGTGGTCGCTCCGTCCAAGATCCCGAAGGAAAAAGGCCCGCGCCAAAAAACCGACAAACGCGATGCCGAACAACTCGCTCGGCTCCACCGAGCCGGCGAACTGCGCGCGATCCACGTGCCCGACGAACTCGACGAAGCGATCCGCGACCTCACCCGTGCCCGCTCCGACGCCGTCGACGACCTGTGCCGGCTCAAGCAACGCCTCAAAGCGTTTCTGTTGCGCCACGGCTACAAGTACTCCGGCCGGGCCAACTGGAGCGAAGCGCACCTGCGTTACCTCCGCGAACTGGTTCTACCGGTGACCGCGCTCAAAGCCGTGCTCGAAGAATGCCTCATGGCCATTACCGATGCGGTCAACCGCCTTCAGCGCCTCGATGACCTGATCGCCGCCCAAGTGCCGCAGTGGCGGATGTACCCGGCGGTCCAGGCGGTCATGTGCTTGCGCGGATTCCAACTCACCGCCGCATCCATCCTGGTTTCGGAAATAGGCGATATGCGAAGGTTCGAACACCCGCGCCAACTCATGGGCTTCCTCGGCCTCGTGCCCAAAGAAGACACCACCGGCGAACGCCGCCGCCTCGGCTCCATCACCAAAGCCGGCAATACCCACGCCCGTTGGATACTGATCGAAGCCGTACAACACAGTTTCCTACCGCCAAAAGTCTCAACGCAGCTCTCCACCCGACAGCAAGGCCAGGCCAAACTCTACCGCGATCTCGGGTGGAAAACCCAAACGCGCCTGTACAAACGCGGCCGACACCTGCTCAGCCGCGGGCTGATGAAGCAAAAGATCATCGTCGCTCTGGCGCGTGAACTCAGCGGCTTCGTCTGGGATTTACTGCGCCAAGTGCCGGAGCCAAAAGACTGAGCGAACCGATCAGTTGGCGCTATGATTTAGTTCTTTGAGAGAGCCGTCTGGAAGGGCGGCAGTTGTCAGGGACCGGGCACCGAGCCCATGCACGATGACGTTCAGAACCTCCGGAGGCCAGTGCTCCGGACGATGTTCGAGCCGAGATTCTGCGGGCAAGACGCACCATTGTCTGGTCGGTACCCAATCCACGAATATCAGCAAGATCACGGTATCCACTACCGCGATACGCAAACCAACGCACGCGTTCTTCGATAGTCCGCCCGGTCCCTGTCTCCTGCCGCCCTCCGGAAGGCGTAGCTTATCCGCCGCCTCACCGCCACGGACAATTATTCCTATTTTTCACTTGCGCGCACGCAGCTATATCATCGTTACAGCTCAGCAACGCCGTACTGGCGAGTTGAGAAAAACAGAAAGGAGCAAGCACAGGCGTTGCGCTGTGGCGGCTGGTGTGTGCCTAGCATGGGGGTGAACTGACGGGGTGAAAGTCCTCGATGCAAGATACCCAAAATGGAAACCAAAGCATTAGACAAAGGCAACTGCGGTGTCGCGAGACCCCGTGGGAAAGAAACCGATATTTTCAGGTCGGCCTCGCCCGCATCACTTGATGCTCATAGAAAGCCCGTACACGCGGCAACGCCGACAAATCGCCCAACTCCTCCGGCGCCGGAATGACCGTAGCCAAGGCCAACCCATACAACTGATCTAAAGTCTTCGCCTCGTCAGTGGAAACCAGCCGCCAGGTGGTCATGAGTCGTTCGACCACGTCCCGTTCCGGCAACTCCCCGGTTCGGATGGCCGCATGAGCGTCTTCCAAATAATGGCGACAGCATCGCAGCAGAATGCGTACGTGTCGCTCGTCTTGTCGGTCATCTTGCTTGTGCTGGCGCAGATTCGCCAGCTTGGCCTTCAGCATCACATCTGGTGCTGGAACCGAGTAGGACTTGCCGTTTTCAAAAGTGATCGACTCCGTTACCACGAGGTCATCGTCGGTCAATCCCGTGACCGACCGCATAACATCCACCTGCAAAGTGACGGAGCTACGCTGCATGAAGAGAATACCCAAGACCGGCGAACGCGGTTCAGGATTACTACGGAATTGCCAACCGGCAGCGGCAGCGATAGCCGCAGCAAGTGCCGGATCGCGTAAAAAAATATCGGCATCTTTTGACGTGAACGGTGAAAACTGCGCCAAAATCGGATCACCACGGGCCGCATAGTACGATGCCCACAAGTTGACGGCGTGGCCACCCACGATCAGCACTCCCTGTGAAAAAATCGGATCGAAATCCTCGGGTGTAGTCGATTCAGGCGTGGACACGCGGGCGGAAATTGAAATGAGCTCGACGGAAATCCATTTTGGCAAACGGAGAATTTTCACGATGCAGCTCCGCTTCCGTAACGACCCCCGTTTCTAGGCGAATCGCGTCCCTCATCCGCAAGAGTGCTTTGCGAAGAAAGACCGTTTCGGTCGTTGGCGTCGCTTGGATTGTATCCAACGCTTGGTTGATGGCAGGAAGCCGATCTTGCGCACGCAACATCCGCATACGCGCCAAGAGTGCATCCGGTGTATCCGGTGCCGTGCTAGCCTCGGCGTCTTTTGATGGAGGGTGCGACATGGTTTTGAAGGCTACCTTAGATTGGCCGATTGACAAGACGGATGACAATACCAGGCCTGCCGCATCAAAAACAACGACGTGGCCCGCCCCGCAGTTCGGCGAGTCTCCCGGTCCGTCTTCGCGCAAGCGCTACGACAGCCCGCGTGATCGCCGGACTGAGTGTACAAAGAGAAGAAGAACCGGTGGAAACCGGTTAAATGGCTTTGTTTGAGCCGAAGACAGCTGCTGGCGGGCGTATCAGAATGCTCGATACGGAGTCATCCGTGAGCACCACTGATAAAATACAATCCGCATAAGCGGTGCCAGAGGGTTATATCCGGGCTTGTTCAACAAGAGTCGTAGTCACGGCTTCGCGTGACTACAACTCTCCGGGTTGGGCGCTTCATTTAAATACACATTGGGATCAAGTTGTGCCGCGCTTAGGAAGCGCGCTGCTAACGCTCTCGCTGGCGACGCTTGGCCTGGCGACCAAAACCGTAACATAACACGACGACCACCCACCTGCCTTCGGAATATCCAACTGCTTCCATCAAGACCCGGCATAGTACGTTCAGAACTTGAATGAACTTCACGGCTTTCTAGGACCGCCACGAGGGCTTCGTAATCCTGCTTAGAAAGTTCGGCCTTCTTGATTTCCTGAGCGGGCGTGAATGAATGGAATGAGACGTGTTCGCCGGTCCTTAAGTGGAGCTTGTACACAAAAACGTCTGCCTTTCCGTTTTGCGGAGGGAAAATCGAAACAAGAAAACCGTCAGCAAAACTCGGTTCGAAAGAGAACTCCAATTCATCCGCACCCCAGCGAAACGGACGCTCAACCTCCGAATATTCTCGGTCCGCTTCTTTCCCGCAAACTCCTGTCGTAGCCAATGCCACGACAATCGTGAGAAAACAGCCTGCCAGCATCTTAACAGTTCGCATGAAGAAGAGAAAAAGAGAAGAGAAGAAGAGAAAAAGGGTCAAACCCTAATGTTTGTGGTTGAGGTGAATGGGAGCGGAGGGAGCGCGATGTCCGGGCGGGGCGGTTGCTATGGAGTGAAGGGGCCATAGTCGCCGATTAGGAGTTACGCCGGGGTTGGCGTAGGGGTCAGGAATAGACCAGCAGGCGTTGGCTGATCGGGTCCACGAGGTTGTGGTTCTTGATCTTCGAAATCATCGCGGGGCTGAGGCTTTGGCCTTCGCCGACGAGCAGTAATCCGTGCGGGCTGTAAAGTCCGTTCGCCAGGATCATGCCGGGGCGGAGTTCGTCGAGGAGGATTTCCTTCACCTGGTGCGGGAGCTGGAGCAGGTGGGTAACTTTTAGGAAAAGGCGGACGGCTTCGGGGGTCGAGGGCTTTGCCGGATTCGTTGACGATGGACT
>JANNHA010000015.1:0-40985 GCA_031404135.1 Verrucomicrobiota bacterium | reverse complement strand
AATCGGGGCCGCGGAGGACGGAGTTTTTAACCACTGATGGACACTCATCGGCACTGATGTCGGAGGGCGGGGGCGATGTAGGGCCGAACTTCACGTGCGTGCCGGTTGGTTGGGTTGACCGGAATGAAGCGAACTTTTTTGAACCGCTAATGGACGCTCATCGACGCTAATGGCTGAGCCGAATTGATTGCCACAGAAGGAGCGGAAGCAGGTGGGGAATTTTGAACGGAAAGGAACGAAGGGGTTTGGGTTCGGGTCGTGCTTCTGAGGTAGGGCGCGTTGCTCCGCCAACCGCCGTCGGGTGCGGAAGAGCAACAACCGATCTATTTTACAGAAGGTAATCGGGGCCGCGGAGGACGGAGTTTTTAACCACTGATGGACACTCATCGGCACTGATGTCGGAGGGCGGGGGCGATGTAGGGCCGAACTTCACGTGCGTGCCGGTTGGTTGTCCATAGGAGGTGCTGTGGGGCGGGATGAATGATTCGGAGATTGAACACGAAGGCCGCGAAGATGCGCAAAGGTGAGGGGGATGCTCGGTTGGTGCCGGTAAGGATCGCGGGCAAAAATGCTACTTCTAGTCCGTGGTCTCATAGTCGGCAGTCGGATAGTATCGAGTGATGCCTGTCCGAGAACCTGCACTCACACGATTGGGAAGTAATGTACGAACGAAACGCGAAGCGCGTGATTTGGCGAACAAGGCAATTCTACGATTTGCGGAAAATTCTTGCTCGATGCTCCGCGAGAAAGTCCAGATCGGGCAAAATGGCATCTTTCGCGAGGTGAAGTGCTTGTTTGGAATAGGCTCCGAAATTTTCCATTACCGCTCGTTGCGACATTTCAGCGTTGAGAGATTTGGAAAGCACCAATTGCAGGTTGTCATCAAACGTGATCAGCCCACGGTCGAATGCGGCATCGTGCAGCCGCGACAGGCAAAGGCCGTTGCGAACATTCAACCGCTCTGCTGGGTGTGTTCCCCAGGGAAGGATGTGGGATGCAATCAGCAACTCGCGCACCGCCAATTGCGTGATACCACAGCAACCGCCAAAGTTATTGAGCACGGCATCGCGAAAGTATTCCTGACCTCGACGCAATTTAACGGTGGCAATCGTTTCGGTCGAGCCGATGGGTGGGCGTTTTTGCACGCGCATGCCCTCTTTTGGCAAAACCTCAAGGTCTGCATTTTCATCTACCTCAAACAGCTGCCGCAAAGACTCTTCACTCGCCGGTACAGCCTCTTCAGGGTTGTCGTGAAATTCTTGCCACACCGAGCGATCAAGTGCACTCGCACCAGAGAGGCCTTTGATGCCGCGCATCTTCAGGGCTGGATCGAGCGACGCGAAATTACACAGTTTCATGGCCAAACTGTTGGGGCCGCGCCCGAATTTTTCCGCGAGCGCTTTGATCACAGGTTGACGTGCGTCGAGCTGTCCGAAATTGAGTTTGTGATAAAGGTTCAGCGCGACGAACAGCTCTTCGCGGGTCCATTTCTTGCCGGAGGCCATGAGGAGATGATGCGGTTTAGCTTATGCGGTGCAGCAACGAAATGAAGCCCTGATCGATCCCCCAAAGTTTTATGAATATTCAGGCCGATGCTTCACAATCCGCCCCCGATCCCGCCGCCGTTCTCGGTGCAGCGATTTCACTATGGGAAGCCTGTCACAGAACCGCTTGTCGCAAGCCTAAGGTTAACCTCAGTGAATGCTACCACGGAGGGGACCAATGCATGCGCGAAGTGATGCGCGTTGCCACCCTGTTTGAGGAGTGGGCCTGCCGCCATATTGCGTTCGAAGAAATAGATGAGGTTTGGCCGTATTTTCTTGAGAATGAATTTGGGCGAGCATGCATAAAAGTGGTCGGTGCATGTGGATTGGCGGAATTTGGCGCTAATGACTGTCTTCGTGTTGCTATGCAGCTCTGGCTTCCTGTTAGGCATGATGGAGTGCTTCCGGTTCCGGTTTTAGAGGAAATTTCTAATCCAATCCATGGGGTTGCTCTTCGGATTTTCCGTATTCAAACGGTGCGCGATTCCAGGGTCTATGGCGACGTTGTTCTTTACACATCCGATGACGATCCATTCACCAGCGAGTTCTCCCAACCATACTTTGCATTCTGCGGAGTCTATGAATCTGGCGAGGTTGAACATATCGCTGACCGCCTGACGTACATGGAAGCCGTCAATCTTGCCCAAGGGCTCATTCCCGGGCTGCTGTTCACCCTGTGTCCGACGTCTTTACCAAAACCAAGCGTTCGGCGGTTATGAGCCGGATTCGGGGTAGTGGAAACGAGGATACAGAGATGCGGCTGCGGCCGCAAATGAAGAAGGATGAATGGAGAATGCAGAATGTCGGAAGGCCGGGCGGCGGCTGTGCGCCTGCTGCGTAGGCTAATGGAGAATGATGAATGCAGAATGTTGAATGATGAATGAGACGAACCAATGAGTTGGGGTTAGCAAGGTCCACCTCGGAGGCGGAAACGTTCAACGTTGAACGCTTAAATGTCGGAACGGCGACGACGGAGCGTCGCTCTCCAATTCGGAACCCGGTGGCGATGGGGCTTGTGCGGCAGGCTGATGTGTTCACAACACGAACTCCGGCGGAAGAACGAAGCACGATTGCTGCGCCGGCTGGACCGGGTGCGCGGATAAACGTTGGCGTTTAGGCGACCAGGTGGCCGGAGCGGGGTTGACAGGGCGTACGTACGATGATTATTTGTACGTATGAAGACCAAGATCACGCTTTACGTGGACAAGGCCGCCGTCGAAAGGGGCAAAGCTTGGGCGCGGCGCCGAAAGATCCCGCTTTCTCGCGTGGTTGAGGAGCATCTGGACCGGCTGGCCCCTGCCCGGGCCGGTGAACGTTTTCTCGCGAAATGGCAGGGGAAATTCACTCTGCTGGCTGACGTCGGCAAGGATCCGCGTGCCGCAGCGATACTGGCGAAACACGTCCGATGACCGATGCGCCCTCTGCTCGATACCAATGTCCTCCTCGATGTTGCCCTGAGCCGTCCGGGATTGTATGTGGCGAGTGGTGCAGTGGTGGCTTGGAGTCTGGATCATCCTGGTTCTGCGGTCCTCTCTGTTCACTCGCTGGCCACGGTCTATTATTTGATGGGTCGGATAACAGGCATCGCCAAAGCGAGGGATTTTATCGGTGATCTGGTGCCCGGCATGGAGGTCGCAGAGCTGGACACCGCCGGGGTCAGGCGCGCACTTGAACTGTCTTTGACGGATTTCGAGGATGCTCTGATTGCCGTCGCAGCCGAAAGTGCCGCAGCCACCCATATTGTCACCCGCAACTTGGGTGATTTCCGTAAGTCTCCCGTCAAGGCGGTGACGCCGGAGGAGTTTCTACGGCTTGCGGCCCGGGGATAGAGCACGCGGGACGCGTGCCAATGGTGAATGGTGAATGATGAAGGAGGAATGTAGGATGTCTGGGCTTGGGTTCTGAATACGAACCCGGCGACGACGGCGCGTCGCCCTCCATTTCAGCAACATGCCTAGGAGGTGAGGCCTGGGCGCAACTTTTTTTATTCGGGTTGGATTCTGGCGCGTTCGAAGCCGAACCAGTCGGAAAGGAGTTTTTGCTGGGTGGGGGTCAGGCGGGCGGCGGGGTGGGCGAGCTTGTAGGAGGCGAGGGGCATTTCGCCGTCGATAATTTCGTTAGCACATGCTTCGAGTTTGCGGGCGGCACGTTTGGGCGTGAGCTGGCCGATCGTGGAAAAATTGACGTGTTCCTTGGCTGCTTTGACGTGACGGGCGAGCCACCAGCCGATGGGTTGCACTTCGGCGTACCACGGGTAGCGGGTGCGGTTCGAGTGGCAGTCATAGCAGGCGGTTTCAAGGAGGAGGCGCACTTCGGGGTCGGGTGCGGTGCGGACGATGAGATCGTCGGGGCCGGCGGCCGGGTCGAAGTTTTTCGGCTGGCGTATGAACTGGATTGCTAGGAGAAGCACTAGAAACCCCAGCAAGATCTTTTTCACCATGAGGCGTGAGCTTTCGCAAATTCCCCGGTTGTGCAACTCTGAGTGGCGGGCTTGTGCGTTGATTCTTGGGGGTAACCTGTGGGTTTTGCCGAGCTGGGTTGAGGGGCTTGCCTCATTGAAAATCCGTGCCGGGGCTGGTATTCTATGAAGGTGCGGCTTTTCCAGTTCAGCAGCCTCCAGATGAGTGGATTTTTGCGTTCGCGCCGGTCGGTTTTCAAAGGCCTGCGTGGTGCGCTGGGGGGTGCTGTTGTCTGGTTTTTGGGGTTGAGCGGTGGATCGTTGGCGAGGGCGCAAGTGGCAGCCGTTGAGCGCGATTTTAATGAGCCGATTACTCTGGGCGCACCGGAGGCCTTTTATCCCTATTCGTTTGTTGAGGATGGTCGGCCGGTGCGGGGCTTTGCGGTTGATATTGCCGAGGCGGTGGCGCGGGCGGTGAAGTTGAGGGTCAAATGGCAGACGTTTTCCAATATCGAACTAGAAGAGGCGCTTTTGCAGGGGAAAGTGGATGCTTTGCCGTTTTGGAGTGAGACTAAGGCGCGGCGTGCGATCGCGGATTTTTCCGTGCCGGTGGCGCGTTTTGAGACGGTGATCGTGGTGCGCAAGGATGAGAAAGCCATTCGCAGTGGGGCGGATTTGAGAGGGCGTCGAGTGGCGGTGGGGCAGAAGGGAAATGTGTGCGATCTTTACATCGAGGAGTGGCAACCGGAGGCACTGCGTTTCTACGCGCAATCAACGGAGGCGTTTTTGCGGCAATTGGCGGCGGGTGGCTGCGATGCGGCCGTGATGGCGCGACTGACGGCGGTGGCGCAATTCGAACATTTTGGGTTGAGCAATCTGAAGATATTGGAGGGTGAGCCTGGTTATTATGTGCGGTACTGTTTGACGGTGCGCAAGGGCGATGCATTGCTGCTGGCTCGTCTCAACGAAGGGCTGGCGATCATCCGTCGCACGGGCGAGTTCGATAATATCTATCACAAATGGTTCGGCAAATATGAAGGGCAAAAGATCACGCCGTTGCAGATAGTGAGTTATATTGCGGCGGCGCTGGCGTTGATCTGTCTAGGCGCTTTTTGGGGTGTGTTGCGGCAGCGTACGTTGTCGCAGCGCATTGTTAAACAGGCTTCTGAACTGGCTGAGCAGCGTTCGCTGCTCGCGGCACTTTACGACAAGCATCCGCTAGCGACGGTGGTGCTTGATATCCCTGCGCAGGGTTCTGTGAAGCTGGTGTCGCTCAATCAGGAGGCTTCGTTGTTGTTCGGTCTTGAGCCGGGTGTTTCGGCCGGGCGTTTGCTGGATGAGTTGAATTTGACGAAGGAGATGCGGGCGTATTTGGAGGATGCAGTGATGCGCCATCGGACCGGCGGCGGTCAGGCGGCGCGTTGGGAAACGCAGTTGCCGACCTCGCGGCGCCTGCTGGAAGTGGTAACGATGCCGCTTGGTTCGACCGACGTTGGCAGCCGGTTGTGTGTGCTGTCGGCCGACATCACCAAGCGCCGGTTGATGGATCAGGAGATCGCGAAATCGCGCCGTTTGCGCGCGCTGGGTGAGCTGGTGGGCGGCATCGCCCATGAGTTTAACAACCTGCTCACGCCGATTATGGCGACGGCGAGCATGCTGCGCAGTGCGAAGATGCCGACGATGGTTTCGGAGGCCGAACTCAATATTATCGACCAATCGGCCATGCGTGCGGCCGAGTTGACCAAACGGCTACTGGCTTTTGGCCGCAAGATCGATGATCCGGCCCGTACGGTGCGCCTCGCGGAGGCGGTGGCGAATTGCGAAGCTTTGCTCAAGACGATGATTGATCGTCGCATCGAATGGGAAAACGTGTTGGAGGCTGACTTGCCGCCGGTCACATTCAATCCGACGGATTTTAACCAGATCGTATTTAATCTAGTGTTGAACGCCCGCGATACCCTGCTCGACCGGCTGGCGAAAAACACGGATCCGGCCTGGCGTCCGCATTTGCGTGTGGCGGTGACGGCGCTGTCGGCTAGCGCGTGGGCGCCACGTGCGGGAGTGAGTCGCGAAGGGCTGGCGGGCTGGCAGCGTTTTTCGGTCGAAGACAACGGGATGGGCATACCACCCGAGATCGTCGACCGAATCTTCGAACCTTTTTATACCACCAAGGAAGTGGGCAAGGGCACCGGGCTGGGTTTGTCCACGGTCTGGCATCAGGTGACGGATGCGGGCGGTGAGATCGTGGTGGATTCGAGGCCGGGCGAGGGCACAGCTTTTCATATTTATTTACCGCGGCGTGAAGTCCTCCCGCCCAGCCCGGCACCGCCAACTCTGGCGCCGGTGCGGTCGGCTTCGCCGCATCCCATAACCAACAGTCGGATACTGATCGTGGAAGATGAACCCCTCGTCGCCAGTTCCACGTCGCGGATTCTCCAGCGGGAAGGTTATGTTGTTTCGCTGCGGAGCGACGGGATGGAAGCGTGGAATGAGTTACCCACGGGAATCGCCAACTATGATCTTTTACTGATCGATTTGAGCATGCCGCGCATGAGCGGAGTGGATCTGGTGAGGAAGGTGCGCGGATTATCCGGCACGGTTTGCATCGTGGTGATGAGCGGGCGGGTTTCGGAAGACGATTTGCAGACCTTGAAATCGCTAAAGATCGACCGGATCTTGACGAAGCCGTTTACCATGGAGCAGCTGCGTAACGTGGTCAAAGACGTGCTGGCGAGTCGCGGGGCTTGAGGGGCGCGGCGTCCCGAATACCCGGCGCGCCCAGCGGTCGCGCCCTACCTAAAAAACCGACTTGTTAGGAGAGGATTTTGCGGAGGCTTTCGAGGTCGAGGACGGTGGCGAGTGATTCTTCTTTGACCACGGCGGCGGCCATCGCCGCTTTCTCGTGCTGGAGGGCGCGGATCTTTTCCTCAATCGTATCCTTCGCGAGCAAGCGGTAGGCGATGACTTGGGATTTTTGGCCTATGCGATGGGTTCGGTCGATGGCCTGGGCTTCGACGGCGGGATTCCACCACGGATCGTAGAGTACGACGTAGCTGGCGGCGGTGAGGTTGAGTCCGGAGCCGGCGGCTTTTAGCGATAGCAGGAAAACGGGTGGGCCGTCGGCGGATTGAAACTTATCGACGAGTTCCTGGCGGTTTTCGGTCTGGCCGGTGAGGAGCAGGTGGCCGATTTCGCGTTGGACGAGCTCGGTTTTGATGAGTTCCAGCATCGTGACGAATTGCGAGAAGACCAGCACGCGGTGGCCTTCGGCGACGAGTGGCTCGAGGGTGTCGAGCAGGGCCTCGATCTTGGCGCTGGAGCCTGATTCGTTGGGCTCCAGGGCTGGGTGTTTGGCGCGTTTTTTGGGTGCGGCGGGCTGATCGGCAGCGGTGCCGAGGCCGACGAGGCGCGGATCGCAACAGATCTGGCGCAGACGCAGGAGGGATTGAAGGATGTTGAAGCGTTCGGTGTCGAACTGGCGGGCGGTTTTAACTTTGAGCAACATCTGGCGGGCGCGTTTGAGCTCGGCTTCGTAGAGGGCGCGTTGCGGGCCTTCGAGTTCGCAGAAGATATCCTCTTCGATGCGGGGCGGCAGATCGCGCGCCACCTGGTTCTTGGTTCGGCGAAGCAGGAAGGAGCGTACGCGGGTGGCGAGGCGGCTGCGGGCTCCGGCGGGGTCGGTTTTTTCGCTGTAGAGGCGTTGGAAGCCGGCTTGTGAGCCGAGCAGGCCGGGCTGGGCGAAGGCGAAGAGGCTCCAGAGATCGAGCAGGCGGTTTTCGATGGGTGTGCCGGTGAGCACGAGGCGGTGGCGGGAGCGCAGGTCGCGCGCGGCTTGGGCGGTGGCGCTGGTTGGGTTTTTGATGTTCTGGCCTTCGTCGAGGATGACGGCTTCCCAAGCAACGGCTTGGAGTTCCTCGGCGCGCAGGCGGAGCTGGGCGTAGTTAATGATGAGCAGGGAGGCGTCGGGCAGGGCGCGCAGCACGGGGTCGAGCCGGGCGGTGGTGAGGGACGGGGAAAAGCGTTTGGCCTCTATCTGCCAGTTTGGCACGACGGATTTGGGGCAGACGACGAGTACGCGGAAGGGGCGTTTTTCGGCGGTGGCGCGGGCGTGGAGCCAGAGCAGCCAGGTGAGGGCTTCGAGGGTTTTGCCCAGGCCCATGTCGTCGGCGAGCACGCCGCCGAGGCCGAGGGAGGAGAGGTGGGCGAGGAAGTGGTATCCTTCCTCCTGATACGGACGGAGGACGGCGTTCAGGCCTTCGGGCAGCGGCGGAGGGGCGATGGCGCGTAGTTCGGCGGCACGGGCACGCAGACGCACGGCGAGGTCGTCGTCGTAGTCGGTCACACGGTTGCCGGCGAGCTGGAGGGTATGGAAGCGGTGGGTGGCGCGTTTGCCGGCGAGGACTTCGGTGTCGGCGGCGAGGCCGAGGCGTTCGAGTTCGGCCCGGGTGGCTTCGTCGGAGGTGTCTTCGAGGGCGAGACGTTGCCAGCCACGCGAGGGGAGGCGCACCCAGCGGCCGCGAGCTTTGACGAGCAGCTGGATTTCTTCGGGTGTGAGCGTGAGGTCGGAGGGTTGAAGCTCAACCGAGAGATCGAACCAATCCTGACCGGTGCCTTCGGAGGGTTTGAGGGAGACGGCCACTTTGGCGCTGAGCGGGGGTGCGACGAGGCCTTGGAGCTCGGACGAGACTTCGAGTTGGGCGTCGGGCGGGAGCGAGGCGCGCCAGGCGGAGAAATCGTCGGGAAAGGATTTCGTGACGGAGCGCGACCAGGTGTGGTCCCAGCTGTTCCAGGTGAGTTGAAAAGCGTGAAAGCATGCACCGGTGGCGTTGGCGGCGGTGAGGTCGAACTGGTATTGGGGGCCGTCTTTAGTGACGGCGGGTGGTTCATGCCCATCGGCCCACTCCCAGCCGCCCTGGCCGGACCATTGTTGGCGGCACGAAGGATCGTCGGAGTGGGCGAAGAGCTGGACGTGAAATGCGGCGGACGAGGCCATGATGGAGCCCTGGTCGATCCAGCAGCGGACAAGGGGGCGTAGCGGGACGTGTTTGAATTTTGCCTCGATCGAGGCGGGCACGCGCAGGCCGATGGCGCGCAGGCGGTGCGAGAGGGAGGGATCGGCGAGGGCGGCGACGGGCAGGCGTCGGCTGGGCAGCGGGGGAGGGCCGCGCCAGACGCGGTTGTTGACGAGGTAGAGGGGAAACGGATGCAGGCAGAAAGGATGCGAGTCGCTGTCGATGGGCGTTTGATCGGGAAGGACGAGGGAGAGGGCGAGCTGGGTGGGCGACGCGGGATCGGAGAGGGCGGCGAGTTCCAGCGGCGAGTCTTCAATGTGAAAGGGCGAACCATCCGGCAGGACAATGGCGGCGTGGGTGGCGGTGCTGGAGAAGACGGCCTCGAGCATGGCAGGTGGCAGGGCGTTGGAGGCGTATTGGGCGAAGCCGTAGTTCGCCTTGAGGCGGAGGGTGAGGGCGAGGGCGCGGGCGTTTTCCGGTAGGCGTTGGATCGTTTCCGGGCCGCAGGTGGCGAGGGCGTCGAGCCATTTACGGGCGGGCGCTTTCCATGGTTTGTCGGGTTTGAGGCGTGTCTCGAGGGTAGCGATGCCTCGGGCGTCGATGCGCAGGCGCAGGTCGGGTTGTTCACCGAGGCCGTCGTCGGTGGAGGTGCGGCCGGTGGTGACGGTTTGAGATGCGAGGGCCTGGCGCCAGCGGCTCAGTTCGCGTTCGCTGAGGCGCGAGTCGAGGGCGGCGCGGACTTTGCCGGTGTCGGTCATGACACGGAAGGCTTCGGGGATGATGCGGCCGTGGCGTTCCCAGTCGTAGGCGATGAATTGCCAGAGTGCCCAGGGATCAGCTGGCGGGTGGTTATAGGACCACCAGCCTTCGAAGGCAGGCTGACCGAAGTTGCTAGCGGGTGGTTCGTCTATGGCTGCAAAGCCTTGGCGGTGCACCGCATATTTGGAGAGGACGCCACCATTGTTGCGCAGTTCGTTGAAGAGCGCGCAGAGCTGGTCGAGCATGGCCTCTTCGGCATCGGATAAAGGGCGGCCGATTTTTGCCACGAGGATGGGTGTCCATTGCTGGCTAAACGTGTGTTTTTGATATCGGCCGAAGGGCGCGACGGCAGTCACGATGGGGTTTTTGCGATGAGTTTTATTTTCGCAGCGTTCGAGCCAGGCGAGCGCGGTGGCGTAGGTGTGTTTGCAGTCAAACGCCACGGGGCAGGTACATTCGGTTGACCATTCGCCAGCGGCCCAGATTAGTGTTGTCGTGTAGTTTTGGCTGCCTTTTACGGAGGCAGTGAGGACGCCTTTGGTATCGCTTAATCCGCGAACCGTGCCGCTTTTGAAGTAGCGGTGGCCTCGTTCGCGCATGCCGCCTTCGAATCCCGCGATCGTGGCGCGCAGACAGTCGAGCGCGTGGGCGGAAGCAGGATTATTCATGGGGTGCGATGTCTCGTGCGAAAGGAACGAAGGGTCAAGTTACTCGTGCAATTTGTCTTCGATGAGCAGGCGTGCAACCGGTGCTGACGTTAGTCGGCTCAAAACAAGTTTGCCGATACGAAACTGTATCCAGGGCTCGCACTGGCTGGGGGAGGGCCTTCAAATGGCCGAACTCGCGCATGGAAAAGCCATCACTCACTCGTTTTGCCTGGATCTCGATCGGGGCTTCAATCCTGACGATCGGGTTGAAAACCATCGCGTATCAGCTGACGGGCTCGGTGGGTTTGCTTTCGGATGCGATCGAATCGTTGGTGAATCTCGCGGGCGGCATCATGGCGTTGATGATGTTGAAAATCGCGGCGCGTCCGGCGGACAACGAACATGCTTACGGGCACAACAAGGCGGAATATTTTTCAAGCGGCGTGGAAGGGACTTTGATTTTGGTTGCGGCGGCGAGCATCGCTTACGCGGCGTATGGGCGGTTGTTGGATCCGAGGCCGTTGGAACATGTTGGTGTTGGTTTGCTGGTTTCGGTGGCGGCGTCGGTGATCAATCTCGCGACGGCGATTCTTATGATGCGCGTGGGTCGGAAGCGGAATTCGATCACGCTGGAGGCGAACGGGCACCACTTGATGACCGATGTCTGGACCTCGGTGGGCGTGATTGGTGCAGTCGGTGCAGTTGCGGCGACGGGTTGGACCTGGCTCGATCCGGTTGTGGCGTTTCTGGTGGCGGCGAACATTGTTTGGACCGGTGGGAAAATTGTACATCGTTCCATCGCCGGGTTGATGGATGCATCGCTATCGGAAGCTGATATTAAGCAGGTCAAAAAGGTTTTCGCCCAGCACGAGGCGGCGGGCATTCAGTTTCACGCGTTGCGTACGCGGCAGGCGGGGGTGCGGAAATTCGTGTCGGTCGACGTGCTTGTCCCTGGCGCCTGGTCCGTGCAGCAGGGGCATGATCTGGTGGAGAAGATCGAAGCGGAGATTCGCGCGGTGGTTTCGGACTCGTCGGTTTTTACGCATCTGGAACCGATCGAGGATCCGTTGTCGTATGCGGATGAGGAACTGGATCGGGCGGACAGCTGATCGATCGCTCAGGTTCTACAACGGCTCAGTACCTTCGCTGAGAATGCGAAGGTAATCTTTGTAGGCGAAGACGCGGTTGCGCGCCGCGCCCGTTTTTTCCTCCACGATGCCGAGTTCCAGCAAGCGTCCGAACGCGGTATTGATGGTGGTAAACGCTGGTTTTGGTTTCTCCGGTTTGTCCGGCAATAGTTCGAGGGCGCGTTTTACCGAAAGCATGGGGTGGCGTTGGAGCAGATCATGAACGAGAGTCGCCGATGCGGTTGTGCCGCTGGCCGCGGCGATTAAGCGTTGGTTTTCCTGGAAGAGTCGCAGAACGCGATTGACCGCGTCCGTGGCTTGCTCAGCGGTCGAGACGATGCCCTCGAAAAAAAACGCGAGCCATTCTTCCCAGGCACCTTCCGTGCGAACGCGCTGTAACAATTCGTAGTAAGTGGCGCGCTGTTGTTTGAGATAAAGTGAAAGATAAAGCAGTGGTTGGCTCAGGACCCGGTCGTGGCAAAGTAGCAAGGTGATCAAGAGACGGCCGATGCGACCGTTGCCATCGAGAAAAGGATGGATCGTTTCAAATTGGACATGTGCCAGCGCTGCCTTAACCAACGGTGGCGTGGTCGTGGGTTGGTCATGGAGGAACCTTTCCAAAGCGCCAAGGCACTCGATTACGTGATCTGGAGGTGGCGGCACATAACGGGCTGTACCAGGCCGTGTGCCACCGATCCAGTTTTGCGAGGTGCGAAACTCGCCGGGCTGTTGTTCGCTGCCACGGCCTTTTTGAAGCAGAACGCCATGAATTTCGCGTATAAGACGAAGAGAAAGAGGGAATCCCTCACGCATCCGCGCCAGCCCATGTTCTAATGCGGCGACATAGTTTGAGACCTCGATGACATCGTCGCTCGGCACACCTGGGGCATCTGAGTTTTCAAAAAGTAGAAGTTCGGAAAGCGAGGATTGAGTTCCTTCGATTTGCGAGGAGAGCACGGCTTCCTTGCGGATGTAGGTGTAGAGAAACTGGCTCACATCCGGCAACAGCGAGGTCAGCCCGTCCAGACGACCGATAGCCAGCCCTGCTTGTTGGGAGAGTGCTTGTAGTTGGTCATCCCATACAAGTGCCGGCGTTGGGGGTAACGGTTGTGGTAAAAAAGCCCGCACGACTTCGCTGCCGTAGGATGTGTTGAGATAGCTGCCAGTGAGGCCGCGCATGAGAGGCACTATTCCAACCGGCACAAATAAGGCGAGCCGTTATTTTCAAAACGACGTGTTATTGAAAATAAGGCCACTTTTATCGCAAGGATTGAAAACAAAAAGCCCGGTGCGAGACCGGGCTAAATGGAGTTCGCTGATTAATTGTCGGCGGCTCAGTACACGTTTTCTTGGAGCAGTGCGAAGAGTTCGGTTTCGGTGATGCGGGTCTGCTTCATCGAGTCGCGTTCGCGGAGAGTGAACGTGTCACCCGGTTTTTCGATGGTGTCGAAATCGATCGTCACGCACCACGGTGTGCCGGCTTCGTCCTGGCGACGGTAGCGTTTGCCGATGGCGCCGCCGTCGTCGTATTGCACGGCGTAGTTGCGCCTGAGTTTTGTGTATAGGGCCTTGGCGCGGTCGGTGAGGATTTCCTTGTTCTTGAGCAGCGGAAGGATCGCGACTTTCACCGGCGCGATGCGTGGCGAGAGGCGGAGCACGGTGCGTTTCTCGACGTTGCCCTTATCGTCGGTGACGTCTTCTTCGGCATAACCGGCGGCGAGCACGGCGAGGAAAATGCGGTCAACACCCACGGCGGGCTCGATCACGTGCGGGACAAATTTCTTCTTGGAAGCTTCGTCGAAGAGTTCCTGCGGCTTGCCGGAAGCATTGGCGTGTTGCGTGAGATCGTAGCTGCCGCGCGCGGCGATGCCCCAAAGCTCCTGCACGCCGAACGGATATTTGAACATGATGTCCACCGTGCCGCGCGAGTAGAACGCGAGTTTTTCCTTCGGGTGGGTGAAGCGGGAAAGGTGGCTGTCGGGCAGGCCGATGCTCTTCAGCCAAGTCTCGCACCAGACGATCCATTCCTCGTGGAATTTTGCCCAGTCGGCGTCTTCGTGGATGAAATATTCCATTTCCATCTGCTCGAATTCGCGGGAGCGGAAGATGAAATTGCGCGGCGTGATTTCGTTGCGGAAGGATTTGCCGATTTGCGCGATGCCGAAGGGCAGTTTCACGCGGTTAGTATCCACAACATTTTTGAAATCGACAAACATGCCTTGCGCGGTCTCGGGGCGCAGGTAGGCGACGGACGACGCGTCGGTCATGGCACCGACGTTGGTCTGAAACATCATGTTAAAGGAGCGCGGCGGCGTGAGGTCGGGATTGCCGGTGGCGGGCGAGGGGATGAGCGAAGTCTGCTCGGTGGTGGCCTCGGTGAAGTCTTTGGCGATGACCGGAGCGAGCGTGCCCTGGATGGCTTTTTTTCGTTTGAGCGTTTCAGCAGCGGCTTGAAGCTCATCGGTGGTTTTCTCGCTTTCGAGGGCGGAGACGTAGCCGACTACATTGTCATCGACCACGACAGGCGACCAGAATAGCTGATCCGCGCGGTAGCGGTTCTTGGAAACTTTGCAGTCCACGAGCGGGTCGCTGAAGCCGGCGACGTGGCCGGAGGCTTCCCAGACTTTCGGGTGCATGATGATCGACGTCTCGATGCCGACGACGTCGTCGCGGCGCCGAACCATATCGTTCCACCAACAATCGCGGATGTTCTTCTTGAGCTCGACGCCGAGCGGACCGTAGTCGAAGAAACCATTGAGGCCGCCGTAGATTTCGGAGGACTGATAAACGAAGCCGCGGCGTTTCGCGAGGGAGACGATGGCTTCCATGGAGTTTTCGGGTTGGGCGGCGGGCGTGGACATAAGGCGCAAGAACTAGCCAGACGCGCCGCGCCGGGTCAACGCCGGTCTGTAGCGGGACAATGTCGTCGTCAATTCGGCTCAGGCGCCTGGTCCATCGGGTCCACGGGCAAAACGCCCCTCTCCCGATTTTGTACCTTTTTGATTATTATGTCATCTATTAAATGACAAACGTGATTGATACAAATATCCAACCACACCCCTTAAATTGGCTAACTTATGAAAGTTTGTCATTTAATAGATGACAAGCTTTCCGAGCATGAATGGGGGGCCATGCGCAGGTTTTTTGGGTGGGGCGGATGGGTGGGGTGGTGGCGGGTGGTGACGGGTGGTGGTGAGGGATTTTCTGAGGATCGTGGGATTGGGGTATTTGCAGTGCTTCTAAAATGGGGCTGATTGTTTTGGCGTTGCCTATGGGTTTTGGTGCGGGCATCGGTTTCTGAGCTTTATGAAAATTCGTTTCCAGCTGGCGTGCGTGGTATTTGGGGTTGTCCTGACGATTTCGCGTCTTGCCGCGCAAGATGTGACCGTGACTGATCCGGCGTGGTTTGATTTGCAAAAACCACCTGCGGATCAACCGCCGACGTTTAAGAAACGGCCGAAGCCGGAATTCCCGGAGGAGCTCAAGGAGCTTGAACAAGTTGGGTATGTCATCGTGGAGCAGATGATCGGTGCCAATGGCGAACGCCTGCACCGCGTTCCCATGTGCTCCAATCCCTATTTGGAAAAGGCGATAGAGGGAGAGGAAAAGTTTTCTCCGGCGAAACGAGACGGCAAAACGATAGAGGTCAGTTGTTGGTATGGAATTATTTTTAATCCACGTTCTGCGAGGAAAGCTGGGTCTGATGCCACGCCGAGGTTGCTTGGCGTGGCGCCGATCCGGGTGGAAAAGAAAGCCGTTCCGTCGGGTATAAAACTCCCTCAGGTGATTTGGGCGACCGTGAGTTTGAATGAAAATGGCGCGCTCACGAATTTCGTTTTTGATGATTCGGCGCACGAAGCTTTTCGTCAGCAAGTAGGCGATTCATTGCGCGCCTGGCGGTTTGCCCCGGCGCGCCGGGAGGGCAAAAATGTGGAGGCTGAACTGCATCTTCCGTTGGTTATGAGGATTTTTTCCAACGAGGCAAAAACAGCGGGTCCCAGTTCGCCCCCGAAACCCGTTTATCGGAAGCAGCCAGTGTATCCAATTGCCATGAACAAAAGTGGGCTTCGTGGTCAGGTGAAAGTGGAGTTTATAGTGGATAAAACGGGGGCGGTAAAAAATCCGGTGATCATAGAATCCAACAACCCGGGTTTCAATGAGGCCGCCATTGAGGCGGTGTTGCAGTGGACGTTTAAGCCCGGCATAAAAGGCGGTGTGCCGGTGGATGTTCGTATGCAACTACCCGTGGTGTTCGAACTCACGGATGGCGGGCGTGATTTGGTTGAGGTCAGTCGGCCGTCCAAGAAGAAACAGCAGAAGCTCCCGCAGGAATTGCAGTATGACACCGCACCGAAACCGACGGGTGTGATTTATCCCGTTTACCCTTATCCGCTGTTGCGTGACGGGACCACGGGCAAGGCAGTCGTGGTGTATGTAGTCGATGCCGAAGGACGGGTTTCGAACACCAAACTGATTGAGGCCACCCAGCCGGAATTTGGGCAAGCGGTGATCGCTGCCGTGGAGACCTTTCACTTTATTCCGGCGTTAAAGGACGGGAAACCGACCTCTGCACTTATGAATATGGAGCAAATATTCCGCGATTATCCGGACGGAGCGATCATAGCGGAAAAATCATTGGAGTTATTGAAAATGGAAAAGAATCACCCCGAAAAAATTCTTTCGGCGAAAACACTCGATGCACCGTTGAAGCCGGTTTCCCGGCATTCGGCCGTGTTTCCCTCGGCGTTGCAGGGGCGGCTGAATCTGGGTGAGGCCGTGATTCAAATCCTTATCGACGAGGAGGGCAAAGTGTACTTGCCGCGTATTGTGAAGGCGACTGATCCAGCTTTTGGATACGCAGCCATGCAGGCGGTGGTCGAATGGCGTTTCGATCCGCCTATGGCAGAGGGAAAACCTGCGGTCGTGCGTGTGCAGGTGCCGTTTGTTTTCAAACAGGGGCAGGAGGGCGATCAGCCCAAAGCGAACCCGGCAATCGACAAATCCACGTTCGAAAGTGCGTTGCCGGAGGAGAAGCAGCCGTAGTCGAACGGGTTCGAGAAATCTCGTTGCCTGATGCGCCCGCGACGTCCGCGTCGGCGTTGCGTTTGAGGTCCGGACTCGTTGATTTGTCGCCATGGAAAATGCAGAACCAATCGCTCTTTTCAAAGAATGGATGGAAGAGGCGCGGCGCGCCGGAACGATCGATCCGACGGCGATGTCGCTCGCCACGGTCGATGCGCAGGGTCGGCCTGCGGTGCGTATGGTGCTGCTCAAAGGTGTCGATGAGCGCGGGTTCGTTTTCTACACGAATCTCGAAAGCCCGAAGGTCGCCGATCTGAAGGTGCATGCGCACGCGGCGCTTTGTTTTCACTGGGCTGCGAGCGAGCGGCAGGTGCGTATCAATGGGTCGGTCGAGCCGGTGACGGATGCGGAGGCGGATGCGTATTTTGCGTCGCGGCCGCGTCTGAGCCAGATCGGAGCGTGGGCATCGAAGCAATCGCAGCCGATGGATGGATATTGGGAACTCGAGAAGGCAGTGGCGGCGACGACGTTGCGCTTTGGGCTTGGTTCGGTGCCGCGTCCGCCGAATTGGTCGGGATTTCGTGTGAAGCCGATCCAGATCGAGTTCTGGCACCAACATCCCTTTAGGCATCACAAGCGGTTCGTATTCCAGCGCGTGGGTGACGGCTGGAAGCAGCAGTGGCTATGGCCGTGAGGTGGGTGCGATAAATAAAAAACCCGCGCTGGTGGGCGCGGGCTGAGGAGAGAGAAAGAGGAAAGATAAAGAGAACGAAGAAAGATTTCGGACTTACACTTTCCAGAGCTGGAGGGTGCGGAGGTAGTTGCCGCGTTCATACGCTTCGGGATCGGGGCAGCTGCGGAGGCTGAGGGCTCCGGTCATCTGCTCGACGGATTCGTATTCGTGCGCGGTCATCCATTCTTTGAGGCCGGTGAGCAATTCGCCGAGGCGCGCGGGGCCTTTGACGAGGAGTTCGGCCACGACTTGGACAACGTCAGCACCGGCGAGCAGCGCTTTGACGATGTCGTTCGGTGTGTGAATGCCGCCGGAGCAGGCGAGGCTGAGGCTGACCTGATCGCGGAGGAGGCCGAGCCAGCGGAGGCGCAGGCGCAGGTCTTCTGAGGACGAGAGGTCGAGCTTGGGGGTGACGTCGAGTTCTTCGGTGTTGATTTCGGGTTGGAAGAAGCGGTTGAAGAGCACGACGCCTTGAACGTTTTCGTCTTCGAGGCGACCAGCGAGGTGCGCGACCGAGGTGTAGAAGGGCGAGAGTTTGACCGCGATTGGGAGCTGGACTGCTTTGCGCACGGCGCGGGTGATTTCGAGCACGCGGTTTTCGAGTGCGGCGGCGTCGGTGCGGCGGCTGGTGCCGAGGAAGTAGGTGTTGAGTTCGAGGGCGGAGGCGCCGGCTTGTTCGACGAGTTTGGCGTGTTCGATCCAGGAGCCGATGTTCGTGCCGTTGAGCGAGGCGATGACGGGGAGTTCGGTCTTGGCTTTGATTTTGGCGATCTGGCCGAGGTATTCGTCGGGGCCGAAGGCGAAGCCGTCGTTGGCAGGGAAAAAGCTGGTGGCTTCGGCGAAGTTGTCCTGCCAGCGCTCGACGTGCTGGTTGAAGGCGACTTGGTTGCCTTCGATTTGTTCGGCAAAGAGCGAGTGCATGACGATGGCGGAGGCGCCGGCGTCTTCGAGGCGTTTTATGTTGTCGATGTTATCGACGAGCGGCGAGGCACCCGGCATGAGCGGGCCCTTGAGTTTCAAGCCGAGGTAATTGGTCGTGAGATTCATGGAATTTTCGGAAAGGCGATTTTTGAAGGGATTTCAAAAAAAGGAGTGCACTTTATGAGGCGCACTCCTTTGGGTGAAGTTTAGGCCGAGGGTTTCGCGGGGGGCGTTTCCTTGGCGGGAGCGACTGGAGCGGCGGGTGAGGTCGAGGCGGGTCCCGCGAGGGTTGCGGGTGTCACGGCTTTGGCGCCGGCAGCAGCGAGGTGCTGGTATCCGGTGAAGCGTTCGTCGACGGCGGCCTGGGCACGTTTGCCGAGGGCGGCGGCGTGCTCTGGGTTGATTTTCACCAGCGACTGGAAGCGCATTTCATTCGCCATGTAGGCGCTGATCGGCTGCTTGGGCGCGGCGGAGTCGAGGATGAACGGCGCCTGGCCTTTAGCGATACGGGCCGGATCGTAACGGAACAGCGGCCAGTAGCCGGTATCGACGGCGAGCTTTTGCTGGTCGAGGCCGTTGGCGAGGTTGTAGCCGTGAGCGATACAGTGCGAGTAGGCGATGATGAGCGACACGCCGGGGTGTTTCTCAGCTTCGACGAAGGCTTGGATGGTCTGGCTGTCCTTGGCCCCGAAGGCGATCTTGGCGACGTAAACGTTGCCGTAGCTCGCGGCGATCATGCCTAGGTCCTTTTTATTGGTTTCCTTGCCGCCGGCAGCGAACTTCGCGATCGCGCCCATGGGGGTCGCTTTCGAGCACTGGCCGCCGGTGTTGGAGTAAACCTCGGTGTCGAGGACGAGGATGTTGACCTTGCGGCCGCTGGCGAAGACGTGGTCGAGACCACCGAAACCAATGTCATAGGCCCAACCGTCGCCGCCAAGAATCCAAACGGATTTCTTAACGAGGTAATCGGCGAGCGAGAGGAACGATTTCGATTTCTCGTCAGACAGGCCGGCGAGGAGGGTCTTCAGCTGCGCAACCAAGCCGCGGACGGTGGCGAGGCCGGCATCGGTCGACTGGTCGGTGGCGCGAATGCCTTCGACGAGAGCGGCCGGGAGTTTGTCGGCGAGTTCGCCGAGGAGGCGCCAGGATTGGACGGCGAGTTGGTCGACGCCGGCGCGGATGCCGAGGCCGTATTCAGCGTTGTCTTCGAAGAGCGAGTTGGACCAGGCAGGGCCACGACCTTCGGGCGTTGTGGTGTAGGGCGTGGTTGGCAGATTGCCGCCGTAGATGGAGGAACAGCCGGTGGCGTTGGCTACGAGCAGGCGATCGCCGTAGAGCTGGGTGAGGAGCTTGACGTACGGGGTTTCGCCGCAACCGGTGCAGGCGCCGGAGTATTCGAAGAGTGGAGCGCGGAACTGCGTGCCTTTGACGGTATCCTGGAGCAGCGCGGCGGGGGCGGGCGGGAGCTTTAGGAAGAAGTCGTAGTTGGCGCGTTCGGTGGCGCGCAGCGGGGGCTGCGGGGCCATCATGAGGGCTTTGCGTTTGACGTCGGTCTTGTCCTTCGCGGGGCAAACCTTTTGGCAGAGGGTACAGCCGGTGCAATCTTCGGGCGCGATCTGGATGGTGTAACTGTGGCCGGGGACGTCTTTAACCTTGAGGTCGGTTTTCTTAAACGTCTCGGGTGCGCCATCGGCGGCGGCGGTCGGGTAGGCGGCGCAACGAATCGCCGCGTGCGGGCAAACGAGCACACACTTGTTACACTGGATACAGAGCGTCGCGTCCCACACGGGGATTTCGAGCGCGATGTTGCGCTTTTCCCACTGCGTGGTGCTGACCGGGAACGATCCGTTAGGAGCAAAGGCGCTGACGGGCAACCGGTCGCCATCGCCAGCCATCATGACGGCGGTGATGCGTTTAACGAAGTCAGGCGCGGCTTCCGCGACGACGGGTTCGCGGTTTTCCTTGGCGGTGACGGTGGCGGTGACCTTGATTTCGTGCAGCGCGGCGAGCGAGGCATCGACGGCGGCGTGATTCTTGGCGACGACGGCGTCACCTTTTCTGCCGTAGGTTTTCTTGATCGCGTACTTGATGGCTTCGATGGCTTCGTCGCGGGGGAGCACACCGGAGAGGGCGAAGAAACACGTCTGCATGACGGTGTTGATCTGGCCACCCATGCCGGCGGCGTGGGCTACGGAGTAGGCGTCGATCGCGAAGAGTTTGAGTTTCTTCTCGATGATGCGGGCCTGAACTTCGCGGGGCAGACGATCCCAGACTTTGTCGGCGGGAACGTTGAGATTGATGAGGAGGGTGGCACCGACGGCGGCTTGGGCGAGCACTTCGATGCGTTCCATGAACGGGAAGTGATGGACGGCGACGAAGCTGGCTTGGTTGATTAGGTACGGTGAACGGATCGGTTTGGGCCCGAAGCGCAGGTGGGAAACGGTCATCGCGCCGGACTTTTTCGAGTCATACACGAAGTAGCCTTGGGCGTAGAGGTCAGTTCCCTCGCCGATGATCTTGATGGAATTTTTGTTTGCACCGACGGTGCCGTCAGCGCCGAGGCCGAAGAACATCGCGCGACGGGTGTCGGCGGTTTCGATGTCGAAGGATTCGTCGTAGTTGAGCGAGAGCTTGGTGATGTCGTCGTTGATACCGACGGTGAAACGTTTCTTCGGTTTCGCGGCGGAGAGTTCGTCGAAAACGGACTTGACCATCGCGGGCGTGAATTCTTTTGAGCCGAGGCCGTAGCGGCCACCGATGAGGCGGATGCCGGAGCGGTCGCTTTCGTAGAGGGCGGTGGCGATGTCCTGGAAGAGGGGTTCGGCGAGGGCACCGGGTTCTTTGGTGCGGTCGAGGACGGCGATGCTTTTGACCGTCTTAGGAAGAGCGGCGAGCATGGCAACGGCGTCGAATGGACGGAGCAGGCGGATGGTGACAACACCGGTTTTTTCGCCCGTGGCGTTGAGGAACGCGGCTGTTTCGGCGACGGTCTCGGCGCCGGAGCCCATAATGACGATGACGCGGTCGGCGTCGGGAGCACCTTCGTAATCGAAGAGTTTGTACTGGCGGCCGGTGCGGGCGGCGAGGTCGTCGAAGGCTTCCTGCACGGCGTTGGGAACGGCGTCGTAGAAGGGATTGCAGGCTTCGCGAGCCTGGAAAAACACGTCGGGGTTTTGCGCGGTGCCGCGGATGGAAGGACGGTCGGGCGTGAGGGCGTTTTCGCGGAAGGCTTTGACGGCATCCATGTCGATCATGGAGCGAACGTCGTCGTCGCTGAGGATCGAGATCTTTTGGACCTCGTGGGAGGTTCTGAATCCGTCGAAGTAATGCATGAAGGGCACGCGGGTCTTCAGCGTTACGGAGTGGGCAATGATGGCGAAGTCGTGGGCTTCCTGCACCGAGTTGGAGCAGAGCATGGCGACACCGGTTTGGCGGCAGGCCATGACGTCGGAGTGGTCGCCGAAGATCGACAGTGCGTGGCTGGCGAGGGCGCGGGCGGTGACGTGCAGCACGAAGGGGTGCAGCTCACCGGCGATTTTGTACAAATTGGGGATCATCAGCAGGAGGCCCTGCGATGCGGTGAACGACGCGGAGAGCGCGCCTGCTTGGAGAGCGCCGTGGAGGGCACCGGCGGCGCCGCCCTCGGATTGCATTTCGAGGACTTCGGGAATGTGCCCCCAGAGATTCTTCTTTTTCTTGGCGGACCACTCGTCAACCCATTCACCCATGGGTGAGGAGGGAGTGATGGGGTAAATCGCGAAGAATTCGCAGACTCGGTAAGCTACGTTGGCGACTGCCTCATTGGCGTCGAGGGTGGATTTTTCGGAGGAGAGAGGCTTGATCACAAGCCTACCATAGCGCGGACCTGGGGCATCAGCATCCCGCGCATTGCCCATCGCTGCGCATATTTTGCGGATGGGGAATTAATGTCAGGCATTAGTTCGATGCATGGCCTGGCGTTTGGGGCTGCGCGGGTGCGGGTGCGGTGCTTTTAGCGAGGCCGAGTTTTTGGAGGCGGCATATCGAGAGCTTCGCGGACTTTCTTGGCGAGAGCTTCGCGGGTGAAAGGTTTTTCGAGGAAGGGTATGGCGGCGTCTTGCACGGCTTTCAGGATGACGGGGTCGTCGACGTAGCCGGACATGAAGAGCACGCGGAGGCCGGGTTTGGCGGTGCGGAGGTGGTCGGCGAGTTCGCGGCCACCCATGTTGGGCATGACGATGTCGCTGAGGAGGAGGTCGAAGGGCGGGGCGTTGGGCCCGGAGAATAGTTCGAGGGCTTCGGTGCTGCTGGCCATCGGATAGATTTGATAGCCGAGGGCGCGGAGGATCGCGGAGGTGACGGTGCGGATGGCTTCGTCGTCTTCGACGATAAGAATGGTTTCGGTACCGGCACCGGGTTCGTCGTCGAAACTGAAGTTGAGGTTGAGGGCGGGTGGTTCGACTTGAGGAAGCAGGACTTTGAAGGTGGTGCCGCGGCCGACTTCGCTCTCAAATTGAATGGCGCCTTGGTAGTGTTTGATGACGACGATGCAGGTGGCGAGGCCGAGGCCGGTGCCGCGGCCTTTGGGTTTGGTGGTGAAGAAAGGTTGGAAGATTTTGGCCTGGACTTCCTCGGACATGCCGGTGCCGGTGTCGATGACGGAGAGGGCGACGTAGTTGCCTGCGGCGAGGTCCTGGTCTTGGTCCTGCCCGATGGTCCGGCTTTCGAGTTGCAAGGTGAGGCGGCCGCCTTGGGGCATGGCGTCGCGGGCGTTGATCGCGAGGTTGATGATGAC
The DNA here is from genome assembly GCA_031404135.1 of Verrucomicrobiota bacterium. Lineage (GTDB taxonomy): Bacteria > Verrucomicrobiota > Verrucomicrobiia > Opitutales > Opitutaceae > JADKHC01. The sequence continues at coordinate 18,048 of JANNHA010000015.1, read as the reverse complement.
TTGTTCGATCTGGCTGCGGTCGGCCTCGATGGTCGCTGGTTGTTGGCTGAGCTTGATTTCGAGCTCGATGTTTTCGCTGAGGAGTGAGCGGACGAGGTCTTTGAGGTCGGAGACGACGGTGTTGAGGTCGAGGAATTCGAGTTGGAGGACTTGTTTGCGGCTGAAGGCGAGGAGCTGGCGGACGAGGGCGCTGGCGCGGGAGGTGGCTTTGAGGATTTCGCCGATCTTGGACTGCATTTCGGTGGAGACGGGTCCGAGGTCTTCGTGGAGGATGTCGGCGTAGCAGCGGATGGCGGTGAGCAGGTTATTGAAGTCGTGGGCCACGCCGCCGGCGAGCAGGCCGACGGCTTCCATTTTTTGTGATTGGAAGAGTTTTTGTTCGCTTTCTTCGAGGGCGGCTTCGGCGCGTTCGCGTTGATGCACGGTGCTCATGACGTTGGCGAGGCCGTGCATGAAGTCGACGGCTTCGCGGCCGAAGGAGCGGTCTTCGGTGGAGAGGGCGGTGAGGAAGCCGTAGGTGCGTTTGCCGCTGCCGATGGGTACGGAGACGCCGGAGCGGATGCCGAGGGCGGCCAGGGGGGCGGAGCCGGGGAAATTGTGGGGGTCGTCGACGAGGTGGATGGCCTGATCGTGCGAAACGGCGGGGAGGGTGGCTGTTGTGGGCGGGTGGAGTGGTTCGGCAGGCGTTGTTCCGCTGGATGAGACGATGGAGAGTTTCAGGGTGTCGTGTTCGAGTGCGAGAACCTGTGAGTTTTCTAGGTGCAGGGTTTCGGCGACGAGGCGGGTGGCTTCTTGCTGGAGGGCCGTGAAATTATGTTGGGCGAGGGCGAAGCGGCCGAAGCTGGCGAGCGCTGCTTGTTTGATGGCGCGGTAGGCGAGGTGGGCTTCGACTTCGTGTTGGTCGGTGACGTCGAAGCACGAACCAATGAAACCGGCAAACGAGCCGTGTTCGTCGTAGCGGGGGATGCCGTGGCTGATGACCCAGCGGTAGTGGTTGTCGTGGCGGCGGAGTCGATATTCGACGCGGAAAGCGTTGCGCGAAGCGAAACCGTCTTCGTGGGATTGGAGGCAGCGGGTGCGGTCTTCGGGGTGGATGCCGTCGGTCCAGCCGGAGCCGGTTTCTTCGGCGAGGCGGCGGCCGGTGAAGTCGAGCCAGGGTTGGTTAACGTAAACGAGGGCTTTGGAGATGTCTGATAGCCAGATAAGAACGGGCGCGGAATCGGCCATGTGGCGGAAGCGGGATTCGCTTTCGCGGAGGGCGGCTTCGGCGAGTTTGCGTTCGGTGATGTCGTGGCCGTAGGCGTAGATTTTATTTTCAGCGGGGAACGGGTGGGCGCTCCAGAGGATGTGGCGAAAGCCGTGGTCTTTGTGGACGAGGCGGCACTCGAAGTCGTTGATGGGCGGCTGGGTGTTGAAGGGGCTGTTGGTTTGGCCGCGTCGGATGAGGCTGCGCCACCAGGCGTCGAGGGTGTGGCGGTCGTCGGGGTGGACGAGGGTGAAGAGGGGGCGGTTGATGAGTTCTTTTTCGGGATAGCCGAGGCGTTGGACCCAGGCGGGGTTGACGACTTGGAGGGTGCCGTCGAGCGTCGCGAGGCAGAAGAGATCGGGGGTGAGGCGAAAAAGTTGTTCGTGCTCGCGATGGATGTGGATGTTTTCGCGGAGCAGGCGTTGGCGTTCGAGCGTGGTTTGGAGGAGGGCGACGAGGCGGGGCAGTCGGTTCTTGAGAACGTAGTCGACGGCACCGCGTTTCATGCACTCGACGGCGGTTTCTTCGTTGAGGGCGTTGGTGAGGACGATGAGCGGGGTGTCGGGCGAGCGGTTCTTGAGGATTTCGAGCGCGTCGAGGGCGTTGAAACCGATCAGGTAGTAGTCCGAGATAATGAGGTCGGGCTTGAAATCCTGTAACGCACGGATGAAGGCGTCGCGGGTGTCGACGCGGCGGAGTTCGCAGGCGAAGGGTGCGCGGAGCAGTTCCTGCTCAAGCAGTTTGAAATCAAGTTCAGTGTCTTCGCTGACGAGAATGCGCGGGGGCATTGGTTCGGGTACGGGATGCGTGGTGGATATATCAACGCTTTCTGCCTGCTCGGCAAGGGTTATGCGTGGCGGTCGTAGATGCGCTGGACGTGGGAAACGGGCGGCGTGGGAGCGGGTGTGGTGGTTGGGGTGGGGCGGACGCCGAGGCTGAAGCGGAGGAGCAGCTGTTCGTTTTCGCGGTCGAGGTGGAGGATCTGGAGAATTTTTGCGCGGGCTTTCTCGATCGTCTCTTTACGCGCGGGATCGGTTCGGCCGGCCGTGGGAGCGGCGTTGGCTTTGAGCGACGTGAGGCTTTCGTCGAGGCGCGTGAGGAGGCCTCGTTTGCGTTCGAGGAGCGCGGCGTCGGGCGGGCGCTGGTGCTGTTTCAGGAAGCGGTTTTCTTCGAGTGCGAGTTGATGCACTTCATCGCACAACGACAGGTGGCGTAGGAGAGCTTCCGTGGGTGTCATGGGGGGTGGCGGGGAGGGCGGAAGGGGTGTCGTATTTAACCGGGAAAATGCCGGTGAGTTTGGTGTCGGTGGCGTGTTCCCAAGTGAGATGCTTAAGGCGCCAGTCGGCCATTTCAAAAAGGTCGACCATTTCCTGAAGTCGGGCTCCATCTCCCGCCGAAGCCTTGGCGTTGTCAACGATGGTCTGGTAGCTTTCGCGGGCGCGGTCGAACAGGCGGAGGCGTTCGCTGCAGAGGCCGATTTGGTAAACGACGGGGAGGCGCCAGGCTGGTTCTGGCGAGAGGTTCGCGAGATTTTGATAAATGATCAGTGCGCTGCCGAAATCGCCTTGTTCGTAGAACTGGTTGGCGAGCTGGTTGCCGGTTTTGCGTTGCCAGTAGGTCCAGCGTTTGGGGTCGGTTTGGACGTGTTTTTTCTCGGCACGAAGGAGTTCGAGGGCGACGGCGAGTGATTCGTTGAGGCGGCCGAGCTGGCGCAGCGAGGTGGCGAGGAGGTAGCGGGCCTCGGGCACGTTTTCGTCGTTGGGATTTTGGTCGAGGTAAGCGCGGAAGCCGGTGACGGCTTTTTCGTGATCGCCGCCGAGGGTGAGGGCGTAGATGGATTTGAAATGGGCGCGGGCGCGGTCTTCGGGGGCGAGGTCGAGGAGTTTCAGGCGGGAGAAAAACCGGTTGGCTTGTTCGTAGTCGCCGGCTTGGAAATAGGTTTCGGCGATTTCGAATTGGGCGGTACGGGCGAGCTGGCGGTAGTTGTCGGAGTTGTTTTCGGGGAGTTTGAGCGTGGTGTTGATGACGCTGTAGAAGCGGACGATGGCGGGTTTGAAGGCGCCAAGTGCACGGAGGGTGCGGCCAAGTTCCAAGTAGACGATGGGGAGGAGCGGGTCGTCGGGAGACTGTTTGATCAGGGTTTCGTAGACGGCGGCGGCTTTGGTGAATTCGGTCTTTTTTCGATACGTGCGGGCGAGGCCCATGAGCGCGGTGTGGTCTTGTTCGGGTGTCGCTTTTTCGGCGAGCACTTGGCGGAAGGCGAGTTCAGAGGAGAGGTAGTCTCCTTGCTCAACTTTTGCCTGACCGATGCGGAGCAGGCTGGCGATTTCATCGGGCGTGGCCGATTTCTTCTCGTTCGGCGGATGGATGCTGAACTGCGGGGCGGGCGCTTCCGTAGTAGGGGCATGAGCGGTGCTTTCGGCGGTATGGGCCGGAGCCGGAGTAGGAACTGGAGTCGGGGTGGGAGAATCGTGGGTGGCCGGCGTTTGAGGCGGGGCGGCGTGTGTGTCGGTAGCAGTTGGTACGGTGACGGCTGCAACGGTGGCGGCGGGTTGTGCGTGCTCGACGGGTGGTGCGGCGTGTGCGACCGGAGCAGTGGCGGGGGCCGGGGCGGGAGTTGGTTCTGGAAGGGGAGTTGCCGCCGGGACGAGTGGCGGGATCGGAGGTGCGGGTTTTTCAGCCGGAGGCTCGTGGGCCGGTGTGGATTTGATCGCTGGGGCGTGTGCGGCCGGGGTGGGTTGCGCGGGTGTGGCAACGGGTACCGTCGGCGCGGCAGGCGGCGTTTCAACGGCTGGGCCGGCGACTTGATGTTCGAAGGCGGCGAGGTCGATCGTTGGCGGGGTGGCGGCTGGTTCTAACGGCAAAGCCACTTCGGCCAGGGTGACCGAGGTGGCGGTGAAAAACGCGATGAGCGTAAAGAGGCGTGGCATCATTGCTGTCGGTAGGTGGCGGAACTGGGCGGTGCGGTTGATCCGCGTGGCTGGGTGGTGGTGAAGGGAACGGCTAAGCCGGTATCGGAATTGCCGGGATAGCGGAAAAAGAGGAGAACGTCTTCGGCGCGAATTTCGGATTTGGTGTCGTCGGGCAGGATGGAGACGGGCTTGGGGGCGTCTGGATTTGGCGTCGAGTTGGGCGGAGTTTTCTGCGTGGTGGTGTCGGGCAAAGGGTGCGTCGCTGGGTCGGTGGGCGTGCTTGAGGGAGTATCGGCACTTTTTGGCGCGGATTCAGGGGGCAGTTTTGTGGGCAGAAGCGTGGGTAACACCGGTTCTGGAGGCAGGGGTTCTTCTTTGACGGCGAAGCGCAGGGGCGCAGGGCCGACCATGGCCAAGTAGTTGCGCGGATTGACGCGTGCCGCGGTCTTGTGCTCGGTCGAGCTTTTAACCGGTATGGCCGTGGATGGGCGTTGCGGGGTGTTGAGCGCGGAGGCACCCGAAGGCAGCGCGATCAGGGCCCAGGCCAACATCGAGCCGCAAACCACCCGCAGCGTGACGGTTAACAAGGAGTCTTGGGAATATTTCATAGCAGTCCCTTCAATCCGACCGACGTCGGATTGTCTGATAAGGCCCCGCTCCTGTATCGGCTGGTCGGCGGATTTCTGGAGCACAAAAAAGGGATCTTTCCAGGGTGTTGCTCAGCCGGTGCTTCCGAATGATCGATTATGGGAGGGGCAAAAAAAACCGCGCCTCAAAGGGAGGCGCGGTTTCGCAGGGGGGTTGCAAAGTCTTTCGACTTGCAACCGAAAATTGCCTTAAGCGACAGCGGGCTGGGCAGGGGCGGCGGGTGCGGCGTGGGGCGAGCTGGGCGCACGGGTGAAACTGCCCTTCGCATCGGCGAGCGAGTCGTGGAATTGCCAGTTGCGGGTATCTTCGAAGCCTTTGCACTCAGAGACGATCTGATTGTTGCCAACCAAAGTGAATTGGAGGGCGAGGTCCTTGCAGGTCTGCATCGCTTGGATGAGCAGTTTGATCACGGCCATGTTGAGGCCTTTGAGTTCGTGCAGGTCGATCACGGCCTTGACGATACCGGCATCAACAGCTTCTGAGATCTTGGGTTTGAGATAGTTCAACACTTCGCCGACGACGGTCTGGGAGGTATTCTCGGGCAGACGCATGATGAAGACGTCGCCGTCGAGCGTGAAATAGCGTTGAGACGTGTCGAGGTTCATCGCCTTGGCGATTTTCGACTCGAGCTCGGGCACCTCGATCGGCTTGGTGACGATGTACGAGAAACCGACCTGTTGTGCCTGCTGTTGCGCAGCCATTTCGGTCTTAACGACGAGCGCGAAGATCGGCGTATATTTCGTTTTAACGTTTTGGCGGATCAGGCGAAAGAGGGTGAATGCGGCATCCTCAGCCAGCGAGAGGCTGATGATGATGAGGTCTGGCGAATTTTTGCTGCAAAAATCGATGCCTTCACCGGTGGTGCTCACGCCGTGGATTTTCCAGGGTGTATGTTTTAAGCCTTCCTGGATCTGCTGGATGATGGCGGGTTTGTCTTCAACCACGAGGATGGAGGCAGGATCGAAAATGGATTTGGCCTTCGTGGGGCCTTCGGCGAGCGGTTTGAGGTCGAGGATGCGTCCGCATTTCTCGATGAGCATGTCTTCCTTGAAGGGTTTAACGATGTAATCGCGCACGCCGATTTTGGCGATCTTGAGCACATTATCGCGTCCGCCTTCAGCGGTGAGCATGATGACCGGTATGGCTTTGAGCGCTGGGTCGGACTTGAGCTTGGTGAGCATTTCCACGCCGTCCATGACGGGCATGGTGATGTCGAGGAGGATGAGGTCCGGAGTCTCTTTCGAGGCGGAGGCGAGACCTTCGACGCCGTTGGCGGCTTCGATGATATCGCAGTCGAAGGTTTTGAAGGCCTTCTTAACAATGATCCGGACGGTTTTGGAGTCGTCGACAGTGAGTATTTTATAGCGCATGGCTTGGGCGGCTTAGAGTGGGTAAAAAAAGAATCAGGCGTCTCCGGTCTTCATCAACAAGTCAGCCACGAGATGGTGTCCGTCGATTTTGAAACGATAAATGCGTCGGGTCGCTGAGCTGATCGGCTCGATGGAAAAATTACTGCCGCGTAGGATCGAGGGGATGGTTAGCTTGCAGGGGAAGCCCTTGTCCGCGAGTTGGTTTTTGAACGTGCCCACGGTCATGTTGGTGAGTTCGCCGACGGCGTCGTTGACGACTTCATCACCGGCTTCTTCGAGTTCGGCTTCATTCATGCCCAGCATGTGACCCGCGATTTCGTTGGCGAAAGCGGCGTCCAAATAGAGATAGATCAGGCCGCTGATGTCGCCGATAAACCCGACGGTACCGACAACTTGTTGCCCGGTGATTTGCACGGGATGCTCCCAGGCGGCGCCGTCGGCCACGACGGAGTCGGATGTCTCCATGAGCGTCGCATTTCGGCCGAGCATCGTCTTGAACACGTCCTGAACGGCCCGGCTAATGGTCTCCCTGAACAGGGATTCGCTGATTTGGTCGATGGTTGGCATGAGTGTCTGGAGGGTAATGGATTCTAGCGCCCGACATTATTATCGGCCGAAATACGCGAGATTTAGTCTTTTCTTCGCGAACGTGCTCAACCGAACGAGGATTATCGCTGTGCCAAGGCGGCCGGAGCCGTGCCTTGGGAACCGGGAGACGTGTAAAAAATCGCACACACCCGACCCAACAAATTGGCCGGCGTCACCAATTCGCGGTCCACGGCATCATTGTTGTCACCGAGCACTTGCCAGTTGTTTTGGACTTGGGCTTGGAGCCGATGAACGATGGGCTGACCAGCGACGCTGCGATAAATAACGATGTCGCCCTGGCGCAGTTGGGCGAAAAATACCCGCTCGACCGCCACCACACTGTTTTCGTCAAGCGTCGGCTTCATGCTGCCCGTCGGAGCGACCATAAAAACATTTCCGCCAGCGGCTTCAGCGGTACGCTGGGCCATCTGCACCGCGCTCGCTCGCGATAAGTTGGACTGCGGAGCCGTCATCGCCACCGGAGCCGATGTCGTGCAACCACTCAAGACGAGGGCGGCAGCGACCAGAGAAGAAAGGCGGCGAAAGGAAAGGAAGGCGAGCTTAACGCAGTTGTTTTGCATTAAGCCTAAGTTCGGAGGATTCCCGTTTGGGTTAAACTAAATAAGAGTCATTTTGCCCCGGGAAAATTCTCCATACGCCTGGGGGATTTCCGCTCAGGATTGAGCTTGCGGAGGGGTGAAGTGGGAGGAAATCGGATGGCCCGCGCTAGGTTCGGCGGAGCTCAGCTTTGGGGTCGCGCGACATGAGATCGCGGACGGCTTTGCGCGGGTCTTTGTTGGCGTAGAGGCAGGCGAAGACTTCGTCGATGATCGGCGTGGTGGCGTTGGCGCGACGAGCGAGTTGGTGCGCGCCACTTGCGGTCGTTACGCCCTCGGCGACGACCATGCCCATCTCTTTTTGGATCTCAGCGAGCGTTCGGCCCTTGCCGAGTTCTTCGCCAACGTGGCGGTTGCGACTGTGTCGGCTCGTGCAGGTGACGATGAGGTCGCCGATGCCGCTGAGGCCCGAGAATGTTTCGGGCCGGCCGCCGAGTGATTCGCCGAGGCGGGCCATTTCTGCGATGCCGCGGGTCATGAGGGCGGCCTTGGTGTTGTCGCCCAAACCCATGCCATCGAGAATGCCAGCGGCAAGGGCGAGAACGTTTTTCAACGCGCCGCCGAGTTCGGCGCCCACGACATCGTCGGAGGTGTAAACGCGCAGGTACTCGTTCATGAACGCCTGCTGCACAGCGATGGCTGCTTGAGGGTCGCGGGAGGCGGTCATCACGGCGGTGGGTACGCGGCGGGCGACTTCTTCGGCGTGGCTGGGGCCGGAAAGGATGGCGTAGCGGACATCGCCGAGGAGTTCGGCGACGAGTTCGCTCATGCGTTTGCACGAACCTGTCTCTATGCCTTTCGCAACGTTGACATAGATCAATTGGTTCGGGCGTGAAACGGCGGCGAGTTTGTCGAGTAAGCCGCGCATGTACTGGCTGGGTGCGGCGAGGACGACGATGTCGGCGTTGGCGCAGGCCGAGGCCAGATCGGGCTCGAAACGCAGGGTCGCGGGAAGTTCGACGCCCTTGAGAAATTTTTCGTTGCGGCGGGTGCGCGCCATTTCCGCGAGGTAGTCGGGGAAGGGCCCCCAGAGGGTGACCGTGTGTTTATTCTCACATAAAACCATGGCCAGGGCCGTGCCCCAACCGCCGTCGCTCAGTACGCTGATGTTCATTTTGGGAATCGGGAGTGGGTGTGGGCTGCGTTTTATTATTGCACGTCTGGTGCGCCGGGCTTGAAGGCGGTGGCGAAATACACCGCGAGCACGAGGAAACCAAAGCTCACGGCGTAGTTCCAGGTCAGACGTTCCTTGAGCACGAACCAGGCGAAGACGACAAACACGCCGAGCGTGATGACCTCCTGGATAATTTTCAATTGATAGCCGGTGAAGGTGCCGCTCAGGTAGCCAGCGCGGTTGGCCGGAACCATCAGACAGTACTCAAAGAAGGCAATGCCCCACGAGACGAGGATGACGGCGAGCATGGATTTGCCTTCGAGAAATTTGAATTTCAGGTGTCCGTACCACGCGAGCGTCATGAAAATGTTCGAGCAGACGAGGAGGAGGATGGTTTTCATCGGGAAATTCCGCAGATCAGTTTGCCATCTATTTAATGGCAAATTTTGCAGGGGTTAGAAACCGTAGTACCCCTTAAACCATTCGACGAAATTGCGCAGGCCGTCTTCGAGCGTGACACGTGGTTCGAAGCCCACGGCTGCGCGGACGCGGTCGATGCTCGCGCAGGTTTCGGGCAGGTCGCCTGGTTGGGGCGGGAGGAGTTCGATTTGCGCGGAGCGGCCGAGGAGTTTTTCCAGCATTTGCACGAATTGGCGCATTTCAACGGGTCGGTGATGGCCGAGGTTGAACACGCGGTACGGCGGAGCGAGGCGCTCGGCGGGTGGGTAGAGCAACACCTTCAACACGCCATCGACAATATCTTCGATATAAGTGAAATCGCGTAGGGATTTGCCTTCGTTGAAGAGTTTTAGCGGTTTGCCTTCGCAGATCGCTTTGGAAAAAATGATCGGCGTCATGTCGGGTCGGCTCCACGGTCCGTAAACGGTGAAAAAGCGCAGGCCGGTGATCCTCTGGTCGTGCAGGTGCGCGTAGCTGTACGCCATGAGCTCGTTGCTCTTTTTCGTGGCACCGTAGAACGAGATGGGTTGATCGGTGATCTGGTCTTCGGAGAACGGGAGGTTCGCGCCGGCACCGTAGATGCTGCTCGAGGAGGCGAAGACGAGGTGTTTGGGCGGATGCGCGCGGCAGGCTTCGAGGACGTTGAGGAAGCCGGTGATGTTGCTCTGGACGTAAGCGGCAGGGTTTTCCGTACTGTAGCGAACGCCTGCTTGGGCGCCGAGGTGGACGACGTAGTCGGGTTTGAAGTGCGCGAAAAGGCCGTTGAAGGCCGTGGCGTCGCTGAAATCGCTTTTGAGAAAGCGGAAGTTTTCCACTTTCTCCAGTTCGGCCAGGCGGGCGCGCTTGAGCTCGACCGAGTAGTAAGGGTCGAGGTTGTCGATGCCGAGGACTTCGCAGCGGTTGCTTTCGGCAAGGCGGCGCGACACATGGTAACCGATGAAGCCGGCCGCGCCGGTCACGAGAACTTTCATTACGTGCGGTTTAGAGGATTCGGCGCGGTGCGGCTAGGCGAAAAGTGGTGTAACTCCCGAATTCGGCGTGGGACGTGCTGTTTTGGCGGGCGTTCTTTGATTCATTATCGTCGGCCCGACGGCGATCAGCTGGGCATCGTTCGCGCGTGAAATCCATGAAACTTTCTATTGATTGCAAGAAAACTGCGCCTATGAGTTGCGCCCCTTTTGTCTCTGCTTTCGCTTACCGCTCAATGACGATCAAAGCTTATCTCAAGCCCAGCTGTGGCTGGTCCAATGGCGTTCGCGCCATCATGCGCAAGTACACGCTCGCGTATGAAGACATCGATATCATCAACGTGCGCGAAAATTATGCGGAGATGGTCCAGAAGTCTGGCCAACCGCTCTCGCCTTGCGTCGAAGTTGACGGCGTCATGCTGGCCGATGTTTCGGGCGAAGAGGTGGAAAATTACCTTTTGTCCAACGACTTGGTTAGGCCCAGCAACGCGCCGGTGGATTCCAATACCAACGTCGGCTGCTCGGACGATGAGCACGCCAAAATGGCCGCTAAAACGGTCCGCTTCTTTTAACTGAGTCCGCCCAAAACCAACGCCAACAACGCACGGGCCGGCCTCAAAAAAGGGCCGGCTTTTTTGCGCATCAGCGCTCTCTTTATCGTTCGCAAAGTTCCGGTTTTTCGCCTTCCCACTTTCTCAACTTTCTTCCTTTTCCCGTATGGTTTTTACCACCCATGGCGATCTCGCCGGACATCGTGATTTGCCTGCTCGACTTTTTAGATTTTCGCCGTCGAAATACGCGGCCCGAAATTTTTAGCTTTACTCATTGACCCACCCTTTAACACCGCACGGTATGGCCAGAATGCACAGTAGAAGCGATAGCACCCAAAGCGCCCCCGCACGTCAGCTCGGCTTGCCGAAAAAGCAGGGGCTTTATGATCCGTCTTTCGAGCACGACGCTTGCGGCGTTGGCTTTGTCGTCGACATGAAGGGTCGCAAATCGCACCAGATCGTCCGACAGGCGGTCCAGATCTTGGAAAACCTCGATCACCGCGGTGCCGCTGGCAGCGAGGTGAACACCGGTGACGGTGCCGGTGTGCTCATGCAGCTGCCGCACTCGTTCTTCGTGGAAGTCGCGAAGAAGGCGCGCATCTCTCTGCCTGCCGCTGGCGAGTATGGCGTCGGCATCATTTTCCTCCCCCGCAATCAGACTCAGCGCCGTCGTCTCGAAGAACGTTTTCAACAGATCGTGCAATCCGAGGGCCAGGCCTTCCTCGGCTGGCGCACCGTACCGACCGATAATTCCTCACTTGGCGAAACCGCCAAGTCCTCCGAGCCGTACATGCGCCAGGCCTTCATCGGCCGCGATGCATCGCTCAAGGACGACCTCGCTTTCGAGCGCAAACTCTACGTTATCCGCAAGCGCGCTTACACCGAGATTCGCACCTCCACGATGGACGGTGCCGAATACTGGTATTTGCCCAGCCTCTCTTGCCGCACGATTGTCTATAAGGGCATGTTGCTGACGACGCAGCTCGCGACCTATTTCACCGACCTGCAAAACCCGGCGATGGAAACGTCGCTCGCGCTCGTTCACTCGCGCTTTTCGACAAACACCTTCCCCAGCTGGGAACGTTCGCATCCGTATCGCTACGTCGCCCATAACGGCGAAATCAACACGCTGCGCGGCAACATCAATTGGATGCACGCCCGCGAAGCGATGTTCGAGTCCGAGCTCTTCGGCGACGACATCAAGAAGATCCTCCCGATCGTGGACCCGAACGGTTCCGACTCGGCCATGTTCGATAACACCCTCGAACTGCTTTATCTCGCCGGTCGTCCCATCGCTCACGCGATGATGATGATGATCCCCGAGCCTTGGTCCAACCACGAGAGCATGAGCGATGAACGCAAAGCGTTTTATCAATATCACTCCTGCCTGATGGAGCCGTGGGATGGCCCTGCGTCGATCGCGTTTACCGATGGCAAGTCGATCGGCGCCATCCTCGACCGCAACGGTCTGCGTCCCTCCCGTTTCTACGTCACCAAGGACGGTCTCGTGATCATGGCTTCCGAAGCTGGGGTGCTCGACATCCCGCCTGAGAACATCGCGCGCAAAGGTCGCCTCCAGCCGGGCCGTATTTTCGTCGTTGATACCGAACAAGGCCGTATCGTTGAAGACGAAGAAATCAAGGCCACGCTCGCCGCTGAACGCCCGTATCGTCAGTGGCTCAACGAGCACCTCGTTCACCTCGAAGATATTCCCGCCGCGCCGGAAGTTCCTGCGCCCGACCACGACACGCTGCTGCAACGTCAACTCGCGTTTGGCTACACCTTCGAAGACCAACGTATTGTCCTTACGCCGATGGCGAAAGACGGTATCGAAGCCACGGGCTCCATGGGCAACGACGCCGCGCTGGCCGTGCTCTCGAACAAGCCGCGCCTCTTGTTTGATTATTTCAAACAGCTCTTCGCGCAAGTGACCAACCCGCCGATCGACTGTATCCGCGAAGAGATTATCACCTCCGCTGAAACCCGGCTGGGCTCGGAAGGCAACCTTCTGGTTGCTCAACCCGCTGCCGCCCGTCGCGTCGAGTTGAAGTGGCCGGTTATCACGAACGAAGAGTTCGCCAAGATCCGCCGTCTCGACCGCCCCGGCTTCAAGGTCGGCGTGCTCCCGACTCTCTTCCGCGTCACCCGTGGCGAGAAGGGCCTGGCCAAGGCGCTCGAAGAACTTTCACTCATGGCCCGCCGCATGATCGAGGAAGAGGAAGTCACCGTCCTCATCCTCAGCGACCGTGGCGTCACCAAGGAATTTGCCCCGATCCCGGCGCTTCTCGCCGTGGCCGGTCTGCACCACTTCCTGATCCGCGAAGGCCTGCGCACCCGCATCAGCATCGTCCTCGAAACCGGCGAAGCGCGCGAAGTACACCATTTCTCGCTGTTGATTGGTTACGGCTGCAGTGTGGTCAACCCGTACCTCGCTTTTGAGACGATCGACGGCATGATCCGCGACGGCCTGTTGCCCGACACCGAGCACAAAACCGCTTGCAAGAACTTCGTCAAAGCCGCCTCCAAAGGCGTCATCAAGGTCATGTCCAAAATGGGCATTTCCGCCATCCAGAGCTACCGCGGCGCGCAAGTGTTCGAAGCGATTGGCCTGCGTCAGGACGTGATCGATCACTACTTCACGTGGACGCCCTCACGCGTCGGCGGTATCGGCCTCGATGTCATCGCGCAAGAAGTGCTCGCCCGCCATCGCGCTGCTTTCCCGGATTACGCGGTCAACGGCCATGTTCTTCCCGCCGGTGGCGAATACAAATGGCGCGACGACGGAGAAGCCCATCTCTTCAATCCCGAAACCATTCACAGTCTCCAAAAATCGGTCCGCACCGGCAGCTACAAGATTTTCAAAGAGTACTCTTCCAAGATCAACGATCAGTCGAAGAACCTCTGCACCCTGCGCGGCCTGCTCGATTTCAAGACCTCCACCGCGATTCCGATCGAGGAAGTCGATTCGGTTGAGAAGATCGTGAAACGCTTCAAGACCGGTGCCATGTCGTACGGCTCCATCTCGAAGGAAGCTCACGAAACACTCGCTATCGCCATGAACCGTATCGGCGGCAAATCGAACACCGGCGAAGGTGGCGAAGACGCGGAACGATACATCCCGATGGCCAACGGCGACTCGAAAAACTCTGCCATCAAGCAGGTCGCTTCCGGCCGGTTCGGCGTCACGAGCCACTACCTCGTCAACGCCCGCGAGCTCCAGATCAAGATGGCCCAGGGCGCGAAGCCCGGTGAAGGTGGCCAGTTGCCCGGCACCAAGGTTTATCCCTGGATCGCCAAGACCCGCGGCACCACCGCTGGCGTCGGCCTCATCTCGCCCCCGCCTCACCACGACATCTACTCGATCGAAGATCTCGCCGAGCTCATTCACGATTTGAAAAACGGTAACCGCTTCGCCCGCATCAGCGTCAAGCTGGTCGCCGAAGTGGGCGTCGGCACGATCGCCGCCGGTGTTGCCAAAGCGCACGCTGACGTCGTTCTGATCTCCGGCTACGACGGTGGTACTGGCGCTTCGCCGCAAACCTCTATCAAACACGCTGGTTTGCCGTGGGAACTCGGTCTTGCCGAGACGCACCAGACGCTCGTCCTTAACAATCTGCGCAGCCGCATCGCCGTAGAAACCGACGGCCAGCTCAAGACCGGCCGCGACGTTGTCATCGCCGCTTTACTCGGTGCCGAAGAGTTCGGTTTCGCGACCGCTCCGCTCGTTGCCACCGGCTGTATCATGATGCGCGTTTGCCATCTCAATACCTGTCCGACCGGCATCGCCACGCAGGACCCGCGTCTCCGCGAAAAATACACCGGCAAGCCTGAGCACGCCGTCAACTTCATGCGGTTCATCGCCGAGGAAGTTCGCGAAATCATGGCCCAGCTCGGCTTCCGCACCATCGAAGAGATGATTGGCCATACCGAACGCCTAGAGCCAAAGAAAGCTATCACTCACTGGAAGGCCAAAGGCATCGATCTGAGCAATCTGCTCTATCAGCCCGACATGCCGGACTCCGTTGGGCGCTTCTGCCAGATGACGCAGGATCACGGTCTCGACAAATCGCTCGACCTCACGACCCTCCTCGACCTCTGCAAACCCGCGATCGAACGCGGCGAGAAGGTGGTTGCCGAACTGCCGATCCGCAACGTCAACCGCGTCGTAGGTACAATCACCGGTTCCGAAGTCACCAAGAAATACGGTCCGAAGGGCCTGCCCGAGGATACCATTCGCATTCACTTCAAGGGTTCCGCAGGCCAGAGCTTCGGCGCGTTCGTGCCGCACGGCATGACCTTCCAGCTCGAAGGCGATGCCAATGACTACCTCGGCAAGGGCCTCTCCGGTGGCAAACTCGCCATCTTCCCGTCCGACAAAGCCACGTTTGCGGCCGAGGACAACATGATCGTCGGCAACGTCGCTCTCTACGGCGCGACGGCCGGCGAAGTTTATATCCGCGGCATGGCTGGCGAACGGTTCGGTGTCCGCAACTCCGGCGTCAACGCCGTCGTCGAGTCCATCGGCGATAACGGTTGCGAATACATGACCGGTGGCCGCGTCGTCATACTTGGTCTCGCTGGCCGCAACTTCGGTGCCGGTATGTCCGGCGGCGTTGCCTACGTTCTCGACGAGGTCGGCAACTTCGCCACTCGCGTCAACCCGCAGATGGTCGGCGTCGAAAAGCTCGAAGACGCTGCGGAAATCGCCGAAGTCCGCAAGCTCGTCGAGAACCATCTCAAGTACACCAAGAGCACGCGTGCCAAGGCCGTTCTCGACAACTGGAACGCCCTCGTGCCGAAGTTCGTCAAGATCATGCCGAAGGATTACAAGCGCATGCTCGCCTGTATCAAGAAGGCCCACGAACAAGGCCTCACCGGCGAAGAAGCCATCATGGCTGCCTTCGAAGAAAATTCCCGCGACACCTCCCGCGTCGGCGGAAACTAAAATTGAAGCAGCGAGTAGATCGTAGCGAGTAGCGAGCATTCCAAGCACAGTCACCGCACTTTCTACTCGCTACCCACTACTCACCACTCGCTACCTACCATCTCCTCCCATGGGCAAACCAACTGGATTCATCGAGTACCTGCGCGAAATACCTGTCGACCGGCCGCCGCTTGAGCGCGTGCGCGACTGGAACGAGTTCCACCACCACATGGAGGAAAAGAAACTGCGCACTCAAGGCGCGCGGTGCATGGATTGTGGCATCCCCTTTTGCCACACCGGCAAACTCATCAGCGGCATGGCCGCCGGTTGCCCCGTCCATAACCTTATCCCAGAGTGGAACGACCTCGTTTTTCGCGGTCTCTGGCACGAAGCGCTGGATCGCCTGCACAAGACGAACAACTTCCCAGAGTTCACCGGTCGCGTATGCCCCGCGCCTTGCGAAGGCTCCTGCACGCTCGGCATCATCAGCCCGCCTGTCGCCATCAAGACGATTGAGTGCGCGATCGTCGACAAGGGTTGGGACGAAGGCTGGGTTACGCCTCAGGCCCCGAAAAACCGCACTGGCAAAAAGGTGGCCGTGATTGGTTCGGGTCCCTCCGGACTCGCCGCCGCCGCGCAACTCAACCAAGCCGGCCACACCGTCACTGTTTTCGAACGTGCTGATCGCCCGGGCGGTTTGCTCATGTACGGCATCCCGAACATGAAGCTCGATAAGAAAGAAGTCGTGCTCCGCCGCGTGAAACTCCTCGAGCAGGAAGGCGTGAAATTCATCTACAACGCCAACGTGGGCGACAACGTCGAACCGCAGATCTTTCTCAAGGAATACGACGCAACCATCCTTTGCCTTGGTGCTACGAAGCCCCGCGATCTCCCAATCGAAGGCCGTAACCTCAAGGGCGTGCACTTTGCCATGGAGTATCTCACCGCTACGACCAAAGCCCTGCTCGCTGGAGATCCGGCGTCCGCCGTCATCACCGGAAAGGACAAGCACGTCGTCGTCATCGGCGGTGGCGACACCGGCACGGACTGCGTTGGTTCTTCCATTCGCCTCGGTTGCAAGAGCGTGATCCAGATTGAAATTCTTCCGAAGCCTCCGCTGGAACGGACGGCCGACAATCCCTGGCCCGAATGGCCTAAGACCCTCAAGGTTGACTACGGTCAGGAAGAAGCCGCCGCCAAGCAAGGCGCTGATCCTCGCACGTACCTCACCACGGTGAAGAAATTCATCGGCAACGCCGAAGGTGCCGTGAAAGAACTCGTGACCGTCCAAATCAAATGGGACAAGAACGATAAGGGTCAGTTCGTACCCGTTGAGCAGGCTGGTACGGAGAAGACGATTCCTGCGGACCTCGTGCTCCTCGCGATGGGCTTTGTTGGACCGGAGCAAGGCATCATGGACGAGCTCAAGCTCGAGCGTGACGCCCGAACCAACATCAAGGCCGAACACGAGAAGTACACGACCAATCTCAAAGGTATTTTCGCTGCTGGCGATTGTCGTCGTGGTCAGAGCCTCGTGGTCTGGGCGATCAACGAAGGCCGCGGGGCAGCCCGCGAAGCGGACCGCTACCTGATGGGTTCGACTGACCTGCCGTAAAGTTAGGGATGCTCCGCATCGTCCGTTTCCCCTCGAAAAACTTCCAAGGCGCGCCCGAAACCGGCGCGCCTTTTTTGCCGCTTTTCATAGGTAGGGCGAGGCGTCCCCGCCGAGCCGGGTTGGATTTGGCTGTAGGAGCGGGTTTATCTCGCGATTGCTTGAGGGGTTCGCGGCGTAAATCCGTTCTCATAGCGTTCACTCTGTTTCACAGCTTGCTCCGAGGTGATTTCGCCATTCGTATCGGGAGACACGGCTGGAAAAGATAACCGATTTGGCGCTGAACCGGTCGCAAATTGCGACCACACCCCATGAGCGATTCCGAAATAGTACCCCTCGAATCCATCCAATCGCACATCCTCGTGCTGCGCGGTGTGCGCGTGATTCTCGATACTGACTTTGCTCGTCTGTATGGCGTGCCGACCAAGCGCCTCAATGAGCAGGTGAAGCGTAACGAGAAGAAATTCCCCGACGATTTTATGTTCCGGGTTACCCAGGAAGAAGCGCAGGTGATTGCCCGTTCAAGGTCGCAAAATGCGACCTTGAAACAAGGCGGGAATATCAAATATCTCCCCTACGCCTTCACCGAGCACGGTGCCATTCAGGCCGCCAACATTCTCGCCAGCGATGCGGCGACCGAGATGAGCGTTCACGTGGTCCGCGCCTTCGTTCGTCTTCGTTTGCTGGTGGTGAACCACAAGGCCATCGCGACCAAGCTCGCCGAGCTCGATGCCAAGGTCGGCGCGCACGACGAACAGCTCGCCACCGCATTTCTGTTCAAAAAGTTCGGTTCGGATGTTTTACACCAAGATCGCCAAGGAACGCAAAGGGCGGAGGGGGTTGCTTTGCGAATTTTGTATCCAGGTTTTACTTGGCGTTCGTTGCGTCAAAACGGTTCGAATTGCCGATCTATTTAACAGCAGGAAATCGAGAAAACGGAGGACGGAAGTTGTGGTGCCACGGAATTCATGAACGAAAGGCTCTGAGCACGTTTGTAACGTAATACGTTACAAGTCCTGTCTGGCTCAGTGGTGCTCAT
>JANNHA010000014.1:0-21027 GCA_031404135.1 Verrucomicrobiota bacterium | reverse complement strand
GGCGGGGTGGTGGGGGGTTGTGTATGGGGGGTGGTTGTGGGGGTCGCGGGGGGGGGCGGCGCTGTTCATCCGTGCGGGGCGCCGTGGCGCCCCCCCCCTACCTCGGAAGAGAGAACGCTGCATTTTAGTTTCACTTCCGGCCTTGGAGGCGTTTGCGCAGGAAGAGGACGAGCAGGCCGATGACGATGGCGCAGCCGCCGAGGGCTTTGAAGGCCATGCCGACGTTGCGGCTGACGGCGACGAAAACAATGCCGACGAGGAGAAACGTCGCCACCTCGTTGTAGATGCGCAGTTGGTTCGAGGTGTGTGAGCGTTCGCCTTTGGCGAGGCGTTTGCGGATGCGGCCGCAGTCGTAGTGGTAACCAAAAAGGATCGCGAGAAAGACGAGTTTCACGTGGAGCCACGGCGCATGCATTAAGTCGTGGTAGCCGAGCATCAGCCAGACGCCGGGCACGGCCGTGAGCACCATGGAGGGCACCGTGATCGCGTACCAGAGGCGGCGCGACATCAGCGCGAACTGCGCGGTGAGGATGCTGCGCTTGGGTTCGGCTTCGTCGAAAGCTTCGACGTGGTAAATGAACAGCCGAACCACATAAAAGAGTCCGGCAAACCAGCAGACGACGCCGATGAGGTGCAGCGCACGGAGGATAAGAAAAGTCATGGCTGGATTTCGGCGAAGATCGGTGCGTCGGGTTTAGATTCCCATCGCGGGATTCGTGGTGCCACGGGGTGGTTGGGCGGGGGCGGGGAGCACGTCTTCGGCCTGCATTTCGCGCAGCACGGAGGAGAGGTAGGGTATGAGTTGTTTCTTGCGGCTGACGATGCCGGGCAGGTCAAAAATCTCGTTTTGCTCGACGTGCGGGTAGGTGACGTGGGCAATGAATTCGGCATCGCCTTTCACGAGGAGGAGCGAGTTTTGGGTGTTGATGTCGGTGACGAGGAGCGAGGCGAACACGAGATTTTCGGCGTCGCAGACTTGTTGGAGCGCGGCGGCGACCTCCTTGGCGTGCAGCCAGAAATTGCCGAAGCCGAGTTCTTCGACTTGGGAAACTGAGAAGCGGACGCCGAGTTCGTCGTAGATTTTGAAATCGGAGCGGATGACTTTTTCGGGCGAGTTGGCGAGAATGACCGAACCAGAGGTAAAGATCGTGTTGGCGAGTTCGCCGGAATTGACGTTGGCGATGTCGGAGAGCCAGGCGAGGAGGGTGGCGTCTTTTTCGGTGGAAGTCGGGCTGTTGAGGTGGAGCGTGTCGGAGATGATTCCGCTCATCATGATGCCGGCGATGTCGGGTGTAGGGGTGAGTCCCTCGCGACGGAAGAGGTCGGCGACGATGGTGCAGGTGGAGCCGACAGGTTCGTTGATGAAAAGGATCGGTTGCTGTGTATTCAAAGATCCGAGACGGTGATGGTCGATAATCTCGGTTATGGTAACTTCCGCAGCGCCGGGAACAGACTGGCTCATTTCGTTATGATCGACGAGGACGAGGCGGGTTTTCACCGGTTTTAGGATGTCGGTCTTGGTGAGGATGCCTTGGAGGCGGCCTTCGTCGTCGACGACCATGTAGGCGGGGGTGTTGGAGGAGGCGATTTTGCGGCGGAGGTCGCCCAGGCGCAGGTCGGCGTTGATGGAGGCGAATTTGCGATCGACCATTTTTTCGATGATCGAGGCGGTGCGGATGACCCAGGCGGTCGTGGCGGAGTCGTAATGGCTGACGATCAAACTGACACCGGCAGCGCGGGCTTGCTGGATGACTTCTTCGTCGAGGGGCAGATCGCCGGTGACGACGAGGGCGCGCACGCCGATCTGGATCGAGCGTTGCTGGATGTCCCAGCGGTCGCCGACGATGATGATGGATTGCGCGGGCGTGATGCCTTCTTTTTCAGAGAATTTGCCAAAGGAGCGGACGTCCATCGCGCCGATGCGGATGAAGAGGTCCTCGGGTCGGTCGGGCTCGTGCATATGGACGACGCGGCCTTTGAGTGCGCGGGCGATGTGGGCGAGGGAGGTGTGGACTTTGCGCATTTCGCGTGGTTCGCGCATGCGGGGGATGAAGTAGCCTCCGAGTTGAAAAACCGAGATGGACCCGATGACGCGGTTGTCATCGGTAGTGACGGGAAGGATACGGATGTCGTGTTCGTCGATCATCTCGAGGGCTTCGGCGCAGGTGGCCGTGGGCGGAACGGAGAGGACGTTGGAAATCATGACGTCGCGCACGCGCGGGGTGACGTCGCTCAGGTAAAGCGGCAGCGGTTGGTGAAAACGATTCAGCACGGTGTCGATGCGGGCATTGGAGTTGCCGCAGCGTGCGGCGATGTAGCCTTTTTCGCCGCGAGCCTCCTTATAAGCGGCGTAGGCGATGGCCGAGCAGATGGCGTCGGTGTCGGGATTGCGGTGGCCGATCACGTAGGTGGTCGGAACGGCAGGAGTGTTGGAGGCGGCGGTCATTGAGCAATTAACGAAGATGCGAAGTTCGGTTTCGAAAGCAATTTTTACGACTAGTTCCAGAGAAGGTTGTTTAAGGCTTCGAGGTCGGGGTCGGTTGGTTGTGGTTCGTGGTCTCGGACGGTGCGCAGCGGGGCAGGGTGATGGCGACGATGATACTGGCGATCACGAGGAGTGTGATAAGTTCGATGACGCGAAAGGGACGGGTTGGGTTTGCCACGCAACGAGGAAGCGGACCGGCACAGTCGTTGGCAAGTGTGAGCGGGACACAATTCTTCGTTGCCTCGCAGGCTGGACAAGATCGCGCCGCGCTTTTTAGTCTGACGCGATGAAGATTTATCTTGATGGCAAGTTTGTTGACCAGGCTGACGCCAAAGTGTCCGTGTTCGATCACGGCCTGCTTTACGGCGATGGCATCTTTGAGGGCATCCGCCTCTATCAGGGCAACATTTTCCGTCTCGATGAACATCTTGAGCGTCTGGAGTATTCCGCGAAGGCGTTGCTCCTGAAGATGCCGTGGTCGCGCAAGGAAATCGCTGACGCCACCTGCGAGAGCTGCCGCCAGAATAACCTGACGGATGGTTATATCCGCCTTGTGGTGACGCGCGGCGTGGGTGATCTCGGTCTGTCGCCGTGGCTTTGCCCGAAGCCGTCGATCTTCATTATCGCGGACAAGATCAACCTGTATCCAGCCGAGTACTACACAAAAGGCTTGGAAATCGTGACCGTGGCGACCCGTCGCACCAGCCCTGCCGCGCTCAGCCCGGCCGTGAAGTCGCTTAATTATCTCAACAATATTCTCGCCAAAATTGAAGCCCGCCAGGCTGGCGCGCTTGAGGCCATCATGTTGAATGATCAAGGCTACGTGGCCGAGTGCACGGGCGATAACATTTTCATCGTCCACAAGGGCGAAATCCTCACGCCCGCCGCTTCGCAAGGTGCATTGAAAGGCATCACGCGCGACACCATTTTCGACATCGCCAAAGAGATCGGCGTGCCGATCCGCGAGGCCGATCTTACGCGTTATGACGTGTGGTGCTCCGGTGAATGTTTTCTCACGGGCACGGGCGCCGAAGTCATTCCCGTGGTGAAACTCGACGGTCGCGAGATCGGCGATGCCAAGCCAGGCGCCATCACCCAAAAGGTGCTCGCTGCCTTCCGCCGCCGCGTGCTGACCGAAGGCACACGCATTTGATCGCGTCACTGTGCCATCAAACGTGCCGGTTCGGGCAGGTTGTGCCAAATTCGCGCAACCTGCGCGCATCGGTCGCACTGCGCTGCGTCGCGAGCCGACCGTTATGCACTTGTTCCGCCAAGGACTTGTCGGCTTCGGACGCACTGGCATGCTTGGTGCAGATTCCTATCCACGCTAAATGACAATTACTCGTCGCAATTTTAACGTCCGTGTGTCGATAGTTTCGACGGACGTGCTATAATTCTTCCATGGCCAGCCCTCTCAAATGCGATCTTTGTACTAAACCCGCAACGGTCCATCTTACGCAGATTGTTAATAACAAAGTGCATAAGGTCGATCTCTGCGAAGCTTGTGCCCAAGCCAAAGGCGTGACCGACCCGAGCGGTTTCTCCCTGGCCGACTTGCTGTTGAAGGCGTCCCTGACGCCCGAAGCGGCTGTGGTCGAAGGACTTCGTTGCGAACACTGTGGGTTTACCCAAAGCGATTTCAAAAAGCACGGCCGCTTCGGTTGCCCGCACTGTTACGAGACTTTTAAAGGCATGATCGTGCCCATGCTCGATAACATGCACAAAGGCACCACTCATACCGGCAAGGTTCCTACCAAGGCCCTTGACCGCCAATCCATCTCCGATCACCTCAGCAAACTCGAGGGTAACCTCGATGAAGCGATCAAATCCGAGCGTTACGAAGACGCCGCCCGCTACCGCGATGAAATCCAACAGGTCAAACAAGCCGTCGGACAAAAAATCCCCAGCTAAGGCTATGACGCTTGCGTCACTCCTTGCCACACCGTCCGAGCTCACCGATACGGCGAGCAGCAAATGCGCGATCGTGCTCATGACGCGCATCCGCTTGGCGCGGAATCTCGCGGGCAAATCCTTTCCCGGTTGGGCTAAGGAAAAAGAACGCACCGCGATTCTTGAAGCCTGCCGCGAGGCCGTCGTCGCCACGACCCAGATGAAACGCTCCGTCAGCACGACCGTTGACGAACTCAGCGATCTGGAAAAACAGATCCTCGTTGAACGCCATCTCATCAGCCGCGAACTCAGTGGCGCCAAATCCGGCGCCGGCGTAATCATTAGCAAGGACCAAGCGTTTTCCGTCATGATCAACGAGGAAGATCACCTTCGCATTCAGACGCTCCGCGCCGGATTCCAGCTTAAGAAAACTTGGGCCGCCATCAACGATCTCGACACCGCGCTCGAGGACAAACTTAACTACGCCTTCTCCCCAACGCTCGGCTATCTGACCGCTTGCCCAACCAATCTCGGCACCGGCATGCGCGCCTCGGCGATGATGCACTTGCCCGCGCTCGTGATTTCCAGCCAGATGGAAAAAGTCGTTCGCGCCGTCAACCAGCTCGGCATGGTCGTCCGCGGCCTGTTCGGCGAAGGCTCCGACGCCAGCGGCAGCATCTTCCAAATCTCCAACCAGACCACACTCGGCGAATCCGAGGAAGATATCATCAAACGCCTCGGCAGCGTTCTCAACTCCATCATCGAACACGAGGTCAACGCCCGCGCCCGCTTGATGGAAAATGACGCATCAAAGCTTTGCGACAAAATCGGCCGCGCCTACGGCATTCTGCAAAACTGCCATCTCCTTAGCTCAGGCGAAGCGATGAACCTCCTCTCGCTCCTGCGCCTCGGCATCGATCTCGGCATGTTCCCCGACGACAGCCGTGGCATGATTGACCGCCTCTTCATCGAGGCCCAACCCGGCCACATCCAGCACTCCACCGCGCACGATCTGGAGTCGACCGAACGCGACACGCTTCGCGCCGTAAAACTGCGCACCGAATTCGCAACCTTCGCGAAACCCAACTTCACACTTAACGGTCAAAACTAATCAGCGACAGGCATTCTCCGCACGACCTGACCGGCCTGCTTTCCCAAACCTTTAAAAACCACCACTCATGGAGCCGATGAATAACTTCACGCCGAGAGCGCAGCAGGTGCTCGCTCTGGCCCGCAAGGAAGCCGATCGCTTTCACCACAACTACGTCGGCACCGAGCACATTCTCCTCGGACTGATCAAGCTTGGCCAGGGCGTCGCCGTCAGTGTGCTCCAAAAGATGGGCCTCGATCTCGAAACCGTCCGCGCCGCCGTCGAGAAACAGGTCGGCACCGGTCAGGAAACCAAGGCCGCCGGCAGCATTCCCTACACCCCGCGCGTGAAAAAAGTTCTCGCCCTCGCCGGCAAGGAAGCGAAAGCGCTCAATCATTCTTACGTCGGCACCGAACACATTCTGCTCGGCCTGCTCCGCGAAGGTGAAGGCGTCGCCGCCCGCGTGCTCAAGTCGCTCGACATCGACATCGAACGCACCCGCAACGAAATTCTCCGCGAACTCGATCCGCAGTTCTCCGGCACCGAAACCGGCTCGCCCGGCGGTGACGAACCTAGCGCCAGCGGCCCGGCTGGTGCTGGCGGCGTTCCTCGCAGCGCGGGTGGCCCAGAAGAAAAGAAAGAAACCAAGACACCCGCGCTAAAAGCCTTTGGCCGTGATCTCACCGAACTCGCTCGCAAAGGCGAAATGGATCCCGTTGTCGGTCGCAAAAACGAAATCCGTCGCGTCATCCAGATCCTCTGCCGCCGTACGAAAAACAATCCTGTCCTCATCGGCGAAGCCGGCGTGGGCAAAACGGCCATCGTCGAAGGCCTCGCTCAGGAAATCGCCAACGGCCTTGTCCCTGAGATCTTGATGGAGAAAAAAGTCATCACCCTCGATCTCGCGCTCATGGTTGCCGGTACGAAATACCGCGGCCAGTTCGAAGAACGCATCAAGGCCGTGATGGACGAAATCAAACGCGCCAAGAACGTCATCCTCTTCATTGACGAAATGCACACCATCGTGGGTGCCGGTGCCGCCGAAGGCGCGATGGATGCCTCGAATATTTTCAAACCCGCTCTCTCGCGTGGCGAACTCCAGTGTATCGGTGCGACCACGCTCAACGAGTACCGCAAGTACATCGAGAAAGACTCCGCGCTCGACCGCCGCTTCCAGAACGTGAAGGTCGAAGCGCCGTCCGTTGACGATACAATCCTTATCCTCAAAGGCATTCGCAGCAAATACGAGGATCACCACAAAGCCACCTTCTCCGACAAGTCGCTCGAAGCCGCCACGAAACTCTCCGATCGTTATATCACCGGCCGTTTTCTTCCCGATAAAGCCATCGACGTCATGGACGAAGCCGGTTCTCGCGCCCGCATCGGTGCGCTCACCCGTCCGCCGGACATCGAGAGCCTGACCAAGGAAATCGAACAGGTTTGCGCGCAGAAGGAAGAAGCCATCGCGAAACAGCATTTCGAAGAAGCGGCCAAATATCGCGACAAAGAGAAACAGCTCCGCGCGAAACAGGACGCCGCCACCGACGAGTGGAAAAAATCCCGCGAAGAAAAGCGCGTCGCCATCGACGAAGACCTCATGATGCAGGTCGTCGCTGACTGGACCGGCATTCCGCTCACGCGCATGGAAAAGAAGGACAGCGAGAAACTTCTCTCCCTCGAATTCGAACTCCAGAAAATCATCATCGGTCAGGAAAACGCGACGATCGCCGTCGCCCGTGCTCTGCGTCGTTCGCGCGCCGATCTCAAGGATCCGCGCCGTCCGATTGGTTCTTTCATGTTTGTCGGTCCGACCGGTGTCGGCAAGACCGAACTAGCGAAGCAGCTCGCCTCAAACATGTTTGGCTCGCAAGACGCGATCATCCAGATCGACATGTCCGAATACATGGAAAAATTCTCCGTGTCGCGCTTGATTGGTTCGCCTCCCGGCTACGTTGGCCACGACGAAGGCGGCCAGCTCACCGAGGCCGTTCGCCGTCGTCCGTACTCCGTGATTCTCTTCGACGAAATCGAAAAAGGTCATCCCGATGTCATTCAGTTATTGTTGCAGATTCTCGAAGACGGCCGCTTGACCGACTCGCTCGGCCGCACGGTCGATTTCCGAAACACGATCATCATCATGACCTCGAACGTCGGCTCGCAGCTCTTGCAGCGCCAGACCTCGATGGGCTTCCAGGCGATGACCGGCAATTTCAACGACAACGAGAAGATGCGCGACAAGGTGCTCGAAGAAGCCAAGCGCGTCTTCAAGCCCGAGTTCTTGAACCGCATCAGCGATATCATCTTCTTCCGTCCGCTCGAGCGCGCCGATCTGCTGAAGATCGTGGATCTCGAAGTGAACAAGTTCGCCAAGCGCCTGCACGACCGGAAAATCATGCTGGAGTTCTCGCCCGAGGCCAAGACGTTGCTGATAGAGAAAGGTTATGACGAAAAGTACGGTGCCCGTCCGTTGCGCCGTGCGGTCGAGCACTACCTCGAAGACCCGCTCGCCGAAGCCATCCTCAAAGGTGAAGTGAAAGACGGCGAACCGTGTCTGGTGGTTCGTGTGGGCGAAAAGCTGGAGTTCAAGCAAAAAGAACCCAGCACGAAGCCCCCCGCCGAAACCGGCAGCGCGTCCTAAGGCCTGTTGCTGAGCGCCGAATTTTTCATCAAGGGATAGCTCTTGGGATCAATTTCGGTTTGGAAGCTCAGGTTTTTTTCGTGGTGGTCGAACCAACGAGTTGTACCAACAGCTCGTGGCTCACCTGCGGCCGAACGCGCCAGTTTTGCGGGATGT
Organism: Verrucomicrobiota bacterium; assembly: GCA_031404135.1. Lineage (GTDB taxonomy): Bacteria > Verrucomicrobiota > Verrucomicrobiia > Opitutales > Opitutaceae > JADKHC01. The sequence continues at coordinate 12,768 of JANNHA010000014.1, read as the reverse complement.
GGCAGACCATCCGGTGCTCGTTTTATTCCACTTGCCGGTCGCCGGGGGCGGACTAAAAAACTAACAAACAACCGCCAGACCCCGTTGGGCCCGTCGCAGAATTTTGGCTGCGCCTGTCTAACTCCGCCTTATCCCCTTGAGAACGACCCATTCTTGCCCATTTTGTCTGCCTCCCTAAACGCATCACCTCTGCTCTGTATCACTATGAATACTAACCGACGCACTTTCCTAAAAACGTCCGCCCTCGGTATGGGCATTGTCCTGCTCGGAGCCGACGTGAGCCAGGCCGCAGAAACCAAAGTTCAAGGGTTTGATCCCTATGCCACCGTCCCACTCGGGAAAACCGGACTTCAAGTTTCACGACTCTGTCTGGGCACCGGCGCGAAGGGCAACATGCGCCAGTCGAACCACACCCGACTTGGCAAGGTCAAGTTCGAAGCATTACTGCGCGATGCCCACCAACGAGGAGTTACCTTTTTTGACCTTGCGGACATGTATGGAACCCACCCCTACGTGTTTTCAGCACTGAAAGGCATCCCTCGTCACCAAATCCAGGTCACGACCAAGATTTGGTTCCGCAACGGCGGCATCCCCGAAAAGGAACGTCCGGACGCCGACGTCGTGGTGCAACGTTTTCTCAAGGAACTGGGCACCGACCACATCGACCTGCTTTTGCTTCATTGTATGACGTCCCCCACTTGGCCTGAGGAGATGAAACGCCAGATGGATATTCTCTCGGATCTGAAACAAAAGGGCCTGATCCGCGCCCATGGAGTTTCCTGTCATTCCTTGCCAGCGCTCGAAGCGGCCGCCAAATCCCCTTGGGTGGATTCCGTTCATGCCCGCATCAATCCTTACGGTATGAGCATGGATGCCGCCCCCGAAATGGTGGTGCCCGTACTCAAACAAATCCATGAAGCGGGCAAGGGCGTGGTCGGCATGAAAATCGTCGGCGAGGGAAAACTCCGCGACCAGCCTGAAAAGTTAAGCGAATCCATCCGCTTCAGCCTCCACCTCGGCTGCGTCGATGTACTCAATGTCGGATGTGAATCCATCCAGGAACTCGACGATCTCTCCACCCGCATCCGCGCCGTCCCGGTCCCCGCCTAACCCACCGCTCCCCGGGTAGAAATCAGGACGTCTGAACTTACAAAAACATAAAACACGTTCCCACGATCACCGTCGGAATGGCGGCGCCGAGCAATAGGCCAAGCGGCGACACCCCTTCGGGAAAAAATCGCTGCAAGATCGATTGGCCCGCCGGATTGGGCGCATTCGCGATCACCGTAAGTCCGCCTCCAGTCACCGCGCCCGCGACCACGGCATACTTGAGCGTATCACCAAAGTTTTCGACCAACGTCGCCAGATACGTGATCGCAGCATTGTCGTTAAACGCCGTCAAAATTGTCGCCCCGATAAACAACGGCCACTCCGACAAGCGCGTGAGCAGCGGCTCGATCCACCATCCTTGCAACCCGCCATGCACCACCAGACCCGCCAGGAAAAAACCCACCAGCAACGGTGGCCGCAAATCGAGCCGGCCCTGGTGATGCGCCGTCGCTTGCGCGAACGCCAAGTAAAATAGAAACCCGCCGATGAACAGCGCCGGATAATGCGCCATCGCCACCGTCCAGCCCATAAACCCGAGTTGCACGAGCGTGATCCAAATCGGAATCGGCCGCTCCACCGCCGCGGATCGCCCACTGGCCTCCCCGGCAGAATTCGCGCTCGCGACCCGCGCCGCATCGAGCGCCGCGAGTTCTCGGCGAAATACCGCGTAGTAAATCGACGTCGCCACCACGATCCCCACCGCCGCACGCCACCCAAAATGCGTGAACATGAAAACCGTATCCCATCGCCAAGGACCGGCCACCATGAGGACCGGCGGAGCCGCAAAATGCGTAAGCGTTCCTCCCACCGAAATATTCACAAACAATAATCCGAGCGTGGAGTAGGCCAGACGAGGCGATGGCCGCAGCACGTAAAACCGCCGCGCCAGCAATAACGCCGCGATCGTCATCGCCGCCGGCTCCGTGATGAAAGAACCGAGCAGCGGGGCGACAATGAGCACCGTCAACCACCACGCGGTGGTTGACCCTCGCCCTAACGCCGCCACGAGGCGCAAACTCTGCTCCGCGATGGTCATGATGGGGCGAGTCGCCGCGAGCGCCATGATCACCACCACAAACATCGGCTCGGTGAAATTCACCTTATTCCCGACGTACTCGACTGGCGTACCCCAACCCTTCATTGCGCCAAGCACGACGATGAGCGCGAGAGCCCAGATCCCAAATATCGCCTCAACCTCCCCGAAAAAATGCAACATCTGCCCCTTGAAACTCACCTCGACGGGCGCTTCTCCCGCGTCTCCTTCGTCTGTCTCACGCCGCTCTTGGCGACGCGCCGCGTGAGCTTTTTCTACCTCGTGCGCCCAATGGCTAAATTTCGGCGCGAGGAAAGTGTGAACGATCGCACCAAGAAAAATCAAAGTAGCAACAAGGTTAAGAGGCTCGGTGGCGACACGCTGCGACCACACTTGCCAGAGGCTAAGGCCCGCATCCGTCCCATAGCCCGAGAGCGGGCGCGGAAACGGGATGTCTGCGCCAAAAACCGGAACCACCGCGCACGCCAAACCTGCCACCAAGGCAAGTCCGACCGAGATCAATCGATTGATTGCACGCATCGCCTTAGGGAAATCTCCCCGCACATGGAGGCAACTCGCATACGGAAAAATCTGCGCCTACCCCAAAAATCGCCATGAGAAGGGCCGAGCTTTGGCAAACCACCCGATATATCAAAAAACGTGCGCGTTCCCTTCTCTTCAGTTGCAAAAATCGCAGTAGCCTGCACACTCGCCCCCCATATGAAAGACATGCGCATGCAATGGGATCGACGGGACTTTCTTAAGGGTTCGGTGCTGGCCGGCGGAGCCTTGTTGGGCGTCGGGATGTCGGCTTCCGCAGCGCAGAAACTGGCTGACGCCAAGCCTGCGTCGACCCCGCGTCCGGACGAATGGCGCAACCGCCACCCGGACATGACTTACCGCCGTCTCGGCCGCACCGGCTTCATGATTTCGGAAATGGTCATGGGCGGCAGTGGTACGGCTAACCGACCAGAGGGCATCGAGTTTTTTGACACCGCCCTCGAGCGTGGCGTGAACTACCTCGACACCGCTTCGGGCTACAATCGGGGCGAAAGCGAGATCGCCTTCGGCAAGCTGATGGCGCGCCCGGGCGTGCGCGACCGGGTTTTCCTCTCGACCAAGATCAGCCCGTTTAACGGCATTCTCGATCGCATCGCCCGGCAGATCCTCGAGGAGCTGCCGGAGTCGCAGCGGGCCGCTCTTCGGGCCGAGGCCATGGCCGAGCTCGAAGCGGAGCAGGTCGCGAAGCCGGGCTCGTTTTTCACCTTTTTCCCGGGGCAGCTGCAGAATCTCGAGACCGGAGTGGTGACGCGCATGGTCCGGCGCAAGTTCGCCGAACGCGACATCTGGCATCAGGAATTGCGCAAGGCCATGATCGAGACGGTCGACACCAGCCTCCAGCGCTTGAAGACGGACGTCATCGACATCCTCCATTGCCCGCACGGGGTGCGCTTTGTGGAGGAGTTAAACGAGCCCGTCATCGACGAAGTCTATGCCGGGCTGCACAAGGCGGGCAAGGTCCGCTTCCGCGCGCTCTCCACGCATACCAACCAGGCTCGGGTTCTCGATGACCTCGTCGCCGGCGGAAAATATGACGCGGCCATGATCGCCTACAACGTCGGCAACCACGGTTTCCTCGACGAGCCCATCCGCCGCGCTCACGAGGCGGGCGTAGGCATCATCGCCATGAAGGGTGCGGCCATCGTCAATCCCAGGAACGAGAAGCTGGAGCCGGTCCCGAAGTGGCGGATCGACAAACTCAATCAGCAGATCCCGGGCAACCAGCCGCTGCCGGTAAAGGGTTACCTCTGGGTGCTCCAAAACCCGCACGTCTCCGCTGTCATCACTGAGGTCGAGAGCAAGGAAATGATTATGGAAAACCTCGCCGTCGTGGGAAAACGCGTCGCCTTGCCGCTGGCTTGAGCGTCAGCCCGCTTACTTTCGATCCGGGAAACCTCCCGTGCGCCGCAAGAAAGCGCCAGCGCCACAGCAACGGGCATTTCGCAGAGGAGGTTACGCGGATCGCGCTGATTGTTATATCGTCTAAAACCAGCGAGTAGAGCCAGGGGGCTGGCCGTCTCACTTGGGCGAACCCGACGGCGTCAGTCGCGACTGTACCGAGTGGCGTTCGGGCATACGCCCGGAGGCCTCTGAAATTGTAGGAGCGGCTTTACGCCGCGATTCATCCCATCCATCGCGGGATAAACCCGCTCCTACAGACGAACCAGCCGGAGCACGCTTGCTCCGGGGCATTTGACCCAGTGCGAACCAGTAGAGTTTGACTCGTTTTTGCGCCGCGTTCGATCGACGGCCTTAGCCACTTGAGTCTATTCCCTCTATTTATCCGGATTAGTATAAAATGTGCGGGGCTTAGTTTCTTGGTCCTTCAGGAAGGCTTGATAGAGTTCCTTGTGCTTTTCAGGGTTGCTATCATATTTGCCTATCACCATGCGCATTTGAGTGTTTCGCCCTTCCCCAGCTTTAAAATCCTGGCCAAACAATGATAAATATACGCAGCGGTGCTTCGCAACATTGTCCTTAGTATTATTCCCCTCGTAAGAAGCTCCAACTGCATAAACATCCTCAGGTCGCCCCATAAGTATAGCATCAACACCGTCTTTACTTATAAAAGAAAGCGGCAGTGCATATCTGCGACCTATAGCCATACGCCAATACCACCGTCCTTTCTGATGACGGCCATCGGTAAGTGTATTCGCTCCCGCTTCGTCGCGAGGGAAGAATGGATAAAGCCCTTGAATCATGGGGGCGTAGGTTGGTCGAACCTGCTCAGACTCGATCGGGCCAAACTCCTTTTTAGCCAGATAGACACCGGTTTCAAAACCCTCTGCATGATAGGAGGCTAGAAGGATTTCAAATGCCGGATAGTTGGTCAGTGTTTCAACCGACATATCCATATCAATGAGATTTGGCTGCTTGAATGTCCACTTGACCACAATTTTAGCCTGACGCCGAGTTGTTGGCATCCACGTCATTGTAATACCATTGTCGGAGGGCTCCAACAATGGCTCTTCAACACGCAACTCAGTCAAATACCCGCCTTCGATCAGTACACGATAAAAATTCAACATCCCTATATGCTTCATCATAGCATTATCCGGACTGACCAGGGTGTTCGTTGGCTTATAAATTACGGTGTTTGAATGGTGACTGATTCCCTTCGTTTTTGCCATATCGCAGCTGATTATTCCGGATATCTCAGTCAAAGAAAACGTCAGCTCCTTTTTTTCAGGACTCCACGTGCACGTCGGTTCACCATAACAGTTTGATGAAACTAAATAGATCAGTAACAGGGCTAGTTTCACACTTATTGTTTTACTGTGGTTCATAACTTAATGATTATTAGGGTTGGTATTGTAAACTGGTGGTTGATTTATGTTATTTATTGCTTTTCTCGGAGTCACTATTATCCCCACCGCCCTTCGTTTTAGAAGGCCGGGCTCATGGTGTGTTGGCAAGTATTATTTTGCTACGCACCATGGCTTCTTCGTCTTTGGGATCAGAGGCCAAATAAGTATGGTTAAGGGGATCGATTGAATGATTAAAGAGCCCTGCGGCGCCATCAGCTTCTCCGTTCTACCTAGTATAACAATAACCTTCATCAGTAGAAGAAAGCCGTGCCAATAGGGGCCAACGTTTGGGCGGGGGGAGGACTGCTCGAAATCAGCGGGTTCTAATCAGAAGCGTGGCGGGCTTGACCCGTTATTCCGACGAGGTAGTGTCCGAAAAGTTCAGCAAAAAGGACAGATCATGCGAGCGGTCATCCGGCCGAAGACCGCAATCCCGAATCCATCGACCCCGACATGCCCTTGATAGAACCTTCCCGCAGTGTGGCGAGCCCCTCGCCCGGACGCTTGCTCTTCGGCGAAGACGATGTAGCGACAGCGCGTTCGTTGCGCGATGGCTTGCGGTCAGAGCGATGGTCGGTGGCCTTGTCGGGCAATGGTCGACGCCGCGTGCCGGCGCATCGACGCCCCGGTGCGCGAGTGGTTGAAACGCGAGCCCTCACGCATCGCCCAAGCAATTGCCGAACCTCTCGCCGCCACCACCGGTGCCGCTAAGGGGAACAAAACTCTCTCGCCTCAACTCCCATGACTTTCACTTCCCAATATATGAAATCCATCGTCATCATTGCTTCCGCCGCCGGGCTCATGCTCGTCGGCTCGCTCACCGCAGCCGAAACCGCCGCCCCGGTCCCGGCCTCCGTTCCTGCCGCCGCCACCCCGGCGCCGGCGGCCAAACCCCGGCCCGGTCGCACGGCGCACGAGGACGAGATCGACGCAATTGTGCAAAAGATCCGCCAGAAGATGCAAGAAGAGCGTAAGCGCCCCACCGCCGAGGCCTACGCCGAGCTGCTCGCCGAGTTCGATGCTCTCGCCGCGAAATACGCCTCCGTGGACCCCGAGACGGCGGCGATGGCGCTCTATGCCAAAGGCGGATTCATCAGCCAGGCGATAGGCGACAAGACCGGCGCCGACGCGATCTTCGCCACGATCAAGGAGCGCTATCCCGATTCACGGGCCCTTCAGCGCATCGCCAAGGACGCCGAGCGCGCGAAGGCCCGCGAAGCGACCGATAAGGTCAAGGCGGAACTCGTCGGCAAGCCGGCACCCGCGCTCGAATTCAAGTGGAGCACGCAGGAGGGCCTCAAGTCCCTCGCCAACCTCAAGGGCAAGGTGGTGGTGCTCGACTTTTGGGCGACGTGGTGCGGACCGTGCATCAGCTCTTTCCCCAACGTGCGCAAGCTCGTCGAACACTACCAGGGCTGCGACGTGGTGGTGCTCGGCGTCACCAGCATCCAAGGCCGCATCTCCAACCTCGAAGAGAGCCCCATCGACTGCCGGGGCGACGAGGCCAAGGAGCTCGGCCTGCTCGCGGAGTTTTCTAAGAAGAAGGACATGACTTGGCCCACGGTCGTGAGCGTGCAGGAGGTCTTCAACAAAGACTACGGCGTCACCGGCATCCCGCACATGGCGATTATCGCGCCCGATGGCACCGTGCGCGTTAATGGTATCCATCCAGCGATGCCGCTGGAGGAAAAGACCAAGAAGATCGACGCGATCCTTAAGGAGTTCTCCCTCAAGCTGCCCGCGACGCAGGGTTGAACCAGCCGCCTGCCCGCAGATCCGCCGCCGTTTTTCGCCGCCCCGAATGGCCCCGTGCCACGGGGCGGCGTTTTCGTGAATACCCCTGGCATCGCCACGCACGGCGGAGAGCAGGAACACGCCGCGAACATTCGGCCGAAAATCAAAACCTGACGACTATCTGGCTACCTCGCGCTAGAAACGCGCCCGAAGGGAAATTGTGGCGTAGGCCGCCTGACCATTCACACATTATATTGTTGGGTAGCGTTTATCGGTAAAATCCGTGGTTAATTTCGTCTGGATCGTTTCACCCGAAAATCTACAACTTGTTGCCTTGTCCTCTGTGATTTCCGTGCATCCTCTCATGCACTTTGCGTAACTCTCCGTTGGCTTAAAGAATAGCTACCACCATGCGCTTCATCTCCACTCGCGGACAAACTCCCTCGCTCAGCTTTTCCGATGCCGTGGCCACAGGCCTCGCGCCTGACGGCGGTTTGTACCTGCCCGAGCGTTTGCCGGACCTCTCTAGCTATCTGCCCGCTTGGGCCAAACTCGGCTACGCCGAACTCTGCTTCGAGTTTCTTAAACTCTTCGCCACCGACATCTCGCCTGAAACACTGCGTCAGATCGTCAACAAATCCTACACACGCTTCGATCATCCCGACATCGCGCCCCTAAAGAAACTCGACGCCCATACTTACGTTCTCGAACTTTTCCACGGCCCCACGCTCGCCTTCAAGGACTTCGCCCTCCAGCTCCTCGGCAATCTCTACGAACACCAGTGCGCCGTCCGCAGCGAATCGCTCACCGTTCTTGGCGCCACCTCCGGCGACACCGGTGCCGCCGCCATTCATGGTCTGCTCGATCGCGCGCGTGCCAAAATTTTCATTCTCTATCCCGACGGCCGCGTTTCTCCGCTGCAAGAGCGTCAGATGGCCTGCACCGGCGCGGATAATGTCTTCGCCCTCGCCGTCGACGGCACGTTCGACGACGCCCAGGCCGTGCTGAAAACCATTTTCGAGGACCAAGATTTTCGCGCCCGCCATCGCCTGAGTGCGGTTAACTCGATCAACCTCGCTCGCGTCCTCGCGCAGTGCGTTTACTACATTTACGCTTGGCTACGGCTCCCGCCCGCCGCGCGTGAAAAAATGGAGTTTGTTGTCCCTACCGGCAATTTCGGCAATGTTCTCGCCGGTTATCTCGTCCAGAAAATGAACGTGCCGATCACCAGCTTCCGTGTCGCCACGAACCAGAACGACATCCTTTATCGCCTCTTCACCACGGGCGATTATTCGGTGGCCGATGTGCATCCCAGCCACGCGCCGTCGATGGATATTCAGGTCGCCTCGAACTTCGAACGTTTCCTGTATTTCATGGAAAACCGCGACCCGGCCCGCGTGCGCGCTGTGATGGCCGAGTTCAAACAAACCGGCCGCTACAAATTCGCCAATTTCAACAGCGACACCTTCACCGCTTCGCGCACGACCGATGCCGAGATCGCGACCATCATTCGCGACGTGCATTCGAAATACGAATACATCATCGATCCGCATACCGCATGTGGCTTCAAGGATCTTTCGCCTGACCGAACCAGCGTCGTGCTTTCGACCGCGCATCCAGCGAAGTTCCCCGAGGTAATCAAGCAGGCGACTGGCTGCGACTCGACGCACCGTGCGTTGGAGGCGTTGAAATCAAAACCGCTGATCAAGCACCGCATCCCCGCCACGGTGGAAGCCGTTCGTAAGTTTATCGAAGACCAAACCTAAGTCAGACTACGCGTTTCACGCGATCGCGTTGACGAGGTTCCCCGCTGAATCGACGGGTTGGGCGTAGCGACTGGCTGCGGTGCGCATGGCCGTGGGGGCCGAACCTTCGGTTGCGATTTGGTTCAACTGGGCGCGAGCCTGCGCCTCGATTTGTGCGGCCGCTGCCGCCACCGACAAATCCTGACCTGACGGATCAGCTGGCGAAAGTGCCGCCGCCCGGATGGCCATCATTTTGGTGATGGTGGCGCGCGGATTGCCCGGAACGGGCGACATATCGATACTAACCTCACCGCCAATCGCGTACGGTTTTCCATCTGGACCTATCTGATAGGTATAGCTCGCGCCCCCTTTGATATAGGCACCGGCCGCCGCCATGTGCGATGCCTCGTGCGCCAGCACCTCTTGATTGCGCTCTTCGAGCTTGGCGATCATTTCCTTGTTGGCATCAGTCGGCGACTCAGCTTCGGTGGCGAAATCGGTTTCATCGGCGGACGCCTCCGTGCTGGTCGAATCCTGAGTGCGCGCCAACGCACCGATTCGCGATACCTTTGCGAAGTCGCGCGAAATCTCGGGAAACCGATCTGAAATGCCTGTGAGGGCCGTCACCATCGTCGGTGAACGTACCCGCATCGTGGTTTGCTGCAAACCCCGTTGTTCAGGCGTGTGAAATTGACGGGTTTCTCATCGGTGATCTAGGGTTTTCCCCCTATTTCGGTCGAGGCTTCAGCGGCGGGATTTGATTCAATTCAACACCGTCCGAGACTTTCCTAAGGACTAAATCTCTCCTCTAAAGCGCGCCGCCATCTTTTTGTCCAAATCGACGGTCTTTATGCGAACCAACCTACCGCCACAGGGGTAAAGGTAAGGTTGAGTAGGGTCCGTCATTTTGACAGCGTCCGCTCTTGTAAAACGGCGGTTTTTTTGCGCCCCTCTTTCAACATGCTCCAATCGCTTCGCATCAAGAATCTCGCCTTGTTGGATGAAGTGGCGCTCGACTTTGAGCCGGGCTTCACTGCGGTCACGGGAGAGACGGGGGCGGGCAAGAGTATTTTGCTCGGTGCACTGAGCCTGCTCGCAGGTGAACGCGCCGATAAGACCATTATCCGGCAAGGCGAGGCGGCGTGCGAGGTGGAGGCAGCTTTGTATTTCAAAAATGCGAAAGCGGTCGATTCGCTGCTCGCTGAGCTTGATTTGCCGGCGTGCGAGGAGGGAACGTTGATTTTGAAACGCAGCTTGCCGCGCGAAAAGGCGCCGAAGATTACGGTGAACGGCGGGCTCGCGACCCTCGCTGCGCTTCAGCGGCTGGGCGAGGCGTGGATCGATTTTCACGGACCGAGTGAACCGCGCCGGCTGCTCAAGGAGAGTTGCCAACTGGAACTGCTCGATCTTTACGGACGTGCGGGTGAAGCGCTCGCGACGTATCAGGTAAAATATCGCGCCTGGCGCGAGAAGCTGGCCGAACGTACGCGTATCGCTAATGAAACCAAACTTTCGCCCGATCAGATTAGTTTTCTGGAAAATCAGTTGGCGAAGCTCGATGCGCTGGAGTTGACCGACGAAGCGATCGAAGCGCTGGAGCGTGATTTTCAACGGCAGAACAGTGCGCAGGAATTGACCGAACTCGCAGCGGCGTTGGCCAACGGCTTGACGGGTGAGGAGGGCGCGACGGCTCGTGTGGCCGCTCTCGTGCGCGAAGCGCGGCAGTTGGAATTGCTCGATGCGTCGAGCAAAACGCTGGCGGACCGGCTGGCATCGGCGTCCGTTGAACTCGCCGATCTGGGGGCGGAGTTCGAGGCGTTGAGCGGTGAATTTCAATTTGATCCTGAGCAGGCAGAGGAGTTGCAGACACGCATGAATACGTGGCTCGAAGCGAAGCGAAAACACGGCGGCGACCTGCGTGCGGTCATCGCGGCGCGTGAGGATATGCGTCGGAAGCTGGCGGTGCAGGGTGATCTCGAGGGCACGCTGGCGAAGCTGGAAAAAGAAATTTCTGACGCCGAACGCGCAGCGAAGAAAGACGCGCAAGGGCTGCGTGCCATTCGCGAAAAAGCGGCGCGTGAACTGGCCAAGCTCGCAGCAAAAAGCATCGCCCAACTGGGGTTCAAGAAAGCGGATTTCCAGATAAAGGTTGTTTCGTTATCTGAACTTGGACCGACAGGGGATTGCGGCGGCGAGTTTCTGTTTTCACCCAATGTCGGAGAGGCACCGCTGCCGTTGAACCGCGTGGCTTCGAGCGGCGAACTTGCCCGCGTGATGCTGGCGCTCAAAGCCGTGCTGGCGGATCTCGATGGCGTGCCGGTGCTGGTGTTTGACGAAGTCGACGCGAACGTCGGCGGCGAAATCGGCACAGTGGTTGGCGAAAAAATGGCGGCGATCGCCCGTGGCCATCAAGTATTATGCGTGACGCATCTGCCACAAGTGGCGGCCCAGGCAACGAACCATTTGGTCGTAGAAAAGGACCAGTCAAAGGATCGCGCGGTGGTGTCGATCAAGCCGATCCACGAGAGCCGCAAAGCTCGCGTGTGCGAGCTCGCCCGCATGCTCGGCGACCGCAACGCAAAGAGCGCGCTGGCGCACGCGGAAGAATTGCTGAACTGATCTTTAGGGAAAGGCAGATGGTTTCCCGGGCGGTTTTAGCAGTGCGCAGCGCGTTGGCAGACGTGCCTCTAGCCAGCCGCAGCCGAAAAGTCAGCTGGCGGATGAGCAGCAACAGCATCGTGCAAGCCGCGATGACGAACGAATGGTTAGACGAAGCGCGCAGCGCGGAGATGGTCACGCCGCATGGTGTGGCCTGGAGCGAAGCGAAGGGCGAGGCGAACGGGTGCCCGTGCAACGGGCCGTGAGCCGAGCAACACAGGGGGTGCCTAATCTGCAGGCCCAATGGACCGCCTATCATCCTAAATCCCGCAGATTAAAAACCACTTATTAACACTAATTAACTGGAATGAAAGGAATGTAATGCGCGGTCTCCTGTTTGAGAACGCACCCGGCAGGTGACTGGCATTGTTGTCAAAAAATATCTTATTCAATTAATTACCAATAAGTAGTGTATGTTAGTGGTAAGTGCAACTGCGCCTGCTTGGATCATTACCCGCCGAAACTAACACCAAGGGGGAAATCTCCCGAGACGAAGGTGAAAGCGAAGTAACCCGATCAGAACCGCCCGGTACGGACCCGTACGCCGGGTGGTGTGGGGGCCGGAGGCTAATTACCTCCGGCTACCCGATTAGCCTGTTTTGATCTTCTTTCGTATGAATTCATAGATAAGCCAAACCGGAACCGATAAAATGAGTCCGATAAAGAATGTACCGACGACTCGAGACCCCAGCGGTTTCTCTGACGAAACGGTGAATACAAAAAATATCGAGGCAGCAGTAGCAGCCAAAACTACTAGATATCGGCGAAAACCTTCGGCAATGGCTGCTGTCTCTTTCCTAACATTTTCAAGAGAACCGAAGCGATCAGGTCGCTGAGATCGAAGCAGTGAGTACGCTCGCTGAAGATCCTCTTCTGGCACTTGGAGCTGAATCTGTAACGCACCACCGTATTCGCTAATCGATGAACCTATAACCCGCAGTTGAAGCTGGCGAAGAAGTGCGGAAATGGTTGAACGGCTTGGATTATGAGTGATGTAACGGCCTTGATTGAGCCTCACCCTGCGGGTGAAGTACGCTCCTGTTTTAAATTTGAGTGCGCCGGCGGCACCGTCGCAGTGACCACCTCGACCGACCGGCTCACGGCTTATGGCGGCGCGGCC
>JANNHA010000013.1:0-7718 GCA_031404135.1 Verrucomicrobiota bacterium | reverse complement strand
CCGGTGGCGGCAACGGGCTGACGATCGCGGGGATTGCGGATGTGGACGGTGCGATCACCGGGGTGACGAACTACAGCGTGAACGGGACCTCGAACCTGGGGGGCGAACGTAACGACCACGGGCACGCAGATCTACAACGGTGCGGTGACCCTGAGCGGTGCGGACCGTACGCTGACGGGCACGACGGTCCAGAACGTGAGCACGATCGCCGGTGGCGGCAACGGGCTGACGATCGCGGGGATTGCGGATGTGGACGGTGCGATCACCGGGGTGACGAACTACAGCGTGAGCGGGACTTCGAACCTGGGTGCGAACGTAACGACCTCGGGTACGCAGATCTACAACGGCGCGGTGACCCTGAGCGGTGGGGACCGTACGCTGACGGGCTCGACGGTACAGAACGTGAGCACGATCGCCGGTGGCACCAACGGGCTGACGATCGCGGGGATGAAAATATCATATGCATTTTTACTCCTATAAGATGGGCATCTGTATTGATATAAATTATGCCATGGGTCGACCGGAGGACGATGAAATTTTCAGCTTTGGCCCTGACGGTTACGAAAGCAAAGATGATATAGGAAACTGGGAAGCAGAAAGTTGGTTCTTCCGGTTTTTTAGGGGCAAGAATTGAAAGAAATTGCCGAAAACGTTGACATGAAGTCATCGCGCCTTTGCACGGTTCTCATCGAGGATGCCGCGATATGATTTTTGAAGCAGATTTTTTGTATGCGGGTCAGCCGCGTTGGAATCTGGGCTGGGCGACGCCGAACTATGCCGGGGCGTTTCTTGTAACGTTAGTGGTTTTGGGGTGGGTTTTGTCGCCGCGTGCACGCGGCTGGTGTGGGTGGTGGTTGCTGGGGTTGGGGGCAGAGGGTGCGCTCTATTTCCTCTTGGCTAAAACGTATTCGCGCGGGGCGTGGGTCGCGCTGGGTTGTGCGGCGGTATATTTCATCGCGGTGATGGGTTTCGCGCAGCTGAAGCAAACCTGGCGGATTTGGATGATGCGGTTGGTGCTGTGCGTCGGTTGTGTGGTGGGCACGGGATTGGTAGCACGGTTGAGTCCCGGCTACATGGGCGGCGACGGTGCCACCCTAAACCGGCTGGAACTTTGGCGCGGAGGACTGCGCATGTGCGCGGCGGCACCATTGCAGGGCTGGGGTGCGGGCGAGTCGGGCCGGGCCTATATGAACTGGTTTCAAGATGTGGATCGCTCGGAAGGTTATACTACGATGGTGAACAGCTACCTGCATGTCGGCGTTGAGCAAGGGCTGCCGACGTTGGCGGGCGTGATGGGAGTTTTATTCGTTTTGCTGGCCTTGTCCTGGTGGTTGACGCGAAACGATAGGGGCTTTGGAGCAGGTAGGGAAACGATGGTTGGCGGCGGAAAGCGCGCGGACGGCGCGTTGGGGATAACGCGCCCTGCCTTGCTGGCAGCGGTCGGTGCTTCCTTGGTGGCTTGGTCGGTGGCGAATGCGTTTACGACTTTGTGGATCGAGCCGAAGCTCTGGTTCGTGCCCGGGCTGGCGGTTTTAATCATCTTAGGGGCAGCGGTGCAGGTGCGGTTAACGCCTGCGCTTTGGGTGTGGGTGTGCCGAAGCGGTTTGGTCGGGGCAGGAGTGATGGCCGGGATGGTGTGGATGGCCGGTGTTTGGTTGAGCGCAGGCGATTCGCTGGTGGTGTGTCCGCAGGCAAAGGGAGCGATCAGCGTGCAATCGAAGGGGAAGCGCGCAGAGACAGAAACCGTTTGGCACGTCTGGCCGGATTCAGCAGTGCTCGGGCCGACGCCGGGCAAGGAACAACGCCGTTGGGTGGAGGCGAGTGCGGTGCCGTTGTCGCTCCTAGTTCATCGCGCGGATGAGGCGGAGTCGGTGGAGGGCTCGATTGGAGCTGGTCCTCACGGGATGGTTTTGTTTGGGCGGCAGGTGGAGCGACTCGCGCAAAGTGGCGTCGAAAATTTTAAGCGTGTTTGGCTGGTGCATCCGCTGGGGGCTCCGCCGCGCAGGGCGATCAAAGTTCCCGGCGAGGCTCGCCTCGTGCTGCCGACAGTCGACGAGGCGGGGAATGGACCGGCGTGGCGGGCCTGGGCGAAGGCCGTCGGAGCGCGGATGGTGGAGTCGCCTGCGGTGGGTTTGGATATCCGTGCGGCGTGGCCTCGCGTAGTCGTGGAGGGAACACGATGAGGTCGGAAGATTCAATGGGGAACGCTCGAAAGCAGGAACGGAGGGCGGAGGCGTTGACCACACGGGCAGCAAAGAACGCAAAGGCAGATAAAACTTACGCTAAGGTGCCGATCCGTGTTGGGTTGGTTTTGTTGTTTTGGCCGTTCGTTATGCTGGGAGCGGAAACGTCGGCTCCGGCGCTGACCACAAAGTGGGTTTCAAAATGGGCCGACGTTGAGGAGGCCATGGGCGCGATGAACCTCGATGGCACGTTGCGCTTGAGTTATCCGCTGTGCGACCAGCCCGAGCTGAAGCGGCTCGGTTTCGTTTTAGAGCTGCGGCATGGCGTGGAAGTTGATGCACAGGGGCGCGCTCGCACGGTGTGGCTGTTTCGCGGGCTGCAAAGTAGTTTGGTGCCGTCGGGGCGTGAGCGGTTGCGCTGGCGAGTGCCCTCGGGTGCTTCGGTCGAGTTTGAGCGGGCCAAGATCGAAGCGGCTTTTTCCGGGGCGGGTTCGAAGCGATGGCTCATCCGCGAAAGCGGGAGCGCGGAGTATGAAATCAGGTCGGCGGAAGGTCGAACCTGGCGATATAGGTCAGGTCAGTGGGTTGGCATCGATGATCCGGCGCTGGGTGGCTTTAGCGTGACGACGCAAGGAGCTTTGCTGCACGAGGTGCGACGGATCGATGGCTTGCCGCAGGCGGCGGCTTTGCTGCGGGCGACCTATGATGAGGAGGGGAGACTGCTAACCTTGGCGCTTGGTTCGGCTGCACCGCACTATTTCACTTGGGATGAGCAGGGCCAGTTGAGCAGTTGGCAAAAGACTGACGGGCGGGTGATGCACTTCCATTATTGCGAGGGGTTATTGGTTGAAATTGTTGAACCGGATACAAATCCGCAGGTGTTTGTTTGGGCTCAAAATCCGGGTTACGGTCGTGGCGACTCCCGCTGGGCAGCTCCCGTGCACCTGAGTGCGAAGGGAACCGACACGTATGGCTATTCGCTCAGCGCAAAGGGTTTTACGTTGTGGAAGAAAGGTGCGAGCACCGATGAGGATGTGGTGACGGTTTTTAACCCGCGTCGGCGTCGGGTCGAACAGCGCGCTGGAGGTAAAACGGTGATTGTCACGTTTCGCGGTGGAACGCTGACGCGCGGTGCGTTGGAGAAAATCGAAACTGGGCAGGGTGAGCTCCTGGAGATTTATCGCTATGATGAGCGCGGACAACTTATCGGCGTAAAGCGTTTGGGCGAACCGGAACGGATGCTCAGTTACGATGACGAAGGTCGCCTCATGGCGATGGAAGAAAAACTTTGAACCGATGAAAAATTCGCTTGTTGGCTTGTTGATTATATTGGCGGGAGTAAGCCCAATCTACGCGGTCGAGGCAACCGAGGGGCCGGCCTTGCCGCGCGTCGTGCTTGAAACCAAGGGCATTGACCTTCAACGCTGGCTTTTGATCGGGTCGTTCGAGGCCAAGCCGCGTGAAGCGGCGGTGGAGGTCGATTTTCTGGCTGGGCTGGGGAAAGAAGAGGGTGTTTGTGTGCAAGCAGATTTAGCGGCATGGGCGGGTTCGTTACCGCAGTCGGGCAAGGGCCGTCCAACCGTGCGTTTGGTCGAGGGCGCGGATGTGGTGGATTTCGGCAAGCTCTACGATTCGCAGCCACTGTCCATTCTCGGTTTGCCGCAAACGGCGGTTTATGCGGCCTGCGAAATCGTCGCGCCGACAAGTCAGGAGGCGTGGCTTCTTTTGGGTGCCGATGATGGTGCAAAAGTCTGGTTAAACGGCGAGCTGAGGTATGCCTGGCGCGAGCGCCGCATGTTGATCGCTAACGATGAGGCAATTCGACTGCCCCTGCAACCGGGGGCCAATCTGATATTAATCAAAATCACTAATTTTTCGGGTAGATGGAAGTTCCAAGCACGGCTTGAAATTGATAAGGTTCTGGCTGCACAAGCTGTCTTGGATGCCGATGATGTGTTTCTTCTGTCTTCAAGCTCGGTTATCTCTCCAGACACCTCGTTGGAGTACCAGCGAACTTGCTTGGGTGCTTTTAATTTGCCTGCGCAGTTGGAGTCGTTCGAAGGAGAAGTTATACGATGACGATGGGCGTTTTAACGCATGGCCGGCTTATCGGACGTGGTTGCAGAATACCGATCCAGTTATACCTGCGGCGAACATTAGCAATCTGCCCGTTTGGGTTTTGCATGATGGAGTTGATCCCGGTCATGGTCCTTTGTCGCATTCCGTCGATTTTGTTGAACAGGCAAGGGCGGTGGGAAATCATCCGAAGTTTGAGCGTATACGACATCCGGTTCCTCGTCCGTCGAGTGCAGTTTTTGCGCGCCAGTTGTCTTGGTTGGTTCAGCAGCATCGGGCCCAACCTGAACCTTTCACTATCTCTGCTGATGCCATGATCGGACCGCTGGCACAGGTTTTCTCCAGACGATTTGTTTTGGTCGAGGCGACGGGAGGAAATGAAAATGACCGGGCGGCGAATGAAAAACTCAGCACGCAATTTCAAGAGGCATGGAGGCGGACCAACTTCGGGCCATGTCGTGTTATTAAGGACCGAGAGCTAACCGCTGACGAGGAACAACGCAGTCATCTGGTTTTGTTGGGCAACGCGGTGACAAATTCAGTCTGGGGTCGGCTCAGCCCGAATCTGCCTGTTGAGATGGAGTCCAAAAAGATTTCCATCGGCGGGCGTGTTTACGAAGGCGAGGCGCTGGCGTTGCAGGCGTGGTTTCCACATCCAGCGATCAAGGGGAAGAAGGTGGTCTTAATCGGCGCAGCGTACCCCGAAGATGCTGTTTTTGGCACCCTCGAATTGTCTCTGGATGGTTGGTTTGACTATGCTATTTGGGGGACTAATCATGGCCTTTCGACTTTGGTGGCGGCGAACGGCTATCCAGTTATACAAAAAACCCCCTAGATTTTTGATGTTAAGTTAGATGGCAGAATGGCCTTCCCCCCGTGCGAGACGACACCTTGCCGCCATCACTTCCCCTTCAAATCGAAACCTAGAAAAAAAAACGCGGAAACGAATCCGACGTTTTGGCGTGCCATGCCCCGGCAGGCTGTGGCACGCTATCGTTTTTCCATGAATATTCACGAGTATCAGGCAAAGACGCTTTTTGAGCGATTCGGTGTTTATACATCGAAGGGCGTCGCGGTTAAATCAGGAGACGAGATCGACTCGGCTCTGGCTAAACTTCCCGACGGAGCGATCGTGGTGAAGTCCCAAATCCACGCGGGCGGTCGCGGCAAAGGCACCTTCACCGACGGCTTCAAAGGCGGCGTGAAAGTCTGCAAATCAAAAGCTGACGCCAAATTTACCGCAGGTAAAATGATCGGCAATACTTTGGTCACCGCCCAGACCGGCCCCGCAGGCCGCAAAGTCCAGACCGTGTACTTCACCACCGTGAGCAGTATCAAGAAGGAGTATTACCTTGCCATTCTCCTCGATCGCACCACTTCACGCCCCGTGATCGTCGCCTCAACTGAAGGCGGTGTGGAAATCGAAAAAGTCGCCCATGAAACGCCGGAGCGCATCTTCAAGGTTTTTGTCGATCCTGCGTATGGGCTTGCTGAATACCAAGTCCGCCAGCTCATCTTTAAGCTGGGCTTCAATCCAACCGAACAAAAGCACGCCGCTAAATTAATCCGCAACCTCTACACGATGTTTTGGGAAACCGATGCGTCGATGGTTGAGATCAACCCGCTCGTCACCATCGAGGGTGACCTCGTCGAAGCGCTCGACGCCAAAGTCTCCTTCGACGACAACGCCCTCTTCCGCCACTCCGATATCGTCGCCCTGCGCGATCTCAACGAGGAAGACTACAAGGAAATCGAAGCCTCGAAGTTTAACCTCAACTACATCGCCCTCGATGGTAACATCGCGTGTCTCGTCAATGGTGCCGGACTCGCGATGAGCACGATGGACATCATCAAGCACTTCGGCGGCAACCCCGCCAACTTCCTCGATGTCGGCGGTGGTGCCTCTAAAGACCAGGTCGTTGCTGCCTTCAAAATCATCCTCGGCGACCCGAACGTGAAGGGCATTTTCGTCAACATCTTCGGCGGCATCATGGACTGTAACGTGATCGCCTGCGGTATCGTCGATGCCGTGAACGAAGTTGGCCTCAAGCTGCCGCTGGTCGTCCGCCTCGAAGGCAACAACGTCGACGCCGGCAAAAAGACACTCGCCGACTCCGGTCTCACCATCACCTCCGGCGACTCCATGGCCGATGCCGCCCAGAAAATCGTGCACTTGGTGCATAACCACGCCACACCGCTCTGAGCCATCATCAGCAGCGAGCATTGAGTAGCGAGGAGTGAGCATCCCCAACCCACCTCCCTCCTCCAACTCTTCGCCTGCCGCTAATTCACTCCTCGCTAACCGCTCCTCACACCTTCTTCACCATGGCCATTCTCATCACTCCCGAAACCAAGATCCTCGTCCAAGGCATCACCGGAGACTTCGGTGGACGTCACGCGAAACTCTCGCTCGACTACGGCACCCAGGTCGTTGCAGGCGTCACGCCCGGCAAGGGCGGACAGGTCTTTGAACACGCCGGGCACAAGATCCCGATCTTCAACACCGTCGCCGACGCCGCCAAAGCTACCGGTGCCACCGTATCCGCAATCTTCGTACCGCCGCCGTTCGCCGCCGACGCCATACTCGAATGTGTTGACGCAGGCCTCGACCTCGCCGTCGCCATCACCGAAGGCATCCCGGTCAAGGACATGGTCCGCGTGAAACGAGCCATGGAGGGCAGGAAAACCCGCCTCGTCGGCCCCAACTGCCCCGGCATGGTTTGCCCGGGCGAAGGCGCGAATTCTCACGGCGGCTGCCGCATCGGCATCGCCCCCGGCTACATCAATAAAAAAGGCCACGTCGGCGTCGTCTCGCGCTCCGGCACCCTCACCTACGAGGCGGTTTTCCAGCTCACCACCAAAGGTATTGGCCAAAGCACTACGGTCGGCATCGGTGGCGATCCGGTCAACGGCACCTCGCACCTCGATGTCATCAAACTCTTCGCTGAAGATCCCGACACGTATGGCATCATCATGATTGGCGAAATCGGTGGCAACGCCGAGGTCGAGGCTGCACGCTGGATCAAAGAAAACTGCAAAAAGCCCGTCGCCGGTTTCATCGCTGGAGCCACGGCCCCCGCAGGACGCCGCATGGGTCACGCTGGAGCTATCGTTGGTGGAGCTGAAGACACGGCCGCCGCCAAGATTAAGGTTTTCCAGGAATGCGGGATCGAAGTCGCCGTCACGCCCTCTGACATGGCCGACGCCCTCATCCGCGCTGCCAACGCCAAGGGCATAAAGCTCACCTGACACCGAACCAAATGATCCTAGAAACCGCAGTTGAAGCTGGCGAAGAAGTGCGGAAATGGTTGAACGGCGTGGATTATGAGTGATGTAACGGCCTTGATTGAGCCTCACCCTGCGGGTGAAGTACGCTCCTGTTTTAAATTTGAGTGCGCCGGCGGCACCGTCGCAGTGACCACCTCGACCGACCGGCTCACGGCTTATGGCGGCGCGGCC
>JANNHA010000012.1:0-47529 GCA_031404135.1 Verrucomicrobiota bacterium | reverse complement strand
CGCCATTACAGGGGGCATGTCCGCTCTTCCCATGCAGGAATCGATTTTGCCGATCATCCAACTATCGATCACGCCGGTGATTTTGATCTCAGGTCTTGGGGCGTTATGTATTTCGCTCACCAACCGCATGGGGCGCATCGTGGATCGCACGCGGAATCTCGCGGGTCTTATCCGCCAGGCGAAACCGGAGGATCGGCAATATATCGAAGATCAGCTGCTGATCATGTTTCGCCGCGCGAAGATCATGCGCTTCTCGATGACGATGATCACGTCGAGCATGTTTGTCTCTGGGCTGTTGATCGTAATTCTTTTCCTGAGTGCGCTGACGAAGATTGATCTTTCGGCGCTGATCTTGGGCTCGTTTATCACGAGTGTGTGTTGCCTGTTAGCGGGGCTGGCGGCGTTCCTGCGCGACTTGTTTGTGTCGCTTCACGCGGTGCAACTGGAGGTCGTGCGCGCGGTGGGGCAGGCGAAGGCGGATAGTTGAGGGCGGCCATGGCGAGCACTCCAAATTTATTCGAGAAACCTTTAGATTTTTCCGCCATGGAAATCCCGCCACCCGTCAATCATGTGCTTGTCGATTTTGAGAATGTGCAGGAGATCGATTTTTCGGTGATCGGTGCCCAGGCCGTCAGGTTTACTTTGTTGATCGGAGCACGGCAGACGAAGCTCGATACGGCCCTCGTTGAGAAACTGCTGCAGCACGCTGGTTCAGTGCAACTGGTTCGGTTGATGTCGTCGGGCCGGAACGCGTTGGACTTTAGTCTCGCCTACTATCTTGGGCGTGCCGTGGCGGCAGATCCGACCGGCCATTTTTCCATTATTTCAAAGGATACGGGTTACGACGCGTTGGTCCTGCATCTGCGCAGCAAGCAGATTCAGGTTCGCCGGCTGGTGGATTTTACCAGCCTCTCAGGTTCTGGTTTGGCGAAAGGCGTGAGGCTTGCGGCCGCCGCCTCGCCTGTGCCGGTGCCGACAAAAATTGCTGCTCAGCCGAAACCCAAGAAAGCGCCTAAGGTGATAGCTCCTGCGTTGGATGAACAGGCGGGCCACATTTTGGAGCACTTGCGCGAACATCCGAAGAGCCGACCCAGCCGTGAGAAGTCATTGATCAAATACATACTGTCGAATTCCGGAAACAAGATCCTCGCGACCGAAGTTCCGGGTGTGATCGAGACGCTGCATCAGGCCGGCCACATCGTGGTCGACGAAAAGGGCAGCGTGACCTATCAGTTATAGGCTTTGGCTGACGTTTTATGGTTCGGCTCAGATCGCGGCGGTGGCGGTCGGTTCGGTGGTGGGCGGCGGTTCGATGCCGGTCGCTAGGGTCGGAGCTGGCGCGGCCGGGAAGCGTTTGCCGGGGGCGGCGAGGACTTCGATGTAGATTTTGGGGGTGCCGGTCTTGGCCACGGCTTCGAGGGCGGTGAAGAGGTCGGCAACAGGGATGTCCGTCGCGGTCTCTTGGTCGGGGCCGACTTTGCAGGCGAAATTCCACTGGTCGAAGCCTTCGGGGAAGGTTTTGCGGCGTTCGCGTTTCAGGTACTTGCGCACGTCAAACTTGATCGCTTCGAGCACGCGTTCGTCGGCGTTGCCGGGCACTTGGAGGGGGAAAGTTTTCTTCATTTGCGTTGGTATAACACAAAACGGCGTTTGTGAAATGGGGAACTCAGGAAAGCGGGAAATCGGCAGAGGATCGCCGTTCGCATCGCACCTCGAAAACATTCGCTGGCGGTTCGGCGGGTTTGCGCGTCCTATGGCGTTTCTTCCATGAAGCCACGTCTCAAACTCGCAGAAACTCTCACGCCCGACGGCACCCGTCTTTCACTGCATTCGCATGATGGGCATTTTTGTATCCGCGTGAATGGCGTGGATTTGATGCATTCGACGGGGGTGGCCGCAGAACTGCAACTGGGCGAATTTGGTTTGGAGGGGCTGGCGGGGCGGCCTGTGCGGGTGTTGATCGGCGGTCTCGGACTCGGGTTTACTCTTAAGGCCGTGTTGGAGAAGGCCGCGCCCGAAGCGTCGGTGGAGGTGGCGGAACCGTTTCCGGCGGTGGTTGAATGGAATCGTACGCACCTCGTCGGCCTCAACGGCGGGTTGCTCGCCGATCCGCGCGTGAAAATTCTCGGCGCAGAGGTGGCCCATGTGATTTCGCATGCGGGGCCGTTGCCTTATGATGTTGTTCTACTCGATATCGACAATGGTCCGACGGCGATGGTGCAGGCGAACAACTCGGGACTCTACCGCGCGCAAGGTATCCAGCGTATCGCTACGGCGCTCCGGCCTGGCGGCCGTGCGGCGTTTTGGTCGGCGAAGCCGGATCACTCGTTTGAAACGCGGCTGGCGAAGGCGGGTTTCAAGGTGACGTCGGTGCCGGCCAAGGTGTACGCCACGGCCAAGCGCACGACGTCGATTATTTATCTGGCGACGAAGATATAACCATTCAGTAGAACCGCGAACCCGGCTCCGACGGCGCGTCGAGGCGGCGGCGGACGAGTTCGGCGAGCGCGTAGAGCGAAAAGGGCTTGCGCAGGAAGTTGACGCCTGGCTCTAGGTTCAGTTCGTGGGGCGCGAAGTCTTTCGCGAAGCCGCTCATGTAGATAACCTTTAGATCGGTAAACTTGGATGTCAGTTTGTCCGCCACCTGGCGTCCGTTCACGCCGCCGGGCATCACGAGATCGGTGATGAGCAGGTCCACTTTCGCATGTCCTTGGTTCATGATTTCCAGGGCGGCGACGCCGCTTTCGGCAACCAGCACGCGGTAGCCGTAGCGTTCGAGGGCGAGTTTGATCAGTTTGCGGATGGCTGCTTCGTCTTCAACGACAAGGATTTTCTCGGTGCCGCCTTTGAGTTTTTCCGCCGGGGCGACAACGGGTGTACCGACGTGGTGGTTCGGGCTGACAGGCAGGAAGACTTGGAACGTGGTTCCGCAGCCGGGCTCGCTGGTGACTTCGATCCAGCCGTCGTGTTGTTTGACATTGCTAAACACGGTGGCGAGGCCGAGGCCGGTGCCGCGGCCGATTTCCTTGGTGGTGAAGAAAGGTTCGAAAATGCGGGAAAGGTGTTCGTGAGCGATGCCGGAACCGGAATCACGAACCATTAACTGGAAGAAATCACCGGGGCGGCCGTCGAGATGCGACGCGATGTCGGCAGGGTTGAAGTGAACGGCGTCGACGGTGATTTCGAGCTGGCCGCCGTTGGGCATAGCGTCGCGGCTGTTGACCGCGAGGTTCATGATGACTTGCTCGATCATGCCTTGATCGGCGAGCAGGAGTGGCAGTTGCGGGTCGGCGCGGGAGATGAGGGCGATATCTTCGCCGAGGATGCGTTTCAGCAACCGGGTCATATCGGCCACGAGTTCGGCCAGATTAATCGGGCGTGTCTCTTTCTCTTGTTTGCGGCTGAAGGCGAGCAGCTGGCGGGTGAGGTTGGCGGCGCGCTCGGCGGCTTGTTCGATGAGGCTCACGCCCTCGCGGGATTCGGCATCGAGCGAGGCGTTTTGCGTCAGCAAGGAGGTTTCAAATTGGATGATGGTGAGCAGATTGTTGAAATCGTGCGCGACACCGGCGGCGAGGTGCCCGATGACTTCCATCTTTTGCGACTGGCGGAGCTGGTCTTCCAGTTTCAGGCGTTCGGTGATGTCTTCGCGGATGGCGATGTAGCGGGTGATGCGGCCCACTTCGTCCATGACGGGGGAGATCGTGGTGCGTTCGCAGAGGAGAGAGCCGTCCTTTTTTTGGTTTTGGAAGACGCCGCGCCAGACCTTGCCGGCGTTGATGGTTTGCCAGAGATGGTTGTAGAACTCTTTGGGCTGCTTGCCGGATTTGAACAGTCGCGGATTTTGTCCGAGTACCTCTGCTGCGGAGTAGCCGGTGTGCTCGGTGAATTTGGGGTTAACATACTCGATGTTGCCTTCGGCATCGGTGATGAGGATGGAGACAGGGCTTTGTTCGACGGCGAAAAGGAGCTTGCGCA
Source organism: Verrucomicrobiota bacterium (assembly GCA_031404135.1). Taxonomy (GTDB): domain Bacteria; phylum Verrucomicrobiota; class Verrucomicrobiia; order Opitutales; family Opitutaceae; genus JADKHC01. Next base: position 43,554 of record JANNHA010000012.1, on the reverse strand, counting down.
TTTCCTCATGGGCCAGTTTGCGCTCGTCGGCTCGTTCGCGTTCGCGCAAGGCGCGTGTGACCGCGGGTCCGAGGCGGGCGAGGCGTTGTTTTAGTACGTAGTCGGTGACACCGTGGTGCAAGGCTTCGATGGCGATTTCCTCACCCAAACCGCCAGAGACAAGAATGTAGGGTGTGTCCGGGCGTTCCTTGGCAGCGAGTTTTAGGGCGGAGAGACCGTTGTAGGAAGGAAGGGCGTAATCGGCCAGAATCAGATCGGGCGGATTTTGCCGCAGCTCGTCGAGGAAATCGATTTCGAGCCAGACCCGTTTGAAGGTGAACTCGATGCCCACACGTTTAATCTCGCGCAGCATCAGCTCGGCATCGGCGGAGCGGTCTTCGAGAATGAGAATGTGAATGGGGTTATTCATGGTTCGGGGTTCAGGCGGCGGAAGAGGGTAGGGCGCGACCGCTGGGCGCGCTGGTTCGAACACGGCGGGCCCAGCGGTCCCGCCCTACCGAAAAACAAATTTCGGCAATCTCTTTTCCTATTATGGGCATGGCTTTTTTTTAGTGCTCGATCTCCGGAGGTTGGTTGATCGAGAGCCAATATAGCCCGAGCTGGGTGACGGCGCGCGAGAAATGGTCGAAGTCCACGGGTTTAACAATGTAGCTGTTTACGCCCAGTTCGTAACAGGTGGCGATATCCGATTTCTCTCGGGACGAGGTTAGTATGACGATGGGGATGGTTTTGGCAGCGGGGTCGGATTTGATGCGGTGCAATAACTCCAGGCCGTTGATTTTTGGCAGTTTCAGATCCATCACGATGATTTTGGGTCGGTGGAGAAGTTTGGTTCCGGCGGGGTGTTCCGGTCCGAAGAGAAACTCCAATGCCTGCACCCCGTCTTTCATCCAGATCAGGCTGTGGGTGGTCATGCCTGTTTTCAGGGCGCGTTGCGTGAGTTCGGCGTCGCGTGGGTTATCTTCGATTAGAAGAATCTCGACGTCGGCGAAGGAGCTCATGGGTTTTTGTTTTTTGTCGGAAGGGTGAAATAGAAGGTGGCGCCTGCGTTGACTTTGGCTTCGGCCCAGACGCGGCCGCCGTGGCGGTGGATGACGCGTTGCACGAGCGCGAGTCCGACGCCGGTGCCTTCGAATTCGTCCTCGGTGTGGAGGCGTTGGAAAACACCAAAAAGTTTGTCGGCATAGCGCTGGTCGAAACCGACGCCGTTGTCCTTTATGTGATAGATGGCTTCGCCGGCTTCTTCGTGGCCGCCGATTTCGATTTCGGCCAGCGGTTTTGGGCGGGTGTACTTGATGGCGTTGGCGACCAGGTTCATGAGCACCTGCCGGATCATGGGCTGGTCGCCTTGGGTGGTCGGGAGTGGTTTTAGTTTGAATTGTAGTTGGCGATCAGGAACCGAGGCGGCGCATTCGTCGAAGATGGTTTGGGCAAGTGCGGTCATGTCGATTTCGCCGGTTTGCAGTGCCAAGCGGTTCATCCGGGAGAAAGTTAGCAGGTCGTCGATGAGCAGGCCCATGCGTTTGGCTTCGGCGCAGATGATGCCGAGAACGCGTTGGCCTTCCTGGTCGAGGCGCGACATGAAGTCGGCGCTGAGGATGGCCGAGAAACCGTCGATCGCACGGAGCGGGGCGCGCAGATCGTGCGAGACGGAGTAGGAGAAGGCCTCCAGTTCCTTGTTGGTGGCTTCAAGTTCGGCCGTGCGTTCTTGGACCCGCTGGGCCAGTTCGGCGGCGTGGAGTTTGGTTTGGGTGAGCAGGGCGGCTTCGGCTTGTTTCTGGCCGGTGACGTCGTGGAAGAAGGATTGGTAAGTGCCATCGGGCATCATTTTCGAGTGCATTTCGACGATGACCTCCAGGCCGTCCGGGCGCTTGATCGGGCGCACGGTTTTAACGATTTGGCCCTGGCGAAGCAGGTCGAAGCGCAATGGTTTTTCCTGAAGGGTCTCCGGTGTGAACAAGACGTCGATCTTTTTGCCGAGCAGTTCCTCGCGGGTTCGTCCAACCAGAACACAGAGTTGTCGGTTGGTTTCGATGCACGTGCCATCAGGAGAACCAATTAATATGCCATCAACCGCCAGATCGAACAGGCCGCGGAAGCGGTTTTCGCTGGTGCGCAACGCTTCATCGGCCAGCTTGCGTTCGGTGATGTCTTGAATCGTGCCGCGCATTTCGATCGGCTGGCCGTCGGTGCCGAAGGTCAACCGACCAAGTCCGTGGACCCAGCGTACCGCTTGATCATTCTGGCGGATGATTCGGTATTCCTTGTTGAAAAGCTGACGCTGACCCACGACGTGATCTAAAAAGTAGGTGGTCATCATGGCCTGGTCGTCAGGGTGGAGTTTTTTTTCCCATTCCTGGACGGAATGCACCGTTGAGCGCGTTATTCCGAATATCTGGTCCAACATGGCGGAGCTTTCCCAGTTTCCGGTGGTTATGCTCAAGACATAGGTGCCCAGGCCCGCGATGCTTTGTGATTCCTGAAGGTTGGATTCGCTTTCGCGCAGCGCTTCCTCGGTTCGTTTGCGCTCGGTGATGTCCTGGATGATCGGTATGAGGTATAGCGGCTGGTTAGTGTCATCGCGGACAATGCTCACGGAAACTAGGCCCCATATGATCGTACCATTTTTGCGGAGATATCGTTTTTCCTGTTCGAAGGTGGTGGCTTGACCCGTCAGAAGATGCTCGATCCCGGCGCGACTGGCGGCGATGTCGTCGGGGTGGGTGATCGCGTTGAAAGAACGGCCGAGCAGTTCTTTTTCCGTGTAGCCGAGCAGCTGGCAGAAGGCGGTGTTGACCTGGGTGAACGTGAAATCCTGGTCAACGATGGCTGAGCCGACGGGGGCCGCATCGAAGGTGCGGCGGAAAAGGGTTTCACTCAAGTTTGAGTTCGCTGGTCCGTCGGCGTGGGCGCGGGCAACAGGGGTGTGGCGCTTGCGGGGCTTGGCCTTGGTCGCTGGCGCTGGTTTCGGCGCAGATTTTGCGCGGGCCTTCGGGGCTTGCGTCTTTCGCATTGCAGGCTTGGGGAGCTTTTTCACGCGTTGGGTATCTTCGGAGGAAACCTTTGCACCTCGCACCGATCACGAGCGTGAGGCGGCTAGCCCGTGGGGCGTGGCGGCCGATTCGCGGTTGTGATGGGTGGCCAATTGAATGGGCGGAAATTAGTGCGGTATTGCCCTGCTCGTCAACGGCAATGGAGGTCGAACGGCCTGATTAAATCAGACGAACCATTAATCTGCGGCATGACGGGTGCGGCGGGCAATGTTTTGACGGGAGCGCAGGTGCGTGCATCTTGTTTCATTTGTCGTATGGAAACTGTTCGCCGCTTTTCTCTAGTCGTTCTCGCCTTGGGGTTTTTGTTGTCTGCAAGGGCGGACGGCGGCAGCCCGGTGTCGGCGTTGGTGGAAGTCGATGGTTATGTGAAAGCGGGTTTCGAATATCTGGCGGCGTTTAAGATCGCGCCGCCGCCGTTTGATGCGAAGGCGAAGCCGGGGTCGGCGGGGCCGTCGCTCAGCGAGCAGATTCCGGAGGCGATTCGCGGGCTCGATGGGCGCAAGGCGATCGTCACGGGGTTCATGTTGCCCATCAAAATGGAAGGAGGCCGGGTGACGGAGCTGCTCTTGATGCGCACCCAGATGATGTGTTGTTACGGTGTGATGCCGCAGGTCAACGAGTGGGTGCTCGTGCGCATGGCGAAGGGCGTGTACCAGCTCATGGATGTGCCGGTGGCGTTCGGCGGGGTGCTGCACGTGAAGGCACTTTACGAAAATGGATTTCTGACGGCGATTTACACGCTCGACGGCGAGCGAATGTTGCCGGTAAAGGATTGAGTCGCCCTCCATGCGGAAGGGCTGAACGGAGCCGAACTAGTTGCGAGCGGGAAGGTTGGCGGCGATGTCTTCGCTGAGTTTGGCGGTGGCTTCACTGAGCAGGCGCGCGAGCACGGCGTAGTCGGTGCCGTTCCAGGTTTGGTCGGGGGCGGTGTAGGTGCGGCGGACGACCACCTGACCGCTGACGTTGATGATGTCGTAGGCAGCGGCGAAGCGGGCCACGTGGGTGGTGTCGCTGGATTTTAGGCCTTCGCAATTGAGCACGCGCACGACGATGTCGTAGTCGCGGCGGATATCTACGGAGAACGGGTAAGCGGTCACGCCGCCGATCATGTCGGTGGAGAGCAGGCGCTCTTTGAGCACGCGGCTAATGCCGGCTTCGAGTGGTTCGGCCCAGAGGGCGAATTCCTGGAAGCGCAGTTCGTTGGCACCGGTGCGCACGACCAAGTCTTTTTGGTTGCGCAGGTAGGCGGGGAGTTCGACGGGGCGGAGGCCGATTTGGTGCGTGCCGGTGGGTCGGGCACCGGCGAGGAGGGTGGTCGCGGGGCCGCTGAGCACGTAGTAGCGGGTCGGGTCGACGGTGGCTTCGGGGATGATCGTGCAGCCGGCGAGGGCAATGAGGGCTGTGGCGCAGAGCAGGCGGGTGCGGAGCGAATGGGAAGAGGACGTGAGAAAGGTTTTCATGGCGGGCGGTGCGAAATTATTTGGGCTGCTTTTTGCCGGTGAGCAGGGCGTTCGGGTTGCGTTCGAGGAATTCGGCAAGGCGCTGGACGGAGCCGGCGGCTTCGGCGAGTTGGTTCATGGTGCGGACGGTTTCTTCGCCGAGGCCGCTCTGGGCGCTGATGAAGCGGCGGGCGGAGTCGGCGGCTTCGTTGAAGGATTTCAACACGACCTGCGCTTGGGACATGGCTTCGTTGAGTTTTATGCCTGCGGGCTGGATCTGGGTGTCGACGTTGGCCAGCATTTTTGAGAGCTGGTCGATGGTTTGGTTAAGATTGGCAAATGTGCGCGGGAGATCACCGTTGCGGACGAGTTCGTTGACGGCGCTGCCGGCTTTGGACCACTCGTCGGAGAGTTTGGCGAGTTCTAGGCCGTTGATCTGTTTGCGGACGTCGACGAGCAGGCCGTTCATTTCGCGGGAGAGGCCGGCGAAGTCGACGCGTTTCAAGTTGGAGAGAATTTCGGAGAGGCTGGCTTGGTATTCCGCGATGGCGGAGCGCGTGGAGGGGACGACGGCGAATTTCGGGTCGGCGATGGCGGCGACGGAGGGGGGGATCGCCGGGCCTTTGAGGAAGTCGAGTTCGACGAAGAGCAAACCAGTCGCCAGGCCCGAAACGCCGAGTTGGGCGCGCAGGCCCTGGGTGATGAGTTTTTCGAGTTCCTTGCGGGAGGAGACATCGATCACGGCACCGACTTCGTCTTTCACGGTGTTGCGGCTGAATTCGCAGACGACTTCGACGACGGAGTCTTTGTTTCGGGTGTCGAATTGGATGTTGAGGTCGACGACGCGGCCGATGCGAACGCCACGGAGTTTGACGGGCGAGCCGAGGTCGAGGCCGTGGATAGATTCGTCGAAGTAGACGACGAAGCGTTGCGGCTTGGAGAAAAAGTTGATGCCGCCAAAGGAGAGCAGGGCGATTAATACGAGTATTCCGGCACCGATCACGAACATGCCGACGAGGGTTGGACTGATCTTGGTTTTCACGGTTTAAAGAAGGTAGGGAGGCGGAGTGGTTAGGCGGGGAGCATGGCGCGGCGGTGCAGGAATTCCTGGACGCGCGGGTCGGGGCTGTTTCGGGCGAGGTCGCGGGGGTTGCCCTCGGCGATGATGCCTTTGGCCTCGCGTTCGAGCATGATGACGCGGTCGGCGATGCTGAAGATGCTGTCGAGTTCGTGTGAGACGATGATCATGGTGGTGCCGAGGTTCCCGCGGATTTGGAGGATGAGTTCGTCGAGCTTGCGCGAAGTGATCGGGTCTAGGCCTGCGGATGGTTCGTCAAAGAATACGATGGCTGGATCGAGCGCGAGGGCGCGGGCGAGGGCCGCGCGTTTTTTCATGCCGCCGCTGATTTCGGAGGGATAATAATCTTCGTAGCCGCTCAGGCTGACTTGCGCGAGGCGGAGGGCGGCGAGTTCGTTGCGTTCGCTTTTGGAGAGTGGCGTGTATTCTTCGAGGGGAAGCGTGATGTTTTCGCGCAACGTGAGGGAGCTCCAGAGCGCGGAGTTTTGATAGAGCACGCCGAAGGTTCGGAGGAGTTCGCGGCGTCGCGTTGGACCGGCCTGGGTGAAGCTTTCGCCGAAATAGCGGAGGGTGCCGGCGGTCGGGCGTTGCAGGCCGATCATGTGTTTGAGCAGCGTGCTTTTGCCGCAACCGCTGCCACCGATCACGAAAAAGAGTTCGCCGGGCTGCACGGAAAACGTCACGTGCTGCAAGAGCACGCGGCCTTCGTAGCCGCATTCGAGGTCGTCGACGGCGATGGCGGGTGGGTTTGGAGATGGCGAAGGTTGCGTCACGGTTCAGATCCCCAGCATGTTGAAGAGCACGGCGAAGATGGCGTCGGCGACGATGATCAGCAGGATGGCGGTGACGACGGCGGAGGTGGTGGCGCGGCCGACGCCTATGGCACTGCGTTCGCTTTGCAGGCCGCGCAGGCAGCCGGACAGGCCGATGATGCCGCCGAAGGTGATGGACTTGATCACGCCGGAACAGAGATCGGAGAGGTCAATCGAGGTCTGCATCTGCACCCAGTAGGCGGTGGGCGGAATCGACAGGATTCCTGCCGCGACGATCAAGCCGCCGACGATGCCGAGCATGTTGGCGTAGAGGGAGAGGAGCGGCGTCATGAGCGTGATCGCGACGAGGCGTGGCAGGACGAGGAAGTCGATGGAGCGGATGCCGAAGGTTTCAAAGGCGTCGAGTTCTTCGCCGGCCTTCATGTTGCCGAGGGTGGCTGCAAAAGCCGCACCGGTGCGGCCCGCCAAAATGATGCCGGTCATCATCGGACCCATTTCACGCACCATGACGAGACCGACAAAGTTTGCCACGTAGAGGTCGGCACCGAATTCGCGCAGCAGGACGGCGGCGGTGTAGGCGAGGGTGAGGCCGACGAGCAAGCCGATCAGCCCGACGATCGGCAGCGCCATGGCACCGCATTGTTGCATCTCACTGATGCAATCGCGCCAGCGGAAGCGGATCGGGTTTTTGGCCAGGCGGATCGTGGCGAGCGTGCATTCGCCGACGAAATTGGAGATCTGTTTAATTTTTGCCCAGGTGTCGAAAACGGCGAGGCCGATGACGGCCAGAAGATTTTCCGAGCGGTCAACGGGCACATCTTTGCCCTGTGCGGCGGTGATTTGCCCGAGGAGTTCGCGGAGTTTGGGCGGCAGTTCGGAGGCGTCGAGCGTGGCTTTGGCGGTGACGCACCATTTTTGTGCCTCGAAGAGAAAGAGGAGGAGCGAGCTGTCCCAGTTTTCTAGTTCGGCCAGGGTGATTTTCACGCGGGCGGGGGTGCTGTTGCCCACGAGCTTGGTCCACGAAGGCCGGTCTTCGGTGATTTGCCACACGCCGCCGAGCTCGATGAGCAAGGCGTCGCCTTCGGTCCGCACCGTGGCGCGGGCTTTGGCAAGATCAGGAGCGGCTGGCATGGAGTCGGTTGTAGCGGAGGCTTGGAAAATCAAAACCTTAAATTTTCGTGTTAATTTAGTACGATGTTGGGCAACTTAGTTTCGTGAATCGTTTTCGTACCGTACTTTTCGATCTGGATGGCACGCTGCTCGACCATTTTGGCGCGATCCATGCCAGCCATGCTTATATGTTGAAGCAACTCGGCTTGCCCGCACCAACGATGGCGCAAGTGCGTCGGGCGGTCGGCGGCGGTTTTGAAGTGGCGGTAAAACGTATGCTCGGGCCGGAGAATGAACACCTGTTGCCGCGAGCACTTGAGATTTATCGTGATGCGTGGGCGAAGAATATTTTTAACGGCGTCGCGTTGCTTCCCGGAGCGCGTGGGCTGCTGGAGGCGTTGAAGGCACGGGGTGTGCGCTGCGGTGTTTTCACCAACAAACACGGTCCGTCGGCGCGTTCGGTGTGCGGGCATCTGGGCGTCACGCCTTTGCTTGATGGGATTTTTGGCGCCTCTGACACGCCGTGGCTCAAGCCGGAACCGGAGTTCGCGCGGCATGTGTTGAAGGAACTGGGGGGCGAACCAACCACCACCTGCCTGATTGGCGATTCGCCCTACGACGTCGAAGCCGCGCGCAACGGCGGGTTCGCCTGCTTCTGCGTGACGACGGGCACGAACAGTGCGGAGGAACTTAGCGCGGCGGGTGCGTCGGGCGTGTACGATGATCTCATCGCGCTTGGCAGGGCGGAGTTTGCGATTGAGCTGTCGGCGGAAGCTTGAGGGCGAACGTCGGGGCGGGCGTTGTCCTGGGCATTTTGCAGGCTTGCGCCGGGGCGAGGGTGGTTTGAGCCTTTTGGCATGCGTTGGTGCAAACCGTTTTTTTCTGCGGGCGAAACTTTGATCGACCGCCTTCTTTGTGTGTTGGGGGCGGTTTTGTTTTCGCAGGCCCCGGAGTTCATGCAGCAATACCTGCAACGTCTGGGCGGCCATCTCGATGAAGCGCGCCGTCACTGCGCCCAGTTTTTTGAAATCGCGCGTCAGTCGGGGAAGACCGTGCAGGAACTGGCGGCGCAATATGCCGCCAACGTCGATCCGGCGGTCGCGAGCATGGGAAAACTCGTCAACGACACGGAGGCGCGGTCGAACGCTCTGGCAGCCGCTGAGGCGGCGCTGCGCGAGGCTTCAGCGTGGGAGCGGCCATTTGTGTTTTTGCGCCATCTCGACGTGGAGATCGCGCGCGGCACCGCCGCTGTTTTCAAACCGGCCGTGCCGACGACGCTTGAGGGCATGCTGTACGCACTGGCGGGCGTGATCGCGATTTTGGCGATTTATCATGGTGTGTTGGCACCGCTGGTTCGCCGGATTTGCAGGGCATCGGGTGCCAAGCCGGTGGCCAAAGTGGCGTGAGTTCGGTTGGCTTGCCGTGTTTCATTGTCGTTCTAGGGGGCACCGGATCCGCCCGTGTCGCCGTACAGTTTGAGTTCGGCGAGTTGAATGACCGAACTTGAATTTCCTTGGAAATCGAAACGGTAGCGCAAGAAAACGTTGGCGGGCGCGGGGAGGACGAAGTCCCGGGTTTGGCGGCGATTGCTCCATGACGGGCTGGTGCGTGTGTCGATGACGGTCCAGTTGATATCGTCGTTCGAACCGGAGAGCGTCCATGAGGCAGGGTCATAGGACGGAGTGTCGGCGGCCGAGGTCAACGTGTAGCGCCGGAGAAGCGCGGGCGAGGGCAACACAATCTTAATCCAGGAGGTACCGCTAAAATCGACCCATTTGGTGCTGTTCCGGTTGTCGAAGAGTTTCGCAATACCCTGGCTGGTGCTGGCCTGACCGCGAGCGGAGTAGGTTGCCGGTGTCATTTTGACCGAGACCACGCTACGGCCGAACAGGTCGAGATCGGCAAGCTGGATGATGGACCCAGAGGACGCGGTGAGATTAAAGCGGAATTGGGTGAACGCCCCGGACGGTGCGGCGAGGATGAAATCGCGAACGAGCTGGCGGTTGCTCCAGGTTTGGGCGGCGCGTGTTTCGATGACGGTCCAGTTTGTGCCGTCGTTTGAGCCTGAGAGGGTCCACGATGCGGGATCGCAGTCGGGCGCGTCATTGGCCGAGGTGAGGCTGTAGGCTTCGAGTACGGTGGGCGACGCAAAGACGATCTTGATCCAGGAGGCTGCGCGGGCGTCAACCCACTTGGTGGCGGGCTGGCCATCGAAGAGATTGGCGATAGCGACGGTTGTATTAAGCTGGCTGCGTGCACTGTAGGACTGCGGTGTAAGGTCTAGCACAGAGGGCACGGCGTTGACGGTGAGAGTGGCGGAGTTCGAGGTGACTGAGCCGGCGGAGTTGGCCACGAAAACCGAGTAGCTTGCATTGTCGGCTGTTGTGGTAGTTGCGATGGTGTAGGAGGAATTGATTGCGCCCAGAATGACTGCACCGTTTTTCATCCACTGGTAAGCGAGCGTCGCGGAGCCCGAGGCGGTGACGGAGAAAGAAGCACTCTGGCCTGCGGTGAGGGTGAGTGAGGCCGGCTGGGCGATAATGGCTGGTGCGGTGAGGAGCGGGTTGACGGTGAGCACGGCGCTGGCTGAGGTGACGGATTTGGCGAAGTTAGAAACGATCACCGAGTAATTGGCGGCGTCGGCGGCCGTGGTGGCGGCGATGGTGTAAGTGGCGGCGGTGGCGCCGGCGACGGCGGTGCCGTTTTTCAACCATTGGTAGGTGAGGGAGACGGTGCTGGTGGCGGTGACGGAGAAGGAGGCGGGTTGGCCAGCAGTGACCGCGAACGATTTTGGTTGGTTCGTTATGACGGGTACGTCGGGAAGTGAGGCTCCGGTTAGGCCGAACAGTTCGAGTTCGGCGAGCTGGACGCTTGAGAGGGAGGTGGAAACAAAGTCGAAACGGAACTGGGTGTAGGCGGCGCTGGGTGCGGCGAGGATGAAATCGCGGACGAGATAGCGGTTGCTCCAGGTTTGGGCAGAGCGTGTTTCGATGACGGTCCAGTTAGTGCCGTTGTTCGAGCCTGAGAGGGTCCATGAAACGGGATCGCGTTCTGGCATGTCGTTGGCGGAGGTGAGTCCGTAAGCTTGGAGCGAGGCCGGGGCCGCCAAGGTGATCTGGACCCACGAGGTAGCGCTAAAGTCGAGCCACTTGGTGGTGATTTGACCGTCGAAGAGTTGAGCGGTGCCTTCTGCTGGAGCGTTCTGGCCACGCGCACTGAAAGACTGAGGCGTGAGCTCGACCAGACCGAGGTCGATGTTGACCGTAAGCACGGCGGAATTCGAGGTGACGGAGCCAGCGGAGTTGGTGACGACGACGGAATACAGAGCGGCGTCGGTGGCCGTGGTGGCGGGGATCGAATACGTGGATTTGGTGGCACCGACGATGGCGGTGCCGCTTTTACGCCACTGGTAGGTGAGCGTAGCGGAACCGGAGGCGGTGACGGAGAACGAGGCGGCCTGGCCAGCGGTGACGGTGAGCGATGTTGGCTGGTTTATGATTGTTGGGGCGATGATGTTGCTAGGGTTCACCAGAAGTGTGACGGAATTCGAAGTGGCGGAGCCGGCAGAATTGGCGACGAAAACAGAATAGTTCGCTGCGTCGGCGGTTGTGGTGGCGGCGATGGTGTAAGTGGCGGCGGTGGCACCGGAGATAGCGCCGCCGTATTTGTACCATTGATAACTTAGGGATGAACCGGAGGCGGTGACGGAGAACGAAGCGGTTTGGCCAGCGGTGACAGAGAGCGAGACCGGTTGGCTGGTAATCGTTGGTGCGGTGGCAACGGGGTTCACACTGAGCGTGGCGGCATTCGAGGTGACGGAGCCAGCGGAGTTGGTGACGACGACGGAGTAGGTCGCTGCGTCGGTGGCCGTGGTGGCGGCAATCGCGAAGGTGGAACTGGTGGCGCCGGAAATGGCGGTGCCGCTTTTACGCCACTGGTAGGTGAGCGTCGCGGAACCCGAGGCGGTGACGGAGAACGAAGCGGCCTGGCCAGCGGTGACGGTGCGAGAAGCCGGTTGGGTGGTAATCGTTGGTGCGGTTCCTCCGCTGCCAGAGTTCACGGTGAGCACGGCGTCATCAGAAATAGTGAAATCAACTGCGTTGGTGACGACGGCTGAGTAGTTTGCGCTGTCGGTCGTTGTGGCAGCGGCGATGGTGTAGGTTGCCAGGGTGGCTCCGGCAATGGTGGCGCCGTTCTTTCGCCATTGGTAGGTGAAGGGTTGGGTGCCGTCGGCGGTGACCTCGATCTTCACGGATTGTCCGGCGGTCACCGTCAAGCTCGATGCCTCTGCCGAATGATTGAGAAAAAATCCCGCGCTGATGATTGCAAGGAGCGCGCGAGTGGTGAGGGAAATGAAAGTTTTCACAGCCCGCTCAGCGACACTTCCCTTGTCCTAGCGCACCCGAACTTTTCTCCAGAAATTGGTTTCGCCGATTTCTTACCAAAGATGTGAAAGCGGTGGAAAAATGTGTTGAGAAAAACGTATTCGAAAACTGACTACGTAAAATTTTAACTGATGAATTAGGCTATCTTCACCGCGCTATAAGTGAAACAAGCGGCGCTGAAAATCACCGGCGTGGCTGCCAGAAAATTTGAAACGAAACGTTGTGGGTCAGGTGTTTTCGGGTCAGAAATGCAGGAGATTTTTCTCATGACTACTTCCGACAAAAAAATCCGTTGGGGCGTTCTTGGCTACGCACGTATCGCGCGCGAGGCGGTGATTCCTGCGATCCAGCGCTCAAATAATTCCGTTTTTCAGGCTATCGCGTCGCGCGATTCGGCCAAGCTCGACGAGTGCCGCAAGACATTTAGCTGTCCCACCGCGCACACTTCGTACGAGGCGTTGTTGCGTGATCCGGAGGTGGATGCTGTTTATATTCCGCTGCCGAATGCGTTGCATCGTGAGTGGACGATCAAGGCGGCCGAGCACGGGAAACACGTTCTCTGCGAAAAACCGATTGGCCTTAACGCGGCCGAATGTCGCGAGATGATGGCGGTCTGTGCCAAGCACAACGTGGTGCTGATGGAGGCGTTCATGTACCGCTATACCTCGCGTATGAGGAAAGTGATTGAAGTGCTGCGCAGTGGTGTGCTCGGGGAAATCAAATATATCTACTCGGCGTTTCGTTTCCCGCTTTTGCGGGAGAATGATGTCCGTTCAAAGCCGGAGCTTGGCGGTGGTTCGCTTTATGACGTGGGTTGTTATCCGTTGAATTTTACCGGCATGGTGGTGGATGAGATCGCACGTATTCAGAATAAAGATACGAGTGGTGGAGATGTTTTGCCGGTGCCCGAGTCGGTTGCGGTGCAAGCAGTGTTGGAAGGTGGCGTTGATGTGTTGTTTTCCGGATTGTTGAAATACAAGTCGGGGCTGGTTGCTTCGATTAATTCGGGGTTCAACGCGCAGAAGCAGATCGAGTCCCAGATTTTTGGGACGAAGGGCGTGTTGCAGGTTCCGACAACGTTTCTTGATGACGAAGGCCCGCTCACGATTTTGGTCGATGGCCGCGTGGAAGCGACGATTCCCGTCGAGAAAAGTGATCGGTTTAAGTGGGAAGTGGAGGATTTCGCGGACGCGGTGCTGAGCCAGCGCGCGCCGTTTTTCAGCCTGAACGAAACCTTGCGCAACATGGAACTGATGGACCGGTTGTATGCGGAATGCCGGTGACGTTAGTTTGTCTCTGGTGGTTTGATGCAGATGCGCACCAGCTTGATGCCGACAGGGGTGTTGAGCAGGGTGTCGCACCATTCCTGGTGGTCGTAGCGGTAGCGCACTTGCACGCCGCGGTAGGTGCCTGACATCAGGCCGGCGCGAGCGTTTGCAAGGTTGATGCCTGTCTCGGCAACCATGGCGGCGGCGGCCATTTTGGGAATGACGGCGAGAATCTGGGTGAACTGCGTGAGGTCGCGAAACAGCGCTTGAAGGGTGGCGTCATCGAGCACGGCTTGCTGGACGTCGGGAAGGCGTGGAGCGGGATCAGCCATGGTCGGAAGGAGTGCGCGGGGGAAGTGCGGGGAAAGCGGATTTTAGAGGTTGTCCGGTGGTTTCGGCTGGCGAAGGTGGCGGCATTCCTGGAGGTCGGGGAACGATGCGAATGGCTTCTTGCGGGGCGGGGCAGGCTTCCTGGCAGAGACGACAGCCGGTGCAGATGGCGGGCACGACGCGGGGAAGGCCCTTTTCGAGGAGGAGGGCGCCGTCGATCGGGCAATGTTCGACGCAGGTGGTGCAGCTGGTGCCTTGGTAGGCAAGGCAGTGGCGGCCGGCGATGACGGCGATGTGGGAGTAGGCGGCGGTGGCGTCGGTTGTGGCGGTGGCAGGTGGTTTCCAGGCGGGCTCGGACTGCTTGATGGCCGAGGCTGCTTTGCGCATTGGCTGGAAGAGCTTGCTGAGCATTTCACGGCGTGTGAGGCCGTGTGAATCGGAGGGCGAGGGCACGGGAGGGAAACTGCTCAACTCGCTGGCGTTCGCAAACGCTTTTAGCGAACGGCTTCGTGGGGGGAAGTTTTCCAGTCGGCGACGGGCAGCGGTGGTGGCAGGCCGGAGGCAAAGTGACTGTCGAGCGCGGCGTTGGGAGCGTGACATTGGGTGCAGCTCTGGCGGTTCGGGTGCGAGGTGCGCAGGGCAGAGGTGCCAGTGGGGCCGTGACAGCTCATACAGGTGTCACGCATCCAGGTGGTATGTGGAATGGTTGGGGGAGCGCCGGTGAAGGCGCGGGCACCCAGGCCGGAGGGGAGTTTGCCGTTGAAGCTGTTGCCGTCGGAGAGGGCGGCGTTGCGGTTCTGCCACCAGCTGGCGGGACCGGTGGAGGAAACGTGGCACTGGATGCAGTGGGTGTAGCGCGGGTGGCTGATCTGGGGGACGGCGATCTTGCCGATCAAGGTTGGTTTGCCATGGCATTCGAGGCAGGAGGCGGAGCTGTGCTGGTCGACGGGGTGGGGGGCGACGGGTGGCGCGCCGTCGTACTGGCGGCGGGAATTGCGGGTGGCGCGTAGTTTTAGAGTGTCGGTGGTGGTGAGTACGGCCGGGATGAACTGAGCGTCAGCCGAAGGGCGGGTGAGGGTGGCGAGGTGCACGGCCCAGTCGCGGTTGGGGTGCAGTTTGCCCGGGTGCAGTTCGGCGTAACGGGGGGCTTCGGGGTAGAGTTCGGAGGGTTTTTCTTCAGGTGTTGGGTAGGCGGAAGTGGGTGCCTCGCGTGAGTCGATAGCAGCACGGTCGGTTTGACGGAGTCCCATGAAGAATCCACTGAGTCCGAGGGTGAGCGCGACCAGACCGGCGACGACGGCGAGTTTGCGGCCGGAGCCGTTGGGAGGTGGTTGCAGTTCAGAATGCATCGCGGATCGCCAGCGGGGTTAGCTTAGCCGTGGGGCGTGGGAGTTGAGGGCAGAATGGGCGCGCCGCCTTTGCGGTAGACTTTTACGGCGCACTTTTTGTAGTCGGGCTCCTTAGAGATTGGGCAAGGTTCCCCCAGTGTGACTTCGTTAATGGGCAGGCGTTCGTCGAAGAACGGGACGAAGACAGTGCCGCGTGGCGGTTTGGCGCGGCCGTTGATCCAGACGGGAAGTTCGACTTTGCCGCGTCGAGATTCGATGACGGCCATGTCGCCATTGCCCAGACCGGCAGCGGAGGCGTCCTCGGCGTTCATCTCGACGTAGGCGTTGGGCATGGCGTTGCGCAGTTGGGGAACGCGCATGGTCATGGTGCCGGTGTGCCAGTGTTCGAGCACGCGGCCGGTGCAGAGCCAAGTCGGGAAATCACCGTCGGGCGATTCGGTGGCGGGCTCATAGGGGCAGAACCAGATGAGGGCTCTGTCGTCTTTGGTGACCGAGTGGTAGAACTGGACGCCCTTGCCCTTGGCGACAAAGGGATCGGTGCCCTCGGTGAAGCGGAAGGTTGTTTCCTTCCACGAACCATCTGCCACCTGGACGACGGGCCAGCGGAGGCCGCGGGACTTGGCGAGCACGTCGTAGGGGGCGAGGTTCTTGTGTTTGTAGAACGAGAACAGGCGGTATTCGTCGTAGAGCGCTTTGTCCACGTTCACATCGTAGTAGTGAGCGAAGTCCCAGGCGGGCACTTCTTTGCCGGTGTCGTCTTTGATCGTGAAGAGGAAATTGCCGTCGCGGTCTTTCATGCCGGGGTGGCCGAGTTCGAAGAGGCGGTGGGCGAGGGCGAGCGTCATCCATGCGTCGGGGCGAGCCTGGCCGGGGGGTTCGACTTGCTTGAACCACTGCTGGGTGCGGCGTTCGGAGTTGCCATAGATGCCGTTCTTTTCGACCCAGAGCGCGGCGGGTAATACGAGGTCGGCGATCTCAGTGGTGGCGGTGGGGTAAACTTCCGAGACGATAAGAAACTTGTCGGTTAGGCCTTGTTTGGCTTTGAAGAGTTTGTGCAGGTTCGGGAGCGACTGGCCGGGGTTCGTCACCTGAACGATCACGGTGTGGATGTCGCCGCCTTTGTCCGTGGGCGTGCAGAATTTCTCGAAGAGTTGGACGGTGTGGTAGCCGGGTTTCGGGTTGATGCGGCCGGCGGGGACTTTCCAGATTTCTTCGGAATCTTTGCGATGTTCGGCGTTGGCGACCAGACGGCCACCGGGAAGAAAGTTACACATCGTGCCGACCTCGCGGGCGGTGCCGCAGGCGGAGGGTTGGCCGGTGAGCGAGGTGGGTGCGTCGCCGGGGCGACCGAAATGGCCGCTGAGTAAATGGATCGAGTGGACGAGCCGGTTGATCGCGGTGCCGCGGGTGTGCTGGTTCATGCCCATGCACCAGAGGCTGGTGATGCGGATATCGCGGCGGGCGAAGAGATCGCCGAGCATGCGGATTTTTGCGGCGGGCACGCCGGAGATTTTTTCAACGTACTCGGGCGTGTAGGGTTCGACGGCCTTGCGATAGTCGTCGAAGGAGATCGGTTTTCCGAGTAAATCTAGCGGTTGGTTATCGCCGCGAAAATTGCAGTGTTGGTCAACGAAGGCCTTGTCCCAGGCGTCGTTCTTCAGGAGGAGGTGGGCGATGCCGTTGGCGATCGCCATGTCGCTTTGCGGGCGGAATTCGAGGTATTCGTCGGCGTGTTCGGTGGTGCGGGTGCGGCGGGTGCCCATGTCGATGAGCGTGACCTTCTGGCCCTTAGTTCGGCGATCGATGATGCGCGAGAAGAGCACGGGGTGCATCTCGGCGGGGTTGTTGCCCCAGAGGATGACGACGTCGGCGGCATCGAGATCATCGTAGCAGCCGGCGGGTTCGTCGACGCCGTAGACGGAAAGGTAGCCGGTGACGGCGGACGCCATGCAGAGGCGGGCGTTTGGCTCAATGTGGTTGTTTGCCAGGCCTCCCTTCATGAATTTCTGTGCGGCGTAGCCCTCGGGGATGGTCCACTGGCCGCTGCCGTAGAAGGCGAAGCCTTTCGGGTCTTTCATCACGCGCTGGGCGATGACGTCGATGGCATTGTCCCATGTGATAGGTTCGAGCTGGCCGTTGCGGCGGAGCAGCGGTGAGGTGAGGCGGTCCTTTCCGTAGAGAATGCCGCCCACGTGGTAGCCTTTCACGCAGAGCAGGCCTTTGTTCACTTCGGCCAGGGGTTCGCCCTGGATGGCGACGACGCGTCCGTCGCGCACACCGACGCTGACGTGGCAGCCGGTGCCACAGAAGCGGCAGGGCGCTTTATCCCAGGTGATCCCGTCGGGAGTGGCGGTGGCGGCTGACTTGGCTGTAGATGACTGTTCGGCTGCGCCGAGGCGTTGGGCGATGACGGCGGTGGCGGCGGCCATCGCGGTGGTGCGGAGAAATTTGCGGCGTTCCATGTTCATGGGGATCGTGGCCAGGGTTTAGGCGGTAGAAGTCGGAGTCTGTCCCGGGTCGGACGTTACCTCGACAAAGGCGACGTCGACTGAGATCACGCCGGGAAGGGATTCGAGCCAGGCGTGTAGTTCGATAGGTGAAAGCGTTTCGGCGACGACGGGCAGCCAGAGTTCGTGCAGGTTGCCGAGTTGGAGGTCGGAGCGTGTTCTCAAGACAGCGAGAGCGGCGTCGCGCAGATTGGCGTCTTCATGCAGGCGCACGGCGAGGCTGATCAGCACGGGCTCCGGTGTGGTCTCGGGCGGGGTCATCTTGAGCCGGAGTGAAGCGCACGGGAGTAAACAGCACAAGATAAAAAGACAGTTTTATCTTGAATTATGGCGGCGACTTGTTGAGTCTGCATGGGCTTGAAAGCCCCGCTCTATTTCCACCCGCTTGTGGCAGTCGCCTTTCTCAGTGTTGGCGCATGGTGGCTGTGCGCGGTTGAACCGCAGAAAACGTCCGGTCCGGCTGTGCCGGTGTCTGGTAGTTCGACGGGTGCGACCCTTGTGCGCCACGCGGTGAACATTAAATCTGGCCCGGAAACGCCCACGGTGTTGACCAATGCCTTGACGCATACGGGCGAGCCCGTGCCGGTGGCTTGTTCAACTTGCCATGCGACACGCACGCCTGATCTGGCCCGGCGACGTGCTGAGGAGATGAAGGATTTTCATCAAGGGCTCGCTTATAAGCATGGTGACCAGACCTGTCTTTCCTGCCACAACGCCGCCAACTACGACACGCTTCATCGGGCTGACGGCACGAGCGTGGATTATCCGCGCGTGATTGAATTATGTGCGCAATGTCATGGTCCGCAGCACCGTGATTTCCAGGCGGGAGCGCATGGTGGGATGAATGGTTACTGGGATCTCTCGCGCGGACCCCGTGAGCGCAATACGTGTGTGAGTTGTCACGATCCGCATGCGCCAGCCTACCCGAAAGTGCGTCCGGTTTTCGCGCCGGTAGATCGTGGTGCGCGTCAGCAACATTCACGCGAACAAGCACATGAAGCCAAGGAGTCCGCCCATGAATGAGTCGCCAAACCAACCCCCATCGGCCGATGTTCCGTGCGAAAGCGGCTGCATGACGCGGCGTAACGCCTTGAAAATTGCTGGAGCCACGCTTGGTGCTGCTGCGTTTGCGAAAGCGATCGCGCCGATCGCCGAGTGGGGCGCCGAGGAATCGGTGGACGAATTTCTTCAGAAGCATTATCGCGAACTTTCGCCCGAAGCTCTGGCGAAGGTCATCACCCGGCTCGAGCAGGAGACGAAGGAGGATTACGGCGCAGAGGTGCATATTTCGGACCCCCGGCCGCAGGAAGGCGTGAAGTTTGGCTACGCGCTCAATTTGTCGATTTGTGTTGGATGCAGGCGTTGCGCCGAGGCCTGCCACAAGGAAAACAACCACGACCGTCCGTCGGGAAACTCCTACATTCGTGTGTTAGAGATGCAGAAAGGTTCGATCGATCTCGCGCAGGGCAACGTCACCTACACGCATCCGGTTTCGGACTCGGAAAAGTATTACATGCCGGTGCAATGTCAGCAGTGCGACAACCCGCCCTGCGTGCATGTTTGTCCGGTCGAGGCCACGTGGAAGGAAAAGGACGGCATTGTGGTCGTCGACTATAACTGGTGCATTGGTTGTCGCTATTGTGAGGCTGCCTGCCCGTACCACGCGCGTCGTTTTAATTGGACGAAACCGGAGATTCCGAAGGAAGAAATCAATCCGGTTCAGGCGTATCTCTCTAATCGCATCCGTCCGCAAGGCGTGATGGAGAAATGCACTTTCTGTCTGCATCGTACGCGTGAGGGCCGGTTGCCGGCCTGTCTTGAGGCCTGTCCGACGGGCGCGCGTGTGTTTGGCAATCTGCTCGATCCGAAGTCCGAGATTCGCTGGGTGCTGGCGAACAAGCGGGTCTTTGTCCTTAAAGAAGAGTTGGGCACAAAGCCGAGCTTCTTCTATTTCTTCGACAAGTAATCTTTCTTTGCCCTGACGATGTCCAACAACGCTCCCGTCTCCCGCCCGCGCTTTGCGCCTGATCCGGCTCGTGGTCATTTTTACAACTACGTTCGCTTTCTCTGGCGCTCGGGTCTCGACGCGACGGACGGTAGCGGCTGGTTCTATGCGTGGATGACGTTACTTTCGGCGGTCGCGCTCGTCGGGCTTAATGCCTGGGCCACGCAGATTCAGCACGGCATGGGGGTGACTGGAATGAACGATCACGTTTCGTGGGGGCTCTACATTGCCAATTTCACTTTCATGGTCGGTCTCGCGGCGGGTGGTGTGATGATGGTGATTCCCGCGTATCTCTATCACGATGAGGAAATGCATGACGTGGTGATCGTCGGTGAAATGCTGGCGGTTGCGGCGATCGTGATGTGCATTGGTTTTGTGGTGGTTGATCTGGGTCGGCCTGATCGCGTGTGGCACATGCTGCCGGGAATCGGCGTGTTTCACTGGCCGGTTTCGATGCTCACCTGGGACGTATTGGTGCTAAATGGTTACTTGCTGCTGAACCTGCACATTTGCGGTTATCTGCTCTACATGCGCTTTATCGGGCGCACGCCGAATCCACGCTGGTACGTGCCGTTTGTTTTCATCTCGATTGTGTGGGCGATTTCGATCCATACCGTCACGGCGTTTCTTTACTGTGGTTTGGGTGGGCGTCCTTTTTGGAACACGGCGTTGCTCGCACCGCGCTTTTTGGCTTCGGCGTTTGTTTCGGGTCCGGCGTTCATCATTCTCGGTCTGCAAATCCTGCGACGCTTCGCAGGCGTGCAGATGAGCGACCGGCCGATTTCGATTCTCGCGAATATCATGCGGGTGACGATTTTGATCAATTTGCTGATGCTGGCCTCGGAGGTGTTTACCGAGTTTTACAGTGGCACGAGTCATACCTCGGCTGCGCGGTATCTCTATTTTGGGCTGCATGGCGCGCACGGGCTGGTGCCTTGGATCTGGACGTCGGTTGCGTTTTGTGTGATCGCTGCCGTGCTTTTGCTGCGGCCGGGTGTGGTGGGGCACAAGGTGCAGCTGACGGTGGCGTGCGTGCTGGCCTTTGTCGCGGTGTGGATCGAAAAAGGCATGGGGTTGATCATTCCCGGATTTATTCCGTCGACGTTGCACGAACTGGTTGAATACACACCGAGTTTGATTGAGTGGCAGATTATGGCTGGTGTTTGGGCGGCCGGGTTGTTGGTTTATACCATTGCACTGAAGATTGGCTTGCCGGTTTTGACGACGAAGCCCGGAGCGAAACATTGACGCGCACGATTATGCTTCGCTGTGGAAAAACTGCCCAGACCGCCATCGCCGCCATGAGCGCGCTGGCAGAGCGTTATGATGCGGGAAAGACGGTTCTGAGTTCACTCGACATCGCCAAAGATCGTGGATTGCCGCAGCCGCTGGTGGCGAAACTCCTGACAACGCTTTCCACGGGTGGTTTGGTGGGTGGCTCGCGGGGACCGGGCGGTGGCTATTGGTTAGCCAAGGCACCGTCGCGGATTTCGTTGGCTGATATCGCTGAGCTTTTTGAAAAGGAGAACGAAGGAATGATGTGTCCGTTCGGGCCCGACTGGTGTGGCAAAAACGATCCTTGTCCCTTGCATGCGGATATCGTTTCGATGAACAAGCAGTGGGACGATTTTATGCAGAAGACGTCGCTGGCGGTGTTTAAGGACGGGAAAGATGCAGGCGGCTTTGGGAAAAAGTAGCGACGTTTCTCTCACAGGAGACGTTGCATGAATCGTTGCGCCTTCAGCCAAGTCACGAGTTCGGCGGCCATTGCCTGATGATCGCTGACTCGCGGATGCGTTTCCGACCAGTGTTGAAACAGATAGTGCTGCACGCGCGCGTCGGCCGCCTCCAGGCGCTGCACGGCTGCCGTCCATGCTTTGCGCAAAAGTTCGCTCTTTGCGCCACCGAACATGCCGCCAAGTAACAAAACAATCTCTGCCTGCGGATAGGTTTCACGCATGCTTTGCACGAGTGCAACGTAGCCATCGGCAAACCCTGCCGGAAAATTCAGGTTCTGATTCCTGGAAAACGAATCGTCGTTTTCGCCGTAATTCACAAAGACAACTTCTGGGAGCCATCCCCGTTCGTCTGATTTGGGCGCGTCCGGTTCGGGGTAGAGCTTGTTCCAAATCTGTCCGGCACGCTTGGGCATATAACCTTCTACTATGCCTATTCCACTGACCGAGGCATTGCGACAGGCCGCATTCAACGCTTTCGCCGTAAGGGCACCATAACTCAGTGCATTGTTATGCGTCGCCAGGTTTTCCCATTGATCCACCGTGCCATCTTCGTTGCAGGCTCCAACCGTGATGGAATCGCCGAAGAACTGAAGTGACCGTTTCGGGGGCATAGACTCTGGTGCATGAAGTTTGGCGCATGCGGGCAGTTCGATACCGAGAAACGCCACATAACCGGCATCGGCTTCGCTGCGCTTGAAGAGCTTCAGGTGATGCCTTCCGGCGGAAAGTGGCAGGGGAAACCTTATCTGCACGGGCGCTGAATTTTCATTCACGGCAATGACGCTTGCCGCTCCGTCGACCTCGAAGTCAAAGAACGAAACGCCTTTGGCCGCGCCGAAACACAGGGTCACGGCATCGGCCTCGAAATCCGCACGCACGCTGGTGCCTTGCCAAATCAACACCGGGCTGGATGCATCGCGTGCATCAATGCGCCCTTCAAACCGGAAGGCAGGATCAGACGCCACAAAACGAACTGCGGACTGGTTCATGGGGGCGGAGGACGGGGTGGGTTTCCTAGGGTTCTGGCGTTGGCATAACCGAGGCCTAGGTCCATTTTACCGCCCGGTGCTGCCGAAACCGCCAGTGCTGCGCTCGGTGTCGTCGAGCGATTCGACCAGTTCGGCGTCGGCCATGATCACCGGGCAAACGGCCATCTGCGCGATGCGGTCGCCCGCTTTGTAAGTGAAGGTGTCATCGCCAAGATTCATGAGGATGACGCCGACTTCGCCGCGATAATCGGAATCGACGGTGCCGGGCGAGTTGAGCACGAAGATGCCTTGTTTCAGCGCGAGACCACTGCGCGAACGCACCTGGACCTCGAAGCCTTTGTCGACGGCGACGGCGAGGCCCGTGCGGATGAGGCCGCGTGATTTTGCGGCGATGGAGCCTGCTTCGAGCGCGTGAATATCGAAGCAGCTTGCCCCGCTGGTGGTGCGGACAGGCATCTTTGCGGAGGGGTCGAGGCGTTTAACTTTGAGGGTCATACTTCGAGTGTTCGTGGTCGGGAGCGGTGGGCGGGGCGCGGCTAGTTTTCCCGGGAAGAGGCGGAGGGAATCAACATTAATCCATGGGGCGGGCTCGCGGCGGGTGGAAAACAAGTTGCGCCAGAGCGGAGCGTGGCGATTGTACGCGAAACTTTTTTCAAATGCCCCTTTCTGCATCAACTCGTACCTGGCCGCGCGTGCTCACGTGGGGCGCGGTGGTTCTGACCGGCACGTATTCTTTGGCGGTTTTGGCTTGGTCGCGTGGCGAACCAGTCAATGCGCTCTGGGTGGTGGTGGCGTCGCTGTGCGTGTTTGCGGTGGCGTACCGGTTTCACAGCGCGTGGTTGATGGCGAAGGTGTTGACGCTCGACGAACTGCGGGCGACGCCAGCGGTGGTACACGAGGATGGGCGCGATTTTGTGAAGACGAATCGCTGGGTCGTCTTCGGGCATCATTTTGCGGCGATCGCGGGGCCGGGTCCGCTGGTCGGGCCGGTGCTGGCGGCGCAGTTCGGGTTTTTGCCGGGGCTTTTGTGGATTTTGATTGGTGCGACATTGGGCGGCGCGGTGCATGATTCGGTGATTTTGTTTTGTTCGACGCGGCGGCGCGGAAAGTCGCTGGGGCAGATGATTGGTGAGGAAATCAGTCCGCTGGCGGGCGTGATCGCGTTGGTGAGCATTTTGGCGATTTTGATCATCTTGATTGCGGTGCTGGGGCTCGTGGTGGTGAACGCGTTGGCGGAGAGTCCGTGGGGTTTGTTTACGATCGCGGCGACGATGCCGATCGCGATTTTCATGGGGCTGGCGATGCGCGGCGTGGGGCACAATTCGCAGGCGTTGATTTGGATTAGTCTGGCGGGTGTGGTGGCGCTTTTGGCTGCGGTTTACGCGGGGCAGTTTGTGCATCATTCGCCGGAATGGTCGGCGGTGTTTAAGTTAAAGGGCACGACGCTGGCGTGGTGGATGATCGGCTACGGGTTTCTGGCGTCGACGTTGCCGGTGTGGTTGTTGCTGGCACCACGCGACTACCTGAGCACGTTCATGAAGATCGGCACAGTGGCGTTGTTGGCGGTGGCGATTGTTGTGATCGCGCCGATGTTGAAGATGCCGTCGTTGACAAAGTTTATCGATGGCACGGGGCCGGTGCTGGCGGGGCCGGTGTTCCCGTTCTGTTTTATCACGATCGCGTGTGCGGCGGTGTCGGGGTTTCACTCGTTGATCGCTTCGGGCACGACGCCGAAAATGATCACGCGTGAAAGCGATATCCGAATGATCGGCTACGGCGCAATGATCACGGAAATGTTGGTGGGCGTGATGGCGCTGATCGCGGCATGCGCGATGGAGCCGGGCGAATATTTTGCAGTGAACATGAAGGGTGAACCGGCGGCGGTGGTGGCGAAAGTAACGGCGCTGGGTTTTCCCGTCACGGAGACGCAGATGGCGACGCTCGCGGCGGATGTGGGCGAGCACACGATGGTGGGGCGGACGGGTGGGGCACCGACGTTTGCGGTCGGGATGGCGCGGATGTTTGCGGGCGTGCTCGGGAGCAAGTCGGCCCTCGCGCTGTGGTATCACTTTGCGATCATGTTTGAGGCGTTATTTATTCTGACGACCATCGATGCGGGCACGCGGGTGGGGCGGTTCTTGATGCAGGATTTGTTGGGCAAGATCTGGGCACCGCTTGGGCAGACACGTTCGACGGTGGGCAACGGAGTGGCGAGCGCGGTGTTTGTTGCCGCTTGGGGCTGGTTTTTATATGCGGGCGTGGTGGATCCGCTGGGTGGCATTAATAGCTTGTGGCCGATCTTCGGCGTGGCGAACCAGTTGCTAGCCGTTTTGGCGCTGGCGCTTGGGACGACCGTGTTAATAAAGATGGGTCGCGTGCGTTATCTATGGGTCACGGTTTTACCGTTGGTCTGGCTTCTGGCGGTGACGATGACGGCGGGCGGAATGAAGCTCTTTAGCAGCGATCCGCGAGTGGGGTTTTTGAGCGCGGCGGCGGATCTGAAGCGAAAGCTGGCGGCGGATGGCGGCACGCCGCTCGCGCAGATAAAACAGTGGGAACACTTGTTGACCAACAACTACGTTAACGCGGTGGTTACGGGTGCGTTCATGGCGTTGGTGCTGTTGGTCGTTGTGGTGAGCGCACACGAGTGGTGGCTGTTACTTAGCAAGCGCAAGAAGCCGGTGATGTGTGAGGAGAGTTACATCACTGTTTCATAGAGGAATTGTTGGCGGCAGCGATTCATCGCGCGGTCTGGGAACCAGTTTGCGCAACCAAGGGTCACGAAGGAGATTAGGGTTGCGAAAACCCCGGCTCGCTGCGACCGTGCAGCCTGCATGCGTTGAGCGCGTAACCCTTCGCGCTCCGTGTGCCTTTCGTAAACCTCGCGCCTCCGCCCTTTTGGGCGAGCGCCTTAAACAAACAGAAATACATAACATGTCAGAAGTAACATCGTCCGACGAGGCCTCGGTGGCCCCCGTCGAGACTCCCAGCGCGCCGCTTGCCCCTGCTCCCGTTTTCGGGGCCAGTCGAGGCTCAGGCTTGGCGCGCGGCAAGCGCCCGAGTGCGCCCGCTCCCGCCACCAGCAATGCCGCCGCTCCTAGCAGCTATCAGCCGACCTCCATCCAGGTCGTTAATCATCAACGCGAATACATCAACCCGTTCGCGCCCGTGCCCGCTCCCGCCCCTGTCGTGGAAACGCCAGTCGCCGGCGAGCAGCCCGTCGCGTCCGTAGTCGTGCCCGTCGAGCCATCCGCTCCCGCAGTATCAACCCCGGTCGCTGAAGTCGCTCCTGTTGCAGCAACGCCAGCGCCGTTCGCAGTCAAAACGCCCGCTTCCGAAGCGGTCGTTGAACCCAAGGCCGAACTCAAAATCCTCCCTCCCGAGGAAATGGCCCGCCCGGCTCAGAGCTGGGAAATCGGTGGTGAATCCGAAAAACCGGCCGCCAGCGCTAATCCGCGCCGCGAAGGCCGCCCGGATTTCCGTCCTCAGCGCCATGACGAACGTCAAGCAGCCCGCCGCGACGAGGCTCGTCCGGCGGCCCGCTCAGATGATCGTCCGGCCCGCAGCGAACAACCCCAGGAACCGCGCAACGAGTTTCGCCCCCGCGAACCGCGTCGTGAATCGTCCGGTGATCGTCGCGAGCCTTTCGGCGAACGCAAAGCGCCATCCGGTGAACAACCCCGTCGCGACCAGCGTACGTTTGAACCGAAGCCCACGCCCGCCGTCGCCGAAGCCAAAAAGTCCGGCCTCCTCGGCTGGTTGAAGGGCCTCTTTAGTGGCGATGCGCCGGCGAAGACTCCGGCAGCCCCAACCACTCGGCAGGACGAACGTTCTGGTGGCGAAGGTCGTCGTTACGAAGGCGGCAATCGCGGTGGAAACCGTGGTGGCCAATATCATCGCGGAGGTGGTGGTGGTGGCCGTGGTCGCGGCGGCTATCGCGGCGACAATCGTGGTGGCAACCGTGGTCCCCAGTTCGGTGCCGGTCCTGAAGGCCAGAGCCAGAACCAAGGCGGCCCGAACCCCGAACAAAACAGTCACGGCGGCGAACAGCGTCGCTTCGACGATGGTAATCGGGGTGGCGGTCGTCGTCATCATCGTGGTGGACGTGGTCGTTTCCGGGGTGACAACCGCGAAGGCGGCAATCGTTCCGAAGGTGGCCCGTCCGGTGGTCCCACCAGCGGCCCGACCAGTTAAACCTTGCCAAAGCCCTCAAGGCTGCCCGCATTTCGAGGCGTCCGTTTCGACGGACGCCTTTTTTATTTCCTGCGCCCACGCGCCTGTTAAATTTTCCCGCAACCACTCGCACCACGCCCCTCATGGCTGACCTCATTGTCAACGGCGGCAAGCCCCTCTCCGGCACGATCACACCGTCCGGCAACAAAAACTCCGCGCTCCCCATCGTCTGCGCCTCGCTGCTCACCGACGAACCGGTCTCGCTTAAAAACGTTCCCGATATAACCGATATCGGTAAAATCGTGGCGTTCATGACTTCGCAGGGTTCGAAAATCGAGTGGAACAAGGCCACCGGCGAAATGAGTCTCGATCACTCGGGCTTCCGAAACACGCTCACCAACCACGAGCTGCCGCAGGATATGCGCTCCACGGTGCTGCTTTACCCGGCACTCCTGCGCCGCGTTAAAAAACTCTGCATCAGCGCCAACGCCACCGGCTGCTCTCTGGGCGTGCGCGAGATCGACCCGCATCTCGAAATCTTTGCGAAACTCGGCGCCACCGTCACCCCTGGCGAACCACTCGTTATCGAACTCTCCGAAAGGTTTCAAGGCAACCGCCACTGGTGCGACTACATGTCCGTCACCGTCACGGAAAACTTTCTCATGTGCGCCGCCATCGCGCGCGGCACCTCGACACTCATCAACTCCGCCAGTGAGCCTCACGTGCAGGATCTCTGCGCCGTGCTCGTTTCGATGGGCGCGAAGATCGAAGGCATCGGCACCAGCATGCTCCGCGTTGAAGGTGTCGACCAGCTGCATGGCACTACCGCTACGATCGCCACCGACTACCACGAAGTGGTCACCTTCCTCGCGCTCGGCGCGATCACCGGAGGCGAAGTCCGCGTCAAAAACTCCCTGCCCCACCACTTCGATCTGATCACGCGAGCGTTTCAAAAACTAGGCGTCGTCATCGAACACGAAGGCAACACCGCCATCGTGCGCCCGAACCAGTCGTTGATTATCGAACAGCCCTACACCACTAATTTGCTGCCCAAGATCGAGGCCGCGCCCTGGCCGTATTTTTCCGTCGATCTATTGCCGCTGATGATCGCGCTCAGCACGCGCTCCACCGGAACGATTCATTTCTGGAACAAGGTTTACGAAAATGGATTCTCCTGGATGCCTGAGCTCGCGAAGTTCGGTGCCCACGTGCTCGTCAACGACCCGCACCGCATCGTCATCTTCGGCAACCGCCCGCTCCGCCCCGCGATTGTGGACGCGCCGTACGTGATTCGCGCCACGATCGCTCTCTACATGGTCGCCGCCAGCATTCCTGGTCGCAGCGTGGTGAAAAATGCCGACACCATCAAACGCGCCCACCCGCGCTTCGTCGAAAACCTCCGCGCCCTCGGCGCCGAAGTGGAGTGGAAGTGATTTTTCATTTTCGAATTTCTATTTCAGATTTTCGATTTCAAGCCCTTTGCCTCGTTGACCTGCCTCCACTGTGAATCCGTCGAAAATCGAAAATCAAAAACCGAAAATTCCATCGCCCGCGTTAGCGGCGACGGGCGTTAACTTCCTCACCAACACCCTCGCTACGCCCGTCTCGCCGGTCGAGGCTGCACTGCGCCCACTTTCGTTCAGTGATTTCACCGGCCAAGCCAAAACCATCGAACGCCTCCAAGTCATGGTCGGCGCGGCCAAGCGGCGCGGCGATGCGCTCAATCACATTCTTCTAAGCGGTCCGCCCGGACTCGGCAAAACCACACTCGCCTTCATCCTCGGCAACGAGCTCGGAAAAACCGTGCGCGTCACGTCCGGCCCGGTCGTCGAAAAAGCCGGAGACCTCGCCGGCCTTCTGACGAACCTCGAGGAAGGTGACATCTTGTTCATCGACGAAATTCACCGCATCCCGAAAACCGTCGAAGAGTATCTCTACTCGGCGATGGAGGATTTTCGCCTCGATATCATGATCGACCAAGGGCCGAACGCTCGCAGCGTGCGTCTCTCGATCCCGCGCTTCACGCTCGTTGGTGCGACCACGCGCGCCGGCCTGCTCACCGCGCCCCTGCGCTCACGTTTCACGCTGCAAACCCGCCTCGATTACTACGACGCGGCCACGCTCGAAGGCATTGTCAAACGCAGTTGTGGCCTCTTGAAGGTCGAGATCGACGACGGCGGTGCCCGCGAAATCGCCACGCGCTCACGCGGCACCCCGCGTGTCGCCAACAACCTGATACACTTCGTCCGCGACTTTGCCCAAGAACGCGCCAAGGGCATCATCACCAAACTCGTCGCCGCCGCCGCGCTCGAACTGCTCGAAATCGACAACGCCGGTCTCGACGAAATGGACAAACGCATGCTGCGCATCATGGCGGAAAATTATCGCGGAGGTCCCGTCGGCATGAGCACGATCGCTGTCGCCGTGGGCGAAGAATCCGAGACGCTCGAAGAGGTTCATGAGCCATTCCTGATTCAGGAAGGTTACCTTCAGCGCACGCCTCAGGGCCGCGTGCTCACGCCAAAAGGTTATCAAGCCATCGGCATGAAAGCCGCGAGCAGTAGTCAGGATGCGCTCCTGTAAATGACCTGAAAGGGCGTATGATTTTTTCGCCTACGCCGATTTTCATCAGATACCTGTGCCCGTGACGTGTGTCCACAGCGTGGGGCCGCCCACGTTTCGCAGCCTTGCATGAAGAGGCACGGATCGGCGAGCGGCGTCATCGCGCCGGATGTTCCGGTGCCGCGTGGTTTTTTTATCACGTTCAACGTTCACTGTGCCCGCATTGACTCAGCGCCGGGCTAAAAATCCATAGGTTATATGTCTGATCTCGCCACTGAGTCCACTTTGCCCCGCATCGGCATGGTTTCAACGCATGGTTATGTCGCAGCGCTGCCTCCCCTGGGTGCAGCTGACACCGGCGGTCAAGTTGTGTATGTGCTCGAACTCTCAAAGAAACTCGCGCAGCTGGGTTTTGAAGTCGACATCTGGACCCGCCAGTTCGACGACCAACCGCAGATCGAGGTGATGAATGAGCGCGTACGCATTATTCGAATGCCGTGCGGCGGCCGCAAATTTATCGACAAGGAATGCCTTGTCCATCAACTCAGCGAGTGGTCCGAAAACGCCCTGCGTTTCATCAAGAATCACTCACTGAAGTATCAGTTTTTCAACAGCCACTATTGGGACGCAGGGCACGCCACCCAGCGCTTGAGCGAAGCCCTCGATGTGCCCCACATATTTACACCCCACTCGCTCGGTTTGTGGAAAATGCGCCTCATGGAAAAAGATTTTCCGGATGACGCGGCGAATTTCGAAAAAAAATATAATTTCGCGCAGCGCATAAAGGAGGAGACGCGCCTCTTCCTCAGTTGCGACGAGGTGATCGCCACCACACCCGCGCAAGTTGACATGATCATTCAGGACTATGGTGCAGCACCCGAACAAGTCCAAATGGTTCCTCCCGGCTACGATGACAACCGGTTTTACCCGATCAGCGCAGCCAGTCGGAGCAGCATCCGTCAACGGCTCGGATACGAAGGCAAGGTCGTCCTTGCGATTGGGCGGTTGGCGCGCAACAAGGGCTACGATCTCTTGATTGATGCGTTCTCAATTGTGGCCACGCGCATCCCCGAAGCCACTTTGCATCTGGCGATTGGTGGTGCCCAACTCAATCCAGCCGAGCAAAAAATTTCCGACGAACTCAAGGCGCAAGCCTCTCAACTGGGCCTCAGCGAACGCGTGAAATTTGATAGCTTTATCGCTGAAACCGACTTGGCCGACTGTTACCGCGCAGCCGATGTCTTTGTGCTTAGCAGTCGTTACGAACCCTTTGGCATGACTGCGATCGAAGCGATGGCCTGCGGCACACCGACCGTCGTCACCACGCACGGCGGCCTTTACCGCGCTCTGACGTTCGGACGTCACGCTCTCTATGCGGACACGTTCGATAAAGAAGATCTCGGCATAACCATTGTAAAGGTCCTACGCCATCCACGTCTGGCCAACCGACTCGGACGCATGGGCGCACACAAAGCACGCAGCCTTTTTACTTGGACAGGCATAGCCCAGCAGATTGTTAGCCTGATCGAGGAACGTGCGACCGCCCTCGCATTTACTGACAACGAATGGGACGAACCTTGGAACGACGGTGACTAGTCTACGCGCGATGAACACACTACGACCAGTCCGCCTGTTGAGCTCGGACCTTGATGGAACCCTGCTCGGCAACCCCGAGGCCACGCAACGTTTCAGAACCGTCTGGCAGCGGATTCCCGCCGACGTGCGACCGCTGCTCGTCTACAATAGCGGACGCCTGATCGACGACATGCGGCGCCTTGTATCAAGTGGCCAACTACCGGCTCCCGACTACTACATTTGTGGCCTGGGCACACAGGTTTTCGACGAAAAAGCCGGTTGCTTTCTTGATGCGCTTAACCAACCCATAGAGCTCGGATGGGATTTTGGGCGTGTCGAGGCTGTGGCCGCAGTTTTTCCGGGGATACGTCGTCAGCCGGAAGAGTTTCAAGCCCGCCATAAATCGAGCTGGTTTCTCGACAACGCCAAGCCAGAACAACTCAAAAATCTCGAACAACAACTCACCGCTATCGGCCTCGCGGTGAATGTAATTTACTCGAGCAAGCGCGACCTCGACATCCTGCCGAAGCACGCCAGCAAGGGGGCCGCGCTTCAGCGTCTCTGCACCAAGTTGAACCTCCCGCTCGATACGGTGATCGTCGCGGGGGATACTGGAAATGACAGCAGCATGTTTCGCCTGCCGGGTGTGCGTGGCATAATCGTCGATAACGCCCAACCTGAACTCTTCGAAGCCACCGTCGATATACCGATCTACACCGCACGCCAGGTGCTGGCTGATGGCGTGCTCGACGGCCTGCACCACTTCGGCGTGATCGCGGAACTGCCCTCGATAACCCAAACCAATAGATCTTCGCAAAAAATGGAGCCGGGCTTCCGCCTGCTCTTCACCGGAACCAAGCTGGAAACACTAAACGACGACGACCGCCGGCTCATTCGCACCGGTTATGAACACGCACTCATCGCACTGCGCAAAAACATCACACCCCTCGGATTCTCCGCTTGCTCGCTGGATGACAACGCCGTCACCGGCACCGATGCCAATTATCGCAGCGTCTGGGCCCGCGACGGAGCCATCACACTTATCAACACGCTCGATCTCGACGACGAGGACATCAAGACAGCCCAACGGCGCACGCTCGAAACCCTCCTCAGTGCCATCTCTCCCTCGGGTCAGGTTCCCGCCAATGTCCGTCTTGAAACGGGTGAGCCCGACTACGGTGGCGTTGGTAATATTTGCTCCATCGACAGCGGTCTTTGGGTCATTATTGCCTGCTATAATTTCATCATCAAAACCGGCGATCTCGCCTTTCTGCGTGCCCACGCCGAACGCCTGCAACGCGCGATGAACTGGCTCAGTGCTCACGACAGCAATAACGATGGCCTGCTCGAAATTCCCGAGGCTGGCGATTGGACTGATCTCTTCGGTCGCAGCTATAATGTGCTTTACGACGAGGTCCTCTGGTTCCGCACCAACGTCTGCTTCGGCCGCTTGCTTGAATTGCTGGGAGACTTCGAAAAAGCAGCCGATTACCTCAGATGGTCTCAGAATATTCGTAACCGCGTCTTGGATACATTCTGGCCGACCACGCACGCCAACGACGTACAACAGCCGACCGCAAATCGTTTTGCCGAACGACAGTTCGGCCTTGGCGACGCGCAATATTTGTTGGCCGAAATCACGCCCTTTTCCTTTAGCTGGCGCTGCGACGTTTACGCCAATGTGCTCGCCTACCTCATGAACCTGCTCGACATCGAGCGAGCGCGCACTGCTTTCCGCTTCATGTGGGGCGTGGGCGTAAATACTCCCTGGCCTGTGGCAAATCTTTATCCGGTTGTGCAGGCCGGCGATCCAGACTGGCGCGCCTATTACACCATCAATCTGCTCAACCTCCCTCATCACTACCACAACGGTGGCATCTGGCCATTTGTCGGTGGCATGTGGGTCAGGTTTATTCACCGCATCGGTTTTCACGACGTGGCGTTGCGCGAACTCGTCCAACTCGCTCACCTCAACCATGCCGGGCGCGATCAGGAATGGGAATTCAACGAATGGGCCCACGGCGTTACCGGTCGCCCGATGGGCAAGGCGTTCCAAGCTTGGTCTGCTGCCTCATTCATCAAAGCCTGTCATGAGGTGGAAGCCGACCCTGCCCATCTGAAACAGGGCTGAACGACAACTGGCAGAAACCTCTAATAGCCCTGCGCCTCTCAGCTGGAAATGCCCACGCGGGCTGGAACCGGCAACTGACGCGCTTCGGACTGGGTTTCGACCGGACGCAGGAGACGTTCCGGAACCATTGCGGTGAGGTAAGCAGGCATGCGCGCCATTCCTTCGCGAGCGAGATTTCCGATGCCGATCCCGCCAATCAACCAGCTCATAAACTGCACCCATAGTGTTCGCACGGATTCGGCCGCGCCTGACCCGGTAGAATCTGACAGCGACTGCACGACCACCAGCGTTGTGTGCATCAGGAGGCCGAGAGAGAAAAAGCCTAGAGCGTTTTTGATATTCATGAATGGGTGGGGGCAGACGAGGCTGCACCCCACATTGAGCCCAGCGCATGCCAAGCGGAGAATATTTGCTTTAGTTACTCGACGGGAGCTATTTAGAGTGATGCTACGGTTGACGGCCGCGCGGCGCTCTTGCATTTGGCATGGCCTTTGAAGGGTACGGTCTTGCAGCCTGCAAGATCACGGGTTTTTAACAAACTAGGGAACGGAAGTTCGAGAAATCTGCGGTGAAACCGCCGGGCACGCCTTTGCAAATGACGGAGACAGCATCGTGCGAGTGCAGCGATTCCAAGTGCGAGCAGGCGACCTGAAAATCTTTGATGCGCGGGTCGGCATTGAGCTGTTCGTAAACCAGACGCGCCGCGTCTTCGACGAATTTTAGGTACGCTCCGTTAAGTTCGGCAAATGCCTGCTCGTCCTCGCGCTTCACCATGACCTGGGTCTCGGTGCGCAGCGCTGCGATGCAGTGTGCGTGCAGGTCCTCGATCATGAGTTTTTTTCCGTCGGCGATCTCGACGCGCAATCGCGTTTTCGAACGCTGGCTGTGGGCGAGCGCGTAGGTGCTGCGCGTGCTCCGCGCATGTTCCGCGAGTTCGGCCGAGCAGGGGCAGGCGGAGGAATAGACGAAATCGAACTCGATGAACTGGCGAAACGTATTGTCGCGATTCAGCCAGCCTTCAAACACAACCGAATAATACCGGTAACCCGACAGGTTGCTGCGCAGGCTGCGTTGCACCAGCGGATACGAAAAACTCAGTCGAAGGCGCGCTTCGAGCGAACCGATGCGGTTCCGGTGTTCGGCGAGCACTTTTTTCAGCGAGGCTGGCGTGAAGAGCTCGTTCTGGTGCTCGTAAAACGAACGCATGATCCGGCTCATGTTGATGCCCTTGTGGTTGGCCTCGAGTGAAACCGTGCCCGTGACGGAGGTCTCGAGTTCCAAGGGCTTGCCGGATTTCGTGGCGTACTTGAGCGGTAGTTTAAAATTGGATACACCCACCTGCTGGATGGGGGCGTTTGCCCCTTCGATCGCGCCGACGGCATCCATCACGTCGGGCAGTGAGTCACGGTAGGCGCGCGTTACCTTGAACGCGGGATCGTAACGGCGGACAATTTTTGCCGGTGTTTGGGCGGTCTCCCGGTGGAGAAGCAGGTTCTTTTTTTTTGCAGCGGGCAGCTTGGCGTTTTTCATGTTCGTTTTTTTGTTTAAGGCCAGGCGGTTATACGAGAACCGTAGGCGCGCCGCGAAAGCCGGGAGGCTTCACGCGAACGTGCTTAGCTGGCTTTGAATTGAAAATTGAGGGCGTGGTTGTGGTAGGTTTCTTGGTGCAAGTCAACGTGCTCAGTCGGCTGGCCGCTCGGCTGGTCGGGCGGCGTCAGGCGAGAAATTCGCGGAGCACCCGGCGTATCACAGGACGGGCCAGGCGAGCCAGATGGGGATTCGCAAAGCCGATCCACGCGACGGGCGTGGTTGTGTCGAGTGGCGTGGCCAGCTTTCCGCCGAGGGGTGCTT
The DNA here is from genome assembly GCA_031404135.1 of Verrucomicrobiota bacterium. Taxonomy (GTDB): domain Bacteria; phylum Verrucomicrobiota; class Verrucomicrobiia; order Opitutales; family Opitutaceae; genus JADKHC01. Next base: position 9,237 of record JANNHA010000012.1, on the reverse strand, counting down.
CGACCACGCCGCCAGCCGTCTCAAGTAAGAGCGCGGTGCAGATGTCGTAGGGATGGCAGGCGAGCGCGGAGGGGATGCCGAGTTTGCGAAACACGAGGGGGCGGATGTCCGCAACCAATCGGTCCCGGCCAGTCATCAATTCGTGGATCTGGCCACCGGAAGAGATGTATTGATCGTCAAAGATGAGTGGCGATGCGCCGGTTTCGCCGGCGTGCAGTTCGTGCCAGATCTTTTCCTCGATTTGCGAGGTGAGTGTTCGGCCGTCGGGGAAGAACCTTGAAAAAGAGGCAAAGCCGTGTTTGAAATCCCGTGCCGATGAAGGACGCACGGTGAGCGCGCGGGGGCGAGCACCCGGATGATCGCAGGCGGTCGCACGCAGGGGGCCGCCACGCACGGCGCTGAATTGATCAGAGCGCAGTTGTTTGGTGGTGGGAAGTTCGGTCATCGCGGCGACGACGATGTCGGCGACGTTGGTTCTGGCGCCACGTTGGGGTGCGATGCCGGCGAGCGACCACGCACTGCGCTTGTCGTACATGATGCAGCGCGTGCCATCGATCGGATCGAGAATGCATTTCCAAGCAGTTTCCTCCACCGGTGTGCTGCGGGGAAATGTTACAGTCTCGCCGTCCTCAATGCCTTCCATGACGAGCTCGACGGGCATCGTGCGCGGCCAGTTTTTATCGAACCAATCGAGAATGGCGGCCTCGCTGATTTTATCGATTTGGTAAATGGTATCGGCCTGCGTGACCGCCGCGATTTTTGCGAACGATTTTGCGTGGGTGCTGCGCGCTCCGGCCACGGCGTCGCGAATGTGGTTTTGCAGCGAGCAGAGCAGGCGACGCAGGTTTTCGAGGACGCGAGGATTGGTTTTCAACGGCTAGAGGCTAAAAAGGCAGTTTGGTATGCGGGGACTGGGACGCCACGACAATTTTTTTCCCGGTTTGGGTGTGTGAGCTCGCGTAACCGGGAGGGGAGTAGGGGTGCCTCTAGGGACCATTCCTTAGTTCGGTGTTTTTCGCTCGGCGAACGACCTGCATCTGCTAGCAATTCGCAGTCACAAAAACACAGCTCACCCATTTATGTCGAAAACGAAATCCTACGGCCTCAAAACTCTCATACTCAGCTTGCTGCTGACCTCGTTCGCCGCCTTGCATGCAACGGCTGCCGAAGAATTTGATACCCGCCCGGTGCCGGTCAAAACGCCGCCCCCGGAATATCCGAGCCGGATGGCTAAGGACGGGATCTCTGGAATGGTGGCCATTCGGGTCGATATTGACGAAAATGGTGCCGTGACGGCCTGTTCGGTATCGAAGTCCAGCAATGCGGAGTTTGATCAACCTGCCCTTAACGCGGTTAAGAATTGGAAATTCAAGCCCGCCCAAAAAGGTGGCAGCCCCGTGAAGGTGAGCCTGGTGATCCCGATCAAATTTAATCTGGAGAGCTGAAGCGTTCCCAAGCAGTCGTCTTTCACGAGACCGTGCTTCGCTGCACGGTCTTTTTGTTTTTGGTTTTAAAATACCCAGGCCAGTCCGACGCGTATCCAAAGAGGTATGACAAGAATGCCGACCACCGTGGTGCCGACCGCCACACGCACCGCCGTCAGCGGATGGCCGCCGTAGTGTTTCGCCACTACGATGGGCAAAATCCCCGCAGGCATCGCTGCCTGTACGACGAGCACGCGTTTTAGCTCGATCGTACACGGGAGATATTTCGCAATCACGAGAAAGATCAGTGGGTAAACGCCAAGCCGGAGCAGCGTCGCGCCGAGGGTGACCTTCGGGTCGAACAGCTCGCTAGGTTTCTCGAAGTACTGTTCGAGCGTTCCGCCGATCAGCATCAAGCCGAGCGGAATCGCACACAGCGAACTTTGGTGGATGACCTCGCGTACAAAACCCGGCACGTAAGGGCCGACCCCGAGGAGGTTTCCGGCAAGCGCCAGCAGGAGCGCGATCACGGGCGGGTTGACCAATTTCTTCCAACCTTCGCGCAGCGACAAACCGGAAAGCACCAGAATGCCCACAGTCCAGATCGCGGCTTCACAACCGACATTGTGCACCAGCAGCACACCCAGGCTCTCAGGACCAAAAAGCGCCGCCATGAGCGGGATTGGGATGTAGCCGTAGTTGTTTATCCCGGCTGCAAACGCGAAGGTGCGCAGCCCGTGGCCTTGCGTCAGGCCCAGCGCCCGCCCGGCGAAGAGTGAGGCAACGATGGTGGATGCCATCAGCACCATGCCGAGCAGCGGTGCGAGCGCGAGATTCGAGGGCACCCGCAGTGCGTCGTTGCCGAGAACGTTTTCGAAGATCAGGCAGGGGTAGAGGAAATTGAACACCATCTTCAGCAGACTCGCGTCGGCTTCGGCGGTCAGCCACGACAACCGGCGCAGCCCCACGCCGATCGCGATCAAAACGAAGACCGGCAGGATGAGAAGGAGGATTTGCCAGTAGGACATGGTTAGGACGAACTTTCCGCCATCGCCTTTCCAGCCAGCCAGCCGGTGGTCCAAGCGGCCTGGAAGTTAAACCCGCCGGTCACGCCGTCGATGTCGAGCACTTCGCCTGCGAAAAACAGGCCCGGGCAGATGCGGCTTTGCATCGTTTTAAAATCAACTTCGCTCAGGCGAACACCGCCGCAGGTGACAAATTCCTCCTTGTTCATGCTCTTGCCTGCCACGATAAACTCACCGGCGGCGACCTGGCCGGCGATGGCTGCAAGCAGTTGGTTCGATACGGAAGTCCAGATCGCAGTGGGCGCCACGCCGGCACCGGCCACGAGTTTTTCCCAGAAGCGTTGTGGGATGGCGAACGGGTTCCAGGTGGCGACCTGTTTGCGGGAATTTGCGGTGCGTGCCGCAGCCAGCTCGTTGCGTACCGTATCCAGGGGGCGTCCGCCGAGCCAGTTAACGGTGAGCGTGAATTTGTAGTCCACGCTGTGCAGCACACGCGCGCCCCAGGCCGAAAGCCGCAGGATGGCTGGCCCGCTCATGCCCCAGTGTGTGATAAGGAGCGGACCTTGTTCGCGTAGTTTTAGGCTGGATACGGAGACGACGGCGTTTTCGACGGAGAGTCCGGCTAGTTCGCTCAAGCGTGGATCGTCGATGTGAAAGGTGAAGAGCGAGGGCACGGGCGGCTCCACCGTGTGGCCCAGTTTCTGGGCGAGCGAGAGGCCTCCGGCGGCCTTGCTTCCGCCGCTGGCGATCAGCAGGCGTTGGCAATCGAGAGATTCGCCGCTCGATAGGGTTACGGTAAATCCGCTGCCATCGGATCTTTTTTCGGTGTGGGTGACGCCGCAGCCGGTCCGCACCTTTACGCCGGCCGAACTAGCGGCTCGTATTAAACATTCGACGATGGTCGCCGAGTCGTCAGTGAGGGGGAACATGCGGCCATCGTCCTCGGTTTTCAGTTCGACTTTCCGCGCGGCGAACCAGTTGATCGTGTCACGCGGTTGCCAGCGGGAAAATGCGCCGAGCAATTCGCGGCTGCCGCGTGGATAACGTTTCACCAGTTCGCGGGGCTCGAAACAGGCGTGCGTCACATTGCAGCGTCCGCCACCCGAAACACGCACCTTCGACAAAAGATGGGATGTCAGTTCGAAGATGAGCACCTCGGCCTCTGGGTTCGATTCAGCACAGGCGATGGCGGAAAAGAATCCGGCAGCGCCGCCACCGACGATAATCATTCGAGGTTTACTCATGAACCCGCAGCCTGCGCATCAGATTCGCGCGTGTCCAAAACGAAAAAAAACGCCGGCCCTTGCGGGATCGGCGTTGAGTTAAAGCGGGTCGTCGGAGCTATTTCTTTTCTTTGCCTTCCTTCATACCACCGGGGCCGCTATCCTTAATTTCATCGAAGGTTTTCTGCTGTTCCGGAGTGAGAAGTGGCCGAACTTGTTCGCCGGAGCGCTTGATGATTTCCTCTCTCTTTTGGCGGCGGGTGGCTTTGTCGAGCGATTGGTCTTCACGCAAAGCTTTCATGGCTTTCTGGTCTTCCTCTAGGATCGGCTTGATTTTGGCTTTCTGGTCTTCCGTGAGTTTAAGTTGCTCAACCATCATCTTGAACCGGTCGCCACGCTGAGCTTTGCCTGGGCCACCAGGGCCACCGGGACCCTGTTCACCGGGAGGCGGCGGAGGAGGGGGCGTGCCGGCGTCTTGCGCGAACGTGAAAGGAATCGCGATGGCAAAAGCGACCGCGACGAGAGGAAGTTTAAACATGCTTTTCATAAACAGTAGGGTGATTAACGATTGTTGATGTTAACACCTGACCAGACGCCCAGTGCAGGTGAAATGTTTCATCGCATGTTAAATTCCGAACTTGTCACCCGTGCCCAGCAAGTCGTCGCCCGAACGCAGCGAATGCTTCCGGACGAGATCCGCGAGCTCGCGCTGAAACTGCCGGTGAGTTATCACGAATGGCCGGATGCCGTGATTCTTGGCGATGAGTTTGAGGACGATATCATGGGGCTTTTCGTGGGCGAACCGTGCGGTGTCGAGGCGGGCTTGGGCAACTCGGTGCCCGCGCAGATTTTTCTCTTCGTGGAAAATATCTACGACGAAGCGGAGGGCGAGCCAGCGCGCTACGACGAAGAAGTCCGGCTCACTTACCTGCACGAACTCGGCCACTATCTGGGTTGGGACGAAGACGAGGTTGAGGCACGCGGGCTGGGTTAGCTCGCGACGCCGTCAACCGCGCAGGCTGGTCAGATATTTAATTAATTCGCTTAGCACACCATCGGCCACGTGTTGCTGAGCCTGGACGCGACCGGCGCCGACGCACTCGATTCGACCGCTGTGAACGATGGCGGCCGGATCGCCTGAACGAACTTGCGCCAATGCCCAAAAGGCAAACGGTTCCGTCACGCCCTGCGCCGGGCACGGTTCGGCGTAGCCGGTCGTGGATAGAACGAGGTCGCTCTTGAAAAACGTGCAGCCGCCGAGGGCCATTTGCGCGGCCACGGTTTGGGAAACGGCGTTTACCGCTTTCGCCTGGGTGCGGTCCACGCCGAGATGCCGAACCTTCTGATCGAGCTCATAGGCCGTGAGTCCACCGAGAAAAAACTGCGATGCGCCCGGGATCGCCCCGATGCGCGTCTGCAACCAGCCGCACGTCATGCTCTCCACCACGGCGAGCGTCAGACGCGGCGGGCGCAACATCAGGTCTTTAAGTTCGAGTGGCATGGTGACGTCGGCGGCGGCCTTCATTTTAGTTCCAGCACGACGGGGCAATGGTCGCTGCCCATCACCGCGGGGAGGACTGACGCGCCCTTCAGCACTGACCGTAACTGTTCGCTGGCGACAAAGTAGTCGACGCGCCACCCGATATTGCGTGCCCGGCAGTTGGCCATCTGGCTCCACCACGTGTAGTGGCCCGGACCTTTTGCGAATTCGCGCAACGTATCCACAAAGCCACTCGCGAGGAGGGCAGAAAAGTTATCTCGCTCCTCGTCGGTGAAACCGGCGTTGCGGCGGTTGGTTTTGGGGTTGGCCAGATCGATCTCCGCGTGCGCGACATTGAGATCGCCGCAGAAAATAACCGGTTTTTTCTTTTCGAGTTTCTTGATGAACGCGAGAAACGCCGGATCCCATTCGTTCACGCGATAAGCGAGCCGCGTCAGGCCGCGCTGCGAGTTGGGTTGATAAACATTAACCAACGTAAAATCGGTAAACTCCGTTGTGACAACGCGCCCTTCGCCATCGTGGTCCGGCAGTCCGATCCCAAACGAGATGCTCAACGGTTTCACCCGGGTAAATGTGACGGTGCCGCTGTAACCTTTTTTCGCCGCCGAGTTCCAGTGCGCTTCAAAACCGTGCGGCCAGGCCACGTGCTGCACATCGCCGGGATGCGCCTTGGTTTCCTGCAGGCAGATCACGTCGGCATCGAAAGCTTCCATGATCTTGAGCAGGTCCTTTTTCAATACGGCGCGTACGCCATTCACGTTCCACGAAACAAATTTCATGCAGGAAACTCGCCATGAAATGCAGCAAATGGCCAATGGCAAACCGCCACCTCTGTCTTTTTGTTCGCCTGTGCCCGGGGTGCGGCTAGGGATTGCCTCTCCCATCAACAATTTCCTGCAGCCATGTCCGCCTTCGCCCACATCCCTCTCGGAAAGCGCATCCCCGCCAGCCTCCATGGCGTCTCATGCAGCCTGCCGACCATGCGCGATATTGTCGGTTACGAAACCAAAGCGCCAGAGACCATGCAGCACCTTTGCTCGGGTTATCCGCGCTTCGTGCAACACCCTTATTTGCGCCAAGCCGCCGTACACGTGCTCAACGCACTCGGTCTCAAGGGGCATCTCGCCTGGCTCACGGCTTCGCCTTCCGCTGCCGCCGCGCTGCAGGCCTGGCTGGCTCCGGCTGAGACGCAGGTCATCGAACACGAGGGCCTGAGCGGCGTGGCGTTTCCGGAAAATGCCGAGATTTTCGCCAGCGCTAAAACTTTCCTCCAACACACGGGTTCGCTCCTCTCTTCGCGCGAAGCGGAGGATTATCTTTTGCGCGTGCGGGAAATCACCGAGCCGCAACCCGAAGTCACCTTCGAAGGCTACGCGCCCGGCCGTGTGAAAAATGCCGTCGCCAAGGCCTTCGGCCATGTCACCGCCGAAGACGTGTTCCTTGCCTGCAGCGGTATGAACGCCATTTACGCCAGCTTCCGCATCGCTTCACAAATTCAACAAGCGCGTCAACGCACCGTCTGGGTTCAACTCGGCTGGCTCTACCTCGATACGATCTCCATCCTGAAGAAATTCACGCCGAAGCCCGAGCGCGACTACGTATACGTCAATGACGTTTTTGATCTGGCTGCCTTGCGCCGGATCTTCGCCGAACGCGGACACGAAATCGCTGGCGTCATTACCGAGACTCCAACCAATCCGCTGATCCAGACACCCGATCTGCCGGCCATCGCCGAACTTTGCCGGGCGCACGGTGCGATCTTCATCGTCGATCCCACCATCGCCTCGCCGCACAACATCGACGTTCTCCCGTACTGTGATCTCGCGGTCAACAGTCTGACCAAGTACGCCGCCAGCGAGGGCGACGTCATCATGGGTGCCGTTGTCGTGAATCCACAAAGCCCCTACGCAACCGATTTCAAGCGCCAACTTCCAGGGCGGCTCGAACCGGTTTACACCCGCGACGTGGGCCGGCTCGCCGTCCAGATCGCTGACTACGCGGCCGTGATTACCCGCGTAAACCAGACTGCGCCTGCGGTGGTTGAATTTCTTCGCCAACATCCGCGCGTGAAGAATCTTCGCTGGTCGGGCCATCCGGATTCGAGTGAAAATTTCTTGCGGCTCGCCCGTTCACCCGACGCCGTCGCCAGTATGATTTCGTTCAAGGTCGATGGGCCGCTGGCCGATTTCTACGACCGCCTGCGTCTGCCCAAGGGCGCGAGTTTCGGCATGAAGAACACGCTTGTCTGCCCCTTTATATTTCTCGCGCATTACGACCTCGTCATCAACGAGGCCGGCCGCGCAACCTTGCACGCCAGCGGCCTTGATGCCGAACTCGTGCGGCTGTCGCTCGGCTGTGAGCCGGCCGAGGACATCATTGCTGCGCTGGCCGAAGCACTTGCTTGAGGCAAAAGTTATTCGTTGCGATGAACTGTCGTCTGGCGATCAAGGCCATCCCTAATGCCCCGCGCAATGCCGTTGCCGGCTGGTTGGGCGAAGCGTTGAAGGTCAAGGTTCACGCTCCTGCTCTTGAAGGCCGCGCCAACGAAGAGCTGTGCGAGTTCCTCGCTGAGACGCTCCAGTTGCATCATCGTGCCGTGACCCTCGTGCAAGGCGACAAGTCGCGTCAGAAAGTCGTGCAGATCGAAGGCCTGAGTCTCGCCGACGTCAAAGCGCGTCTGACGACGGCTTGAGTAACCAGTCCAGTGCGCTAAAACCGGGTTTTTTGAGGCAATGACTGGCCGTCGTTTGTAACGTAATACGTTACAAACGTGCTGCCCTCAGGAGGGGGAAATTGCGCTCGGCGTGCGCGGGTTGTGCGTGTTGTCTGTGGGCATGACGTCGCTGGCGCTCCTACTTTTGCTGGTTGCTGCGGTGCTCCATGCGACCTGGAATTACTGGGCGAAACGTGCGGGGGGTGGACTGCCGTTTGTCTATCTGGTCAGTATCCTGATCGTCGCTGGCTACGTGCCGGTGGTTGCGGTTTACTGTACACTGAAACCGGTTTCACTGCCGTGGCTGGCCTTGGCGGTCATTTTTGTGAGCGGCTGTTTGAAGACTTCATACTCGTTGTATTTGCAGCGTGGATACCGGCAGGGCGATTTCTCGCTCATCTATCCATTGGCGCGCGGTACGGGGCCGCTGCTTTCGACGGTGGGCGCGGTGTGGCTGCTAGGTGAACGACCTTCGTTGCTGGTCATCGGCGGCGGCTTCTTGGTGATCGGAAGCATCTTTTATCTCACAGGCGGGATTCGATGGTTCGGCCGCCGGTTTGAGAGCGGTGCCTCCGTGAATGGGCTGCGCTACGGGATTATTTCAGGATTCTTTATCGCTGCCTACACGCTTTGGGACAGGCAGGGCGTATCCTACTGGTTGATACCGCCGTTGCTTTACGATGCGGGCACGGCGCTCACGCAGCTTTGTTTGTTGACGCCGTTTGCTTGGCGTCGGCGTGCCGAGGTGGTGCGCGAGTGGCAGGAGCACCGCAAGCATGCGTTGATCATGACGTTGGCGGCACCTGCGGCTTATGTTTTGGTGCTGACGGCGATGAGTTTTACGCCGGTTAGCTATGTAGCGCCTGCGCGGGAGGTGAGTATTTTGATCGGTGCGTTTTTCGGGGTGAAGTTCCTCAAGGAGAGCGATCAGAGGCGGCGTCTTTGGGCGGCCGCAGCGATGGTGTGCGGCATCGTGGTGCTGGCGCTCGGCTGACGGGAGGTTGAGGAACACACCGCAGTTTGCACAAGCCGCTTGCGCGCAAAAAGGGAACCTCATGAAACTTGTTTCCAGGCCACATTTTCATGCGCACGAATTCCATTTTTTCCTCTGTGTTTTGGTTTCGCTGTTTTCTTTTTCGGCGGCTCCGTTGCGTGCGCTGGGGCCGTATCTGGGGATCTGAAAAAGGGGATCTGAAAAAGGGGTCTGGCCGGAATGGCACTAAGTTAAGCCACGAGTGAAGGCAAACTGACGATAGTGTCGATCGACGGACTCGAAAGCAGTTTTACCTCTGAAAACGTTAGAGCCATAGCGAAAAACATGCTACTAGAAGTTGATGGCTCGATGAATCGT
>JANNHA010000011.1:0-6836 GCA_031404135.1 Verrucomicrobiota bacterium | reverse complement strand
GGCTCAGTTCAATTGCGCCGCAGTTGGACCTGCAACAGCGATTCGAACGTTACCTGTGCTGGAATAACCCCCTCGGCCCCGATCACTGGCTCCCCCAACCAATCCCTTGATCCTCAACTGCGGGATTTAGGTTTATCCCGGCGCTCTACTCTACTGAACGAAGCCGCTAGCGCGGCGGAGTGGTTCTGGAGCATGGGGTGATTGCGGTGGTCTTTTTGATTGGTCCAGTTTTCGAGATCGGCGAGAGTGAGCACGGAGTCGGCGGTAGCCATCGGACTTTTGTTCTAACAGAGGCGGTGGAAGAGGAAACCGTGAACGATCCTAACAAACCGTTTTACCGCAAAGGCCGCCAAGGAAAACCCCGGACGCAAAGATCACAAAGTACACCCTCCGTTCTTCGCGCTCTTGGCGACCTTGGTGTTCAAAACCCGTCCTCCGTTTCCTGCAGTGAACAGATCGACAAATCCAAGTTTTCAACGGACCGGATTTGAGTCACAGAGGCGGCAGGAGGTTGCACAGAGAGCCACAGAGACAGGGGTTGGCCTTGCTCGGTGACGCTCTGTGCACCCTCGGATCGCCCTCTGTGAAATGGATCGGTGTACACAAGCCAGTTTAACGCAAAGACGGTTCAGTTTCCCGTCTGACGGTGTTTGCTTTGGATCACCGGTCGACCGCGATCAGTTTTGAAACATGCAAAACCGATTTCCCTGAGCCTCAAACTCAACGGTGCGCGAAAAGATACCCGATTTTTCGACCACCGCGCGATGAATGGGGGTGTTGTAGATTAGGCAGACCTTGCGGGCGGAACGGGAAAGCGAATCGCGGAGGTTTGCCATCACCTGACTCAGCACCACCTCATTGAAAGGATTGTAGAGATAAAACACGGTCTGATCTTCGAGGATCTCAAATTTCGCCGCATCAATCTCGACAATTTCCACGTTGATCGGACGTCCCAAGCGTTGTTTCAGCGCCGCCACATTACTCCGCGCAACGTCGCACAGTTGGGACGAAAACTCCACGCCGATTACGTGGCGAAATCCACACTGAACGGCCAGCAACAGAACCCTTCCTTTCCCCGAGCCGAAATCGACGAACGTGCCGTCCTTGGGAATCTCGAAGGTATTTAACAGTTGGACCAATGGCGCCGCTTTAGAGGCCTGATAACGTACGCCGTGCACCTTGTTTTCTGAGTCTACCGTCAAATCCTGTAGATTCTTCCATCGCATAGTGTCTGTACCGTGCCGAAAATCAAAACACAGATCGGCCAAAGCGCTGTATCCCACCCGGAGGGTGTGCATCAAACCACGGTGTTTCACGCTGTTTGCCGCCCAGAGGAATGGATTCATAGTGAAGTGGCCCTAAGCATGGGACAGGGGGGATCGGGTAAATTAAGAAATAGATTGGGAAGGGGTGCAGGGGCGAGGGGTGAAGGCTCCTCCCCCTGCTCTGATTGGGTTGTTGAAGGATGAACGAGGGGAGTTCAAGCGCTGAGTGCCGGCATGAGATCGCGGCGGTAGGCTTCCATGCGCGTGAAGGGCCTGCCCGCGTGATCATGGGCGCGGTGCGGCCGCTGGTTCTCAATCCGGGAAGAATGGGTCTGTGGTATTACAGCAGCCCGCTGTCGACGAGCCATTCGCGGAAGCGGTTGACCCAGGCGCCGGCGGCGGTCTTGGTGCCGTGACGATAGCCGAAGCCATGTCCGGCATTGGCGTAGATGTGCAACTCGGCTTTGACTCCGGCGGCCTTGTATTTGAGATAGAGCGAAGCCATGCCCTCGGCGATGTCGGGGCGGTCGCCGTAACCGCAGGCGATAAACACGGGCGGCATGCCCGGCTCGACCGTGAACAGGCCCGACTTGCCCGGATAGATGAGCGCTTGGAAATCAGGACGGCTGCTGACCCGTTCGATGGGATCCGCGTCATCTGCCTTGCCGGAGTCGGATTTCATGGCCGAGAAGGCGGCGAGTTCTCCGCCGGCGGAGAAGCCAAGGATACCGATGCGATCAGGTCGGATCCCCCATTCCTGCGCCCGGCTTCGCACCGTGCGGAGGGCGCGCCGGGCGTCATCCATGGCGTGGCCTTCGAGAGTGTAAGGGCTGTCGGCCTCCTTGGAGAGCCGGTATTTCAGCACGAAGGCGGCGATGCCCTGCTCCTGAAGCCATTGGCCGAGCGCATAACCTTCGTGACCGACACAGAGTTTGGCGTGACCACCGCCGGGGGCGATGATCACGGCCAAGCCCGTGCCCTTGCCTGCCGCCGGGAGGAAGGGCGTGAGGCTGGGGTTGTGAACATTGATCACATTGACGCTGTTTGGTTCGGTCTTCTCCGCTTCGGTTTTTCGAGCTTCCGAGCCGGGGGCGCCATTGGCCCAGAGCGGAATGGCCTGAGGCAGATCAGCGGCGAGGAGCGGAGCAGCTGCGAAAAGGGCGACAAGGAGCAGGGACTTCATGAGGAAACCATGAGGTTAACGCGGGTTGTTCTAAAGTGGAAACAGGACGAATGCTTACCTTCCCTCGCCGTAGAGCTGGAGAATTTCGGCGGCCTTGAGCGGCTCCTGATAAATCCGCAGGTCGTCGAGCAGGCCGCTATAATAACGGAGGGCCGCATTCGTCGGCCGGCCGAGGTAGAGACGGTCCACGAGGCGCGAAAAGTTAAGCGGGGTTACCAAGGGCGGGTTGGCATCGACCAACTTGCCATCGAGGTAGAGTTGCGGGGCATCGCCATAAACGACCGCGACAAAGTGCAGGCCGGATTTATCGGCCAGCGGCGTGCGCACATCGGTGCGGCCTTCGGCCCTGCTGGTGAAAGCCAGGAAATCGCCCGCATCGACGGCGAGATGGATTTCTTCCTCCGGCCCGAATCCGTCGTTGGCGCGCGGGCTGCCGGCGAAGAGCAGCATCTGGCGGCCACCGATGCTGGAAGGCGTCAAGGTGCCGAGCCGCACCCAAGCGGTGAGCGTCATCGGATAACGCAGGAGCTGTCGGGGTATCTCGGCGTACGCACTGTTCCCGTTGAAAAGTAAACCTTGGCCGCGATGTCCGGGCGCGCCCTGCGGCTTGGTGCCGCCGGGATTGGCCTTGAGCACGGCGTCGTGGCCGAGGCCGGAACGATCGCGGGCGAGATCGCCGCTGAGGTCTTCGAAATCCAGGTCGAGCACCGTGGAGTCGAGGGCCTGAGCATAGGCCTTGAGCGGCGGGAAAGCTTGGCCATCGAGCGTGTAGCGGTGTAGGCCGGCCTCCTTCGGATTCACGGTGAAGGTGAGCGTCTGGCTTTCGCCGGGGGCGAGCGTCAGGGATTGGCTGGTGAGCGGGCCGCTGGGTTGGGCCAGAGCGATGGTGCGCGTGAGCGGGCTGCTGCCGACGTTGCGCACACGCGCGCTGAGGCGGACTGGTTCGTTGACGCGGACGATTTCGGGTTGCCGGACCAGATCGGTCCACTCGAGTGCGGCCGGGGCGGGTGTCACAGCGAACGCGACGGGCGGCTGGGTGTTGACAGCGAGTTGATGGGGGCCGGCGACATAGAGCCGCGGCGCGGGCAAAATCACTTCGCGGCTCTCCAGAGCGTTGAGCCAAAGCCAACGCGTGAGCGCGGGCTGGCCATCGAGCGTGAGGACGAGAGCGCTGAGCCCGGCCGAGTCGCGGAGGTTTTCGACCCGCACAGTCACAGGAATGGGCGTGTGCGGGGCGACCGTGGCGGGGGCCTGCACGCCGTGGATGCGGACCTGGGTTTCGGTGATGGCGTTGGCCGGCACCTCGGGATTCACGGCGAGGGTGGCGCCGTCGAGATCGTTATTGGCGAGACGGAGGCGCGCCGTGTGCTCGCCGCTCACTTGGAGGAAAACGGTATCCGGCGCACCGCGGCTCTCGTGAATGTAAGCGTGGTGGGTTTGCCGCAGGTCGATCCAGGGGCCCGTGGGCGGCAAGCCGAAGCACTTGAGGCCATCGATTTCGAGATCGCTGATCGTGTCGCCGAAGATGGCGGGACCCTCCTCGACATTGTGCAACTCGACGTGACGCAGGGTAAGGCCGCGGATATTTTTAAAATCGAGACCGTTGCGGATAGTGTCGGCGGCGGGACCGGGAGCGCGGATAACCTTCACGTTGTCGAGCACGAGGTGTTCGACGTTTTCCATCCAACCGGCCTGCGCAAAACCGTGCGCGGTGATGTTGCTGAGCGTGATGTGACGGGCCGGGCCGCCGGTCTGCATCGAGAAGAGCCGGCCGGAGCCGCGGGCCACGATGTTGGAGATAATGACGTGTTCGGCTTTCCGGATACCCTTCAAGAGCATCTGACCTTGAACGATGCAGTTCGTCATCGTGATCTCACTGCCGTCGCTGATAACGAGGACGCCCCACGTCGTGCGTAAACTGCAATTGACGATGGTGAGTCCGCGGGTGCCGCCGTGGACCGTGATGCAGTCATCGCCGGTCTCCATAGTGACGTCGCTGATATGGACATCGGTGCAACTGCTCAGGGCAAATCCGTCGGTGTTGGGACTGTTGGCGTCGTTGAAGAGGGAAACGCCCCGGATGCGCAGACCGTGGACTTGGTTGAAAGAGAAGGTGTGGGTGGGGGATTCGCGCGTGGTGAGTCCCTCGAAGAGAACGTTCGAGCAATCCCTCAGTGCGAGAATGAAGGGACGGAATTTTTCGCGGCCCCACCACTCGGTGGCGCCTTGACCGTGGATCAGACCACGGCCGGTCAGGGCGATATTTTGCAGGCCATTGCCGTTGAGCAGTTGGAAGTCGGTGTGCGGTTCGGCACCGCCACCGGGATTGGTCGTAGGGACGCGGCCGTCCTTAAAATAGGCGCTCTTGTCGGCCGTGGCGCGGAGGATGGCCCCGGCTTCGATCCGGAGCTCCACCTGGCTGCGAAGAAAAAGCGGGCCGGTCGTGTAATCGCCCGGCGGGAGATAAACCGTGCCGCCGCCGGCCTGACCGCACGCGTCGAGCGCGGCCTGGAGCGCGGCGGTGTCGGCGGTGAGCTGATCGCCCTTGGCGCCATAGTCGCGCACGTTGAACCAGGTGACCGGTGCGGCCTGAGCGAGCCACGGTATGAGCAGGGCGAGTACGAAGAAGAGGCGATGCATGGGGATGGGGGTTTACTTAAGCTTCCAAGTGTGAGTCGGGAAATCGAAATCGTAGTCTTTGCGCTCAGGCACCGGTGGCGCGCTGGATTTTGGGAGGTGTTGCGCCAGCTCGGTTTTGAGCGCGTGGTGTTGCGGATCGCCCGCGAGGTTGTGGAATTCGTGGCGATCGGCGATGTTGTCGTAGAGCTCCTCGGTGCCGTCGCTGTAGCGGATATAGCGCCAGCGTTCGGTGCGGACCATATGATTGCCGGGGCCGTAGGTGGCCACAGCGGGACGGTGGCTGGCGGTGGCGTTCGCGAGTAACGGCACGAGCGTCTCGCCTTCGTTCTCTTTCTTGGCGGGGAGACCGCAGAGATCGAGGATCGTGGGATAGAGATCGAGCAGACTCACGGACTGACCCCGGGGAGTGCCCGCGGCGCTGACCCCGGGGCCGGCGAGGATGAGCGGGACGCGCGTGGAGCGCTCCCAGAGAGTCGATTTGTGCCAGTGGAGTTTTTCGCCGAGGTGCCAGCCGTTGTCGGACCAGAGGACGATGACGGTGTTCTTTGCGTGCGGTGATTTTTCGAGGGCATCGAGCACCCGGCCGATCATCGCATCGGCGAAGCTGATGGATGCGAGATAAGCGCGGACGGCGTCGGGCCATTTCCCTTCTTTGACGATGCGCTCATGCTCCTGGCGCCGTGAGGCCGCGAAATTCTTCGCGATGGGGGGAAGATCATCGAGGTCGTTGGTCGGCACCTCGGGGAGGCGGGGATTGGGATATAGATCGAAATATTTCTGGGGGGCAAACATCGGGATGTGCGGGTGCCACAAGCCGATCGCGAGGAAGAAGGGCTTCGTGTGTTGGCGCTGGAAGAAATCGCCCGCGAAGCGCACGGCTGCCATGTCACCGTAGTCTTCTTCTTTGCGGTCGAGCACGCCCCAGTCGAATTCTCCCGGGAAGTTGGCCAGGCCGTTAAAGGGGTGGCCGGGGGGATTCGGGATCTTCTTTACCCAGGGATACCACTCGAGGCGGCGATACCAAGGATCGTCGAATTCCTGGAGTTGGAACTCGTCCCACTGGTCCGGGGGATTGAAGCCGGAGGTGTGATGGAAGATCTTGCCGGCACCTGCGGCGTGATAGCCCTGCTGGCGCATATACATGGGGAGCGTGACGTAATCGGGATGGGCCGGGCGCCACCACTGCTCGTTGTTGTAGATGCCGGTCGTGTCGGGCCGCAGGCCGGTGAGCAGGGCGGTGCGCGAAGGATTGCAGAGCGGCGAGGCGCAATGGGCGTTGGTGAAGAGCGCGCCGCGCTTGGCCAGGCGGTCGATGTGGGGCGTGCTGACGCCGGGATAACCGCCGAGGCCTCCCACCCAGTCGTTCATATCATCGACGGATATAAATAGAACATTCGGTCTCTGTTTCGGCTCAGCGGCGAAGGCCGAGACCGCGCTGGCCAGGACGCATAAAAGAAAAGTGCGGCAGTTCATCGGCGGAGAGAAAATTTGATTTCTATGGGGATCGGTGCCGGGAGTGGTTTAGGGGAGCGTTGCGAAGTTCTTGGCGAAACTCACTTCAGAATAAGTAGCCTGTCCTGTGCATTCTACAAGGCTGGGCCAGACCTGAATGGCGCTAAGTTAGGCCACGAGTGAAGGCAAACTAACGATAATGTCGATCGACGGACTCGAAAGCAGCTTTACCCCTGAAAACGTTAGAGCCATAGCGAAAAACATGCTACTGGAAGTTGATGGCTCGATGAATCGTA
>JANNHA010000010.1:0-18736 GCA_031404135.1 Verrucomicrobiota bacterium | reverse complement strand
TACGATTCATCGAGCCATCAACTTCCAGTAGCATGTTTTTCGCTATGGCTCTAACGTTTTCAGGGGTAAAGCTGCTTTCGAGTCCGTCGATCGACATTATCGTTAGTTTGCCTTCACTCGTGGCCTAACTTAGCGCCATTCCGGCCAGACCCCCTTTTTCAGCCCCGCGGTGGGTTGAGGGCTATCGGCGCGTTTTATTTATTTTCTCTTGGCGTCGGCCCGCCTACCTGTGAGGTTTCGCCGTGGTCACGCCCCCCGACTCCACGCCCGCATGAAAGCCCTGCTGCTCACCGCTCCGTCGCAATTGGAACTGGTGGATTTTCCCGCTCCCTCGCTCGCTGCAGACGAGGTCCTGGTGCGCGTTCGCGCCTGCGGCATCTGCGGCAGCGACATCCACGGCTGGGACGGGTCGACCGGCCGCCGCCGGCCCCCGCTCATCATGGGCCACGAGGCCGCCGGCGAGATCGCCGCCTTCGGTCCGGAGGTGACCGGCTGGCAGCTGGGCGAGCGCGTAACCTTTGATTCCACCATTTCCTGCGGCCAGTGCGGATACTGCCGCACCGGACACATCAACCTCTGCGAAAGTCGGCGCGTCCTCGGCGTCGCCCCGGCCGAGTATCGCCAGCACGGCGCATTTGCCGAATACGTGGCATTGCCCGCCCGCATCCTCTACCGACTGCCCGCCGGCCTAGCGTTCGAGCAGGCCGCGATGGTGGAGCCGGTGTCCATCGCCATCCACGCCGTGCAGCGGGTGAAGGTCGCGTCCACGGACACCGCCGTGGTCGTCGGCAGCGGCATGATTGGCCTGTTTGTCGTGCAAGCCCTGCGTTGGGCGGGCGCCAAGCGCATCATCGCCGTGGATCTCGAACCGAAACGCCTCGCCTTGGCCCGCGAACTCGGCGCGACCGACACCCTCCAGTCCGACACCTGCGACGTTCCCGCCGAGGTCGCCAAGCTGACCGGCGGGCAGGGGGCCGACCTGGCCTTCGAGGTTGTCGGGGTTTCGCCTACGCTCCAGCTGGCACTCGCGTGCCTCCGCCGCGGCGGCTCGGCCGTGCTCGTCGGGAACCTAGCGCCCAAGACCGAATTCCCGCTCCAAGCGGTCGTCACGCGCGAACTCACGCTCCATGGCACCTGCTCCTCGGCGGGCGAATACCCGCTTTGCCTCGACCTCATCTCCCGCGGCGTGATCCGCGTGGAGCCCATGATGAGCGCCGTCGCTCCGCTGGCCGAGGGTGCCGACTGGTTCGCGCGGCTCAGCGCCAAGGGCGGCAGCCAATACATGAAAGTCATCCTTCAACCATGAGCACCCCCGCCATTTTCGATCTCACGGGCAAGACCGCCCTCATCACCGGTGCCAGCCGCGGCTTGGGCCGTTTCTTCGCGCTCGCCCTGGCGCGGGCGGGGGCCGATGTGGCGGTGACCAGCCGCACGCTGGCGTCGCTTGACGGCACCCGGCGCGAGATCGAGGCCCTAGGGCGGCGCTGTGTGCCGGTGCCCCTCGACGTGCGGCTCCAGCCGAGTATCGAAGCCGCCGTGAGCGCGGCGCACCAGGCCCTCGGCCGGATCGACATCTTGGTCAACAACGCCGGTTGCAACGTCCGCAAGCCCGCGCTTGAGGTCACGTGGGATGACTGGAACACCGTCCTCGACACCAACCTGCGCGGCCCGTTCTTCGTGGCCCAAGCGGTCGCCCGCCACATGACTGGGCAGGGCGGCGGCCGCATCATCAACATCGGCTCCGTCACGTGTGTGGCCGGTTATGCCGGGATGGCTCCCTACGGCGCGAGCCGTGGTGGCATCAAGCAGCTCACGATGAGCCTCGCGGCCGACTGGGGCCCGTCGGGCGTGACCGTGAATTGCCTCGCCCCGGGGTGGTTCAAGACCGCGCAGAACGCGGTCATGTATGAGGACGCGGCCTGGGTGAAATACCTGAGCGAAAAAATACCGCTGCGCCGGCCCGGCAACGTGGAAAGCGACCTCGAGGGTGCCCTCATCTTTCTGGCCAGCGACGCCAGCCGTTACGTCACCGGCCAGACTCTGCTCATCGACGGCGGTATCTCGGTGAACGACACCCGCGCGCTGCCCGCGAAGAAATAGCCTCCTTTTTCGGCCTCCTTGTTGGGCTTCCTCTTTCGGTCCCTTCGATTGAGCGTTAAACGTTAAGCATCAATACCCACGTCATTTGAGAATAGGGGTATTTTCGTGACGCCACCAACCACAAGGAGTTGTGGTTGCCGAGAGAATCGTAGGTTGTGGGCGCGACTTGGACGGCCTGCTGTGCGAGTCGATAGAAGAGTTTGCCACGAGAAGCTGATGTGCGGCGATTGAACCGAAAGCTAAATTCGTCGAGGTAATCCTGAAGGTACTCGGAAGCGACCGCTCCTTGGTGCGTGCCCAACATCCAGCGTTTGAGTAAAGAGATGACACGATGCGCTAGTGGCAGAAGATGAGCGGCGTCCTCGGGCTGTTGCTTCTGCACGGGTGCCGCTACACCCCGCTATCCGTCCTTTGAGGAGAGGGATTACATGTCACTTAATAGGTGACATGTTTTCCACCCGCTTCGCCCTGGTCCACGTCACCTATTAAGTGACATTTTGAAGATGCATCGCGGGACCGGCCCGGCGCTAGAATGGACAAGGCGGCGGGCCTTTCCCTATTTCCAGATCTTGGGCTTGCTTCGATCGGCACATGTCACTTAATAGGTGACATGTCTCACCGCAAATCCGTCCCCCGTTTCAAACTCCCGAGTGAAATTATGGAAGTGATCGTCGCCGCAGCCGTCGAGATGGCGAAACACTCGACCAAGGCGTATCGGTTAGGGCGGCGACGCGCGAGAGGCGGGGCGACCCTTCGCCCCGGCAAGAACACGCCGCTATGGAACGAACTGCGCGTGCAATTGCGCCCCGAACTGCGGAAATATGGTCAACAGGTAAATCTCGGCCGGATGCTGGGATTGCCGCGTCAGCGGATAAACTCCTTCGTCACCGCCGGCAAACAGATGCCCGACGCCGAGCGCACACTCCAACTGTTGGCCTGGCTCATGGCCGTCCGCCAAGGAAAGCGGCCGGGTTAGCCAAACCATACGTCACTTAATAGGTGACATGTGGTTTGGGGTCGCTGAGCGATAGACCGGCGGCGGTGAGTAATCGGGGTGCGTGGCCGGGCCGGCGGAGATGATCGCGCCACCGCAAAGCCGAGCCAGACGCGGTTTTTTAGGGGGTAGGTCGCAGTTCCCGACGCAAAACCGAACCGCTCGGAAGCGACTAGAGGAAGAGCGTATTTGGGAGCAACCTGCACGCCCTCAAGTTGCGGTTTTTGGTTTTTTCCTCGGCAAAGGAGGCGCAGAGTTCAGCCTGGCAACCAGCTTTGCGGATCGCGCTTGGCGTGCCAGAAGCGCAACACGTAAACCACGCGCTGCGTTTCATCGATGCGGTAAGTGACGAGGTAGGGTTGTTCAAAAGACGTGTTCAAAAGGGACGAGGTGTTCAAAAGGGTGTTCAAAAGGGACGGAAGTGTTCAAAAGGGACGGGGCAAAAATGACTTCCGGGGGGTTTGCCGGTGCCAAGTGGATCCCTCGGCGGACCTCGGGATGACAATCGGGGCCGATGAAGGCTGAATATCGAACACCGAACGCCCAAAATCCCATGTCGGAAGTCGAGGGTCCGGGGCGGACGAGGAACGTTAATCCTAAAAGGCTCTGATGAACTCACCACTCTCACACACTCATTATTGGCAATTAAGTGAATAAGATTTTTTTAATCCATAAATTCCACCCACCGGTCGGGTGCGTTCTCAAACAGGAGGCCGCGCACTACATTCCGTTCATTACCATTAATGAGTGTTAATAAGTGGTTTTTAATCTGCGGAATCTTGGTTATGTCTGTGCCGTGGGTAATCCCAAGATCGGCATAGCCTCGAACCGCTACGACCTGGACCACCGAAAAGGGGAGCGGCTTCGGCTTCATCACCTTTGACATGGCGAAGAAAACTTATGTCATCGATTCGCTCCGCTTCCTCATCGAGGCTACCCATCCACAGCCGTTGAACCAACTTCCCGGTTGGTCAGTGACGATCGACGAGGCGAAAATCGCAAGTGACCGAACTAACTGAGAAAGACCAATATGATCGAAATTCGAAGGAATAATCCGAAAAGCTCCATTGCCATCGCCGTGCTCTTGCTGGCCTGCCTGGCAACGCACCCGACTCTTAATGCGGCCGAGCCATCGCGCAATCTGGCACCGACGCCGCCGATGGGCTGGAACAGCTTTGACAGCTACGGTGTGTACCTGCACGAAAAAGCGGCCTTGGCCAATCTGGAGGCGATGGCCAAAATATTAAAGCCGCACGGCTATGAGTATTTCGTCATCGATAACGGCTGGTTCGGCGAATATACGCTGCAGCCTGATACCCTCTTCCCGGCGGAAAGACAGGCCCATGACCTCAACCTCAATGAGTATGGGCAATTCCAGCCGTCGAAAGTGTATTTCCCGAACGGGTTTAAACCACTAATCGAGCGCTGCCACGCGCTGGGGCTGAAGTTCGGCTTGCATCTGATGCGCGGCATTCCGCGCAAGGCGTATGAAATGAACCTGCCGATCCAAGGCACGACCTATACGGCGCGCGATATCGCCAATACGGACCCGACGGAAAACTGCAAATGGTGCACCTATTGTTACGCGGTGGATATGAAGAAGCCCGGCGCCCAGGAATGGTATGACGGACTCATCCAGCACGTGGTGAGCATGGGCGTTGATTTCATCAAATACGATGACATCGTTCCGCACCCCGATGAAGTGGAGGCGGTGGTCAAGGCCATCCGCAAGACCGGCAAGCCCGTCGTGCTGAGCCTGTCTCCCGGTGGCAGGGTGGATCCGAACGCCATCAACACTTTCAAGCAGGCCAACATGCTGCGCGTCACCGGCGATGTGTGGGATGACCAGCGCGACATCGACAAATGTTTTTCCGCCTGGCGCAAGTGGCAGGGCCACGAAAACTCCGGCTTCTGGATCGACATGGACATGATTCCCTTTGGGCAACTCCAACTCATGTCGCCGCAGATCGATGATAAATTAGCGCAAACCGGCAAAGGAATCGCACTGGCCGGCAAAGGAACCATTCGCTGGAGTCAATTAACCAAATCGCAGATGAAAACCTTCATCACCATGCGGGCGCTGGCCGCTTCGCCGCTGATGATGGGCGGCGATCTGCCGAGCCTCGACGCTTTCTCGCTGGCGCTTATTACCAACCCGGAGATTCTCGCCTGCAACCAGAACGGCGTGATGGGGACGCTAAAATATGATCAGGGCGGTTTGGAAACCTGGCGGGTCGACAAAAAAGAAGCGGCGGGCGAAGGTTGGATTGGAATCTTTAATCGCACTGATCGCGAAACCCGTTTTGAGCTGACGCCGGAATTGCTCGGGCTCGCCGGAACTGGCGGCCAGTTGACTGACATCTGGAACGTCGCGGCCATGACATGGGGAACCAAGACTGCGCTCCAACCAAACGATGTGCTGTTTTTGAAATACAAAACAAAGACGGTTGCCAAGTGACAGATGCCCGTTTGGTTTTCGCCGGGTGAAACCGTAAGGCGATCCCAGATATAACCCATAAATCGAGCACCACGTTGAAAGCAAAAGCCTTTATTCTCCTCACTCGCCTGCTGTTCGCGCCGCTGGCCGCGCTGCACGCCGTCGATGCGCCAAAGCCCGTCGGCAAACCCAACATCCTCTTCGCGATTGCGGATGACTGGTCGTACGGGCACGCGGGAGCTTATGGTTGCAAGTGGGTGAAAACGCCTGCGATGGATCGCGTGGCCCGCGAAGGCATTCTTTTCACTCAGGCCTACACGCCGAATGGCAAGTGCTCACCCTCGCGCGCATGCATCGTCACGGGCCGCAATCCGTGGCAACTCAAGGAGGCGGGCAACCACTGGCCCATTTTTCCTCCGGAATTCAAAACCTACCAAGAGGCGCTGGGCGAGCAGGGATACTTTGTTGGCGTGACCGGTAAGGGCTGGGGGCCGGGTGTCGCCAAAAATGCCGCAGGCCAGAAGCGCGAGATGACGGGCAAGCCGTTTGATGCCAAAAAAATTTCCGCCAAACTAACCAAAGAAATTTCGGCGGATGATTATGCGGGAAATTTCAACGACTTCTTGGATGCTGCGCCCCAGGACAAGCCTTGGTCCTTTTGGTATGGTTGTCGTGAGCCGCATCGCGTTTACGAATATGGTTCTGGCGTCGCGAAGGGCGGCAAGAAGACCGCCGACATTGATCGCGTGCCGGCGTGCTGGCCAGATACCGAGGAGGTGCGCAACGACATGCTTGATTACGCCCTCGAGGTGGAGAGTTTCGATCTGCATTTGAGCCGCATGCTGGCTGAGTTGGAAAAGCGTGGCTTGCTCGAAAACACCATCGTGGTGGTGACCTCCGACAACGGTATGCCGTTTCCTCATTGTAAAGGTTATGCCTATAACAACTCCGACCACTTGCCGCTAGCCATCATGTGGCCGCAGGGCATCGCCAATCCGGGCCGGGTGGTGGACGACTATGTGAGCTTCATTGACCTTGCGCCCACGTTCCTCGAGGTCGCTGGCGTCGAACAAAGCGCTACCGGCATGGCTGCGATTTCGGGCCGGAGTCTCACGGAGATTTTCAAGTCGGAAAAATCCGGCCGCGTCATTCCCCAACGTGACCACGTCCTGCTCGCCAAGGAACGCACTGATATTGGGCGGCCGAATGACGAGGGTTATCCGATCCGCGGCATCGCGAAGGACGGAATGCTGTATTTGCATAACTTCGAACCTGATCGCGGGCCGGGTGGACTCGCAGAGACCGGCTACCGGGACACGGATGACAGCCCGACCAAGACGGCGGTACTAGCGACGGAGAAGATTCCTGCGCGCCAGCACTTTTTTGCTGCCTCATTTGGAAAGTTGCCTGCCGACCAGTTGTTTGATTTGCGCCGCGATCCGGATTGCATGACGAATCTGGCCGCAACGGTTTCGTTCGCCGCCTTGCAGAAGCAACTCTTCGACGAACTCAAGCAACAGGGCGATCCGCGCGTGCTCGGCAACGGGCGCATTTACGACGAATATCCTTATGGCAATGCCCCCGCCCGAAACCTCTATGACCGGGTCATGCGCGGCGAAAAGATCACTGAATAAAAAACCAACGCCTCTGGCGTTTAACCTGAAAAACCAATCATGAAACCCATTATTCTCGCGCTCACCACCCTGCTGTTGACGCCGCTGGTCGGGCTCTCTGCCGCAGGCGCTTCGCAGCCGCAGACCAAGCCCAACATCATCATCATTCTCGCCGACGACCTGGGTGCCGGGGATCTCAGTTGTGCGGGCGCGACGACAATCAAGACCCCGAACATCGATCGCCTAGCGGGAGCGGGCGTGCGCTTCACCCAAGGTTACGCGCCCTCGGCGACCTGCACACCGTCGCGCTACTCGCTTTTGACCGGTGAATACGCCTGGCGGCAGAAAGCGAAAAGCAACAGCATCCTTGATGGCGATGCGCCGCTCTGCATCGAGCCGGGTCGGCTCACGCTGCCGGCGATGTTGCGCCAGGCGGGCTACCAGACCGGCGTGGTCGGCAAATGGCATCTCGGTCTCGGCGACGGCCAGACCCGCGTGAATTTCAATGGCGAAGTCAAACCTGGTCCGCTCGAAATCGGCTTCGATTATTCCCACATCATTCCTGCTACGGTAGATCGCGTGCCGAGTGTCTGGATTGAAAATCACAAGGTGTTGGGCCTCGACCCCGCCGACCCGATCGAGGTCAGTTACCTCAAGAATATCAGTGACGAACCAACCGGTCTGCAGCACCCTGAATTGCTCACCCGATACGGCGCCGACAAACAACACGCTTGCACCATCATCAACGGCATCAGCCGCATCGGCTACATGAAAGGCGGCAAGTCCGCCCGCTTCAAGGACGAGGAGCTCGCGAGCACGGTCGTTGCCAAGTCAATCGAGTTCATCGAGCAGCGGAAGGATCAACCGTTTTTCCTGAGCATCGGCCTGTTTGAACCTCACGTGCCTCGCGTGGCCGAGAAACCCTTTGTCGGTACGAGCAAGAGCGGCCTGCGCGGCGATGTCATCCAACAAGTAGACTGGGAAGTGGGAGAGATCATGAAGACGCTTGACCGTCTCGATCTCGCGAAAAACACCATCGTCATCTTCAGCAGCGACAACGGGCCGATTCTCTTTGACGGGTACTATGACCGTTCGGTGGAAGACTTGAATGGCCATCAACCCACCGCCGGTTTGCGCGGTTGGAAGTATCTCACGTTTGAAGGCGGCTGCCGCGTGCCGCTCATCGCGCGCTGGCCGAAACACATCAAGCCGCGCGTCAGTGATCAGTTGTTCAGTTTGGTGGATATCTATGCGACGCTGGCGAAGATTGTTGGCGAAAAAATTCCGTCACCCACCGCTCCGGACAGTTTGGATTTGTCCGCCGTGCTTCTGGGTAAGACGAAAAAGAACGTCCGCGACAACACCGTCCTCCACGGCATTGGCGGACTCGCGCTCCGCCAGGGTGACTGGAAATACATCCCCGCCACCGCCGGTGCGGGCGGCATGGGCAGCGGGGCGAATGCAGCCGACGCGCGTTTCGCGGCCGCGAACATTCCCGAACCCTTGCTCTTCGACCTCGCCACCGATCCAAACGAAACCACCAACGTCATCGCGAAGCATCCCGAAAAAGCAAAGGAGTTGGCCAAGCGACTGGAAACCATTTCCGGAAGATAGCGGCGGATCCAACAGCCAAAATGTTTCAGGAGGGTGATCGCCGAGCGCTTCTCAATTCGTATGAAATCGAAATGCCTGAAACAGATTGGTGCTTTGTGCCTGTTCGTCGCAGCGCACGCGGCGAGTGCGGCCGAACCAAAGCCGAACATCCTGTGGGTCACCGGCGAGGACATGAGCGCCAAGTGGCTTGGCTGCTATGGGAACAACCAGATCAAGACTCCAAACTTCGATAAGTTTGCGACGGAGGGTTTCCGCTACACGCGCTGTTTTGCGAATGCTCCGGTTTGTGCGCCGGCACGCAGCAGCTGGATCACGGGCATTCATCCGGTTTCGACGGGGACGATTTATATGCGAAGCCTGAACGCCCTACCGCCATCGTTGGTGTGGTATCCAGATTCTTTGCGGGCCAACGGGTATTTCGCAGCAAATTCCACGAAGACGGATTACAATACATCGAATCGCAAGGACAAGGTCGCGGGCTTTGGTGGCGGCGAAAATCAAGGCACCGTTGGCCATTATATAAACACTTGGGATTCCTATGAGAGTTCGTGGTGGAACAATCCGAAACGAAAACCGGACCAGCCTTTCTTTCAGGTCATCAATGCGGCCGGATGCCACGAATCCTACCTGCAACAAAACAGAAACACGAATGAGGATGTCGATCCGGCAACCATGAAACTCGCGGCTTATCATCCGGACATTCCTGAAATGCGCATGGACTATGCCCGCTACACCGCTGGGGTGATGGGTGCGGACAAAGCGCTTGGCAAGATACTCGCCAAACTGGAAGCGGACGGTCTGGCCGATGACACCATCGTGATCTACACCTCCGACCACGGAGGCATCATCGGACGCAGCAAGCGCTTCCTCTATGATTCGGGCACTCAGGCGGCGTTCATTGTGCGCATCCCGGAGAAGTTCAAACATCTCTGGCCGACGAACCAGCCGGGTGCGCGCATGGATCGCCTGATCAGCTTCATCGATATGCCCAAAACGTGGCTGGCCATTACCAAGTCGGCTATTCCTCCCGAAATGCAGGGCAACGTCTTCCTTGGCGAAAAACAAGATCCGCCGCGCGAGCATGTCTTCATGGCCCGCGAGCGCATGGACGAAACCCCCGATATGCAGCGGGCGCTGCGAGATGATCGTTATCTGTATATCCGCAACTATGACTCCTTCCGACCAAACGGACAGTTCTTGGAATACCTCTGGCAAGCACCGTCCATGAAGGCTTGGGAAGCGTACCACAAAGCCGGGAAAACCGACGCGATCACGGGTGCCTTTTTCCGGCCCAAGCCGGTGGAGGAACTCTTCGATTGCGAGAGCGACCCGGATAACGTGAAAAACCTAACCAATGATCCCGCCCAGGCCCAGCGCCTGGCTCATATGCGTGAGAGTTTGAAGAAGCAACAGATGCTGCATCACGACTGCGGCTTCCTGCCGGAGGGAATTCTTGTGAGTCGGGCAAAGGAAAACAAAACCACCCTTTATGAACTAATCCGGAATCCAAAGCTGTATGACCAGCCAGGCTATATGAAAGCGGCCGATGTGGCGAATTTTGCCAAACCAGTGGATCTGCCCAAGCTAGTCGAGCTGCTTGAATCGAGCGATGAAGGGTATCGCTACTGGGGCGTGATGGGCTGCCTTCAACTGGGCAAACAGGCCGCGACCCCGAAGGTTCTTAAGATCATGGAAAATCTGATCAACACCGCTGTGACGGACGAGCGCACGCTGGATGTGCGAGTGACGGCCGCTCTCTATTTGTGCCAGATCGAGCACCACAAGGACAAAGCGCTGCGTTCATTTGCGGAGATCATTACCACCGCAGAAGGCAAAGCGGCCGGAAAGGGACGCGTCTGGGCGAACGTGTTTCTACTGGGTTCGGACGCCAAAGGCATCGCAGGCATGCTCGCCAATATGAAATTGGGTAAGAAGGATCAGGAGACGCTCGCTAAGTTTCAGTCGCGACTGGATTGACCGCTTTAAGTGTTTGCTGCCAATCAACCCAAAAACTTGTCTTCTAATACTCAGGGAGGACTTTAGCCTCCACAGGCAGAAAGGTAAGAAGCTTCTTCATGCGGAGCAGCTCGACTCGGAATTCCTCTTTATCGATGCAGTTTTTCAATTCCTGCGGATCGTTTTTCAGGTCGATCAACATGGCGCCTTCGCGTCCGTTGTCGAATTCAGCATACAGGAAGCGCTCGTCTCGAACGGCGCGGTGCAATTTGCCATCCCGATAGGTAACCGCATAAGCCGGATGCACCCACTCAGCGGAGGGTGACTTCAGGAGCGGTACCAGACTATGCCCTTCAATGCCGGCCGGGGCAGGCAGAGAGCAGAGTTCAGCGAGGGTTGGGAAAATGTCCAGTGCCTGAACCACCCTTGGGCTGGTTCCCGCTTTTGAAATCCTAGGGTCTGCCATGATGAAGGGAACATGAAGGCCGATATTGAAAAGCGAGCCGTGCTTGGACCATTTACCCTTTTCCCCCAGATGGTATCCATGATCGCCCCAGAATACGACGATCGTATTGGTGGCCAGACCCGTTTCGCGGAGGGCATCCAGAACCCGACCGGCGTTCCAATCCATCCATTTGACGGAAGCCTGATACGCCTGAATCATCTCTTTGGCCTGAGCTTCGCTAGCTTGGCGCTTGATAAACAGATCGCCGTTGTGAGGAAGTGAAGCAGCGGGAAACTCAGGTGTGGCGTCGGCTTCGGGTTTGAAATCCACCGGGAGAGTGATCGCGTTCAAAGGCACCGAATCAAACCACTTTTTCGGTGCCTCAGGGGGCGAATGGGGCTTGGAAAAACCGCACGTCATGAAGAATGGCTTTTGGTTGGTGGCATACTCGCGCAGCTTGGCAATCGTGTCATCGGCAGCCTTGTAGTCCGA
Organism: Verrucomicrobiota bacterium; assembly: GCA_031404135.1. Taxonomy (GTDB): domain Bacteria; phylum Verrucomicrobiota; class Verrucomicrobiia; order Opitutales; family Opitutaceae; genus JADKHC01. The sequence goes on along the minus strand of JANNHA010000010.1, from coordinate 7,085 downwards.
GTGCTTTTCCCCATTCCCCTCGAGCACGATGATCCGGTCAGAAATGGCGCGGTGCATATCCATCGTGTAATTGGTGGATGGGGGAGTGCCGACCTTTCGTTTGGCTCCGTAGGTCCAGGAGGGCGGATCATCTGCGCTATCGTGAAACACCTTGCCTATACGCAGGGTGTCATAGCCCGCGTTTTTGAAAAGCTGCGGCAAAGTGACCATGTCCGGATGGCTGTCACGGAAATAGTTCCGGTTGACGAGGGCACCCGTCGTCGTGGGGTGCCGACCGGTCAGCATGGAAGTGCGGGAAGGGTTGCAAAGGGGATACTGCACCCAGGCGTTGTCGAAGCGGACGCCCCGTCCCGCCAACCGGTCCAGGTTGGGGGTTTCGATCGGTTTTCCGTAACAACTGAGCTCCGGGCGCAAGTCATCGGATATGATGAACAGAACGTTGGGACGGGTCGGGCGGGCTGACTCCGCGCTGGCAAGGATGGGGAGAAGGTTGAACGGTGCCAGGGAAAGCAAAATCGTGGCACTGAGGAGAGGGTGAATTTTGTTCATGGGGAGAAGTGTTGAGGTTGGCGGCAGAACTTGGCGGACCCAAGTGCCATGACGTTGGCATTTCCTGATGCACGACGAGGGCAGGAACGGTACGCAGATAATTGAAAGAAATCGAAGAGCGGAGTGAATTAAACGAGAAGGTAAAGGGGTCGGGTAAAAATTCTCGGAGCAGTGAGACTACCAAATCGCCTGCGCCGTGTATGCCCCCAGAAATAGTTGCAAGGCGCGAATTGCCATTGATTGCTGACAGGGCCAGTTTGCGAATCCACTTCGGGCAACCTAGTAGAGTCATTATGAAAAAAACAAGATCATGTTTATTAGCGGTGACAGCGCTTTTCGCTGGATTGAGTCTGGTTACGGCGGCCCCGGATTGGCCGGGCATCACCGTCGAGGCACTGGCCGATCAGCCGGTCGCGACGACGCAAAATCTGACAAAACAAGCGAATGGTTTCCAGCGCTTAACCATCACGCTTTCCAACCCAGGCAAGCAGCCGCTGACGATTGAGAAAATCACCGTTCGCATTCCGGTGGCGGAACGCCTGACGGACGATATGGAGATGCTCTATGGTGGCAGCAGCATGGGCCAGCCGCCGCTTTTGCGGCAAAATGTTGGCAGTCAAACCGAGAAGAACTCCAGCAACCTGTACGTACTAGTGCGGGTCGCGGACGGACAGTATCTGTTCGCCGGTTCGCTATCCTGGCGCATTTTCCTGCCTAACCTCACGCTCAAGACCAACGCGCTTGAAATCTGGTCCCATGGCGAAGGCAAACAACTCAAACCAGGCGAGACCATCCAATATGAACAGATCGTGCTTCGGCGCGCCGACAACTGGCTCGGCTTGCTCAACCAATTCGGCACCGCCATTGCCAAAGAGAACGGCATCGGCAAACTCAAGAACGTCGATTTCAAAGGCTGGGCGACGTGGGATTATTATGCCTACGTGTTTTCCGCCGACGATATCCATGCCAATACCGAACAACTCAAGAAGCTGACCCCTAAGGCCAATTTGATCCAGATTGACGCCGGGTGGTATTCGGCACGCGGCGATTACAAGGATCGGCCGAATCTGGTCGGTGGCATGAAGGGAGTTGCGGATCGGATTAAAGCCGCCGGGATGACGCCTGGCGTTTGGATTGATGGCTTCCGGGCCAATTCGACTTCTGAGGTCTGCCAAAAACACCCGGAATACTTCCTGCACGATCAGGATGGAAACCTGATCATCGAGGTCAGGAGAAAAGAGGGTACGGACCGGGACCGGGTTTACATCGATTATTCGCACCCCGGCGCTCGCGCCCATATCGCCGAATGCATCCGCGCGATCAAACAGGACATGGGATTCCCTTACTTCAAAATCGACTTCATGTGCTTCGGTTTGAACCAGGAGATCTTGAAAAACAAGCCGACGATCAAGCGTATCAAAGCCCATGATCCGACCATCACAGACGTGGAGCGGATGCGCTTGGGATTACGGACCATGCGTGAGGCCGTGGGCCCGGAAAATTATCTATTGGGCTGCTCCGCCGTCTTCGGCCCGTGCATCGGCTTTGTGGATGGCATGCGCACCGGCGGCGACATCAACCCGAGATACGAGGCCTTTCCCGAGCGTTCACTGGCCAACCTCGGCCACTTCTATCTGAGCGGAAAAGTATTCAACGGGGATATTGATTACCTCACCTTCCGTGCGGCGGCCGATGAAGACGAGAAGGTTTCCAAGGAGGAAGTTAAACGCGGCGGCTCGTTGACGATGAACGAAGCGCAAATGTGGGCGGACTTAAACAAGCTCTACGGCAACTGCCGATTGAACAGTGACAACCTGCTGACGCTGCGTCCCGAACGCCAAGCGCTGGTGAAAGAGGTGTTAGAGCATCCGGCGATGGATGAAACCGTGCCGCTGGATTTATGGCAACATGCCACCAAAAAGAACGATGGTTTCGAACTGGTGCTCGCGCGTAAGGGTAAGGATATTTATTTGGGCGTCTTCAATTGGAGCGATACGCCGAAGGAATACGCGCTGCCCGCCTTCGGGAAACCCGAACCGATCAAATTGGCAGGCCGTCATTCCGTAGTCCTGAAATACGATGGGAAAGCCTCGTTTGCCAAACTCTGTCAAAAACTCCAATCACGATGAACCCGGCCGCCTATAAAACGATTTCGGAAATGAAGCTGTATCGGCGAAGCTTTTGGGGCGTTAGAACTGCCGGGCTGGCTTGTGCCTTGACAATGGTTCTACTTGGCGGACAGCCGAGCTTATCAGCCGCCTCGTTGGAAGGTACGTTGAAGGCATGGTATCCGGTCACCCTCACCTTCACCGGCAAAGAGGCCAGCGAAACGGAGGCAACCTTCCGCGACCACCGACTGGATGTGACTTTCCGCAAGGGGGATAAATCGTTTCGGGTGCCTGGATATTTTGCAGCCGACGGAAACGCGGCGGAGACGTCAGCCACCCACGGCGACAAATGGCGGGTGAAATTTACTCCGAATGAGCCCGGCGCATGGACCTATTCCGTTTCTTTCCGCGAGGGGCCAGAGATCGCGGTTCCGGCTGAAAGCAGTCCCGACGCCGGGAAATCAGCGGGCGCTCCCGACGGAGAGACCGGCTCATTTACCGTGAAACCTGCGGAGCCAGACGCGCCAGGCTTTTACGGCCAGGGAATGCTGACTTATGCTGGCGAGCACTACCTGCAATTTCAGGGCAGCAAAAAATGGTTCGTCAAAGCCGGACCGGGAAGCCCGGAAGATATCTTCGGCTACCAGGATTTCGATGGCACCTCTGACTATCCGACGAAAACAAGCACCACCCAGAAAATGGATACTTATTTATATGAAGACCATGGTTTTGGTGCAGGCAAAGGCGTGGGCCTTCATCGATATCTGTTTCATCGGCAGCATTGGAAGGAAGGCGACCCCACGTGGCAGGGCGGCAAAGGGAAAGGTATTATTGGAGCCATCAACTATCTGAGCGAAATCGGAGCCAATACCCTTTATCATATCATCCTTACACGTAACGATGACTCGGACAATACCTGGCCCTGGACGGATCGGGAAACCAAACTGATTTACGATGTATCTAAACTGGATCAGTGGGATATCGTTTATACCCACATGGACCGCAAGGGAATCAATGCAGATATATATTTGTGCGAGGCTGACAATGCGCGCTACCTCAACGGCGGCAACATGGGCACAGAGAGAAGTATATTCTACCGCGAAGTGGTGGCCCGGTTTGGCCATCATTTAGCGCTTCGCTACAACGTCGGTGAAGAACACGGGTTGAAAACCGATCAGATTAAAGCCACAGCTGCTTATCTCAGCACACTTGACGCCTATGACCACCCCGTCGTCAGCCACAGCTTTCATCAACTAGAGAAACAACACCAAGCGTTTGAACCACTGCTCGGCTTCAAAGATTTTAACGGTGCCTGCTATCAGTTGCATTTTGAGCATCATACCGAAGTAATCGGCTGGCGGAATCAGTCTGCCAAAGCGGGTCACAAATGGGTCGTTTCAGATGATGAAAGCTGGCCGATTGTGGAGAATCAAATCGATCGGGCGGAGAGCTATGCGTGGCAGGTGGTGACCGCCGGCGGTGAAGGCATGGACATCTATATTGGCTATAAAGACCCAAGCTATAACGACATTGGTCTGGAAGATTTTTCCCGCATGAAAAAAACTCTGGATTACGTCATCAGCCCTGCCGCCTTGTTGACTCGGCCGGAAGTCAACCCGCACCTTCCGCAGATGACCTCAGCCGACGCGCTTGTAGGAAATCAAGGAAACAACGAGCCCCCGTTTTGCTTTGCGAAAGAAGGAAGCGTTTACGTTGTCTATCATAAAACAGGCAACGACATTCGGTTGGACTTGAGCAAGCAATCGGGAACGTTTGCGGTGAAGTGGTGGAATCCCCGGAAGAAGGACGGTGACGGACTCCAAGACGGCTCGATCACAAAGATTTCCGGCGGCGACACCCGCTCGTTGGGCAATCCGCCCAGCGATCCCAGTTCGTCATGGGCGGTGTTGGTTATATTGACCAACTGAATAATAGAACCAAGGTGATCGTGGCAATACGGGTGCCGGTGTGTGCGCTGCGGTTCGTGGCGACGACGATCAACAACTCCATCACCAACACCATTATGAAAACGACACTGCTCATCGTGCTGGCCGCCACCGCGCTGCTGGCGAACATCCACGCTGCCGCACCGACCCCAGCGACCGAAACCAAGGAACAACGCGCCGCCCGCATGGAATGGTGGCGCGAAGCGCGGTTTGGTATGTTCATCCATTGGGGCGTCTATGCCGTTCCCGCCGGGGAATGGGACGGCAAGACCAATTACGGCGAATGGTTTTTGGAAGAAACCAAGATGCCGGTCTCGCAATACGAGAAGTTCGCCGCCCAGTTCAATCCCGTGAAGTTCGATGCGAAGGCGTGGGTTGGCATCGCCAAGGCCGCCGGCATGAAATACATCGTCATCACGTCGAAACACCACGACGGCTTCTGCCTGTGGCCGACCGCACAGACCGACTGGAGCATCCGCCGCACGCCGTTCCAACGCGACCCGCTCGCGGAACTCGCCGCCGAATGTCGGAAGGCCGGCATCAGGTTCTGCATCTATCATTCCATCATGGATTGGCATCACCCAGATTGGGGAATGCGCCGCGCCTGGAACGACGTTGCCGTCGGCACGCCGGACATGAACCGTTTCACCGCATATTTGAAAAGCGAGTTGAAGGAGCTGGTGACGAATTATCATCCCGGCGTGCTGTGGTTCGACGGCGAATGGGAGAATCCGTGGACGCACGAGCGCGGCGAGGATCTCTACGCGTATCTCCGTGGGCTTGACCCCAAGCTGATCATCAACAACCGCGTCGGCAAGGGGCGAAAGGGCATGAGCGGCATGGACAAGGAAGGGCAGGGCGTCGGGGACTTCGGTACGCCGGAGCAGGAAGTTCCGCCCAGCGGCTTCGGCCCGAGCGTGGATTGGGAAACCTGCATGACACTCAACAACCATTGGGGCTACAACAAGTCTGACAACCATTGGAAATCCACCGCGACCCTCATCCAGCACCTCGCTGCCATCGCCGGCAAGGGCGGCAATTACCTGCTGAACGTCGGCCCGACGGCGGCGGGTGAAATTCCGCAGCCGAGTATCGCGCGATTGGCGGAAATGGGCCGATGGATGAAACAGAACGGCGAGAGCATCTACGGCACGACCGGCGGGCCGTGGAATGCTACGTCCGCCATCGTCAGCACCCGCAAAGCCAAAACTATTTACGTCCACATCCTCAAGTGGCCGGACGGTGCGGTGAAGCTGCCGAACATCCCGGCGAAAATTGTCAGCGCGAAGCTGCTCAACAGCGGCAAGGCGAAGCTCCGCCAGACCGAGGCCGGAATTGAAATCTCCGTCGCCCCCGAGAATCGCGATGCCGCCGACACCGTCATCGCGCTCAAGCTCGATTGTGACGCGAGCAAGATTCCCGCGCTCGATATTGCGCCCGACTGACAGGAGTTGGGCTTTCTGGACGCTGTGCGCTACACTGAAACTTCGTTTAATGTTTGGTGATAGCGCCACGTTGGCGAGTGCTGTCGAAAGAGTGTTCACTGGGCACAAGACCGACGTAACTGGCGACATGTCGACGATTCTTGAACTGATCCCAATCGGCTATTTCACGATCAAGGATCTGTGCGGTCAACGCCCCCAATCCCGGTGGGTAACGGGGTCGCCTAGGCGGACTCGATGCCTTTGCTCAACCCTTCAAGCTGCTGATGCACGAGCAAGGCGATCACCTAGATTGTTTCCAATAGAGCGAAGGGGCGGCCGCTCCGTGCCAGTGGCCGTCGGCCGCGTAGAGGTCGAAGTCATGCAGGGATTCCAGATCGGCAAAGGGGTCGTCGGTCAGCTTTCGGCCGATGGTATCGCTGGCTTGCTGGCACAAACTAAGACGGCGTGCGCTTTTGAGGGTTTCGAAAAGTGTCCGCGTTGCGGGCAGAGCGGCAGTAACGGACCGATCTGTTGGAGAAACGCGCGGCCGCTGGGCAGATCGTGCAGCGCGCGGGAGACCCCCAGCTTTAACCAATCAAAATCCGGCAATACCGGGCATTGCCGGAAGGCAGCGCAGTGTTCGGCTACGCCGTCGAGCGACGTGAAGAGTTTTTTGTTGGAGCGAAGGCGATGTCGGAAGGTCCATAATGGGGCCCCAACCATCCCACCCCCATGCAGATCAAGCATTTAATGAAATATTTTTCAGCCAGTTCAGGCCGCCAAACCTACGTCTGCGTACCCCCATGTATCTCCGCAAAAATGTCTTCCTTATCCCACCAGAACAGCCCGCCATCACAGGCACAACCGCTTCGTAAGGACTAAAACTTGGACACCGTTGAATCAATTCAAAAGGGACGGGTCAAAAATGACTTGACGTAGGAAGCTTTGTCAGCTGTTTTTCATTCCATGCGAGTTGCTCGAATCAAAATTAACGCCGAAGAGGGCGAGGCGGTGTACCACTGCATGACCCGCACCGTGAATGGCGAACGCGTGATCGA
>JANNHA010000009.1:0-15710 GCA_031404135.1 Verrucomicrobiota bacterium | reverse complement strand
TACGATTCATCGAGCCATCAACTTCCAGTAGCATGTTTTTCGCTATGGCTCTAACGTTTTCAGGGGTAAAGCTGCTTTCGAGTCCGTCGATCGACATTATCGTTAGTTTGCCTTCACTCGTGGCCTAACTTAGCGCCATTCGGGTCAAACCCGAATGTGTGTGATCGGTAGCTACTGGTTCGGCAACTTCGGTTACCGATCGGCGGCACGTCTCGCACTTGCCGTTGCGCGTCTGATCACTCGCCCTGTTTCCTGCCTTCGCTCGTGATGTCGCTTCGGTCCGGTGAAGTGCGGTCGGGCCGGGCGGCGGCATGGCCGGTGGAAGCCGTTGTGGACGGCGAGTTGAAGGAGTGAGGCAGCGTGAGTGTTGTGAGGTGCTCTAATGGTTGAAGGGAATAGGCGCGCACCGTGGTGTGGATTTGGCGTTGCGGGGGCGAACGTGCGTTCGTCAGCTTGGTGGGCAATGAGCCTTTTTGAATTCAAAGTCGAAATTCCTGCCGATGCGGTCGAGACCGTGGATATTTGTTTATTGGAGAAGGGTGTGGGAAACTGGAGTTTGTTTGAGGATGTGATCGTGCGCCGTGCGTGGATCGTGGGCGTGTTTGAGGATGAGTCGGCGGCTCGAGCGGCGTGGGGGCTTTTGCGGACGCTGCTGCCGGTGGCGCCGCTGGCGGAAGCGTGTTTTCGCGCGCTGGCGGATCAGGATTGGCGCGATAGTTATAAGGCGCATTTCAAGGCTTCGCGGTTTGGCCGGTTGCATTGGGTTCCGGTTTGGGAACGCGAAAAATATCAACTGGCATCGGGCGACGTTGCGATCTGGCTCGATCCGGGGCTGGCGTTTGGCACGGGGAATCACGAGACGACGCGGTTGTGCGCGGAGCGGTTGGTGACGTTGGTTGACAGCCGTGGGTTGGGTGGCCGGGTGATCGACGCGGGTTGTGGTTCGGGGATCCTGGCGCTGTCGGCAGTACGACTGGGTTTTACCGATGTTACGGGGTTCGATAACGATCCGGAGGCGGTGCGCGTGAGCGAGGAGAACGCGGTGTTGAATGATCTGGCGGGCCGGGTGGGGTTTTCGGTGGGCGATCTGGTGGGCGGACTCGCGGGGAAGAAGGCCGACATCCTGCTGGCGAATATTCAGGCGGATGTGCTGATGCGTTTTAGCGGTGAACTGACGGGCGCGATGGAGCCGGGTGGTGCGTTGGTGATGAGCGGAATTTTGGCGCAGGAGATCGATTCGGTGCGGGCGACGTTTAATGCGTTGGTGCCGCAGTGGAAATGCGAGTCGCGCCTGATGGGCGAGTGGGCGGATCTGATGCTGGTGCGTCCGGTGTGAGGAGATCGGAGCGGCGCGCCCGGCGGTCTCGCCCTACCACGGAAACGGACGGCTCGGCAGGGATGCCTTGCCCTACCACGGATTTCGGAGCGGCGCGCCCAGCGGTCTCGCTCTACCTCAGAACTCTTTTTGCTCGGCGATGACGCCGACGACTTCGATTTCGATGGGGCCGACGTTGGCGATGCCGAGGTTTAACTTGTAAATATCGGTAATCTCCTGGGCGAGGTAGCCTTGGATGGCGTCCATCTTGGCGTTGGGCCGAACTTTCAGACGGAGGCAGGTTTTGAATTTGCCATGACGTTTGACGATGCGGGCGCGGGCCGAGCTGACGCCGTTGACTTGCTGGCAGCAGGTTTCGATCAGGCGATGCAGGGCGTGGCGCGAGATTTCGAGGCGGCCGCTTTCGTTGGAAACGAGGAGGTGGCGGCGGGGTTTGCGAAAGAGGAGAACAAGCGCCAGCAAGCAGAGCGCTATCCAGAGCCCGACCACGAGGAGCGGGGCGTTGATGAGATATTCAATAATTGGATACACGGTGCCCGGTTAGATTAGTCGCTGGTGACAATACCCGCCCAGAGGTCGTCGGGGCGGTCGCCGTTGGTGGTGGCGGAGCCGTTGGTCGGCAGGCGGACGCCTTCGACGATGACGTCGACTCGGGCGACAGCTTTGTCGGTCATGGCGATGACTTGTTTGCGGACGGCGACTTGGACCTCGTAGGCGGTTCGGCCGATTTCGGTGCCGTAGGTGATGACGATGCGCAGTTCGATGGCGTAGTCGCCGCGGGCGTCTTCGGTGACTTTGACGCCGCGTTTGTCGGCTTCGCGTTTGGAAAAGAGTTCGCTGATGCCGTCGGCGATGCCGCCGCCGACGCCAGCGACGCCTTGGACTTCCTGGGCGGCTAGGCGCACGATGCTTGCGACGACATCGTGGTTGATCTTGATGTCGCCGAGTTCCGGCTGGTCATCCATGCGGGTGGGCGGTGTGAAGTCGCGGGGCGGCATAAGGTTTAACGTGCGATGCTCAGGCTAAGTTGCAAGAGCGTGCGTTTCATGCGGCGGAAAATCGATCTCGGCGCGCCCGGCGGTCGCGCGGAACAGAGCGGCGCGGCCTGACGCGAGGTCAGGCCCTACATCGGAGCGGCGCGCCCGGCGGTCGCAGCCCTACCCCGGACTAGAGGAACAGGTCGGTGGGCGTGCGGGTGAGGAAGTCTTCCATGTAGGCGGTGGTGGCTTTGCCTTCGATGAAGATCGGGTCGCTCATGATCGCTTTGTGGAGCGGGATGGTGGTCTTGATGCCGCGGACGAGGTATTCGCTGAGAGCGCGGTAGCAGCGGCCGAGGGCTTCTTTGCGGGTCGAGCCGAAGCAGATCAGCTTGCCGATCATGGAGTCGTAGTACGGCGGAATGGTGTAGCCGCTGTAGGCGTGGCTGTCGATGCGTACGCCGTGGCCGCCGGGGGCGTAGTAGAGGCCGATGGTGCCTGGCGAGGGGGCGAAATTGCGCGCCGGATCTTCGGCGTTGATGCGGCACTCGATGGCGTGCTTGTCGAAGGTGATGTCGCTTTGGTCGAATTGGAGTTTTTGGCCGTTGGCGACGTGGAGTTGCTGCTTGATCAAGTCGATGCCGGTGCATTCTTCGGTCACGGGATGTTCGACCTGAATGCGGGTGTTCATCTCGATGAAGTAATAATTCCCCTTCGCATCGACGAGGAATTCGATGGTGCCGGCGTTTTCGTATTCGGCTGCGGAGGCGGCCTTTACGGCGGCTTTTCCCATGCGTTTACGGAGGTCGGCGTTGAGGAAGGGCGAGGGGGATTCTTCGATCAGCTTTTGGTGGCGGCGCTGGATGGAGCAGTCGCGTTCGCCGAGGTGAATGACTTTGCCGTGGCTGTCGGCGAGGATCTGAAACTCGATGTGGCGGGGGCGTTCGATGTATTTTTCGATGTAAACGGTGCCGTTGCCAAAGGCTTTTTCGGCTTCGTTGCGTGCGACGTGGTATTCTTTGGCGAAGGAGACGTCGTTGTGGGCGATGCGCATGCCGCGACCGCCGCCGCCGGCGACGGCTTTGATGATGACGGGGTAGCCGATTTTGCGGGCAATTTTTACAGCTTCGGTTTCGGTTTCGACGGGACCATCGCTGCCGGGAACGATGGGAACGCCGGCTTTCCGAACGGTGTCTTTGGCGATGGCTTTATCGCCCATCATTTTGATGGACTTGGACTTCGGGCCAATGAACTTGATGTTACAGGATTCGCATTGTTCGGCGAACTTGGCGTTCTCGGAGAGGAATCCGTAGCCGGGATGGATGGCGTCGACGTCGGCGATCTCGGCGGCACTGAGGATGCGATCGGCGCGGAGGTAGCTGTCGGAGCTTTTGGGGCCGCCGATACAGATGGCTTCATCGGCCAGTTGAACGTGGAGCGATTGGACGTCGGCTTCGGAGTAGACGGCGAGTGTCTTGATGCCCATTTCCCGACAGGCGCGGACGATGCGAAGCGCGATTTCGCCACGGTTGGCGATGAGGACCTTTTGAATCATAAAAAAAGAAAACCACTAAGCCGCATCACGCACCGCAGGTTTTGCGGTGAGCGATGTTCGTTAGTGGTTATTGGGCTTAACCTTGTTTAACTTTATAGAGACGCTGACCGTATTCCACGGGCTGGCCGTTTTCGGCGAGGACTTCGAGGATGGTGCCTTTGAGTTCGGCTTGGATTTCGTTCATGATCTTCATCGCTTCGATGATGCAGACCACGGTGTTTTCGGTGACTTTGGCACCCTTTTCGACGAAGGCTTTGCTTTCGGGGGAAGGCGAGCCGTAGAAGGTGCCGACCATGGGCGATTTGACGTAGATGATGCCGGCTTCATCGGCTCCGGGTGCGGCTGCGACGGTGGTCGGAGTAGCGTTCTGAGCAGTCGGTAGGGGCGGGGTGGATTGGCCGTTGCTCTCAGGGAAAGGGGGATTTGAGCCCCGGGAGGTTGAAACGACCGGCAGGCCGTTGGTTCCACGACGGATCTTGAGTTTGAAACCTTCTTCTTCGACCGCAAATTCGGTCAAATCGGAACGTTTCATGAGATCGATGATGAGTTTTATCTGTTTTAGGTCCAAATTCGGGCTGGGTTGAATAACTGCTGATGGGCGTTAGTAGTAAAACTACGGGGGTCGTTCAAAAGATGTTTCATAAATGACGCAATCTTTCATTTTCGAGCCCAATTTGGGGTAAAAACCGATCTAGAAGGCGGTCTGGCGCGTAATTTCGGCCAGAATTATGGTATCTGCTTCGGTGGAAAAAAGCGGCGAAAGGTGAGGGCGAGGCCGGTCCAGACGAGGAAAAGGGCGCCGAGCGAGGCGAGGGCGGCGAGGAATTGGCCGGGCCAGCCGAGGGCCTCTCCGGTGTGGAGGAATCGGGTCCACGAGCGGAGGCGGCGGCCGGCATTTTGATCGGCGAAAGTTTCCTGGCGGAGGATGGCGGCGGTGAAAGGATCGAGGCTGAGCGTGGTGGTTGAAAACAGCGGCCAGGCGTCGGGGGTGCGAACGACGATGGCGATGGGTTGGGGGCTGGAGGATTCTGGATTCTCGGAGGTGGAGCTGGGGCGGGAGTCGCGGCGGGGGCTGCGTGAGTTGCCGAGGCGAAACGTGATTTCGGACCAGTGGGGGATTTGGTTTTGAACGGTGGCGAGGAGGGCGTCGTAGCCGAGGGGTTTTGCGCCGGGGTCGGGGTTGGTGGGGCCCGTGAGGTGGGTGGTGCCGGGGTTGGGGCCGGGTGGTTCGGTGCCGGTGAGATGGTAAACGAAGGCGTTGCCCCAACGGTAGGAGATCGGGATGGCGGTGAGCGTTAGGACGATGAGGAGCGGAGCGGTCCAGAAGCCGATGGAGTTGTGCCAGTTGAAATCGCGGGCTTTGCCGGCGAGGCGGAAGTTGAAAACGGCGAGCGCTTTGATCCCGCGCCAAGTCCAGTTGCGCGGCCACCAGAGGTAGAGGCCGCTCAGGGCGAGGAAGAGGAAGGCAAGGTTGCACGCGCCGGTGATGGCTTTGCCGACAGGTCGGGTGGACGCGCCGCCGAAGCCGAGGAAGCGGTGCCAGTCTTCCATGAGGTGCATGAAATCGTGCAGGGGCGTGGTGACGCGTTTGTTGAGTTCGCCGGTGTAGGGGTTGGCGTAATACACGTTGTCGCGGCCGAGCGTGAGGGCGATCGCGGCGGTGGGATCGGCGGAGACGGTGAGGCCCGTGAGGCGGGTGGCGGGCTCTTTTTCGCGAACGCGGGCGAGGAGTGCGCGCAGCGGGATGCGGGTGAATTTTCGATTTTGGATTTCGGATTTTGGATTTGAGAGTTCGGTGTCGGGATTTGGAATTTGAGATTTGGAATTTGAGATTTCCGGGGGCGGAACGATGCGGCGGACGTCGCGTTCGGCCCAGGCGATGAGATTCTTTTCAAACGCGATGGCAGCGCCGGTGAACGACATGATGGCAATCACGAGACCGGCGCTGAGGCCGGCCGCGAGGTGGAGCCAGAAGAAGATTTTGCGAAGCATGGAGGGGGAGGGACGGTGAGGTTGAAGGTTTTCACCAACCATAACCGACGCGCAGGGCCAGGGAGCGCGGGTTGACGGGGCTCATGGCGACGCCGGTGGCACCGGAGAGTAGGTAGTAACGATCGGTGAGGTTTTCGATGTTGAGGGCGACGTTCCAGTGGGTCCATTGGCGGGAAACGCCGGCATCGAAGCGGTGGAAGCTGTCGAGAATGAGCGGGTCGGGCGCAGCAGCGGTGGGCGAGGAGGAGCCGCCGACGCGGTCGCTTTGCCAGATCGCGCCGAGGCGGACGGACCATTTTTCAAGCGGCCCTGTGGCGAAGGTGTAGCGAGAGTAGATGCTGACGGCGTGGTGTGGGGTCATCTCGGCGCGGGCACCTTTGCCGCCGGTGGGGGTGCGGTTGTAGGCGTCGATGTAGGTGTAGGTGGCGCTGGTTTCCCAGTGGGGGAAGGGGCGGAGGACGAGTTCGGTTTCGACGCCGTCGGATTTGCGGCCGGTGTCGAGCTGGCGGTAGAAGCGGTTACCCTTGGGGTTGAGTTCGGTGGCGTCGGACTGGACGAGGACTTTATTGAGCTCGGTGGTGAAGGCGGTGACGCCGACGGAGATGCGGCGCTTGAAGAAATCGCCCTTTAGGCCTATCTCATAGTTGTCGCCCTCGGTGGGGGAGAAACCGCCGGTGGCACCGGAGGCGTCTTCGGAGGTGGGATCGACGAGGGTGTAGCTGCTGGAATAGCTGGTGTAGAGGGAGAAGTCCTTGGTTAGGCGGTAAACGAGACCGATGTTCGGTGTGAGGTCGCTGCTGCGCTTGGGCGAGAACGTGGTGACGGCGGCGGGTGTGGTGGTTCGGGTTTTCTCGGAGGCGCGTGCGACGCCAAAGGTGGCGATGAGTTTGCCCCAAAATTCCGTTTGGCTCTGGGCGTAGCCGTTCCAGACATCGGTGCGGGTCAGGTTGCCGAGAGTCGGCGTGGCAGGAACGACATCGATGAGCGGGCTGGAGGCGATGCCGGTGTAGATGTTGATGGGCGACTGGTTGAGGGTGCTTGTGGCGAAGGTGTAGGCCTGGTTTTCGGTCATGCGACCGTTGAGGCCGAACTGGAGGCGACTTTTGACTGCGGATGTATTCAAAAACTGATACGTGGTGTTGGCGTCGTAGGAAAAGGTGCCTATCTCGCTACGGCTGCGGGCGTGGAGGCGGCTGATGACCCAGCTTTTTGGATCTGCGGGGTTGGTCTGGGTGAGCGTGGCTGTCTGGATGGACCAGGCGTTGTTGTTCATGTCGCGCTGGAGCGTGCGGAAGCTGAGGGCGGCGGTCCAGTCGGTGGTGAAGTCGAGGGCGAGGTCGGCACCGGCGGTGCGGTTGCGATCAACCCGCTGGCCTGCGGCGAGGTTGACGTCGCGCGGCGAGACGTCGGCGGTGGTGTAACTAGTGAGGCCGTCGTTGGTGGTGCGGGACGAGGAAGGGGAGATGACGGCGTTGCGAGTGGCGCGGGTTTCTTCGGACCATTCGAACAGCGGCGTGAGTCGGAAGCGGCCGGCGGCGTCGAGCTTGTAGGTGAAGGAGAGGCGGTAGAACTGGTTAGCGTCGGTCTGGCCGGCGTAGGTGAGGGCGGTCTGTTCGACGCTGCCGAGGAGGCGGTAGAGAAGTCGTCCGTCGCGAGTTAGTTTGCCGGTGGCGTCAAGTTCGACTTCGGCGCTCACACGGTCGCCGAAACCGGAGTCGTCGCCGGCGAAGGTGCGCGTGCGGGTGTCGAGGTTGATGGCGGTTTGTTCCTGCGGTTTTTTGGTGATGAGGTTGATGAGGCCGCCGGGGGAGGAGGCGTTGCCGTAGAGGAGGCCGGAAGGGCCTTTGAGGGCGACGACCTGTTCGTAGCCGAAGAGGTTGGGCGAGTAGCTGCCGCCGATGATGCGGCCGGCGAAACCGTCGACGCGCCACTCGTTGGCCGTCATGCGGTAGCCGCGGGCGTAGAAGTGATAACTTTCCTGAACGGCGCCGTTGGTGTTCAAGCCGGGGATCCAGAACAAGAGGTCGGAGCCAGTCTGGAAGTCCTGCTCGCGGATGCGGCTGGAGTCGATGACGGTCAGGCTGCGGGGCGTGTCTTTGACGGTGGAGGGGAGTTTCTGGACGGTGGTGTCGACGGCGGTGGTCTGGATGCCGACGACTTCAAACTTATCCATGGTAACGACTTCGCCGTTGGCATAAAACGCGAGGTCCGCGATCCTTTCGGCGGCTGAAAGCGGCAGAAACGACGCAGTTGTGACGGCAGTGATGGCGAGAATAGGACGCAGTCTCATAATCCTGACGATAGCGACTGAGACGCAGTCGCATGTCAATGGATTAGTTGCGATTGGATCTCGCATGGGTGTTAAAACCGCAGGATTGACCGGGTTAGGTCAGATCGGTTTTAACGTCGGCATGGTTGAAGCCCTTCGCGTAAATCTCGGTGAACGTAGTTATGCCCTTCATTTTGGCAGGGACCTGGTGGCGGCGGTTCGCGCGGAAGTGGACGCGTTGTTGAAGGCGGGTCGCAAGGTGGTGGTGCTCACGGATCGCAACGTCGCGGTGCAGCAGAAAGCGGCGGTCGCCGCGATGGTGGGCGACGTGCCGACGCTGATATTTGATCCCGGCGAAGAAACCAAATCGTTGAAGGAATATGGACGCGCGCTGGATTTTTTGGCGGAGCAACGGGTGGACCGCACGAGTGTTTTGGTCGCTGTCGGTGGCGGAGTGATCGGTGATTTGGCGGGTTTCGTGGCGGCTTCGTATTTGCGCGGCATCGAATTCTTCCAAGTGCCGACGACGCTGTTATCGATGGTTGATAGTTCGGTCGGCGGCAAGACCGGGATCAACTTGAAGGCCGGCAAAAATCTGGTGGGCGCGTTTCACCAGCCGAAAGCGGTTTTTATCGCGACGGGGCTGCTCGACACGTTGCCAGCGCGGGAATTTGCGGCGGGCATGGCCGAGGTGATCAAGTACGGTTTGCTCGGCGATGCGGCGCTACTGGCGCAGTTGGAGCGCACGCCGTTGACGGTGACGAGTGCTGAAGTGGCTCCGGTGGTTCGGGCGTGTTGTGCGGCGAAGGCGCGGATCGTCGAGGCCGACGAACGCGAGCTCGCGAAGGAAGGTGGGCGCGCGCTGCTGAATCTTGGGCACACGTTTGGCCACGCGATCGAACAGGTGACGGGCTACGGCGTTTATCTGCACGGCGAGGCGGTAGCGGTTGGTTTGGTCGCGGCGGCACGGTTGTCGGAGAAGCTGGGTTTGATCGGCGCGGCCGAAGTGGCGCGGGTCGAGCGAGTCGTGGCGGCCCATGCTTTACCGGTGCGATTGCGCGAGTCGTTGGCGTTGGAAAAACTGATGGCGGCGATGGCGCGGGACAAAAAAGTGCGCGGCGGGCAGTTGCGTTTTGTGGTGTTGAAGAAGCTCGGCGAGGCGGCCACGCAGTCGGGCATCGCTGCGGCGCTGGTTGAAACGGTTTGGCGCGAGCTCGGTGCCATTTGAAAATCAACCGGTGGAAAAACTCTCGATTCCCAAGCCCGGATTCGCGATGCTCCATTTATGTCTGCCATCGACGAAGATATCGTTCGTGAATATTTTGAGCAAAACGGATTTCTCGTGCGCCAGGTGCGCAAGTATCAGGTGCAGGCGCGGAAAAAAACCGGCGATGAGGAGATTGATTTGTTGGTGTACAACCCGGCCTACAAGCGGGGTGCGCGCAAACCCGACTTTTTTCTTTTTTCCAACGAGCTGCCGAATGTTCATCGTGCGATGGTGGTGGTGAAGGGCTGGCATACCGACGTTTTTTCGCCGGGCATGATGAAAAATTCGCCGGAGATTTTTCGTTTTCTCGAAGAGAACGTGCTCAAGCATGCCACGCGGTTTTTCCCAGCCGATGCGGATGACGCGGACAATGCGGAGGGCGGTGCGCTCACGAAAATTCTCGTGCTGCCCAGTCTCCCCACGGCCGAACCCTTTCGTTCACAAAGTGTTCAGGTGCTGAAGGAGCGCGGTGTGGATGCGATCATCTCGTTTCGATCGATGCTGCTCGACCTGATCGACAAGATCGAAATCAACCGAAACTATCGCAAGAGTGACACGCTGCAGGTCATGCGCATATTGAAAAATTATGATCTGTTAAAAGAGGCGCAACTCGATCTGCCGACCGCGCCTGTCGCGCCGCGCCGGTCCGCACGGGCGGATGGCTAAACAAGCTGATAGATCTAAATTTAAAAAACGTGGCCACCACCATTCATCCCACCGCAATCGTCGAACGTGATGCGCAGCTCGGCAACGACTGCGACCTGCAAGCGGGTGCACTGGTGCGCCGTGACACGATTCTCGGTGATCGCGTGGTCGTGCATCCTTACGCGGTGGTGGGTGGTGATCCGCAGGATTTGAGTTTTGTTCATTCGACGGGTTCGGGTGTGCGGATTGGTGCGGGCACGACGATTCGCGAGCACGTGACGATCAGCCGTTCGACTAGGGCCGGCGGCTTTACCGATGTGGGTGAAGACTGTTTTTTGATGGCCAACGTTCACGTGGGGCACGATTGCGTCGTGGGGAAAAAGGTGGTGCTGGGTAATAACGTGATGCTGGCCGGGCATGTTTCGGTCGGTGATTTCACATTCCTAGGTGGCGGCGTCGGTGTGCATCAGTTCTGCCGGATTGGCGATGGTGTGATGATCAGCGGCAATGCCTCGATCACGCGTGATATTCCGCATTACGTGACGGTGGCGGAGCGCGACGCGGTGATCGGTTTGAATTTGATCGGCTTGAAGCGTCGAGGCGTGCCTCGTGCGGCGGTGGTTGAGCTCAAACGTGCATTCCACGCGGTGTATTTCGTGCCGGGAAATATTCGTGCGGTGGCGGCATCGACGCTGGCGGTGGGCGGTTTTGAGAGCGTGGAGGCGAGGCGTTTTCTGGAATTTTTTGCGTCAGGAAAGCGTGGTTTTGCGCGAGCGCGCCGGGCAGGGGCTGACGGTGGTGGAAATGAGGCCGATTTTACCGGGTCCGGCTGAGGTGAGCTGCGGATGTTTGCAAATTTCGGTTTACAACGCGGCGGGCGTTTTTAGTTTCGCGTTTCCTTCATTCGCCCGGATGGCGGAATTGGCAGACGCAGTAGACTCAAAATCTACCGACGAAAGTCTTGTGGGTTCGACCCCCACTCTGGGCACCATGAAGGCTGGCGTGTTGAGTCGTTTATTCGGCGGAGGGCGGACTGCAATAGTGGGGTAGTCTGTAGGTTCAGCTTGGCGCGAACGCGTTCCTAGGCATCCTGTCAATTTTCCTGCATGATGACTAACCAATCCACTGCGCTTGTTCCAGTTCCGCTCACGGAGCCGGTGCAACGCGAAATCACGCGGTTGAGCATCGAGACGGGTTTGATGTTGTTGCAACACGGCGCGGAGAGCGCGTTGGTGGAATCGATCACGCGCCGCTTGGGTCTGGCGCTCGGTGTGCGCAGTGTTGAGGTGGCGATCATGGCTAACGCGCTTACGGTCACAACGCTGAGCGAGAGCCACTGCATCACCACGGTGCGGCGCAACGAGGATCGCGGCATCAATATGCACATGGTGACCGAGGTGCAGCGGGCCATGCTGGCGGTGGAGGCGGGTGAGCTGGATGGCGCGGGTTATCGCGCTCGGATCGAGGCGATCACCCCGCAGCGGTATCCACGCTGGGTGGTGGCGTTGATGATTGGATTTTCGTGCGCGTGTTTCGCGCGGCTGGCGCAGATGAGTCTGCCTGTGACCGAGGATAGGAGTTGGGATTGGTATGGCCTTGGGCTCACTTTCGTGGCGAGTGCGGCGGCGATGTTGACCCGGCAATGGTTCGCGGCGCGGCATTTCAATCCGCTGGTTAATTTTTTCTTCTCGGCTTTTGTGGCCACGTCGATCGCCGGTCAGGGGGTGATCTATAAACTGGGGTTGCATCCAAAGATCGCGATGGCATCTTGTGTGTTGCTGTTGGTTCCTGGTTTTCCGATGATCAACTCGATCTCGGACATGGTGAAGGGCTACATTAACACCGGTCTTTCCCGTGGCATGATGGCGGTGTTGCTGGGTGCGGCGACGTCGGCGGGCATTATTTTAGCAATGACGGTGTGGAATGTGTGGGGGTGGCTATGAATATTTTGCTCCAATTTTTGCAGAACATGATGCTCGCGTCCGTGCCTGCCGTGGGATTTGGGCTGGTGTTTAACGTGCCGCGTAGGGCGTTGATTTATTGCGCGGCGGGCGGGGCGATCGGGCGTGGTGGGCGGTTTTTGCTGATCACGTCGGGCCTGCCGATCGAGTTAGCGACGTTTATCGCGGCGTCGGTGGTGAGTCTGCTGGGTGTGTATATTGCCCAGCGCCTGCGGGCGCATCCGAAGGTCTTCACGGTGGCGGCGATGATCCCGATGATTCCGGGCGTGCCGTTCTTTACGGCGTTGCTGGCTGTCGTGGAAATTCAGCGGCGCGGGTTGACGCCGGAATTGCTCAATACGGCTATCACTTCGGGGTTGCGCGCGGCGTTTATCGTCGCGGCGTTGGCGGTGGGATTAGCGTTACCGGGACTTCTGTTTTATCGGCGCAAGCCGGTCGTGTGAGTTGCGCGTGTTGAGGAAAGGCGGTGGTTTTTTTAAGCGAGGGGTGTTTGCGCGGAATATTTTACGTGTAAACGGCTATTTGGCAGAAATATGCAATAGGGCTGGCTGGAGCTAAGGATACAGATTGACGAAGTTTAGTGAGTTGCACTAAGATGTAAGCAGTTGATGTATATTTATTAATAATTGTTTTACAATTGATTTTTCGGCTTTCTGATGCCCCTTGTTACTCCATTTGATTACTCGGCTTTATCCTTTGATGAAATGGATATTAGGTGGTTTTGCGTCGGAACTTTGAATCCCGAAATGGAACTCTAACGCCCTCCCTTCGCTGGTGAAGTCCCCCATTTACTCCTCATTCGCGCGATTCCATCGATTGGTGGCGGCGGTTTTGTGGTTTGTTTTGGGTGGCACGGCGCAGGCGTTGGATCCTATGCGGTCGCCGAGTCATTACCGATTCGATGAATGGACAACGATTGACGGCCTGCCTTACCCGGCGATTCACAAGATTTATCAAACCCGGGACGGATTTTTGTGGCTAGGGACGAGTGCGGGTGCGGCGCGGTTTGACGGAATAACCTTTAGCGTGTTCACGAAATCGACGGTGGCGGAGATGGTGGATGACGAGATCCATGCCATCAAAGAAGACGCGGAGGGCGGTCTGTGGCTGGGTACGGGTCGTGGAGTCTTGTGGTACCGTAACGGCGAGTGGACGCGGCCTTTGCTCGGAGCTGAGGTGGATGAACAACCAGTGCGAGCCCTCTGGTTGGAGGCGGATGGCAGCATGGTCATCGCACAGAGCAACCAGTTGTTAAGCTATAAGGCGGGTGTGCTTACGCCGATCAGTCTGCCGAACAAAATCGAGGTGGCCCGCGTGAGCAGCGTGACCCGCGCGCCGAATGGTGAATTGCAGATTTTCGGTGAACGATTTATCCGCGTGCTGGGCGAAAACGTGCAGGTGGTTTCGACCAACGAAGGGCTTCTGCATTCCGCGATTTCTGCGAGCGCTCAGGATGAGAATGGTGTTTTTTGGCTCGGTACGGATCGAGGTCTGCAATCCGTGCAGAACGACGGCAGCGTGCAACTCTTCATCCCCCAGCGCGGGCCGGCGATCAGCACGGTACGCAGCTTGCTCGTCGATCGTGAGCAAAACGTCTGGATCGGCACACCCACTGGTTTGTTTCGGTACACGAGTGGTCAGGTTGAGCCGTTGATCGTGCGCGGATCGGAACCGCTGAACCACATTTTGAGCCTTTTTGAGGACCGCGAGGGGAACGTCTGGGGTGGTTCGGACACGGGGCTTTTCCGGGTGAAGGACGTCAACGTAACGTCGTTCACCCGCCAGGAAGGGTTACAGTCGAACTCGATTCTATCGGTTTTGGTGGCAAAGGATGGTAGTAAATGGGTCGGCACTTGGGGCGGCGGGCTCACGCACATCACCGACCAGGGCAAGCTGACCATCAACCGTGCCAACGGGTTGGCGGAGGACGCTGTTTCGGGTTTGATGGAGGATGACTCGGGCGGGCTTTGGATCTGTTCGTATGGTGAGGGAGCGAGCCTGTTGAAGAATGGCAAATTTACCCATTATCGGTCGCGTGAAGGTTTGAGCGAGCGGGTGACGGGCATGGGCATCGATGAAGCCGGCACGGTCTGGGCCGCGTCGCCGAAAGGTGTCGGTCGATTCGTAAATGGAATTTTTGTGACGATGAAAATGCCCGGGGTGAACCAGCCCGGAGCTTTGATGGCTGATTCGCAGAAACGCATCTGGATCGCCTGGCGTGGCGGTGTCGGCTACCTGAACAAAGGCCGCTGGACCCAGATCGCAGCCGAACCGGATGTGGCTAAACAAAAACAGCCGCATCAAATTATCGAGGGACCGCGGGGCGATTTTTGGGTGTTGCGCGATGGTTTGGAGGTTCAGCGTATCCGTGGCGACCGGGTTGATACTTTTGCCATGCCGGCGGCGCTCGGTAAACTGACTTACGGAGGCGTCATCCATAACGACGAAATCTGGATTACTTTCCGCAATGGTATATTTCGAGCGAGTTTGACGGAATTTGATGAGGTCGCGGACGGCTCCAAGGAACTTATCGAATACGTGCTCTACAACGAGGCCGATGGCATGCGCAGCCCCGCGCCCAATATCCCCGGCATGCCTTCAGCCAGCCTGGCGCGCGACGGTTCACTTTGGTTTTCGACCAGCAAGGGCGTGGCGATCATTCATCCCGAACATATCCGCAGAAATGCGGTGCCGCCCAACGTCGTGATCCATCGTGTGACCGTCGACAAGAGGGATTGCTCGACCGAGGCGTTGAAGAATCTTCCTCCGGGCCGTGGCGAACTGGCGTTCTATTTCACCGCGCTCAGCCTCACGGATGCGGTTCAGAACCGATATAAGTATAGACTTTTTGGATACGAAAAACGCTGGGTTGAGGCCGGTTCCCGCCGCGAGGCGCACTACGGCAGCCTGCCCCCAGGCCGTTATCGTTTTCAGGTGATCGCGTGTAACAACGAGGGCGTTTGGAATTCGCGTGGGACTGAATGCGAAATCGTTCTTCAACCCCACTCCTATCAAACTTGGTGGTTTCGGACGATTTTGACGGCTGTTGGATTGTTGTTGTTCCTGGGCGTTTTGTTCTGGCGCACACGTCAGCTGAAGGTGCGTGAACGCGAACTTATGCTCCTGGTTGAGGAGCGCACAGGTGATTTAAAAAAAGCCGTCGCATTGGCTGAGGCCGCGAAGGATGCGGCAGAAGCGGGCAGCCGGGCCAAGAGTGAATTCGTGGCCAACATGAGCCACGAAATCCGCACGCCAATGAACGGAGTGATCGGCATGACCGAATTGGCGATGGGCTTGGCGACTGATCCGGAGCAGCGGATGTACCTCAAGACATTGGTTTCGTCGAGTGAAGCGCTGCTGGCGGTGATCAACGACATTCTTGATTTCTCCAAGATCGAGGCGGGCAAGCTTACGGTTGATCCGATCGCGTTTAATTTTCAGGACTGCGTTGAAGGTGCGGTCGAGGCGATCGCAGTGCAGGCCGGGCGCAAGAATCTGGAGCTGATTTGCGACATCGATGCGAACACGCCGCCAGTTTTGGTTGGCGATGCGGTCAGGATCCGGCAGGTCGTGTTGAACTTGTTGAGCAATGCGTTGAAATTCACCGAGGTGAAGGCGGCGGTCGCCGACGGCGCCGACGAGATCGACATGGTGATCAACCGCGGCGCGTTCCTGGCCGGTGAATTCGGCGAGGTGCAGGATGAGATC
>JANNHA010000008.1:0-3210 GCA_031404135.1 Verrucomicrobiota bacterium | reverse complement strand
GGCGGTTGCCTGCAGTGGTTTCGCAATCGACTCTGCCAGGCGGAAATCGCCTCTGCGAAAAAATCAAAGATCGATCCCTACGACACCCTCACGGCCGAGGCCGCCAAGATCGCGTCCGGGTCCGAGGGTTTGTTCTTCTTGCCGTACCTTTCCGGCGAGCGAACCCCGCACGCCGATCCCGACGCGCGGGCCTGCTTCATTGGGCTCACGCTCGCGCACACGCGCGGACACATGGTGCGCGCCGTGCTCGAAGGGGTCAGCTATGCGATGCGCGACAGCCTGGCGATCATTCAGGAACTAGGTGTGCCGGTGCGGCAAATCCGGGCCTCGGGCGGCGGATCGAAGAGCCAGCTCTGGCGGCAGATTCAGGCCGATGTCTTCGGCCAGAAGGTCGTTACTCTGAACGCCGAGCAGGGCCCGGCGTATGGCGTGGCGCTGTTGGCCGCGGTGGGTACTGGAGCGTTCAAAAACGTCGAAGAGGCTTGCGGCGCAACGATTCGTGTGGTCAAGCAAACCTCGCCCAACAAGCAGGCCTCAAAGCGACACGATGCAGCATTTGGGGTTTACCAAAATCTGTATCGCGTGCTGAAGGACGAATTCAAGCACATCTCCGCGATCGAAAACGGGTAGAATTGATCTCAGCGGCCGCGCGGCCGACTTACGACCGACCGATTCGTCACAGCGAGCTCGATCATGGCAGCCCTGTACCTGACTGAAGCCGACGTGACGCGGCTGCTGAACGTGGAACTGGCGATCGAGGTTTGCGCGGAGGCCTTTCGCCGCCTGGCCGCTGGTGAAGCCGAGAACGTGCCGCGATCCAGGGCGCAGGCGCCCGGCATCATCCTGCATTCGATGAGCGCCGCGGCGGGATATTTAGG
Organism: Verrucomicrobiota bacterium; assembly: GCA_031404135.1. GTDB lineage: Bacteria > Verrucomicrobiota > Verrucomicrobiia > Opitutales > Opitutaceae > JADKHC01. The sequence continues at coordinate 2,332 of JANNHA010000008.1, read as the reverse complement.
TCTGGTCGGCTGGAAGAATTACACCACGACTCGCAAGCGAGCGCTGTTTCATCTGGGCCTTTACGACACGACCGGCGTGCTGGTTGCGCTCATCGAGGCCGACCGGTTGGGCCAACTGCGAACCGGCGCCGCCACCGGCGTGGCCGCCGGCGCGATGGCCCTTCCCGAAGCCACCGAGGTGGGCAACGCCGCGACCCCCTCGACTGGAATGGCGCTCCCACCACCACCGACGACGGCGGAGCCGACAGTGTGACGCCCCGAGGCTACACCGGCCACGAAATGCTCGACGACCTCGGCCTAGTTCACATGAACGGTCGCATCTACGATCCGCTCCTCGGCCGAATGCTGAGTGCGGACACGTTTGTGCAGGATGCGGGGGACTTGCAGGCTTATAACCGGTATAGCTACGTCAGGAATAATCCGACGAGCCTCAACGACCCGAGCGGACACTTTTGGAGCGCAGCGATCACCATCGGCTTCGCCGCTTACGACACCTACAATTACGCGACAGGCAAAACGACCGGCGCGGAGTATGCGAAGAACATGGCGCTCAACGGTGCGGCGCTCGTCGCCGACGTGGCGACCGCAGGCCAGGGCGGCGGACTCGCCGTCCGCGCCGCCAATGCCGGCATCCGCGTCGCGAAGGCGGTCGATAAAGCCAACGACGCTTACGAGACGGTCAGCACAATCGTCGAAACTGGGAAGGTCGTTGCCAGTGGCGATTCGGGAGAGATCAGTCGCGCGGTGGTCACCAATTTGGTCGAGCACGTGGTCGGCGGCGGCAAGGGCAAGCACGACGTCGATCTCAATACCAACGCGATCAAGACGAAGAAGCTCGACGACGTTCCAAAGGACGCCCCAACCAAGGGAGGCACGGAGCCTAACAAAATAGGCAAAGAAGGGCAGACCGCGACCGATCAGCTTTATGGACCAAGCAACAATGAAACGTTCGAGGTAAACGGTAGAACCAGAAAGCCCGATCACATTTTGGCTCAAGATGCGAAGACCAAACAACCGACCATCGTAGAGGAAACCAAGAATGTCTCGTATCAACACATGTCGACCCAGCTCAAAGACGATGTGTCGTTGGTTGGGCCGGACGGGAAAGTCATTCTTACCATCCCGGCGGACGGTAAGGTCTCAAAGACCGTCGAGAATCATCCGCAAATCGAAGTGAGGCCGGACCTGCCGCCTAAGAAGAAACCAGGCGAATAAAATCGATGAATGAAGAAGGTCACTACGTTTACTGCTCCAGCTTCTGGCTTTGTCAGCCATCAGCATTCGTTGATGCGGTAGTTCAAGCATGCGAGCGGTCGGAAATAAAGATACTCAAGGCCGGTAGCGATGAGCGCCGACTGAAGCCGGTGGCAGGTCCATCACTGGTTTCGTCCTTAGTCGACGGCTTTGACGACAAGGTCTCGTCTGTCTGGTATTTCCTTCGGACAAATGCCGCAAAGGAGCCGATTGCGATCCACGTTTCAAGTGAGGCCCAAGTCCTCGCAGGTCGTGCCATACAGACGGTGTATTGGTGTCCTGCGACCTTGGGTAAGCTCGATATTGTGAGGGTGATGACCAACCTCGCGGAAGCCGTCCGTGCAGCACACGGTTTCACCGATTCACTGTTCAAACTGAACCGCCGGCTACACCAAGTTGATGGCATGGGCCGCGTGGAGAAGAACTCTTCGAGTATACTGCGAATGCTTCCAGGACTCTTTCATGGAAATTACTTTGGTCCCGTGTATCGCAAGCACCTGATATTTGAGCGTGTTCCCGCAGCGTCTCCAATCTCGGCAATCGCAAAGACTCGTGAAGGCATTGTTCTCACGAGTCTAAACATGGATGCGAACTACAGCATTGAGGAAAAGGCTGTGATCACAGCGCTGGGCGAGGATTACTTCCACCTTCAGGGGCAGTTCCGCGCAACTTACAAGGCTCCGGCTTTGCAGGAATTTTTGGAGTCGGCGTCGCAACGTCCTCAATGAACCAAGCGGCACGTCTCGCGCCAGCTCTCCGTCGCAGACTCCTCCGTGTTACCGATTTTTTTCTGGTCGTAAATTTTGCCGAATTGGGGGCGTAGGTTTTTTTGGGGTCTGGCCGGACTGGCATGGTATTTCGAGACCAAATTGCCGCGCTGCTATCGTAAAGACTGAAAAACTGAATGACTGAAGGGAACTGAAAAAGGGGTCTGGTTGGAATGGCACTAAGTTAAGCCACGAGTGAAGGCAAACTGACGATAGTGTCGATCGACGGACTCGAAAGCAGTTTTACCTCTGAAAACGTTAGAGCCATAGCGAAAAACATGCTACTAGAAGTTGATGGCTCGATGAATCGT
>JANNHA010000007.1:0-67258 GCA_031404135.1 Verrucomicrobiota bacterium | reverse complement strand
TGTGAGGTATCAGCGAGTATGCGTCGCTGGTTGAGTTGGGTGATGCGGCCAGACCGATCTTCTCTTCTGCGCCAAAGAGCACCCGCGAGGTGGCCTCCCGCAAAACTGGAGTTAATGAGCTCGACCGTCGTCCAACACGCCCAACCACTGCATAGCTGTCAAGCGGTTTTTCTAACGTAACCCAAAAGATACCGAAACGATAAGCAGGTCTTTCGCCAAGCGGTTGATTCGATAATAGCGACGTCAAGATTTCAGAAACCCTGTAACAATAGGCGCTTTTTGAGGAAAATATAAACCCCTTGAGCGAAACACCGTCGTCGCAGAGTCGTTCAATCCCGGCGACGACGGCGCATCGCCCTCCATTTCGAACAGCGCGCCCTCGATCACAAAACACCGCGAATGGACGCGAATGACGGGACGCGGATGCGGAATTTTTAACCACGGATTCCGAATCGGATTTTGAACACCAAGATCGCAAAGAGCGCGAAGATTCGGCTTTGTGATCTTTGCGTCCGGGTTTTTTATTTCGCGTCCTTTGCGTTAAAATGGATCGAAGACCGAAGGACACTGCCGCTGAGGATTGAAAGCAGGGCGTTTGCTCCGCAAGCGCCACGGACGATGCGGAGCATCATCCCGATCACAAAACAGAAGTCCAAATGATACGGGACGTTGGTATAAAATCTAAATCGGAAGGCCTGCTGGTAGGATTCGGGCTGACGCCATGAACCCAGAAACGGCAGTTGAACCGCTAATCTTCGCTAATTGACGCTAATGGCAAAGGCCTAACGCAACTCTGGGCCCGTCACCACACGGGTGCCCATAGATCGATCTGATTTGGAAGCGCAATTTCCTGATTAGCGAAAATTAGCGTCAATTAGCGGTTTTCTCCATCTGCCGGTTTTAGGATGAAGGGCATTCACAGCGCCAACACGCGGTGCGGGTGGTTGACTCATCCTTGCCCGACGGGGTCGTTCACCATCCGCAACGCAGGCCTGCTCTCACAAATCGCGGGCTGCCGAAAGTCGTCAGGCCACTGGTGCTTCGGCCGGTCTCAACGCTGGCATTCAGAATATTCTCCGCCGCGACGTAGAGCTCCCGTTTCTTCCCGAAATGCCGGCCGATCCGGAGATCGATCGTCGTGGCGGGAGCCAACGGCAGGAGATTTTCGTCATCCTCGAATTGTCGGGTCGAATACCGCAAGCGTGCGTCTAACCGCACGCTTGCAAATGCCGCCCAGTCGATCCCCGCGGTGAACATCTGCCGGGGCACCTGAGCCAACCGCAGGCCAACCAGAGCGGGTTGATTTGGGGCGTGGCGCACGGTTGCGTCACTCAATAACCAGTCGGTGCGCACCTGCAAATCCGGGTGGGGCCGCCACACTGCGGTGAATTCCAAACCTTGCACGCGCACGCGATCGAGATTTTGCCGTTGCCGCGAGATCAGGGTCGGTGTGGTCGATAGTGTCACGTTCGACACCGCGTCGTGGAGTTCATTCGTGAATGCGGTTACCGCCAGTCGGCCCGTGCGGCCTGTGAAATCCGCACCGAGTTCTGCGCCGTCGAGCGTCTCGTTCTCCAAGGAAGCATTAGCCTCGGTGTTGACGTTGCCGACGCGAAAAGGCCGGTGATACTCGTTAAGCGTCGGCACGCGGAACGCGCGATAAGCCGCCGTCCTTACTTTCAGGCCCGCGATCGGTGACCAAACGAGCCCGAGTTGTGGGCTCAGCTCGGTGCCTCGCCGGGCCGTGTACGAGTCATCCCGCACGACCGCGCCGGTGCCCAAGTCGGTTTCGCGGCGGTGGCCATCGGTATTTTCCCAATAGTCCATCCGCAACATCGCGGTGCCGCGCAAATTGGTTCCGAGTGATCGTTCGTGACTCGCGAAAGCGCCAGCAAACAACTGCTCGCCACCGGCAATTCGACGCCGGGTGAACTGCCCGCCGGAAAAAAGAAAATCTTCGTGGGTTGTGCCCTCGACCCAACGCAGGTCGCTGCCAAGCGTGGTCGTGCTCGACGTGCCCCGCCATGTTGCTTGCGCTGACGCCCCGGCGGCGGTCGCCGGCACATCGAATTGGTTGCTAGCCGGCGTCTCTGCGCTGCGAGCCGCATTGACCGACGAAAAGAAGCTGTCGAAGTGCTGCCGCTGCACGTAGGCGGAAGTGCTCCACACGAGGTCAGGTGCGGGTGCGCCGGCGAGCGCGAAGGCCAACAGGCCAAGCCGACTGTTGTTGCGTTGGAGAACGGTGCCGTTGTCGCGCTGTTCGTCAAAAAAACGGGTGGTGATCGTGGCCTGAACGGTCGAGCTGAGTGCATCACTCCAGCTCGCAAGGAGCGCACGACTGCGCGTCGAAAGCGGACGATCCACCGCGCCGCGTTGCGCGGGGCCGACGGCGAAGAATCCGTCGGTCGTTAGCGCGCTGCCGCTCACGCGGACGGCGCCCTGGGCCGCCGCGGTTGCCACCGTGAAATCAGCTTTTCGTGTGCGGTGATCGCCCGCCGATAGCGTGACCTCTCCCGCAGTCCGATTACCTGAAAGGTTACTCGATGGCGTGAGGCTAAAGAGCTGCACGGTGCCACCGAGAGCGGAGTTGCCCCAAGCACCGGAACCACCGCCACGCACAATCTCAACGCGGGCCAGGCCTTCGCGCGGCACGGCGTTCCAAGCCACCCAGCCGCCAAAAGGATCGTTAAGCGGTATGCCGTCGAGCAACACCAGCGACCGGCTGGCCCCGCTCGGGCCAAGGCCGCGCAGCGATACGCCTTGCGCTGTAGGATTGGCCGAGACGCTGCCGCTGCGTCGAAAAAGGCTGAAGGCTGCGGCTTCGCGCAGGGTGTCGTCAACCGCCAGAGAAGGCGACTGTTGCACCCGATCGGACGCAAAAACGTCAACGGTAACCGGCAGGTGGTCCGCTGGCTGTGGGGCGCGCGAGGCAGAGACGATCATCGGATCGAGCGTTTGCGATTCCTCTGCCTGCACCGCCTGCACCGCCAGCGCGGTAAGCCCGATCACAATCGGTGCCCGGCTACGGCGAACCCACGGGGCCAAAGTGTTAAGATAACGGGTCGCGGAAAACATCAGCACGTTCGACTCACAGGAGTGGGCGTCGAGGTTGACGGAGGCTGACGGGGGTAGGTGGGCGCGCGTAGTGAGTTATCTTCTCACGATGGATTCCGCCAGGCCTGCTTCATGATGCGTTCGAGTTCCTTCACTTTTTCAGGTTTTTGCGCCGCGACGTTCTTGGATTCGGCGGGATCGGTTTCGAGATTGAAGAGTTGAACGTCCAACGGTTTGGCCGCGGCCGCCGGTCGCTTTTTCTTGGCGGTGGCTTCTGGTCCGTCAAACGGGACCTCGGAGCCGGTATTGAGATGGATGAGCTTCCATGGCCACTGGAGCACGGCGCGCTTGCCGCCCTTTTCGTTGAAATACCAGCAGAGGTAGGGATGCTGCTTCTGCTGCGCGCTCTTTCCAAGCAGCGTCGGCAGGAACGAAATGCCGTCGCACTCCGCCGTCACCTCGACGCCGGCGAGCTCCGCAGCGGTGGGCAGGAAATCCTGAAAGCCGCTGACGTGTTCGCTGATGGTGGCCGGCTTGATCTTTCCGGGCCAGCGCACGAGAAACGGTTCGCGCACACCGCCGTCAGTGAGATCGCGCTTGGTGCCATTGAGTCCGCCGCTGCTCTGGAAAAAGGTGGAGTTATGCCCGCCTTCATTATGCGGACCGTTATCGCTGGAGAGCATGACGATGGTATTCTCATCCAGCCCCAGCGCCTTCAGCTTGGCCATCACCGCGCCGACTTCGTCGTCCACGAATTTCATGGCGCTGGCGAAGCCCTTTTCCACGGCGGGCCAGTCGCGAGAAGCGAACTCGCCGTAGCTGGGGGTTTCCATGCCGTGACCGAGCGGCGAGGTCGCATCCGCCTCGTTGTTGGCGTGCGGAAGATTGAGCGCGTAGTAGAGGAAGAACGGCTGGTCCTTTTCCTTAGCACGCTCATCGAGGTAGCGCTGCACGTCTTCGGCCAGAAGTTGGGGTGCCCATTGTTTGCGAGTTTCGCGTGTCGCCACGCCGGTGCCCGCCACTTTGTCCTCGGTACCTGGGATGATTTCATTGTCCAGCGGCACGCGTTGTCCGTTGCGGATGAGGAACGTCGGGTAGCAATTGTGCGCGTGCGCAGTTTGCACGAAGCCGAAGAAATAATCGAAGCCCTTTTTCTGCGGATCATCTAACGGCGCGGGCGAGCCGAGGCCGTATTTTCCGATGCAGGCTGTTTGATAACCTGCATCCTTGAGCAGACGAGCTACGTTGAGATCTGCGTCGGGAAGATGGCTGGGCCCGTTGCCTCGCACGCGGCTGTGTCCGGTATGCAGGCCGGTCATCAGCGTACACCGTGACGGGGCGCAAACGGTGGATCCCGCGTAGTGCCGCGTGAATTTCATGCCCTCGTTCGCCAGCCGGTCCACGTTCGGCGTGAGCAACGTCTTTTGCCCGAAGCAACCGACATCGCCAAAGCCGGCGTCGTCGAGCAGAATATAAACAATGTTGGGCTTGGTTTGCGGCTTGGCCGACTCTGTGGCATGGAGCGCGGTTAGCGGCAGCAGGGTGCCTAAGAGTAAGGTGATGTAACGGTTTGTCATGGGATGACTGCAGGGGGGCTCGAAGTTGTTTGGCGTTGTATTATCAAATGCCTCGAGGCATGCCCCGAAGATATTTACTCATTTCGTCTTAACCCAGACGATTTCATCATCGACGTTTTTCTGATAGTTGGACCAATGAAACTGTCCATCTGTAATCGCCAAGTGACTCGCCTGAATATGCTCACTGGTGACTACAACAAGGTCACGCCAGTGCTTCTGGGCTGTAGTGATATAGCCAAGGGCTTCGGCTTTCTTATTCTGGTTGATCGCTACGGCGGTGCGGATCTTCTGGGCGAAATAGAGGCCCAAATGTGCCCAGGCCTGAACATCCGCAATCTCACACTTTAGGGTCTCATCGGACGTCGTAATCTGTTTCACAATCGCTAAAGCCTGTTGATTGTCCTTTTCCAGAGCCGCGGCCAGTTGCAGCGGGGTGACCTTGGAGTCGAAAGTTTTGCTGCCATCGCCGTATTCTTTTATACTCACAAAACTTGGCTCAATCGGCTTGGCCTCTATCAACTCGTCGATGGTGATGAATTTCCGCTTATTGCCGATCAAACCTTCGGTATAAAAGGAGTGATCCCAGGTGAAATTGAAAAACTGGGCGATGCGCTGGGTGGTGCGGGTGGAGAGTTTGTAGGCATCCACCATTTGACCGCCGACCTTGCCGGAGAATCGCTGGTCAAAGGCGTTTGCGAAAACCGCATCGGGCGTGGACGGATCATATAGAAGGCGTCCCCATTGGTGATAATAGAGCCATTGCCGTTCGAAGGCATATTTCCAGTTCACATGGGCGTGGTCGGGCTTGTGATAAATATCCTTGGCCGGGATAAGGCATTCGGAACCGATGAAATAGCCGCCTACATAATCTTGTCCATTCACTCGGATATGTTCGCGGATGAAGTCCGGTTCCCCCCATCGCAGTCTAAAGAAATCTTCATTCCGTATCATCCAGGCCATTTTATGATGAGTGGGCGCTGGATTCTCCCAGTATTGTTTGCCCGTGCCACTGCCATGAGCCTTCACCAAGGTGGTTGAGGAGTGCCCATGCGACCAGTTGAACTTGAGTTCGACAATGATGGGATTTTCGGGCGAGCCGATCCCGGAATTATCAATGGCATTGCGGTGTGGCTGATGATCGCCATGGAGCGCAGCGCGGTAGATAAACTTTATCGGGCGATCAGCGGCTTTGATGCCTTCAAAAAAAGTCCGCTCAAACCAGCTGGCCATTTGATCGCCCTTCCATCCCTGCATGGCTTCTCCCGGGGTGATGCCCAACCCGGTCAGATCGGGATACTCTTTGATCACCTGGGTGACCGTTTCCCTCGTATATTTTTCAAGTTGTGGTGAGGTGTAACCATCCGCCCATAATCCGGTGTTACCCTCTCCGTAATTTTCGCGAAAACTTTTAGAGACAATAATATTCCAGTTAAGGATGTAGGTTTCGATGCCTCGTGCTTTTGCCATCTGGAAGAGTGACGTCCAGAAGCTTTTCCATTCGGCCATTTCGGCGTCAGACAACGGGGTTGCCTTGGGAAAGTTCGTTGTTCTGACGAGGAACGGAAAGGGGTCCAGATTCCACAGCGTGAGTGCATTGAGCCTTTCCGCAGCCATCATGTCGAGAAACGCACGCCACATGTTTAGGTCTTTGCATAGTTCGGTATTTGCCTGAATGGATTCGTTCTCTCGGTAGGAAACCCAAGGCAGGTTAAATTTGACTGCACGGAAGGAAAAACGCGGATTGGTAATTCTTTCTTCCACTCCGCGAAGTCCCTTCTTCATCTCGATTTGCTCGGCCAGATCCATCAGCCCATACATAAGCCCTGTATCATCCCTGGCGGTCACCGTAAAATCGCTTTGGGTTTTACGGATACGAAACCCCTCTTTCTTGATGTTGGCATCCTCGACTGAACAGATCCCTGAGATCGTGATCTGGTCAGGACCGGGGGCGGCCGGTTTATCAACCACCCGAGGGGCAAGGTTCAACCGCCGGAGGGCCGCTTCGACTTTCGAAGCTCCAAAAACCTGCGGAGGTGAATGGCGGTCAATGACGATGCAGATCGGTGAATTCACCGGAGTGGATTCAGCCCTGCCTCCACTCGTGACGATAATACTAGCCCCGATGGTAAGACAAACGAGGAACAGCGATCGAATTTTTTTTCCAGTTAAATACATAACTAAGTGTGTACGGATGGGTGTTGCCGAATTTATTTCAGAATTCCCTTCCCACAAGAAGGAGTTCCGGTGCCGCCGAGATCGGTATATTCTTTCAGCACGGATTCATCATGAACATGCCAGTCGGAAAAATTGACGGTGCGCTGCATGTTCATTCCTGTGTACATGGCGTCCATCAGTTTTGAATACTTCATCCACCAGCAACTGGCCGCGCCCAGCGCATCTCTGGCCTTGTCCTTATCATTAGCCTTCAACCAAGTCGCTCCGCGGATTTTGTAGGCGTAGTAGAGCGCGAGGTAAGACATGGTTTTGATATTGTTGACCGTCACGCCCAGCTCGGTGTTTGGCGCCGCGTTCATAGAGCTGACAATAGAAAGTGCCGACAGGGCGTCTGCCTCGATTTCATCGGCCAGCGCATAGGAGCTTTTGCCGCCGTTGCAGGTCTTGGCGGCGGATTGGGCGATACTGCAGAGCGTCGAGCCCGCGCCGGGGACGGCGTCCGCAAACTGGGCGGCGGTCACAAAACCTTTGTGTGATTGGCAACCCTCAGGCCACCATTGCCAGTCGAGTTTCATCGTCCCGTGAACCAGCTCGGTTGCTTTGGGCAAGCCGCGTGAGGCCTTGCTCCAGGCCGCAAACAATTGCTCCGCGGAAACCTCAGGATATCTGAGCGTCATGTAATTTTTGAACACTGTATCGGAGGTGGCCGGATTATAGGCGAGGCGACCCCAGAGCATGAACAGATACCACTGCCGTTGGACTTCGAGGAGCCCCTGCGTCACACTGTTCTTGCTGAAAAAAGTCTTGGTGGGACTGAATCCATCGGAACCCATCAGGAATCCCCTGAACCAATCGCCCTGGCCCGGAAAGCCTTTCACGTAGGCGCGCGCAAAATCCGGATCGCCCCAATGGTTGAAATAGAAACTGTCATTCCTAACCGTCTGCCACGATTTTAGTCCATTGTCCTGGATGGCCTTTTTTTCTGAATCCTTCATCCAGCCGGGCACCGCCGTCGCATACATGTGCGCTTTGCTGTATTTGTAGGACATGTCGAACGTGACGTTGGGAAGTTTCATGAGTTCGGCGAAACTTTTCTTCATCTCGGTGAAATCCGCCATGTGCCAGCGGTGGATGAACCTCAGCTTTCTCTCCGGATGGCGTTTGGCGTAATCGGCCATCCCCAACCCGTAGGTCTTGGCCAGGAAACTCGAGTCATCGGCGGTGCTTTTGGGTTTGGACATATGTTCACCCTGAGTAATGCCAAACCCGTCGAGGTCTGGGTAGGTCTCCAGTAGGGTGGTCATGCACTTGCGCATGTAATCAATGGTGGCCTGGCTGGTTGCCGCCTTCTCCCGATCGTCGGTTATCCCATATTTGCCGGTGGCACCGTCGGTGAAGATGTTCCAGTTGATGATATAAAAATCAAATCCCCGCGTGTGGGCGTAGGCCATGACCTTGCGCCAGAACACAATCTTCTCATCCACCGACATGACTTTTGAATAGCCGTCGTATCCGGTCACGTTCTGGATGGCGACATCGGGGTAGTCCGCCATCTTGATCATGGACGTAAACGGATGGTTGCTCCACAGGGACACCGCGTTGTAACGGTTGCGTGCCATTTCATCGAACCACGCCTTCCAAAAGTCCATATCCCATACGTCGGGAATCGACTTCCGGGTGGAATCGCTCACCTTCTGCAAGGACTCGTAGGTGCCGCTATTCAGATCGAACGGTAGATTGAATTTGATGCCGCGCTTCAGAATCGTCGGCGATTCCTCGTTGTTATAGGTACCGGTGAAACCGTTGAATTTGATATTCTCCGCAATCTGAAATCCGCCATACATGGTGCCGGTCACGTCGCCGCCCAGCGCCCAAAAACACAGGTCAGGCTTGGTGGTGGTGCGCAGGGCGTAGGCTTGATCACCCAAACCAACAGCGGGTTTACCGCTTTGGGCGGAAAGCAGGCCGGCAACGTTTTTGTCGGTGGCGAGTGCGAGGATGATCTGCTTACCGGAGCCGCCCGCTGCCAACGCGCCGAGATCATGGGCTTGGACGGTGTGCTTTTGCTTTTCCAGAGCGGCTTTGATATCGCCAGCGGCAAAAGCGATCTGTGGTGTGGCCGGATCAAAATACAGTCGGACGGTCTCCGCCCATGCGGGCGAGAAGACCCCGAGGAATGCCAATAGCATCCAGACGGCCGTGTTTATGCGAGTGATAGGGTGGGTGTGTTTCATGAAGTAATGTGATTATAGTTGAAACTATCGTGAAGCCTTCGTTTCGCAGGAAGGAATGCCGATGCCGCCCAAGTCGGTATAATCTTTTAATTGCCACGCATCGGCATAGTGCCAGTCGGGTGTAATCGTAACCGTTCTGAATTTGTTGCCCTTATACATGGCATCCATGGAATTCACATACTTCATCCACCAGCAATAGGCTGCGCCCATGGCTTCTCTGGCATTCGGAATTTGATTGGCCTTTTTATAGGTGGCGGCCCGGATCTTATAGGCAAAATGTATCGAGAGATAAGACAGTTGTTTGATATTATTGATTTTCACTTCCAACAGGGGATCTCCTTGGCTGCTGATTCCATTAATCAGAGCGAGCGCACTTTGAGCATCAGCCTCCATCTCATCAGCAAGTTGATAGGACGATTTCTTTGTCCCGCAGGTTCCCGCCGCGGATTCGGCGATACTGCACAGATTCGACGACGATGTCCTGGCCACTTCCGTCGTCATAAAATCCGCGAGGAATCGAAAAGCCCCTCCCTGGTTCGGATACATGGAAGATTCGGCATACCAATGCGCATCCAAGCCCCAGCTGCCTTGCGTCAACTCCTGTACTTTGGGTAGCGGTCGTGTAGCCAAAGCCCAGGCATTAAATAGGGTCTCCGATGATACTTTCGGGAATCGTTTGGCCATATGTTTCTTAAAAACATCGTCGGATGTTTGCTTATCATAAGCGATGCGTCCCCAAAGCATCTGTATATACCAGTTTCGCTGGATCTCCAACTGTCCATTCATTGACGGATCTTTGCACCAATAGGTTCGGGTGGGGTGATAAATGTCAGAACCAATATTGAAGCTGTTGATCACTTGCCGGTGGGGGATGCCGTTGAGAAAACCCCTCACGAACGCCGGATCACCCATATCCATGAAAAAGAAATCGTCGTTGCGCAGCGTCAACCAAGTCTTTTGACCGGATTTTTCTGCATCCGCCATATCCGTTTCATACCACTTGGGTGTCAGCGTCGAAAACATGTGGGCATTGGCATATTTGACTGAATACTCGAACTTCATATTGGGCAGTTTTGTGATCGGCCCCCAATCTTCATATAATTTGAGAATGCCTGCGCCAAGACCGCGATGGATCATGGTGAATTTCCGATCCGGATTGGCTAGGGCATAGTCGTAGGCGGCTTGTCCGTAAGCCTTCCATGTCCAGGGCCCCCTTGAATCTTTAGGCAACTTCATATTATCCCCGGCGCTGATACCAAAACCATCCAGCTCGGGATAAGTTTCCAGGAGGGCTTTCATGCTTTTATTCAAGTAATCAAGCGTCGTGGGATTGTCCTCTTTTTCTGTGATGATGCCCGGATACATATCCTCGGCATATTCAGCACAAACGTTCCAACAGAAGAAATAGAAAGAAAAACCACGGTTATGAGCATAGGTCATGACCTGACGCCAAAACTTTATTCTTTTCTCCAAAGTAAGGCTGGCATCGGCATAGCCGAAAAATCCTTCAATACTCGGCAAACAAGCCTTTTCCCACCCGGGAACCTTAACCAGAGCCGGAAAGGGGTGATGCACCCACACCGATAGAACATTGTAGCGGTTGCGAGCCTGCTGATCTAGCCAGGCTTCCCAAAATTTCATATCCCAAACATGTTGAACTGCATGTTGAGTGGACGTGTTGCCCATGTATCCAGAGTAGGTTGGTACCCTCTTATCCATCGGCAGATTCAGTTTAACTCCGCGCTCCAAAAAGTCGGGCGACACCTTCTCGTCATACTTTCCCGAAAATCCGTCGAAAGTAATAGCCTCCGCCAATTGAAGGCCGCCATACATCGTGCCGGTCACGTCGCCGCCCAGTGCCCACAACGATTTCTGCGGGGTTTCCGTCGTGCGCAGCCCATACGCCTGCTCGCCCAGCCCGGCCACTTGGCTTCCACCCTGAGCAGCAAGCGCCGCGTTCACGGCGGGATTGGACGCCAGGGCGATCACCACCTTTTTGTTTTTATAGGAGGAGCTCAATGAGGCCACCGGCAGCATCTCAACCGTGAATTTATTTTGCTCCAGTGCGGCTTTCACGTCGCCAGCCGCAAATTTGATTTGCTCCACCTGCGCGTCAAAAAACACGCCGACGGTTTCGGCACCGGCCGACGCTGACAGGACGATCGCCATGATGCTGCCCGCGCAGAGGCGCGACACCTGCGTGATGAACTCCGTGGTTTTTCTCTGCCACGATTCGACGATCACGGTGCGGGAACTCAGGTTGTTCGTTTTCGTTATACGGTGACTCATATTATAATCGGGGTGTTAGCGGAGTAGGTTTGGCGTGTGGTTTTGCCGACGCCGTAAGTTAGGAGTGATGATATTTATGGCAAGTTCAAGGACGTCCGAACTTTAGTCGATCCGTGCCACGTCAATGAGATGGAAGACGGTGTCTTCGCCAGATTCGTAGTTCAGTAGAAGCGTCGTGACTTCGGAGAGGGTGACGGTTGTGGTTTTCCAGGTGCCGCTGTCGGTATTCTGGATGAGCTTGGCACTGTCCTTGGCGGGGAGGCTGATTGACCAGGAACCCGTTCCTTTGTCGAGGTAGGTGACGGTTACGGTCGCGCTCTTGGCTTTGAAGGCGGCATCGAGTTGGAAGCGCATTTGTTTCTTGTCGGACTTGTGCTCAAAGGCGCGGCCGAATTTCCCATAGATGGAGTCGTCGATGTTCCATCGGCCGACATCGCCGGAGCCCGGTTCAATCTGCGAAAGAAAGCGCGAATAATTGCCCGGAAAGCTATCCCAACCGACATCATTAGCGCCCTTGCTCTTGCGGTTTTCCATCCCTCCCTTCATGGCCTTGGCGGGATCGTCCATGCGCGCGCCATGGGGCGCGTAGGCTTTGGCGATACGGATGTAGCGTTCCTCTTGCCTTTTATCACCCGGGCTTCCGCCGAATTCTGCGGTGGGGAACCGGGCAAAATCGGAGGCGTCGAGGCCGTCGCGCAACGCGCAAAAGGCCACTGGTGACGTCGCGGGATCTTTGTGACCGGCGTATTTATTGAAGAAGGCGCCGGCCGGCCAATTGGCTTTGTCCGTGAGTGCTTTTGAGGGAATATTCCAAATATCCAGCCAGCAATGGCTCGCCATGATCCCCGACCAATAAAGTGCCTGCGGAATATTGTCTTTCGCCCAGCCCATGACGAACAACTCGCCGTCCATCTCGCCGCGCGTGAGCACGATCTTGCCGCGTTTTTTCGCTTCGACTTGCAATGCTTGGAGCTTGGCGAGGCGCTGGCCGTTATCACTGACTTGGTAGCCGTGACTGAACATGCCCTGTTTCAATGCAATGACATCCATGTTATCCAGCAGCCATTGAGATTCTACCGAGGTGTTGGCATCGGAGTTGACCAAAATGGGAATTCCCGGCACCGCTTTCTGGTAGCGTTTCCAAGCCTCCAGTCGGAATTCGTTCCAGACTTCTTCGCTAATATCATATTGTTTATCGAGTGGGCTGCCCTTGTAAGGTTGGCCATCGCCGGTGGAGCCCTCAGCGCATTGCACAAACACGATCCGTTCGCGCAGTTCCGGCGGTAGGCCCATGACATATTTCCCGAAGGCATCAATCAGCGCCCAGAAATGTTTTTTGTATTCGGGATGCAGATAATAGGGGTGTCGATTTTTCCCCGCCTTTGATTCGCCCAAGGGATTGACCTTCCGGTCGGTGTGCACCTCCGGAACACCCTTTTGGTAGATCCATTCAGGCGACGAGGGGCCAACCCAGATCATGAGCGTCGCGTAAAGCCCGTCCTCGTGGGCCGATTTCAACGGCCGACCAAGCATGGCATCAAACGCGTATTTTCCGGGTGCCGGTTCGAGTGAGCGCCAATCGAGGATCAGAGGAACGCTGCGCAGCTCCGGGCAGGTCGCTCGCGAAATCTGCTGCGGTTTCCATCCCGCCCAACTGGAGATACCGTAGCCCGATCTCGTTTCCGCCGCGACGCTGGTCGTCACCGCGAGGAGCAAAATCGCCCAGCTGCATAATGTGGGTTTCATCGAAATTCTGAATTAAGCAAGAAACTGTCGGTCGTGATTGAGAGCAGTTTTAGGTTTCTTTTTTGGCTTTGCCGTCCTTGCGCTTCGCTTTCTTGTCCCCATCCATCGCTCCGTTTTTGGGTGCATCGGGCTCATTGTGAGTGGGCAAATGCGTTTTGAAACGTGCGATGATATCCTGCGATTCGGGATTCGCGGCCAGATTCTTGCGCTCGAGAGGATCGGTGGAGTGATCGTAGAGTTCTTCGGCGCCGCCGGCTTTGCCGCCATACCACGTGTAACGGTAGCGACCGTCGGTGAGCGAGTGGTTCTTGAATTGATAGGTGGTGAGCGTGGGGAAATTCCACTCCATCGTCGGTTTTTTAAGCAGCGGGGCGAAACTGCGTCCCTCATTTTCCGGATTGGTCGGCAGGCCGCATAGTTCGATTAGGGTGGGATACATATCCAGGAGATTAACCACGCCCTCGCATTTGAAATTGTTGGGCGTCATGCCGGGCACGCGGACGATGAAGGGCACGCGATCCGATTCTTCCCAGAGATCCGTTTTTCCGTATTTCAGCTTCTCGCTGAGGTGCCAGCCGTGGTCACCCCAGAGCATGATGATGGTGTTGTCGGCATATTTGCTTTTGGCCAGTGCGTCGAACACGATCCCAAGGCAGTAGTCCACATAGCTGATGTTGGCTAAGTAGGCGCGCTGCGCTTGTTTGTGCAGGTTGGCCTTGTCGATCAGGTCAAAGAAACCGATGCTCGATTTGAAGATGCGCTTGCCGTTCTTGTCGACGATGTCGTCGAGATCGTTGCGGACGATTTCAACCGGTTTGATCTTCTCCAGCGGATAGAGATCGAAGAACTGCTGCGGGACGATCCATGGCAAATGGGGTTTGGAGATTCCCAGGGCCATGAAGAACGGCTTGCCGTCGAAGTCGCGTTGGAGTTGGTCGGCGGCCCACTTGGAGGCCTTGAAGTCCTTGGTGCCCTCCACGGGTGCCTTGCAGGCGCCCCAGGTCAATTCAGGATTACCGCTTGTGCCCAAGACAGCATCGGGGGATTCCTCCCACAGCATGCCTTGATTGGCGCCGCTGGGATTAGCCCACTCGTGATAAGCCCACTGGCCGTCATCCATGCCTTGCGGCGTCGGATGTTTATGGAAGATCTTGCCCGCGGAAAGGGTGTGGTAGCCATTCTTGCCGAAATACTCGGGAAGCGTGATGAGATCTTTCGCCTTCGGGGCTTTCTTCAAGTTCTGATCATTACCATAAACGCCGGTCGAAGAAGCCCGCTTGCTGGTTAGCAGCGCCGAGCGTGAGGGGCAGCAGACCGTCGAAGGAGCATAGGCCTTGTTCATCACCATCGCGTGCTGTGCGGCCAACCGATCAAGATTGGGCGTGATCGCCTGCGGATTACCGCCAAGGCAACCGACCCAGTCGTTTAGATCGTCAACGGCGATAAACAAAACATTATAACCCTTGCTCTGATAGCTCGCTGCCTCGGTGAGGTCCGCCTTGGTTGTCAGAATCTGGTTCGCCTGTACGGCCGGCCGTGGAGACTCCGCAGCACAGCAGATTACAGTGAGCGACGCCCACAAAAGGGAGCCCATGAGTCGGAGTGTGAAGTGCATAAATATTTTCTGCTGGTCTCGTCGCGCGTCCTTGTTTCGCAAGGGGGGCAACATCGTTGTTCGTACGATCAAATCATGGGAATTTGCGCCGTG
This sequence comes from Verrucomicrobiota bacterium, assembly GCA_031404135.1. Classification (GTDB taxonomy): domain Bacteria; phylum Verrucomicrobiota; class Verrucomicrobiia; order Opitutales; family Opitutaceae; genus JADKHC01. The sequence goes on along the minus strand of JANNHA010000007.1, from coordinate 52,475 downwards.
ATTTTAACTATCACGGTTTCAACTTTATCACCCGCACCATGCGGATGATCGCATCGCCCTTCGACGCTCGAATCTGTAAATCCAAACCCGTGGTGCCTCGGCCGGGGAAGTGGGCGTTTTTGAGGATGAAGGTTACGGTCTTGGCTTCACCCGAGTTGCCGCAGGTTACGGGGCGCGTCGTGGTTATTTGGGCGTCGGTGAAATACTCCAATTGCCACTCGGCATTGGCCCGGTCGAGGTATGTGATCTTCACGGCGACAGCGTGCGGTCCGTCGGCGAGAAACGCTTCGTCCAAGCCAAAGCGGATTAAGGATTCTCCTTTGGCGATCTGCGTTTTCCGTGCGGTTAGATCATAGAGGTGGTTCTTGTCGAAATCGAACATCTGCTCCGGGACTACGACCTTTTCAGTAGCCTCGGTACGCGCGCCGTCGGCATCGCGTTGATACAGCCAGCGCTCGAAATTCTTCACCGTCAGACCATTCTTGCCGCCCCTGACGACGCTCTCGCGCAGGTAGCACCAGGCGTCGGGCGCGGTCTTGGAATTTTTGCCCAGTTCCAAGGCCATGTAATGGAGCAGCGGCGAATTGATCAGCCACGGCCCTCCCTCGGCCCAGACGAAATTCCGTCGCATCTGCAGCATTCGCAGCGTGGATTCGTGGTAGCGGTGCGGGAAGCTCTCGATCGGGCCGAAGCGCTGCACGTGCCCGCTGGTGTATTCTTCGTTCTCGTCGCCGGACGCACGGTTCTCCGCGATCAATGGATTTTTCTCATTAACGACCAAATAACCCTCGGCGTCGAGATCCTGACCCAAACTTGGATTGGGTGCATGGAGTAGATAGTGTTCAACAAATCCGTTGCGTTGGCCCATGCCGAGCTTCAGCCCAAGTTCCATGTCTGCTTCCTTGCCGGAGACCAAACACAGTTTGTAAGTGACACCCTTGAAGGCCTCCGCCCAGGCCCGCAAGCGCTCCTCGTATAGCGGACGCTTGGGATCGCCGACCTCGGGGCCCGAGCCTTCTTCACCCCTCGAACCTGAAACGAGGTGCAGGTAGCAGCTGTCCAGTTCTTTCATCTGGGGAATACCACTCCGGCCAAATGCCTCCACCATTTTCAGGTATCGTTTATGATACTCGGGATGGTAGATATCCATGTTAACGACTTGGAATGGAATAGATTTGTTGGGCTTCTCTTCGATCAAGGGGATGCTATAGCGCTTGAGCCAGCGCGGGGCTGTACCGACATCCGTTTTCTTGATAGTCGGGTCTTGCATGCTTTCGAAATAGCGGGTCTCCCAGACGGACGCCCCAAGGCCCATCTTGATCGCATATTTGCCGCCTGCGCTCTCCTTGAGAATAGTCTCGCGCAGCTTACTGAAATCAAAGGTGCCCTCGGTTGGTTCCGTGTCTTTCCATGTGGGCTTCACGGAGCGCTGGAGGCGTCCGGGGAACTGACCAGAGACCAGATCCTGTTTGATTTGGACGCCGCTGTAACGCGCCGCCTTCACCCATAACGGCAAGGACCAGTCCTCCCCGTTTGTGGTGTGATCGGTCTCCTTCCAGACGTGGAAAGAGTATTTCTTGGTGAAGAGCGCAGCCGCTTTCTGATCGAAGTCGTTATTCGGCGCACTCAGCAGGTGCAGTGAGACCAGCGGCGACAGCCACAGGAGGACGTGAAACGTGATGCCTTGTATTTTCATACGCCGACTGTTTTGGCCTATATCATTGCAGTCATAGCAAGAGCCAGGGCGGCCATTGTGCCCAAAATATTCTGCCGATATGACATCATGCCCCGGCTCAATATAACGATGGCAGATTTCATCGCGATTGCAGCTTCTGACAGAGTTGGGCAAACGAGTTTTTCCCGTCGTATTTCAGGACTACGGAATGCCGACCGCTCAATTTAACGGGCTCGGTTTTCCCGAACGCCGTGAGCGCGTAATCCTTCGGCGCATCACTCCAATTGAAGACGCCCAGATAAATATCCTTGCCCTTGCGCGCGAGCACTAGCTCGAAGCCGTCGCTCTTTTTGGTGGCATGTTGCCAGAGATCCAGCGGCACGGTCTCGTCCATGGCCGGGTATTCGAACACCTCTTTCACCAATGCCTGACGTTCCGGACGAAGCGTCTTCAGGTTATCACTGTGCAATCGGCAGTTGCCATAGAGTTTGTTTAAGTCCGCCCACATTTGCGCTTCGTTCAGCGTCATGGTGCCGCCGCGTTTGATCGCCTCTTGGGCGACCGTCTCGTCTTCATCCGCCGCCGCACGGAAGGTGAGGTAATCAATATCCCCATTAAAAACTTTCCCGTTCAGATAGAAATGGCTGAGATTGGCCAGTGAACGCTCGGGGAAGGCTTCATACCTTGGGTTGATGTCGCCGCCGGTCCGCATGCCGTCAACGAAGCCGATGCACGGGCCGAAAACCGCCGAACAACCCAACAGATAATTCTCCGGCCCCACCGCATTACGCATGGTCTGCATCCCCAGTCGCATCCGCTCCACGTCCGTGATGGTTGGATCATGGGCTTTGATCTTTTTGACCGTCGGGATGGCTTGCTGGATATCCCGATTCAAGCCATAACGTAGAAAGTCGATTTTGAAGTAGGGGATTCCCCATTCCTCTTTGATCACACGGATGCACTCGGCCATGTGAGCGCGCGCGCCGGGGTGCGAATAGTCGAAGTAAACAATGTTCTGTTCTATATCATTCTTCTTTTTCACCCAGAAGATTATTTTATCGTCCTGATCGCGCAGGAAATATTCAGGGTGCGCCTTGAAGACCTCTGAATCCATATCTGCGCGGAAACCATCAATCCAAATGCCGGGTATCATGCCCGCTGCTTTGACTTGTTCCGCTAACGCCTTCATGCCGCCCGGCAGATCAGGTCGAACGGACGCGTTGTCGCCGCGTTGAGTGGACCATCCGGCGTCGACCTGAAACAGATTAGCCGCAGGATAGAGCTTCTTTATCCCCTCGAGGTTGCGCTGGAGGTCGTGAGCTGAGAATATCGCGCCGTAGTAATCCCACGTTGCCCAACCTTTGAAATCAAGCGACTTGAGTTTGCCGATGCCGTTCTCCGCCGCAATGGCGGTGCCGAATTGATTGAGCAGAGCGAGCCAGTCGTCAGCGCGCCGGAGCACGATCTGTTCATACTGGATGGTCTCGCCCGGTTTGAGTTGTTTGCCTTCGCCATCGGACCAGACCATGAGCTTCTTGTCCTTCAGCGTGAAGTTGGGCAGAAAAATACGCCACGACAGCGAGCCGGCGAACAAATATTGTCCGTCCGCGAGCCGCACCATCTCATAAAAATTGCTGGAGCTCCACTTGGTTGGCGCGCCGACATTCTGGCGCAACAGCGGCGTGCGGCCCATGCAGCTGCCGCCATAGAGCACCTCCAGATTGTCTGTCAGGCTCTCGGCCACCGGAATGTTAACCGTGATTTTTTCAATCGTCAGCGCCTGCTTGCCTTTATTGGAAAGCGTGATGGCCAGACGGTGAAAACCGTCCGCCTGTTTGGTTAAGTTTTGCGTCGTCGCGACTGGCTGGTCAGCCAACACGTCGACGGTGATATCCGGCCACGCGGGCGCCGCCGCGAGGCAGAACGACCCCGCGCTGAACAGCGTTACTGCGAACAAGCTCAATATTGATTTCTTCATGGATTATATAGTTATGCTTTGTGTGAAATTAAAATAGATAGGCCGGCCATTTATTTAAGATGAGCAGCGGCCCGCTTGGCTTTGATGGTCATGTCACTTGGGCTACCGCTTTTTTCTTCTCTGTTTATTTTGTTGTTGGCAATGCCGGGCGCAAAAGAAGCAGGAAACAAAGCGGCCAGCCGGGCCTTCTGCGCGCAGATTTCGGGATCTTTTGACGTGACGAGATTGGTCCACTGCATCGGATCGCGTTCCATATCGTAGAATTCTTCACCTCCATCCTTATAGCGGATAAAATACCAACGCTCGTCGCGCACCGAGGCGTTGTTTGCGTCCTCGAAGGTAATGGATGGATACGGCCAGGGCATCTTCGGGTCACGCAACAACGGGGCGATGCTCCGCCCGTCAATTTCCGCTTTGGCCGGCAAACCGCACAAGTCAATCAGTGTCGGGTAGAGATCCATCAAGTTCACGATGCGGGAACAATCCTGCCGCGCCTTCATCCCCGGCACGCGGATGGTGAGCGGCAGGCGGGTGGATTCGGCCCAGAGCGTAGCTTTGCGGAAACGCATTTTCTCACCCAGATGCCAGCCGTGGTCGCCCCAGATGACGACGATCGTGTTGTCGGCATACTTGCTTTTTCTTAGCGCATCCAGCACCAGCCCCACGCAATCATCCGCATGGCTGGAAGCGGCCAGATAGGCCTGCACCGCGCGCTTGTACAAGTTCGGGTCTTGAATCACCCAATTGAAATCATCAGTGGGCTTGAATTTTACGTTTCCCTTGGCATCCACGATATCACCGAGGTCATCCAGGTGGAACTCCGGAAGCTTGATGCTCTCCAGCGGAAAACGATCAAAATACTCCTGCGGCACATACCAGGGCAGATGCGGTTTGGAAATGCCCAGCGCGAGTAAGAAAGGCTTTTCCGATGGCTTGTCCAGTTGCGCCAAGGCCCATTGAGCCGCCTTCCAATCCTTGCTTTCTTCTTTGGGGCCCTTGGTTGGACCCCAGGCAAAGTCCACGCCTTCACCCTCGCCACTATCGTTCCCCGTGCTCTTGGACCGAGGGAACGGCGCGGGCTTGCCGTCAATCAGGTTCTGTTTCCGGGAAGTCGCATGCTCTGGGTCAACTTGCGAGCCACTCCCGCCTTGCTTAGGGAACCATTCATCAAATGCCCAGGCTGCTTGTCCGCCGTGGAAAATCTTGCCCGTAGACAAGGTCCGGTAACCGTGCTTGGAAAAATACTCTGGCAGCGTGAAATGCGTCTGCACCAACTGCGAATCGAGCATATCCTGGCTGTTGCCATAAACCCCAGTCCGGTTCGGCATAAAGCCCGACAGCAAGGCCGAGCGCGACGGACAGCAGACCGGCCCGGCGCAATTGGCCTGTTGAAAAATGACCGCCCCATTTTGGGCGAACTTGTCCATCTGCGGCGTGGCCGACTGCGCCTGCGGTGCCCCGCCAAAAGCCCCCACCCAGTCGTTCAAGTCATCGATGGCGATAAACAGCACGTTGTACGGGGGACGTGCGATCTCGGCCGCAACGACGTTGACCAACGGGGTCAGCAGTGGGATGGCGGCGAGGATGAGAACGGGAAGTTTTATACTAGACACTGAATGTTAATGGGGTTGATTATTTGGGTAATCCTGTGGGGATTTTTTTCCATCGAATGGTTCGCTAGCCAGCTCACGGGATGATCCATCCCAGGCGTCTGGCCCCATTTGCAATCATGATTAGGGCGATCGGAAGCGGAATGATAGGACGTATTCTCATCGGGGGGTGCTGGACAGGCTATGACGCGATTCCGACGATGCGGGTTTCATCGCGTTTGTAGCTTCTGACAGAGTTGGGGAAACTTTTCTTCCCCGTCGTATTTGAGGACTACGGAATGACGGCCTTCGGACGAAGCGTCATCAGGTTATCACTGTTCAATCGCCAGTTGTCTACCGTGAAGTACCGGTCGCCAGAGTGGCGCAGCAACGGCGTGCAATCCATGCAACTACCGCCAAAGAGCATCTCCAGATCGTCCGTCAGGCGCTCGGCGACCGAAATGTGATCGGTGATGCCTGGCCGCACCGGCGCAGCCGTGACAATAGATAACGCAGTGCAGAGTGTGATTGCCGATAACAAGATAAACGGCAATTTTTTCATAAAAGTTCTGCTAATTTATCTGGACAAAAATGGGTAAGCTCGGTCATACCATTCATAAAAATTATCCCATCCTTGTCGCCATTTTTTTGTGCATGCATCATCGGCACTGGCCTTTTGTAAGCCTTTCAGTGATCAAACCCCGACCCGACAACGCCCACCGCAGCACTCATCCCGCTCTTCATTTTCTGAGGGCGTCGATGCTTGGATATTATCCCCTCGGTGCCACTTCCTACAGCGAACTTTCTGGCTCTTCCTTCTTTTTCTACCTCCCTTTCCGTCTAATCTCAGACGGTTACAACACCAATAAATCGAACCAATGAATACCAAACGAACCAAATCCCGAAACGGATGGTGGTTTGCCATACTGGCAATACTCGCCGTACCAGGCCTTCAGGCGCAACCGACCATCTCCCCGGCACCAAAAGCAGCAGCAGCAGCAGAGGCCGAGGACGTCATCGTTTTAACGCCCTTCGAGGTCAATACCACGACTGACAAAGGCTACGCCGCTACCGACACGCTGGCTGGTAGCCGTCTGCGCATGGAACTCCGTGATGTCGCCGCCTCAATTACGGTGGTCAACAAGGATTTCATGAATGACATCGCGGCCAATACCCTCGAAGACCTGCTGACCTACACGGCCGGTACCGAAATCGAAGGTATTTCCGGTAATTTCAGCGGATCCGGCTTCAATCCCGGTGGCTTCACGGAATTAAATGGCGCGAGCCGCAGAGTACAGAGCGAAGTTCGTGTCCGCGGACTTTCTAATGGCATTGATCAGACCCGCGATTATTTCATCACGGATGCGCCGATGGACAACTACAACCTTGACCGCATCGAGGTACTACGCGGACCGAATGCCATCCTTTTCGGTCTAGGCAAACCGGGCGGTATCGCCAATAGCGGCTTGATCAAGGCCCAGTTAACCAAAACGAAAACAGAGGTGAAAACCCAGATCGATCAGGAATCTTCCAAGCGCATCGTTTTCGACCACAATCAGGTCCTGATTAAGGACGTCCTCGCCTTGCGCTTCGCGGCTCTCCTTTCGAATAAGCGCTATCAGATCAAGCCCGCGCACAAAAACGACGAGCGCTATTACCTCACCGCCACGTGGCGTCCGTGGAAAGGCGGCCAGCTTCGCGTCAGCACCGAAAAGGCGAAAGAGAAAACCAACAAACCTTACATTTTCACTCCCATGAACTCCGTGTCGTGGTGGATTGACATGGGAAAGCCCTATTGGAACCCGATGACGGGTACTGGCGCCTACTTGATGAGTGATATTTCGGCCGTTCCTCTCGCCCTTCGTCCGTTTAAACCCGACGGTAGCTCTAGCTCAGATATCCCCACCCCCGGCTACACCTCCAACACCAACAGGCCAGGTACCTTGGTCGGTGGTGTTCCCCAAAGCTCGGGCTTGAGCATCATCGGGGAAGATCCCAGATCATCGCGTCTAGGCATCGCTAATTTCGGTGATGCGCGCGTCCAGGCCTTTGAGTTCGGTGGTAACACCCGCAGCCGCGTGAATCCCATCACGGCAACCACGAATCCGGGAGCTTACGCCAATACCGCCGCCTTTGATATGGGTGACTCAGTAAACTATATGCGGCAAAAAAACGCTGCTACGGGCCTATATCATGAGACCACGAATCCCACGGGCAAATATCAGCCGACTTGGTATAATTTCTGGAAAGACCAGCACTTGATGGACTCCAATATTTTTGATTTCTACCATCAGTCGCTCGACGGCCCCAACAAACGTGAATGGGCCTTCTGGAAGACCTATAACGCCAGCTTTACGCAGGACATCGGTCGCAACGCCGGCATCGAAATCTCCTATGACTGGCAGAGACTCGACAACGGTTACATCCAGCCGCTCCAGTTCCGTCAGCCCACGATCACCATCGATCTCAATCGTTTCCTGGTGGACGGCACGAATAACGATAATTTCGCTCGCCCGATGTTCCATACCGCTCTCGGCCAATCGAATACCGGCTCCACCGAGCGCGAGGCCTACCGCGCGACGGGCTACTACAAGCTCGATTTCACCCAAATGAAGACTGCTTGGCTGGCAAAGTTGCTGGGCCGCCACGTCTTCACCGGGTCTCACACCACGATGGACCGGGATATTTACAGCCTCGGCGGACGACTTGACACGATCGGTACCGATTACGCCGCCGCGAAATTAATTAACTCCCCGCTCGACCGGAAACTTCTCACCACTGACAACCCGAATCAAGTGTTCCAAATTGGTGACACCGAGCGTCACGTTATGCGCCAGTCCTACCTCGGGGCTTCCCTGACGCATCGCACGTCTCTGGACGGCTACTCCTTACAAGGTGTAAGTGCCCTGCAGAATCTCGATGGCTTGGACACCATCGGCGTACGCTATTACGAGCGGCCGATCGATCCGACGAAAGCCACCCCCGTCCTCACCGCGCCCTTTACCGTTAATCCACAGAATTGGAAAAACAGAAACTTCAGCCTCGTTAAGGTCGGAGAATACGACACAAGGAAAACGACGACCGGCGGAAGTCACAATTACGAGAAAACGGCCTCACAGTCCATCGTTTCCACTAATTACTTTTGGGACGACACACTCGTGACCACGCTGGGTTACCGCTGGGACCGCTTCAGTTCCTTTGAGGCTAGCAATAGTACTGCAACTATCGATGGGCTCAGGAATATTACCCCTGAGGTATGGCAGATGCTCCCAAAGAAGATCATTAAGTCGAACAAGTTCAATTACGGACTCGTGCTGCATACGCCCCCGTTTCTGCGTGGTAAGTTGCCCTTGGGTGCCGATGTCTCCCTTACCTACAACCAATCGGACAACTTCTCGCCGGGCGCTCAGAAATACGATGTCTATAACAACCTGCTCGACCCAGTCACCGGCAAGACGGAGGAATGGAGTGTGCTGCTGACCTTGTTCTCCAATAAGCTACAACTGCGTGCGATCCAGTACGAGACCTCACAGGTCGGGGTCGCGGCCGGATCGTTCCTGGAAATCCAAAACTTGGTCTGGCGCCGCCTCCAGAACCAGGTTCAGTGGACCCGCAGTCAGACCTGGCGCGACCAAGTAGTTACCACCTTCGGCCCTAGCGGCCTTGCCACCCTCGCCGCTTGGGATGCGTTCGAGCAGACTGCCCCTGCTCAGGCCCTGTTCAATACTTATGGCGTCACTTTGCCTACCGGTCCGATCGGCGCAGCCGTTCCCCAGGTTGACTTCAGTGCCCGTATTACCGATATTATCGCCCCCCAAGACCAAGTCGCCAAGGGTTATGAGTTCGATGTGACTTATAATCCGACCCCCCAATGGCGCATCGCCATGAACGCGGGGAAGCAGAAAACCGTCAACACCAACACCGGCATTGCATCCCGTAGGATGTTCAACTCGCTCGAACCGTACTGGGCTTCATTCGGACCCGGAGGCGCCGGGGCCCTCCCGACCGTTGCCGCCACCAACATAACCACCTCCAGCGGCAACCTCGCTGGCGACTGGGTGGATATCAATGCTAAAATGAAAGCAGTGGAACTCCTCGATGGTGGAGCCGCTCCCGAGCAGCGTGGTTGGCGTTTCAATGCCCAGACGAACTACACATTCAAGGGCGGCTTCCTCGATAACGTGCAAATCGGCGGTGCCTTCAAATGGCAGGCTAGGGCGGTGATCGGCTTCCATGTAATCGACGGGCCGGACACGTTAAGGCCGGGCATCATTGACGTGACGAATCCTTATTGGGCCCCGGCTGAAACCAACATCGATGCGTGGATTGGCTACAGCCGCGTGTTTAGCAGTAAGAAAATCAAATGGTCTGTGCGGTTGAACGTGAAGAACATCGGTGAGGGTAACCGCCTCATCGCGGTGAGCGCTCAGCCCGATGGCACGATCGATACCGCGCGCATGAGCGTGCCGCAACAGTGGACACTATCGAACTCATTCGAGTTCTAATTCGTATCGTTCTTATCGAATTCCGATTCGATTAGAAAACCTCCCTCTTACTCCGACTTCGCGTCGGAGTAAGAGGGACCCGGGCGGCCAAGGTGGCTTGGACCGCTCGGACCTTTCCCGCCAGCATAATTAAAAAATGCTCCCGCCGGTCATGGCACCGAGGGGCTGGTAGAGATGAAAAGGGGAGTCCAGGTAGGCGGCGTACCGCGCTTTTAATTAGCTACGAACCGTCCCTGACTCCTCCTGCGTTAGGAAATGCTAACGTTTTGACAAAATCACCCACCTTGGATGCACGGATCAGACGTGAATGTCTTATACCAGCAGCCCCAAGCTTCCAGACTTTGAACAGAAGATCACCAAGAGAACGAAGGCCTGCTGGTACTTCCTAAATCTCTTCGTGACCTTCGTTTTCTTTTGTAAAATTCCGAAAATTCAGACCAACCACGATCAACTTCAGTATAAAGCATAGGGTCGTTGGTATTACGTGGCCGATGGACTTCCCTAGTCGGGGCTCGTCCGAGTCCACGCCCATCGCTAATTACTCACATCGTCATCAAACAAAACAACCGCTGGATAAACTATCCGCATGAAATCCCCCCGTCTCCTTTCCTCGCTGGCGCTTAGCCTGCTGGCCTTGTTCCTGGCCGCAGGGCTGAACGCTCAAACCCGCCCAGCCCTAGCCCTCACGCCGCCTCTGGGCTTCAACAGCTTTGACAGCTACCTCACGTATCTTTCTGAAGACAAGGCTCACGCCTTGATCGACGTGATGGCGGAAAAATATCTCCCATCCGGCTACAATTACTTCGTGATCGATGCCGGTTGGGCGCGGAATGTCGAACTCTACCCCGGGTCGATGCATCCCAAGAAAACGCTCGGCGTGTCCATGGATGAATTTGGACTGCCGGAACCCTGCAAGATGTATTTCCCCAACGGCATTAAGGCCATCGCCGATCATTGCCACCGGAGAGGATTGAAGTTCGGCGTGTGGTTCATCCGGGGAATCCCCCGGGGGGCGGTCGAGCGGAATCTGCCGATCAAGGGGACGCCGTATTTTGCCCGGGATATTGCCGATACGAGCAACGTGTGCGTGTGGAACCAGGATAATTACGGCATCGATATGTCGAAACCCGGAGCGCAGGCTTACTACAATGCTTTGATTAACAAGCTGGCCAGCTGGGGGGTCGACTTCGTCAAAGTGGACGACGTGGTGCCGAATCCCCTAGAGATCGCCGCCGTGGCCAAGGCCATCGCGGACGGCGGTCACTCCATGGTCTACAGTCTGTCCCCCGGAGATGTGCTGCACCCCGCCCACCACGCCTACTACCGGCAAGCGAATATGCTGCGGATTACCCGGGACATCTGGGATAACCCCTTGAGCATTGAAAAGGGTTTCTATGCTTGGGAAAAATATCAAGGCACGGAAGGTCCCGGCTTTTGGCCCGACCTTGACATGATTCCCTTCGGTCGCCTGACGGTCGTCGGAACTGACGATATCCCCAATCTTCCTCCGGAACGACGAGCCCGCCAGAGTCATTTCAGTCAGGCTGAAATGAGAACGTTCATAACCCAGCGTGCGATGGCCGCTTCGCCGCTGATCATCGGCGGCGATTTGCTGACGATGGACGATTTCTCCTATAGTTTGCTGACCAACCGAGAGATGTTGGCCTGCAATCAAAACGGAGTGATGGGGGTAAATGTTTACCGGGGCGGTTACATCGATGTCTGGCTGACTCCGCATAAGTCTGATCCCAAAAAAGGCTGGATCGGCATTTTCAACCGCACGATGTCCGATCGAAAGGTCACACTCAGTAAACAGGAGCTGGGATTCGTCGCGTTTGAAGCGAGCTACAATCTGACGTCCGTGCGCCAGCCCGTTCAACTGAAGGACGTCTGGTCTGCCAAAACCATTTTGATTGAAGACAAGCACGCCTTCGATCTCCCGGGCGGGGATGTGGCCTTTTTTAGGTACGAAATTAAATAATGCCCCGCCGAAACTCGGCTGAGTGACCAGCGTCTAAGGTTCCGCATGACCACTGAACCCGCCTTGTCGCTCGCTCGTCTTTCTTCTCAAATGCCGACTCCCGCCCGAGTGCGTTTCGCCCGATCCATTCTGGAGCGCGGCGTCCGCAGGGCAGGGGATCTTGAATTCGGGACGAAAGGCCCGAGTTACAGGAGAGGATTTCTCGCGCTGCTGCTTTGTTCGTTTCCCCTCTTGGCGTGCCTCCGCGCTGACAACGAACGGGTTGCGAGAGCCAACCGCACGTCCGTTCAAGACGGCTGGGTGACGGTCGCTCCGCTCGAGTTCGAAGGAGCGATCAATAATCCGCTCAAAGGCTTCCGCGACTACAAACCAAACGGTTATGGGCTGCTGGATCGCCAATACATCAAGTGGAGCGACATCGAGGTCGGTGCGGATGATACCGTGGAGCGTATCATCGCCTACACCAACCAGGTCACCCAGGTTAAGGGCAAGCGCTACGAGGATCTGAATGTCAAAATCGTGCCCCGGGTGTTTCTGGATTGGAATGGAACCGCTGGTCGGCAGCACTGGCCGGCCGACTTGCACACCTTCGACTATGATAGCCCGGAGTTTCAGCAGCGGCTGAAGCGCTTAGTGGCGAAGCTCGGCGAGGCTTGGGATAATGACCCGCGCATTTTTGCCGTGCAGATGGGACTCATCGGTTACTGGGGCGAGCATCATAGTCCGGCACCCACGACGGAGCAGCTTCACTTGCTGAAGGTGGCTTTCCAGCAGGCTTTCAAAAACAAGCCCGTGCTGGTCCGCCATACTGACCCCGAGTTCATGCAGGCCGGCTTCGGCATCTACTACGACACCTTTGCCAACCTCAGCCGCGAACAGCCCGAGGGGGCCGAAAACCAGTTCCCCTGGCAGGCCACGCACGTGTACCCCGACATCTGGAAACGAGCTCCAATCGAGGGTGAGGTGGAATACAACTGGCAGAAATCACGCGCGAGTACCTCGAAGCCGTTGGAAACCTACGGCTACACGCCCGACGAGACGATGAAAGAGCCGGCCTACCGGCGCTACATGATCGACAAGATTCGCCGTTACCAGACGAGCTACCTCGGTTGGATCAGCGAATATAACGACTCCGACCGCGAGGTGGTGGCGGGAGCAGCTGAGCTTCAAAAAGCCTTCGGCTACCGCTTCGTACTGGAGTCAGCCGTCTACCCCATTGCCGTGCAGCCCGGCCAGCCCCTCACGGTAAAACTCTCCGTGCGAAACACCGGCAGCGCCCCGTTCTATCTCGACTGGCCCGTGGCCGTCGCGCTGCTCGATCCCGCGACGAACAAGCCCGTGTGGTCGGCCCCGCTGGCGGGCGTGGATATTCGCAAATGGCTGCCGGGCGAGAATTGGGACAGCGCCGCCTACGCCTATCGCCGCCCCGCCGCGCCGAACCACGATGACGGACTCGCCACGCTACCCGCGAACATCAAGCCGGGGCATTACATCATCGCTCTCGCCCTTGTTGACCGTCAGGGCGGGATGATGCCCAGCGCCCGGTTTGCGATCGAAAACTACTTCCGCGGTGGCTGGCATCCGCTGGGCTTCATCGGTGTCGGCGAGGCACCGAAAGAAGCCGCTCTGAAAGACGTGAAGTTCGACAGCCCCGCCTTCGACGAAAGCCTGCACTACAAGGTGCCGCCTAAACTGCTAGCGGTGAAAACGCCGCCCCTGACGCCAGTTAAAGCCGTGACTCCCTGGACTCCCGACCCGAAAGTCGAGCTGATCAATCCCTGGCGCTACTGGACGCTCGAGGGGCATACCCCGGGCATGGAGAAAGAGATCCATGCTGACAGCTCCCTGGTCGGCTCCGCCGGGCATCGCGTCATCCGCGTCACCGGGAATTTCGGCCGGGCGTCAAGCCTGCGCTATTCCCTTGGCAAGGGCGTCAAACTCGAGAGTGGCCACTATCGCTTTTCCTTCCGCGTCCGCGGCACGCCGGGTCAATCGGTCGGTTTTGAACTGGCGGACTCGGTCGATTTTACATCGGCCGACGGCCCGAGCATCGTCGCAAAGAAAGAATCGATTCCACTGACCGCTCAATGGCAGGAACACAGCATCGAGTTCCAGATCAGCACCCCATTCAAGGACCAAGTCTTTCTGCGCTTCCGCCTACCACGTGAAGTAAAAGGCACTTTCGACCTCGCCGATACTCAGCTGAAAAAGGTGGAGTAGTGTAGGTTCACTGCAGGCCACCTCAGCAAAAATTAATTAGCTAACATAACATGAACAACCGCATGAAATCGATCTCGAGCGTAATGCTCCTCGTGTCTATTCTGTTTTTATCGAATAGTCATTCAAACGCTCAATCTGCCGAGAAATCCCCCGCCCCTTATTTGGGATGGAATAGCTACAATTGCTATGGCACCCATATCAATGAGAAGCTGACCAAGGAGAATCTGGAGGCCTTCATTCAAAGACTTAAACCCCATGGCTACGAATATTTCGTTCTCGATGCCGGCTGGTTCCAGCACCACGACTTAAAACCGGGAGAAACCTGGCCAACGGATGGCGATAAAAAGCACCTGACCATGGATGACTATGGTCGCTTGCTGCCTTCGCCGGTCCTGTTCCCCCATGGGTTCAAGGATATTATTGATTCTGCGCACCAACGCGGAATTTTATTTGGACTCCACCTCATGAGAGGCATTCCGCGTGCCGCCGTGGAAAAGAACCTGCCGATCAAGGGCACGAAATACTTTGCCAAAGACATTGCGGATACAACTGACACTTGCAGTTGGAGTCCGCAAAACTACGGCATCGATATGAGCAAACCCGGGGCCCAGGAATACTACAATAGCGTGATGGAACTGGTCGCCGGGTGGGGCGTCGATTTTGTCAAATACGACGACATCGTTCATAAACCCAAAGAAATAAACGCGGTGGCCGATGCCTTGGAAAAAACCGGACGCAAGATAGTCCTCAGTATTTCGCCTGGTGATGATATTAATCCCGAATACTATAAAACCTATCAAAGAGCCGGCATGATCAGAATCACGCGCGATATTTGGGATTTAAGGGAAGATATAAACATTACTTTTAAACGCTGGGAAGAAATACTGCCGTACGCGCACAAGGGATTCTGGCTGGACATGGATATGATCCCCTTTGGGCATATTCGGATAAATTATCCGTTAACTCATAATAAGATGGAATCCACGCGAGGGTACGAACGGATGGACTCCTTTAATTATGCGCAAAAAAAGACTTTCATTACACAGCGTGCCATGGCCGCCTCACCGCTCTTCATGGGAGGCGCATTAGTGTCTTCGCCAGAAATCGATTTTGAATTAATCACCGATGCGGATATGCTGGCCTGTAATCAAAATGGCATAACCGGAAATCTCGTAACTCGAATCAATGACTATAGTGTGAAAGTCGATGTGTGGAAAACGAGCCGCAAGAATAGCGCTGATGAGGGCTGGATCGGGGTTTTTAACCGCAATGAATACATGGAATTGATTAAAATTGAAAAAGCGAAACTCGGGTTGAAGCCCGGCACTTCTTATAATCTTTATGATATCTGGGGAAAACGGATAGTGACCGATTCCGAAGTCTTCCTTTTTGATATTCCTGCTGATGATGTTATTTTTATTCGTTATAAGGCAAAATCAGGCAATTAGTCTCTGGCGTTGGTTTGGATTCCCGCCCTGAAAAACGAAGAGGGGCCATTCGCTTGGTGCGAATGGCCTGGCAGTAATACGTGCGAAGCCCTCACCCAAATGAAAATCGGATTCATCGGACTCGGAATCATGGGCAAGCCCATGTGCAAGAATCTGCTCAAAGCCGGATATCACCCCGTCATTTTCAGCAGAAACCAAAACACGATTGACGAGCTGACCGCAGCCGGGGCGAGCTCCGCCTCCACCCCGAGGGAGGTCGCCGCTCAGGTCGACCTCGTTATCACCATGCTGCCGGATTCGCCCGAGGTGAAGGAGGTCGTCCTCGGTCCAAACGGAGTGATAGAAGGCGCCCGGCCCGGCTGCATCGTCGCGGACATGAGTTCGATCGCGCCCCTCGCCAGCCAGCAGATCGCCGCAGGGCTGGCGGAGAAAGGGATCGAGATGCTCGATGCGCCCGTCAGTGGCGGGCAGCCTAAGGCCATCGAAGGCACGCTCTCCGTCATGGTCGGCGGCAAGCAGGAGGTCTTTGATCGTTGCGTGCCTGTTTTCAAGGCCATGGCCGCATCCGTGGTGCGAGTGGGGGACATCGGCGCGGGCAACATCGCCAAACTGGCCAATCAGGTCGTCGCCGCGCTCAACATCGCCGCCATAGCTGAGGCTCTCGTGCTCGCCGCCAAAGCCGGCGCCGATCCGGATCTTGTTTTTAAAGCGATTCGCGGCGGTCTGGCCGGCAGCGCGTTGATGGAAGCCAAGGCCCCGCTGATGATGGACCGCAAATTCAACCCCGGTTTCCGAATGAATCTGCATATCAAAGATCTCATCAACGCACTCGACACCGCACGCCAGGTCGGCGCCCCACTGCCCTTCACGGCGGCGATGCTGGAAATTATGCAGGCCCTAAAAGTCGACGGTCTTGGTGACTCCGATCACGGCGCGGTGGTGCAACACTTCGAAAAACTCGCCGGCATCGTGCTGCACCGCTAGTATTCGTCACACCGCCAACTCGGCCACACTCACTGGAATACCCACTTTATGAGAACCACCCTTAATCGACTCTTCTGCACGTTGCTCTGCGCGATCTCCGTTACGGTCTCGGCCGCACCCACCCTCACGCTCACCCTCGATCCGGCTGCGGCCGGGCCGGGAAAATTTGCCGCCGATGAAATCCGCCGCGAGGCGGTCTTGCGCGGCCTGACCGTGGTCAACGCCGACGCCACCGCGCCGGCTGACGCCATCGGCATCTTCCTTAAGGTCGGTGCGCTGGCCGCCCCGGCCGCCGAGCAGAGCTACGGACTTCGTGTGCAGAATGCGCCCGGCCGACGCTCCATCACCGTACACGGCGCCGACGCCGCAGGCGTGATGTATGGTGGGCTGGATGTCGCGGAGGCAATCCGCACCGGCACACTCGACGCGTTGCAAAACTCCGACCACGCGCCGCACATCGCGAAGCGCGGCATTAAATTCAACATCCCCCTCGATCTGCGGACCCCGAGCTACTCGGACTGCTCCGACGCCGCGCAGGCGAACATTCCCGAGATGTGGGAGCGCAAATTCTGGACAGAGTACTTAGATGCAATGGCGCGTCATCGCTACAACGTGCTCTCGCTTTGGAGTCTTCATCCCTTTCCCTCGCTGGTGAAGGTGCCGGAGTTTCCCGAGGTCGCGTTGGACGACGTCTGGCGCACCCGCGTCAAACTCGACGACACCTTCCACTTTTGGGGCACCGACATGGTTCGTCCTGCCATGCTTGCCAATCACGAGGTGGTGAAACGCATCACTATTGACGAGAAGATCGAGTTCTGGCGCTGGGTCATGCAACAAGCCAGCGACCGGGGCATTCGGCTCTATGTTTTCACTTGGAACGTTTTTACCTTCGGCGCCGAGGGCAAGCACGGCATCACGAGCGATATGAGTAACGAGAGCACGAAAAAGTATTTTCGCGCCAGTGTGCGGGAAATGGTGAAGACCTACCCGCTGCTCGCAGGCATGGGTATCACGGCAGGCGAAAACATGCCGCATGACATGGATTCCAAGCACAAGGAAGCCTGGCTGTGGGAGACCTACGGCGAGGGCGTGCGCGATGCCTTGAAGGACGATCCCAAGCGCGAGTTCGGTATGATCCATCGCTTCCATTGGTCGGCGCAGACCGACATCCTCGACGCGTTTAAAGACTATCCGGGAACGTTCGAGTTCAGCTTCAAGCATTCGGTTGCCCACATGTATTCGATCCCGAATCCACCCTTCATCCAGCCGCTACTGGAACATCTCGCGCCCGGCAGAAAGACCTGGCTCACCGTGCGCAACGACGACATCTATACCTTCCGTTTCGGTGATCCGGCCTACGCCCGCGAATACATCCTCAACATGCCCTCGAAAGACAAGTTGGCCGGCTTCTACATGGGACCGGACGGCTATACCTGGGGCCGCGACTTCCTCGAACGTCATCCCTCCGGCCCGCGTCCGCTGGTGATGGAGAAGCAATGGTTTTCCTTCATGCTCTGGGGGCGGCTGGCTTACGATCCCTCGCTGCCGGACTCGCGCTTCGAGCAACTGCTGGCGGCGCGGCATCCCAAGGCTTCGTCACCGCATCTCTTCCGTGCGCTGCAAGGTGCATCGCAGGTCATGCCCCTGACCACGCGCTTTTTTTGGCGCGACATCGATCTCAAGTGGTTTCCCGAGGCCTGCTTCAGTCATCCGAGGGACAAGGGTTTCTTCACGGTGCGTCACTTCATCGAAGGCAGCTCGATGCCGGGCGCCGCGGTGCTTTCCATTCGCGATTGGCGATTGCGTCTTGTTGCGCGCAAGCCGATGGAGCAAACCACACCACTCGAAATCGCTGACGCCTTGGACGGCGCGGCTGCAGAAACATTAACCTCGCTCGACGCGCTCCGCGAGGCGGCAAAGGAGGACACCGAACTTCGGAAAACCGTGAACGACTGCGAAGCGCTGGCCTGGCTGGGCCGCTATTACGCATCGAAGATTCGCGGAGCATGTGCGTTGGCTCTGTTTGATGTAAACGGCAACACGTTTGAGCAAGGGGCAGCGCTGCGCCACTTGGGCGATGCGTTGGCCCACTGGAAGCGCTATGCGGCTATTCGCGATGCTCACTATGTTCCGGCCCTCTATAACCGTTTGGGTTATGTGGATGTGACGGCGTTGACCGGAAAGGTGGCCGCCGATCTCGAGATCGCGCGTACCTGGAAACCCGGCACCATCAAAGACGACGGCAAACGCTCCGGCTCCGAGAAAGGCTTCCGCAAATAGAACGATCTATGAAAATGAAAACCATACCGTTTACCCGCATCGCCACTTTTGCCTGGATGCTCATTGCGCTTCTCGCGTTTTCCGCGCCCGCATCGGCGGAGACCGTCCGGCTATATTTTGATCCAGCTACGCCGCAGATCGCTTTTGCCGCCGGCGACATCAAAGCCGCCCTGGAAAAGCAAAAGCACACTGTCCAAACCCATGAGCTCACCGCACTGGTTGACGCCGGTGTGGGCAAGAAGATCGTCCTGACAGTCGGCACCGACAAGAAGGTCGTCTCCTTGCTATCAGCCCAGGGCGGCAAACCCGCTGGAGGCTTGGGCGCGCAGGCCTACGCCCTCCGCACCACGACCGCGCCGGACTTGAGCTACTGGGTGCTGGGCGGCGACGCTACCGGTGTGATGTATGGCGGATTGCAAGTTGCCGAAAATATTTCCATCAGCGGATTCAGTGGCAGCTTTGACAGTGAAGAAGCGCCTTTTCTGATGTATCGGGGCATGAAACTGAACCTGCCTCTGGATAAACGCATCCCCACCTACGTGGGCGGATGGAATTCACATTCGGCCCGGGAGGCCATCGCGCATGTTTGGGATATGACGTTTTGGAAGACGCTGATCGATCAGCAGGCGCGGAACCGCTATAATTTATTGTCCGTATGGGTTCATCACCCTTTCCCGGCACTCGTAAAAGTGGCCGATTATCCAAACGCCTCTTTGCCGAACATCCAGAAATATGACGATTCGATCATCGAGCTGAATCACGAGCAACGCGTGAAGTTCTGGCGGGATGTGATGATGTATGCCCATAACCGGGGCATGAAGTTCTATTTCTTCAACTGGAACATCTATGTTGATTATGCGAGCACTCAGTATCCTGCCTTGACCAAAAGTCCGACCAACACCGCCACGATTGACTACACGTCCAAAAGCATGAAGGCGCTTTTGGAGACCTATCCGGAGCTGGATGGATTTGGCATCACGACCGGAGATGGCATGGGCAGCGACAAGCAGGAAAACACGCAGTGGTCATGGGATGTCTATGGAAAGGCGGTTACGGAATATCTGAAAGAAAATCCCTCAAGGCGGTTCAACCTGATCCATCGCGGCGTCAAGACTGAGCCGGAAATTGTCAACGCGGTCTACGCGCCGATCAAATCTGTCCCCAACGCCACCTTCGACTATTCGTCGAAATATGCGATGGCGCATATGTATTCCACCCCCACGCCCAAATGGTCTTCTGATCCCGAAACCGTCACTCGGCTTGGGATGAAAACATGGCTCACCTTTCGCAATGACGATTACTTCTATCTCAGTTGGGGCGATCCCAAGTTTGTCCGCGATTTCATGGCTGGAATCCCGTACAAGGAATCCGTGGTCGGCATGTATATCGGAATTGACGGATATAATCCCAGCCGGGCCCGCCTGTTTAAGAATGAATCCCTGAATGGGCAGCTGGAAGTCGAGCGGCGCTGGTATATGGAAATGTTGTGGGGGCGGATTTCCTATAATCCCGCCACGAATGATGATGTGTTCAAAAATTTGCTGGCGAGCCGCTATCCCACGGTTTCAGCCGGCGACCTTTTTAAGGCGTGGACGCTGGCTTCGCGGTCATTGCCCAAGGTCACTGAACTCATCATGAAAGACTGGAGTTTAGATTTCCACTGGTATCCTGAAGGGTGCTGGAGTGATCCGCGCCGATGCAGCGGTTTTAGAACCATTGATGACGGTGCGGGTGCTAAAGGAGGTTTTGCCGGTCAACATGTCGCCAACGGATCGACCCTCTGCAATATCGCCGATTCGGCGGCGGGCCTGTGCAAAGGCAAGAAATCCTCGTACGAGCTTGCCGATGAAATACAGGCTGATGCCAAGCGGGCGTTATCTTTGATCAACCCCATGCCCAGCGGTGGGAATGCCGACCTAGAAGTCGCTCTCAACAACGTTAAACAGATGGCGTATCTCAGCGCGTATTATGCTCACAAAATCCGCGGCGCGACTTACAAGAAAGCTCAAAAGACCGAGTTGGCTCGTGAAGAAATGGCCAAGGCTTACTGCTGGTGGATGCTCTATACCCGATCCATGGAAGCGACCTACAAAGCAGATTCTTTCAGAAACGTGGGGATTGCTCCCGACTGGAAGTATGCCGACGCGGCCGTTTTGAAAGAATACACCGACTTGGGTGGCACGGGAATACCTGATTGCAGAGGAACACCGTAACGCCGCCCAGGTAAATGTGGTTTCGCCGAAAACATCCTTTGCTCATGGGAAATTGTATCAAATCCATCCCCTGCACCCGCCTCGCCACCTCCGCCTGGATGTGCTTCGCATCCCTGGCTTTTTCCGCGCCCGCATCGGCGGAGACCGTCCGGCTTTATTTTGATCCAGCCACGCCGCAGATCGCATTTGCCGCTGGCGACATCAAAACCGCCCTAGAAAAGCAAAAGCATACAGTCGAGACGCACGATGTCGCTACACTGACCAAAGCCGGTTCTGGCCGGAAGATCATCCTCGCAGTCGCCACAGACACGGTGGCGACTGCCACGCTTTCAGCCCAAGGGGGCAAACCCGTTGTCGATTTGGGCGCGCAAGCCTACGCCCTTCGCACCACGACCGCGCCTGAGTCGAGTTATTGGGTGCTCGGCGGCGATGCCGTCGGCGCGATGTATGGCGGATTGCAGTTGGCGGAGAACATTACGTTCCACGATCTCGCGCGCACCTATGATGAACAGGACGCTCCCTTTCTCAAAAACCGGGGCATCAAGTTCAACCTCCCGTTGGATAAGGAATCACCGACCTATTACTACGGCTACAAGGGCACATCAAACAAGCTGGCCGTGAAGGATGTCTGGGACCTCAGTTTCTGGAAAACCTGGTTCGACGAAATGGCCCGGCATCGCTACAACGTGTTGTCCCTTTGGTCTCCCCATCCCTTCACCTCGATGGTCAATATGGAAGACGAGTACCCGGGTATCGCGATCCATGGAGTGACCGGCTTTGATGAGGCGGGCCAGAGCGTCAAAGTGAACACGATGACGATCGACGAAAAAATCGCGTATTGGCGCAGCGTCATGAAGCAGGGCCGGGAACGGGGCTTTGAAATCTACCTCTGTAATTGGAATGTTTTCCTTTCAACCGCCGAGGGGAAACACGGCCTGACCGACAGCACCGACAACCCAAAAACCAAAGATTACCTCAGAAAATCCGTGATCAAACTCTTTCAGACCTATCCCGATCTAAAAGGTTTTGGCATCACGGTGGGAGAGAATATGGGGAAACTGAACGCCAGCCAAAAAGAAGAATGGGCGTGGGATACTTACGGCAAAGGGCTGATGCAGTATGCCAAAGAAAACCCCGAGCGAGACATTGTCTTCATCCATCGCCAGCACGATGGGGACATTGATCACATCTTGAAACATTTCTCCCCGTTGAGAGAACTGCCCAACGTTCGAATGGAACTTTCCTGCAAGTATTCCGAGGCCCACGCCCATTCCACGGTCACGCCATCGCGCTGGCATAAGACCGGGATGGAAAAAGGGCTTGGCAAATACAACCTCACCGCGTGGCTGACCGTGAGAAACGACGATTTCTATTTTCTCCACTGGGCGGAGCCGCAGTTTGTCCGCGATTACATCAACGGCTTTCCACCGGTCGGCAAGTATGTGAACGGCTTTTATATCGGACCGGATGGTTGGGTGTTCGCGAAGGAGTTCACTAGCAAGAATCCGTATTACGAAGGGAGAAATGCTCTGAGCATCCAGCGCACTTGGTTTATGCAAAAGCTCTGGGGACGGCTTTCCTACAATCCCACGATCTCCGACGATTTTTTCAAACAGCACCTCGCCTCAAGGTTTCCCGAAGTGTCGGCCGCCAAGCTTTTGGAGGCGTGGAGCAGCGCTTCAGGAGCGATCAGACGAGCCAATGAACAGGTCACCGGAAAATGGAAGTTCGACGCCGATTTTTGGCCAGAGATGTGGACCGGCGATATGTGGCAAAACAGAAAAGGCCACCACTTTTCGGTGGATGACACCAAAGTAGCGACCCCGTTTGCGGGATCACCCCTCGCGTCGTTTCAGGAAACCGCCGAAGGGAAAGTTGGCAGCAAGACATCAGCTTGGGACAATATCGCGAAGATTGATGCGCTTTCCAGCAAGGCACTGGAAATATTCGCCACCTTGAAACCCGGCGAGAATGTCGAGTTGCAGCTCACGCTGAAGGATTTGACGGCTCAGGCTCATTTGGGGCAGTACAATGCCGAAAAATTTCGTGCGGTGATCTACGTTTTACAAAATGAAAAAGAAAAGGCGAAGCTGGCGATGGGCAAAGCTTACGGGGCTTGGCGTCGGTACACCGACTTGATGGATGTGCTCTACATGGGTGCGGACATGCAGCGGAGCCGCGACTTCACCGACTGGCACGCTTACGACAAAGCTGTTTTGCAGGACTACCTCAATCTCGGTGGTGTCAGCGAGCCGGACTGGCGGACGCAGCAATAACGATGAGTGAACCCCAGAACAAATTCTGAAATCGAAGAGCATAATATTTCCTTTAGGCTTCTTCGTGGACCCACGCTCACCCTGCCTTGACGCTCAGGTTACCTGACTTCTTTTTCAGGGCTATCTCGCCGGATCATACCCATTGAACGACGAGACTTGGGGCAGAACAAACAACGTTATCCGGCGATGCACGACTCCTCGAACTGGCATAACGACGGGCGTATTCGCTCGCGGGGTAATAACCAAAAAAAGACGGCGGAATATTCATTCCGCCGTCTGTAAATTTATCGAAAGAAAACTATGATTAGGAATGCTTGCGGGCGAAGCCAGCCAAGCCGAGCAAAGCCAAGCCGAGCATAGCGAAGGTGGATCCAATGTCTGGAACGCGGCCCACATCGTTGTTCCGTCCGTCAGTGACGCCATCATAGTCGTAGGAGAGACCACTGACTTGGCCATAGCCACCCCTTGAAGTCCAAGTCAAAGCCGCGATATTATCGAAAGTGAAAAGATAGGAGGCATTGATCTCTCCGGTTGCATTGAAGGAGCCCAGAACGTTATTAGCGGCATCCAAAACTGAGTAGACAGCGGTGTTCCCACTGATAACCCAATAATCTAGATTCACATAGTTTGTGGTATCCAAGAAATCGATCCGACCGGTTTGGGTTGAGCCAATCTCACTCACTTCACCGCAAGAGATGCCGATACCATCAAAGGTGTCGCGACCGTCCCGATAGAGGTACGCATTGTTAATCGTGATACCATAGTTGGTGGAGAAAAACGTGTTCGCTGGAGCGTCCACGGTGTATTGGGAACCGGGGAAGCTGTAGTCGGAAAACGTGGGGGTGAACGGAACGGCACGTGCATCGGAAAGTGCGAGCAGAAGGATTATCGGAACCAGTAAGCGGAGTTGTTTTTTCATGTCCTTAGATGGATTGAGTTTGGCTATAGTTGTTTTGTTTGACGCAGAAGTTATTATGCAAGGGCCATGCCAACCTTTCATTTCATCCAATGTGCATAGTGATTAATAAAATATAAGTATATGTAAAACATATATTTATGAAAGTTAAATGTTACTTATATCGATCATTAGAGCGCTTATTGCATATGCGATTTTTGTAAGATATTTCGACGCTGAGGAAGGATATCCGACATTATTTTGAATACTCGCCGAGGTAATTGGGATCGAGGACTTGAAGAAGTGACCTAAAAATGGGGGCTGCTTTAACTCTTTCAACGACGGCAGTGATCGGTTTGTCGCTAAGCGGTGGATACGCTTACGACGTGGTGATTGCCTTTATGGCGTCACGGATTTGCTCACGCGACCAAGGCGCGAAAAACAATCTCCCCCGGCTACTCGATCCCGAACGATGGACCTGTTGATTGTTTCTGCCCGGCCGGGCTTGACGCCACCGCGGTTATCCGGCCCGCTTTCATAGCGTTTAGACGCCTACCGAAATTATGCTTTCCTCCGCATCCCGCTCCCGGCTGCTGGTGGTTGAAGACGAACCGCTCGTCGCCACGCCTTTGATCATAATGCTGAAACGCCTGGGCTACGAAGTCGCCGCCCTTGTAGATAGCGGTGAAGAGGCGGTGAAGATGACCTTCGCGCTTATCCCCGATTTAGTTCTCATGGACATCAGTTTACGGGGCAAAATCGACGGAGCGGAAGCCGCGCGGCAGATTCGCCTGACGACAGGGCGTCCGGTGGTTTTTCTCTCGGGCCACTCCGATCCGCTCACGTTGAAAAAAGCCCGCGAGTGCGAACCGTATGGTTTTATTTTAAAGCCCTTTGATGAACGTGAATTGCTCGTGCAGATCGATCTTGCCCTGCATCGGCACAGGGTTGAAACGGAACGCTCGCTCGCCCGGCGCGAACTGGAAATCGCTCATGGCAATCTGCGCAATTTGCGCGGTTTGTTGCCGGTTTGCGCTGGTTGTAAGAAGATCCAGGAGGCCGACGGCCGCTGGCAGATTCTTGAAGATTTTCTCAAGGCGCATGCGAACGTCGAGTTGACGCACGGCTTTTGTCCCGAGTGCGAGAACCGTCTTTATGGCACGCATTCGCGGGCTCCTTTCCCTCTCGTTTTACCGATTTTGCAGCCAAGCGATCAGTCCCCGGACAAGCCAGCCGACGAGGCAAAAGAAAAGCCCGCGGCTAAAAAACCGCGGGCAGGGAAAGACGGGAAAACGTCCTGAACGGCTTAAGCCTTCTCGACGAGGCCGGCCTTGATGGCCTTGACCGAAACAAGCATGCGCTTGGTGCCGCCGTTGGCGAGTTTCACGCGGATGCGCTGAAGGTTCGGACGGAACTTCCGCTTCGTGATGCTGGTCACGTGCGTGCCGATGCCGCCGCTCTTCTTGGACTGACCTTTACGGTTGATAATGTTGCCCTTGACGGGGCGCTTACCGGTGATTGCACAAATTCTGGCCATGGTTTCGAGTTGGTTAAAGGGTCGTGAGTAAAGGGTCGGAAGAGGGCGAGGCAAGGGGAAATTTAGATTTCGGGCGGCCTTGCGCAGCCACGATGGATCTTGGGAATCAGAAAACGGTTTTAACTCCTGATCGCTGAGATCTTTCGGTGCCGGTTTTACGGAGCCGATTTAATGGATCGGTTCGTAGCCTATAGTTTCGGTGGTTTCGTCAGGCGGGGCGGGCTTCGTTTTGAAATTCTGTTGAGTGTACCCACACGTTCCCTACGTTCTCGCGGCGTGGCCAAAACCAAGAAGCCCCTTCTTCTCCGCTGGCTGTTTTTGTTGCCGATACCGGTGCTCTGGTGCGTGGCCAGCGATTTCGGGCTCCTAAACTTTCTCGAAAACAAGCTGATCGACTGGCGTTTTCGTGCGCGGGGTGAGCTCAATGCGCCGATCAAGGTCGCCTACATCGACGTTGACGCGAAATCCATCACCGATCTGGGCAATATGCCGTGGGATCGCGCGTACTATGTGCAGGTTTGCGAGGCTTTGATTCGGGTGGCGGGTGCGCGGGCGATCGGGATCGACTTTGTGTTTTCTGAAAAAGGACAACCGCAAATCGCCGACACCGTCCGCTTGATGGAAGGCAATCGGCGGTTCGCAAGTTTTCTGTTTCATGGTCCTCCCGTGGTGCTGGGGGCTGGTTATGCGGCGAGCACCGACCGCGACATCAATGGCAATCTTTACGAGCGCGGTCTGCCTCGCGTAATCAACCCTCCGGCAGAGGCTTTGCCGCCGGAGTTGCCGGAGTTTCGTTATGGAAAGGGCGTGGTCTGGAATCCGCCGCTCGTGGGATTGATCGATACGATTGATGGTGCGAGCCAATTCGTGCCCATGTTTGCCCGGGTGGGGCAGCGGACGTATTACCACATGGCAGTCGAACTGGCGCGTCTGTATTGGAAACTGCCTCCCGGAGCGGTCACGGTGCGGCCGAACAGTCTGGAATTTACCGCTAATGATGGGTTTTTGTTGGCGCGCATTCCGCTCGTCAATCAACAGGACCTGGAGGTGAACTGGTTTTCAGCCTGGGAATCGCCGGAGCGCAATTTGCACGCGAGTTTTTCCGACGCGCTGGTTTTTGCATCGATGCTGAGTTCGGACAAGGACGGAGAAAAGGCGAAGGCGGAGGCGTTCTTCGCACAATTTAGGGATGCGGTGATCCTGATCGGGCCGGTTGATCCTTTGTTGCAGGATTTGGCGTCGACGCCCTTCGATTCGATTCCGGTGCCGCGTGTCGGTGTGCATGGCAATGTGCTCAAAACCATCATCACCGGCCACCGGCTTTCGCATTTGCCGAACCGGTCGGACGACGCCATCACGGTGTTGCTTGCGTTGGTGATTTGTGCGCTGGGGACAGCGGGCGGGGCGCGGAGTGCGCGGTTCAAGGTGTTTGCCCTCTTGCTCATGGTTTTGTTTGTGGGGGCGGCATTTTTCCTGTTTTCGCAGTATCATCTGATTCTGCCGCTGACGGCGCCGATTTGTGCTTCATTCACCACGAGTTTTGCGGCAATCGCCTGGCAGTTGATCTACGAGGAGAAACAAAAAAGCCGTATCAAGGGGATGTTTGGCGCGTATGTTTCGCCTGAACTTGTCAATCGCATGGTGGAGTCGGGCGATGATCCGCGCCTGGGCGGCGCCGAGATGGAGATCACTTCATACTTCAGCGATATTCAGGATTTTTCGGCTTTTGCCGAACTACTCACGCCGCAACAACTCGTTGAGTTGATGAATGAGTATCTGACGGCGTGCACGGATATCATCACCGAGCAGGGAGGCACGCTCGACAAGTATGTGGGCGACGCGGTGGTGGCGATGTTTGGTGCGCCGCTGGCCCTGCCGGACC
The DNA here is from genome assembly GCA_031404135.1 of Verrucomicrobiota bacterium. GTDB lineage: Bacteria > Verrucomicrobiota > Verrucomicrobiia > Opitutales > Opitutaceae > JADKHC01. Next base: position 25,012 of record JANNHA010000007.1, on the reverse strand, counting down.
ACGCTTATCGCGCGTGTGTGGCTTCGCAGTTGATTCAGTTAGGCTTGGCGGAGTTGCGCGGCAAATGGTCGGAGGAGGGCACGAAGTGGCCGTCGCTGGTGACGCAGATGCATACCCGCATCGGCATGAACAGCGGTCTGGCGGTGGTGGGTAACATGGGTTCGCTCACCCGTTTCAATTACACGATGATGGGCGACAACGTGAATCTCGCGGCACGTCTGGAAGGTGCGGCGAAAAACTATGGCGTGGGCACATTGGTGACGGAGATGACGAAGAACGCCGCTGAAAAATTTGGCGATCGCTGTGTGTTTCGGTTTCTCGACAAGTTGGTGGTCAAGGGTCGTTCGCGTCCGGTTTCGATTTTCGAACTCGCCGGCCTCAAGGACAAACTCTCGAGCTCGGCGCTTGATTGTACGGAGATCTTTAACCGTGGAATCGAATATTATCTGAGGCAGGACTGGACGTCGGCGGCGGATTGTTTTGCGCGTTCGATGACGCTCGAGCCGGCACGCCCGTCGGCGGTGATGGGCATGGATGCATCGACCGTTTTCATGAAACGTTGTGCTGCGATGAAGCTGAACCCACCGGGGAAAGATTGGGACGGCGTCTTCGTGCTGAAGACCAAGTGAGTGGGGCGGCGGGTGGGACGGCGCGTCGCGTTGTCGGCGTGTGTGGTCGGAGGCTATTTCTTTTTGTAAACGGTGGCCGGGTCGAAGAGGCGCTCGGCGGTGTAGGCGAGTTTGAACTGGGTGCCGTCGGCGGCTGCATCGATGTTTTCCAGCTGGCGGTAGAAGCAGGATTTGTATCCGTTGTGGCAGGACGCATTGGCGGCGCCGGTTTGTTCGACCTTGATCAGGAGCACGTCCTGGTCGCAATCGGTAAAGACTTCCTTCACCCACTGGACGTTGCCCGACTCCTCGCCTTTGATCCAGAGTTTGTTGCGCGAACGGCTCCAGTAGGTCGCCTTTTTTGTCTTCAGGGTGTGGCCGAGCGACTCGGCGTTCATGAAGGCGAACATCAGCACCTGCCCCGTGACGACATCTTGTGTGATGCAGGGGATGAGGCCGTCGGCGCCGAATTTCGGTTGTAGCGTGGTACCGAGTTCGATCTCGGCAGAAGTGGTGCGGGCGGGAAATGACATGGCTGGAATCACGCCGGCCGGCACTCCCGATGACAATCCAGAAAATGGCGTTGCAACGGTGCCGAAGGCCAACGCGCTGCGAGGAGCGGGGGTAATCAGGCCGATTGCGTCCGGGCGAGGTCGAGCAATAGTTCGTAGCTGTAGAGGCCGCTGCGGTGGCCGTCGCTGAAATCGAAGCGGATGGCGTAGTTGCCGATGCGTTCCCAGTTGAGCACGGTCACGCCGGGAAAACTCCGCTGATCGGTGCCGCCGTGGCGCTGGCCGAAGATGTCGTTTTCGCCGCGTTGTTCGGCGCTGGGCGAGGCGGCGCGGAGTTTTTCCATCTGGAAAAAGGTTTCGGTGCCGTCGCTCCAGGCGATGGCGACTTCGCTGCCGATGAGCTGGATGTTTTGCGGAGTATTCAAGGCTGGGAGCAAAGAAGGCATCCGCTAAGCGAAAGCAAACGCTGGATTGAGTACCTTGCGGCGTTGTCAGCCTTGGATGGTTGGCGGTTTTCCGGAATATTATTCGATGCCAAAAACTCCGAAGGGGTGGTGCGTTGCGAAGGGTGAGGCCGAGGTGGTTTCGATGGGGTTGCGCGAACCCTGCTCTTTGGCGGCAGCGAGGATCGTCCCTTCAAAATGGCGGAAGGCCGGTGCATCGTAAATGCGCGCCAGTTCGCGGAAGTGAACGGTTTGAACGGTATCGCCTAGTTGTTGATAGAGTTCGATCGCGAGGGCGATGTCTTCTGGTTTGAGAAAGGATGCAGCGTAGTGGCAGGCGGTGCCGTGCACACGTTTGAAGATGGCGAAGAACTGGCGGGTGTTTTCCCAGCCATGTACGTCGAACATACTGGCATCGAGCACGGCCAGTTCCGTGACGAAGGTTTCGAAGAAGTCGCGGTGGCCGTCGCTCCAAAGATCGGCTGCCATCTGTCGCAGAAGCTGAGGAATGTCCTTCGGACGCATCGCTTTGGTTTTGATGGTTGTTTCGAACCAGCTGTGCAGGGAAGGGAAGTCAGTTTTTTCGCAGGCGCGTTTCAGAACCTCGAAATCGCAAATATCTGTCCCGGCAGACCGGATGTCCGGGTGAAAGGTGAGCAGATGGCGGAGCTGAAGCGGGTCGAGTTGGTTGGCTCGCAGATTTTGCTCGCGCAAGGTGCGGATCGCACACCGGCTTGCAATGACCTTTGGCGGGCAGTGTAGGGTGACCGCGATATAGTTGAGGATCTGGATCGTGGCCAAAACATCCTGCTCGGGCAGGGGAAGACGCTGTTCTGTGGCAACGAGACTGCAGCCGACCGTGTGGAGGCGCAGGAGTGTCTCAAGGATGGTTTCGTGGTGCTCGTTTTTCCCGGCGCGGGCATCGCCGTCGGATGGGACGAGCGGACCGAACCATTTGCTAACGGCAGTGCGAATGGTTTCCTCACCCGTCGCGAAGCTTTTTTTGGCTTCGCGAGCGGCATTTTGCTGGGGAACACCCTCCGCGCTGTTGGCGGTGTTTCCGTTTGAGGTGAAAGCTGGCTGGACAGGCACGGACATCAGAGGGAAGAGAGGAGTGAGGGCCGTGTATTTGCAAATTATTTACACTAGTGGAAACCCTGATCTGGGGCTGGGCTTCTTCCTGACGCAGAGTGATTATCAGCTTGAATCGTTTGGTAAGGATTTGTCGGTTTCGCTGGGCGGCACGATCAGCAATGGAAAAAGGCCTAACAACAAATTCGTTGCTGAACGTTAGTGTAAAGGGTTACTTTCTGCGAACGTTTTGGGGTCACAGGCAACCGAAATCTTCGATGCGGAACCTCAGAACGGTATTCTCTCCCATGAAAAAACCCAAAAACGATAATATTGGCGCCTCAGAGAAACGGGTGAGCTTGAAGCTTGAGGCGGCTACGGCTGAACAAAAGGTTGAAGCTGCCCGTGTGCGTGTTCATGCGGCAAAAGAGAACCTTAAGGCTGTGCGAAAGGAACTTAAGCAGGCCAAATTTGATGCGAAGCAGGCTAGGAAAGCCTTCAAGGCGGAAAAGAAATTGGCGAAAAGCGCCACGGAGAAAACGAGCGTTAAAAAGCGCACGAAGGTGGTTTTGAAGAAGACAAAAGTGGGTGCCTGATTGCGGGTCGCTCGATTGAGTGCGTTCGAACGCTGGCCGCATCTTCGAATTCGGTCGCCTTCGGTGATCTAGGCCTCCGATTGCACGGGAACAGCAAATGTTGACCCGCCTAAGAATGACAGGCTCATGCATTTGTTTTTGTTCCTTTGTGGCTCTGCACTTCGGGGAAAAAACAAACATAATAATCGGCATAGTGCTCACTGACTATTTCGGTACGTTTTCTGCGGACGCTGGCTGAAGCTGGTGAGAGGGTTGGGAAGGGAGGTCGGTTTTTGTCAACAGATTGTAGCAATTCTTGTCACGAAATCCTCACGTGATTGTCGCCGTGAGGGACTAGCGCAAAACGAATAATTCTGTAGGATAATTCGAATAAGAAACCAAATCTTATCGGCATCACGTTGCGACCTTACAAAACCAATTGTTATAGCTTCAAAAATATTCGGACCATGAACTCTGCATTCTCATCCTGTTTTTATATTCACACCCGCAACGTTGAAAAAATAGTTCGGTGGATTGTTTCCAACTCAAAGGCTCTCTTGGTAATTCTGGCTGGCTTTGCTGTTTTAAGCCCCTCGGCAATGGCTGGCGGGGTTTCAAATGGTGCCGCATCCCTTTCGTTTTCCATCAGGGATGATGCGGGAAATATGATCCAGAGCGAAAATGTGTCAGGCTTCGTTTCCGTTGATCCCGAAACAGGTAGCGTGTCGACGCCTGCTCCCGGTGCCGCTCTCGCGGGCAATTGGACTTGGTCGACCGTTGATCTGGTGACGGGTGCATCGTTGTCGCAGGCGGTTATGCACTGGCACACCGATCTAAAGGGCACCGATGATCGATGGCTTTCGGTCGTTCAGTTAAAAGCGACCGGGAATGTTGATCCCTTTATGAGCTACAGTTTTTCAGCGAAGAACAATACAGCGCTGAACCAAAATTACAGTTTTTCCTACGGTGAAACGGTTGTTCCGCCAGTCGCCGGAGATTTTTCTTTATATTCGGATTTTGGCGGTAGCTTGACCCATGGTTCGATCAGTCCCATTGCCCAACTAACGCCGACGCTTGGCGATCTCGACGGTGATAGCATTTTAGAAATCCAGACCTTGAAATTGTCCACAGACGGCGGTTTGACGTTCACGAATGCCGGTGTCGATCTGGGTGGCGTTCAGACTCGTGTACCGACGGGGACGTCGGTTTTTGGACCGTTTGACGATGTGATCACTGGCAATCTTGGCACGATCAATTACTGGCAGTTTGATGTTGGCTTCACGTTGACGCCCGGCCGGGACGCGGTCGGTCTGACGGGATTTGCCGAGCTTGTGGCTACCTCTAACATTCCTGAGCCATCGACTTACGCGCTGCTGATTTCGAGTTTGGTCTTTGGCGCGGTTGTCGTCCGGCGTCGGCACCGCAACCGTGAAGCGTTTGCCGTCCTCTGAGATGAGCAGAAGAAATCGGGCGTTCGTGATGCGCGTGTGATGCCGAACCGGCTGATGTCGGGCACGAAACCGTCTGAGCCTTCGCCTGCTGCGACAATAACACCTTTTGGTGGGGCGCCGAAATTGCGGCAGCGGTTCTAGCTATGAATCAGTTTTTTTAGCGCGACCTTGGCGGGACGGAAGTCCCCATGGGCAGCGGAAGCCCGAGCATACCCCAGCTTTGCCTCGTCGGGGCGGCTTTTGTTTTCCAGGAGATTGCCCAGCCGGTGATGGACATTCGCAAATGACGGGTTTCGCCCAGCCGAGTTTGGCAAAGATGTGTGCTTTCTGCGCTGCCAAACCATAACAGTCACCCAAAGCGTTTTGGATTTTCGCTTGTTGCGGAGCGAGGCGTGCGCACCGTTCGAGACGGGGCAGGGCCGCAGCCAAATTGTCGAACCACAAGGCGAGGCGTCCCAAATAAAAATCGGTTTCGATGCTCGATCCTTGTTCGCGTTCGACCTCGACGAAGAGTTTTTGAGCTGGCGAGTAATGACGCTCTTCGTATTGCGAAATCCCCTGCGCAAGATCGGCGGCCTGGCCGACTAAGGTGGAGAGCAGCGCCGCGCAGACAACAATCAGTTGCAGGTAGATTCAACGTGGAGGCAAAGGTCTGGTTTCTGGTCTCTGTGTTACAGTTTTGCTACGAACTCGAAAAGAGTGCGCAACTTCGATTCCGGGCGCTTGGAGCCAAGCGCTATATTTATGATATTCGGTTGGAACTGTTGCATGTGAGATTTGTCGATGGGCGAAATTTGATGGGCGCCATCTTTTAATCTTGAGGAAGCGCGGCCGTTCGACATTCCGATTTAACATATATTTTATATTATACGCATTGCCTGCTTTTGCATGTGATTAACACGTTGGCCCCAATTGTAGATCTCCATGAGTTATTGTAAGTTTACATGTAAACAAAAAGTTAATATATCTATTTTTAAGCATATGGACAACAGTGACTTAAGAGTGGATGATTGGTGCTAGTTATTGCTTATTGTAACTAAACCGCGAAACGACTTTACCCCACTGATGTGAGCTTGTGCCTTTTGAAAAATCGGCCGTTATGGACAACCAATGAAAGAGAACAAATTTTTCGCTTTACCCCGTATGCTGGATAGAGATCGGTGCGCAAGGATTGCGGCTGATGGCGCTCGTGGAATCTTTGGGCTGGTTGTTGGGACACGGTTTGTCCGATCAGCTATTGCGTTAATGGTGTCATTTTTTCTGTGTCAATCGGCCATGGCCGACACGAAGACGATTGGCCTTGGGCAATCGGCAAAAATCTCGGTGACGGCAGACGGCACGCAGCCTTTTACTTATCAATGGTATAAAAATGGCGCGTCGATTTCCGGGGCAACGTTGGCGGATTACACGACGGGGTTGGCAGTGGCTCTCACACCTGTGGGTTCTCCGGATCAATATTATGCCACGGTCACGAACGCAGTTGGTACGACGACGTCCGATATAGCCTATTTGAGTGTGAAAGCAGCGTCACCGCTCGCGATCATCACGGTACAGCCTCTGCCGACGTTAGTGGCGACGGGACAGGCCGCATCGTTTTCGGTGACGGCGACGGGCACGAGTCTCTCTTATCAATGGAGTAAAGAGGGTGTCCCGGTTCCCGGTGCGACGTCGGCCACTTATTCAATACCAAGTGTGACGCTTTCACACGTTGGCAACTATACGGTCGCGGTCGTAAACACCGTTGATTCTGTAGCGTCGCTACCGACTATTTCCAATTCCGTCGGCCTAACGGTGAGGCCTGCGTCTCCGATCATTGTGATCCAGCCCACTTCCAGGTCGGTTGTCATAAATGACTCCACGACATTCTCAGTGACGGCAACGGGTTCGAGTAACGGTGTACTTACCTATCAGTGGCGCAAAGACTCTGTGGCGATTACCGGTGCCACCTCCGCTTCCTACACGATTACGAGCGTCACCAGCGGTCATGCGGGCAACTATTCTGTTTCGATCATAAATACGGTGAATTCCTTGCCTTCTTCGGCGACGATTTCGACTGCGGCGGCTTTGACCGTGACGGCGTCGCCGGTCGCTCCGGCGATCACCGCGCAACCCGTGGCAAAAAATGTCGTCGAGGGTGAGTCTGTTTCATTCTCGGTAACGGCGACAGGCACGTCGTTGTCCTATCAATGGACCAAGGGCGGCACTGCGATTTCTGGCGCTACGGCCGCGACTTATTTGATCGCGAGCGCGACCAGTGCACATGCTGGTAACTACGCTGTGACCGTGACCAACGCCGTGGGCTCTGTCACGAGTAGCACCGTTGCTCTCACGGTTGCGAAGTTTGCGGCACCTGCGCCGGATGGCTTCGCTTCGTCTGCGACGGGCGGCGTTTTGGGAGCCGTTGTGACGCCCACGTCGGCTGCCGAATTCACCACTTACGCGCAGTCGGCTTTGGCCTATGTCATTAACGTCAACGGCACGCTGAATATCGGAAACGCCGTTAAGATTAAGTCCAACAAGACCATTCAAGGCCTTGATGGCACGTCCTTGATCATCGGTTGTCTCGACTTGAGTGGCGGCAACGTGAGCAATGTCATCATTCGAGGTCTTAACATCACGAATCCTGCCGGCGACGGCATAACCATTCGCAACGCCACAAACGTTTTCATCACGCATTGCACACTGTACAACTGTTCTGACGAACTCATCGAGATCAGTACCGGTGCTGACAACGTGACCATTTCCTGGTCGGACTTCATGTACACCACGGCCCAGACCACGCATCGCACATCGCTGGTCACGGGTGCAGCGGGTTCTGAATCCAAGCCCCTCCGCGTGACGCTGCATCACAACATGTGGTCCGATCTTTGCGACAGCAGCATGCCCTCGGGCACGTACGGTTACGTCCATCTTTTCAATAACTATTTCAAATCGCCCGGTAACACCTCGGGAGCCGTTGCCAGCGACAACGCCCAGTTCTTTGCCGAGTTTAACTCCTACGACCAGATCAAGGATCCATTGTATAAGCAGAATGTGAACACAGCTCTCGCCGCCGGTCGCATTCGGAGCATTGGCAATACGTTTCCGGGCTGCACGGGCAAGGCTGCCGATGCGGGTTTGGACGCGGTTTTCACGCCGAATTACACTTACGATATGCTTCCAGCGGCGGACGTGGTGACGGCTTGCACCGGTCTGGCGGGGAATAATGCAGGCGCCGCGTCCTCGTCGCTCACCGGTTACGGAGCTGCCATTTCGGGCCCGACCGATGTGGTTGCTGCCGGCACAGCATTCACGCTTACGTCTCAGCCGAACGGCTTTATCGGAACTTCGTACCAATGGCGTTTGAATAATTTTGATATCAGTGGTGCGACCTCTGCCACCTACGCCGTCTCGTCGGCTCAAGCGAGCAGCACGGGAGCTTACACCGTTGTTATTGGCCGCAGCAGTGGCGACTTTGTGGTGAGCTCGCCGCTGACGATCACTCTCGGCACTCCGGGTAGTAACACAGGTGGCAATACTCCCGTTCAAGCTGCTGCCTCCGGTGGTGGCGGTGGTGGCGCTCCGAGCCTTTGGTATTTGGTTCTCATCGGCGCGCTGGCCGTGGCCCGCGCTCGCCGGAAGACCGCCTGATCGGGTGGTCTTTGGTAGGGCGCGACCGCTGGGCGCGCCGTTCCGAATACCCGGCGCGCCCGCCGGTCGCTCCCTACCTCGGACGGCTGCAATATTCTAAACCGCCCTAACTGCGCTTCGACCAGCGTTTGTCTTGTTTTAGTTCAAGACGTTTGGTTTCCAATTCGACGCCGACGACGGCGGGGTGGGTGCGGAATTGCTGAAATTTCACCGGGTTTAGTTTCCAGCCAAGCGCGCTGCTCATGTCCGAAACGGCCGTGGCGCGCTCATCGAAGACGAAGCCAATTGAGGTTTTCGTGTCGCCCGTGTTCTTATCCAACGCTTCGCGCAACAGGCGGAGAAAATCGTTGAGCTGCGGGTGTTGCGGGTGGACGAGCCAAGTGATGCGTTTCACCGAACCAATCACAAAGTTTTCCAACGGATAACATTCCTTCACGTTGATGCGCGCGCCGTCCTGGCCGACGATGATGTTGCCCTGCACGAGCACCGGCGTGTTTTCGAGTAGGTTGAGCGAGTACGCGGCGTAGGCGTCGGCGAACATGTTCAACGCGACTGACGCGCGCTTCGTCGCCAGCGTGAACGCGGCCCAGGGGCGATTATCCTTCTTCGAAAGCTTTTTCGCGATGGTACCGACGATGCCGCAGAGGCGGAATTCGGTGCGGTCGGGTTGGTTGAGCAACTGATCGACGGCGAAGGTATCGATCGCATCGGCGAGGCCGGTGTAGGCGTTGAGCGGGTGACCCGAGACGTAAAAACCGAGAAGCTCTTTTTCGAAGGTGAGTCGCTCGGTCGAGGTGAAATCGCTGGCGGTTTCAGTTTGTTCGATCTTCTTGGTTTTATCTTTTGGCTTTTTGGCGGCTGGAGCGGGTTCGTCCAGCATATCGAGCAGGCTGAACTGGCCGGCGGCGCGGTCGCGTGCATGCGAAGCGGCACCGGCGATGGCGGCGTCGATGCTGTCAAAAAGCTTTTTGCGCGAGGCGCCGCTGAAATCGAAGGCACCGGTTTTGGCGAGGTGCTCGAGCACGCGTTTGTTGATGGCTTTGCCGTCGACGCGGCGGACGAGGTCTTCGAAGTCGGCGTAGGGGCCGTTTTTCTCACGTTCTTCGAGGATTTTTTGCGCGGCACCTTCGCCGACGCCTTTGATGCCGGCCATGCCGAAGCGGATCTTATCGCCAACGGGCGTGAAGTTTTCGCGCGACTCGTTGACGTCGGGGCCGAGGACGGTGAGCCCCATCGCCTCGCACTCGGCGATGAAGTGGGCGACCTTTTCGGCGTTTCCGAGTTCGGCGGTAAGCACGGCGGCCATGAACTGCACCGGGTAGTTGGCTTTCAAATACGCCGTCTGGTAGGCGATCATCGCGTAGGCGGCAGAGTGCGATTTATTGAAACCGTACTGGGCGAACTTGTTGAGCAAATCGAAGATTTCGTCGGCCTTTTTTTCGTCGATGTCGTGGGTTTTTTTGGCACCGGCGACGAATTTCACGCGCTCTTTGGCCATGCCCTCGATGTCTTTTTTGCCCATGGCGCGGCGGAGCATGTCGGCACCGCCGAGGGTGTAGCCGGCGATCACGCGGGCGCACTCCATAACCTGTTCCTGATAGACAATGATTCCGTAGGTTTCCTTGAGAACGTTTTCGAGCAGCTTGTGCGGATAGGTGATGGAGGACGGATCCTTTTTTCCGCGCGCGTAGTCGGGGATGAACTGCATCGGGCCCGGCCGGTAGAGCGCGGAGATGGCGTTGATGTCGTCGATGTTGGAGATACCAACCAGTTTCGACGCGTTTTGCATGCCGCCGGACTCGAGTTGGAAAATGCCGACGGTCTTGCCGGAGTTGAGCAGCGTGTAAGTTTTAGGGTCGTCGAGTGGTATTGGCTCGATGTCGAATTTCGGATCGGCGGTGAGGCGGACGTTTTTCACGGCGTCGTCGATCACCGTGAGCGTTTTGAGGCCGAGAAAATCCATTTTTAGCAAGCCGAGCTTGCCGACCGCGTTCATGTCGTACTGCACGGTGACGTCGCCTTCTTGCAGCGTGAGCGGCACGAATTCGTCGAGCGGTCGGTCGGTGATGATGATGCCGGCGGCGTGTTTGCCGGTGTTACGCACCATGCCTTCGAGTACGCGCGCCTGATCCATGATTTTCTTGGCGACAGGGTTGCGGGCCACCTCGTTGCGCAGATCGGCGGACTTGGTGAGGGCGTCTTCGAGCGAGATGCTGATCTCGTCGGGGATCATCTTGGCGAGGCGATCGGCCTCGGCGTAGGGCAGGTCGTTGACACGCGAGACGTCGCGAATGACCATTTTCGCGCCGAGCGTGCCGTAGGTGATGATGTTGGCGACGCAGTCGTTGCCATATTTCTGGCGAACGTAGTCGATGACTTCACCGCGACGGCGCATGCAGAAGTCGATATCGAAGTCGGGCGGTGAAACGCGTTCGGGATTCAGGAAGCGCTCGAACAACAGGCCGAAGCGGATCGGGTCGATGTTGGTGATGGCGAGTAGGTAGGCGATCAGACAACCAGCGCCTGAACCACGGCCGGGGCCGACGGGGATGTCGTGGCGTTTGGCCCACGCAATGAAATCCCAAACGACCAGAAAGTAATCGACGAAGCCGGTGATGCCGATGATCGCGAGTTCGTAGCCCATGCGCACGACGAGGAGTTCGTCGGGAGCGAGGTTGGAGTAGTCGGGCGGTTGGGGTTTCTGGCCCTCGGGCAGGTTGACGAGCTTCGAAAGGCGTTCGGCGACGATGGGGTGTTTGGCGATGTCGTCGTGATCGACATTGTAACGTTTTTTCAGGCCTTCGACGCAAAGTCCGTGCAGGTAGGCGACGCGGTCGATGGTGATTTCTGGCGGTAGTGGATACTTCGGGTAGCGTTCGCTGCCCTTCGGAAACGGGATGGCGAGGTCGCACATCTCGGCGACCAGTTGGGTGTTGGTCAGCGATTCGGGGACTTCGGCGAAGAGCTTCGCCATCTCGTCGCGCGATTTGAGATAAAATTCATTTGTGGTGAACCGCATGCGGTTCTCGTCGGCGATTTTCGAGCCGGTCTGAATGCAGAGCATGGCGTCGTGCGGGCCGGCATCCTCGGCGCGAACGTAGTGGACGTCGTTCGTGCAGATGACTTTGAGGTCGAATTCGTCGGCGAGTTTCAGGAGGCCCGGGACGATTTTGCGTTGTTCGGGCAGGCCGTGGTCCTGGATTTCGATGAAAAAGTTCTCGCGGCCGAAGACTTCGACGAAGCGCGCCGTGGCTTTGCGGGCGTCCTCTTCGCGCTCGTTGAGCAGGTGCTGCGGGATGATTGCGGCGAGGCAACCGCTGAAAGCGAGGAGCCCGCCCGAGTATTTTGTGAGCGTCTCCCAATCAGCACGCGGCTTATAATAGAAGCCCTTCAGGTGCGCATCAGAGACGAGCTTGAGCAGGTTTTGGTAGCCTTGGAGATTCTTCGCGAGCAGGCCGAGGTGGTAGTAACTTTTGCCATCTTCAGCGCGGCCATTTTTCTCCAAGCGGGAGGTTTCAACGAGGTAAATTTCACAGCCGATGAGCGGCTTGATGTTCTTCTCTTTCGCCGTCTTATAAAACTCGATGGCACCAAAAAGATTGCCGTGGTCGGTGAGCGCAAGGGCGTTCATGCCGAGGCTGACGGCGCGGTCCATCAAGCGGTCGATTCGGCAGGCGCCGTCCAGCAAACTGTAGTCAGTGTGGACGTGAAGATGGACGAAATTCTTATCGGCAGAAGACACGGCAGATCAGGCAAGGGCGGATGCGAGTTTTTTCAAAGGGTAAAATACGTTTGACGGCGTAAATTTTATTTTGCCTATTCGTCGTCTTTTTCCGTTCACCAACCCGTCCGTCACATGTCCATCGAAATCAAAATCCGCAAAAACGAGCCCGTGGATCGTGCGATCCGTCGCATGAAGAAGAAGCTCGACCGTGAGAACATCATCAAAGGTGTTCGTGCGAAGCGCTACTACGAAAAGCCGTGCGAAAAACGCCGCCGCAAAGAGAAGGTCATGGCCTTCACCGCGATGCTGCGCCGCCGTCACGCGAGCTAATCGCCCCGCGCGTTTGTCCCATTTACTCGACCGCCTCCGCCAGACGGAGCGCGGTCGTTTTTGTTTTTTGGCGTTGCGGGTTGGGACGGGAACCTTCTGTTAAATAGTTGGGTTTCCTGTACCGTTTAAACCATTGAAGCCAACGCTTTCACTTTCCACCTGCTGGTGCTCGTCCCGTCACAACGACGGGTACGCGATGCTGCAGGAAATCGCGGAGCTGGGTTTCAGCCACGTGGAGTTGAGCCACGGCATCCGCATCACGCTCGTACCGGGAATTCTCAAGGCCGTTGAGGAAGGTGTGATCAAGGTCGGCTCGACGCATAATTTTTGTCCGCTGCCCACGGGCGTCACGCAAGCCGCGCCGAATCTCTTCGAGCCGTCGGCAGAAGATCGACAGGAGCATGATCAATGGTTGCGGCAGACGAAGCGTTCGATCGATTTTGGTGCGCAGATGAATGCTCGCGTGCTCGTGATGCATCTCGGCAGTGTCCAGTTTCTCATCGGCAATCCGGTCAGCAAACTCGATGCCTACGCCGACAAATATCCCGGCGTGTTGGCCGACGATCCGAAATACCAGGCACTGCTTGAGCAGGCGTTGAAAAAGCTTCGCACACGCATGCCACCGTATTGGGAACGTGTGAAAGCGAGCATCGAAAAAGTGCGCGCCTACGCTGCGGAACGGGGCGTAGCGCTTGGTTTTGAAAACCGGGAACGCTTTGAGGAGTTGCCCCTTGATGGCGATTTTGACGACTTGATCAGCCACCTCGGCCAGCCCAACACCGCAGGTTACTGGCACGACACCGGTCACGCGGAGATCAAAGAGCGTATGGGCCTGCTCAAACACCGCGAGCACCTGGAAAAAAACGCGTCACGCCTGATCGGTTTTCACCTGCACGACGTGGACGAGCGCGGCCACGATCATCAGCCGGTCGGCGACGGCAGGATCGATTTTAAAATGATCAGCTCGTTCTGGAAGCCGCACCACCTGCTCGTGCTAGAACTGAGCCCGCGCGTCGACGTCGAAGGCGTGAAACGCTCGAAGGAACGGATCGAGGGGCTGTTTGGGTGAACATTGTTCGCCGCCCCCGTCTATTCTAGATGTGAAACGTAAAGCATTATAAATCAGAAGCATAAACATGGACTAGCAATCAATTACTAAAATTAACTAAATTAGTAATTACGCGCATTAGAACTGTTTAACCACCGACAGGTCGAAGTGATTGGCCACGCCTTAAATCATCCTTACCAGACCTATTTAATCGAAAGCCATCGGCAAAGCCACGGGATCGTATATCAGACTGCTCGCAGTGACTTGCTGGATCTATCAGGAAAGGGAGTTTTGGTGTTAAAGCGGAAAGGAAATAAATACGCATTCACGGTGCCGACGGGTCTTCCTGAAATACTTCGGAAGCTCGAAAAGAATTCTCGAAACATGCCGACGTTGACGTGAGGCGTTCTAGCTTCCTCTACAAAGTTGAACGCAAAGGTGGCCCACTTATGGCCCACGTTAAAACCCATCTTTGACTCCCTTTCCCTCCCAGTCCTCCCGAAAAAATGGGGCGGCCAACGGGACTCGAACCCGCGACCCCAAGATTCACAATCTTGTGCTCTAACCAACTGAGCTATGACCGCCGTAAGGGTCGGCGAATCTCACGGCCGCTCATCGCCCTGTCAATCCCTTCTTCGGTCAGCCGCGCACCGCGTTGTAAACTCGTGCTTTCCCGTTGATTAAGCGCGTTTCAGGTCGATACTTGTGCGTCTCGTCATGCAGCGCCTGCGCATTGTTACCTTCAATATTGCCCACGGGCGTGGCCTCCAGCCGATCCAGGGGCTGACGTCGCGTCGTCGCATCCGCTCGATCCTGCTGCGGATCGCGAAACTCATTGAAAAGCTCAATCCCGACGTGGTTGCGCTCCAAGAGATCGATCAAAACTCGATTTGGGCGGGCAATTTCGACCAACTCGAATTTCTCCGCGAGTTCACCGGTTTCCCGTACGCCGTTTTCGGCATCAACAACCGGCGCAGCGGTCTCCTCAAGCTCAACTACGGCAACGCCATTCTCTCGCGTCATCCGATCGCGGAATGGGAAAACATCGCCTTTGGCCAAAAACGCATGGGCGAAAAAGGTTTTCTCTTCGCCGAACTCGATATCGGCGGTCGCCGCGTGCCGCTCGTGAACATGCATCTGCACTATCGTTCGCGCACGCATCGGTTCGGCCAGGTCGCGCAGGTGATGGAGTATCTTAACAAGAAGCGTATTGACCGTCACGCGCACTGGGCCGTGCCGCCGATCGTGTGCGGCGATTTCAACAACCCGTCGACCAAGGCCGATGCCACCGCGTCGCTCTTCGAGTATTTTTCTCAACACGGTAACTATTCGCTCCACCCACGACGTGCTCGCACCTTTCCTTCGCCGTTGCCGCGCCGGACGCTCGATTTCGTTTTCCTGCCGCCTGCGTGCGTGGAGGTTTATTGCCTGGTCGTGCGCTCAATGCTCTCGGATCACCGGCCAGTGATGGTGGAGTTCAAGCTCACGTAACAACCCGCAAGAAAAGAACCGTGAATCCTGCGACTGTGCCCGTCTGCGCCAACGTACGCTGCCAAAGTGGTGGAAAATTCGCTTTGCGCCCAGCGAGCGTTTCGTGCGTTGTCGCCTTTGCGCCGCTTTAGACGGCCTCACCTCATGGATCGCATCGCCCAAGCTTTTGCCCGTGCCCGCTCCGAAAACCGCGCCTGTTTTGTGGCCTATCTCTGCGCGGGTGATCCCGATTTGGAAACATCGCTCGCTGCCTGCCGCGCGCTGCTCGCGAATGGCGTTGATGTGCTCGAGCTCGGCGTGCCGTTTTCTGATCCGCTGGCCGACGGCCTCACTAACCAACTCGCTGCACAACGCGCACTCGAGAGCGGCATGACCGCTGCGAAAGTGTTTGAACTGGTTCGGCGCATCCGTGAGTTCAGCCAGGTGCCGGTCGTGTTCTACACGTATTACAATCTCGTTTTCGCCAATGGCGTCGATGCCTACGTGCGGGCGGCGCGCGCGGCGGGCGTCGATGGACTGCTCACGCTCGATCTGCCGCCGGAAGAGGCGGGCGAGGTCATCGCGGCCTGCAGGAAGCACGATGTGAAAACGGTTTTCATCGTCGCGCCGACCACGCCGGATGCGCGGCTGCCGAAAATCGCGGCCGCAGCCAGCGGGTTTATTTATTATGTTTCGCGCGAAGGCGTGACGGGCGTGCGTGACCAAGTCGCGGCCAACATCCCCGAGGCCGTCGCGCGCATCAAGGCGGTTGCCGGAGCTTTGCCGGTGGTCGTAGGTTTTGGTATCTCCACGCGGGCGCATGTTGCCGAGGTCGCCGCTCATGCCGATGGCGTGGTGATCGGCAGCGCGCTCGTAAACTGCATTCGTGACAACCTCGCGCAACGCGACCGGATCGCCCCGGCGCTGGCCGCCAAGGCCGCGGATTTCGCGCTCGGCGTCCGCCGATAAAACCCATTTATTAAGCCATGGCCCGGCGAGTTCTACTTATCGACGATGATCGGATGCAATGTCTGATCACCAAGGCTAGTTTCGCACAGTTCCGGCAGGAGAAATTCGAAATTGAATGCGCCGAGTCCTACGAAAAAGGACTAAGAAAACTACTGAGCGGCGAGTTTTGTGCCTGTCTGCTTGATTATCAATTAGGCCCACGTGATGGGCTGGCGCTTATCCGCGAGGCGATAGCGGCCGGTTGCCGGGTGCCGATTATTTTCCTGACTGCAGAAAAAGGTGAGAACATTGACATCCAAGCGATGGATGCGGGCGCACTCGACTACCTGATCAAAGGCGAGATCAACACCCAGGCGCTCGAACGTTCGCTGCGTTACGCGTTGAAACTTGGCGATACGTTGGAGGCGTTGCGCCAGTTAGCTACGCATGACGCGCTCACCGGGTTACTCAATCGCCGTGAATTCGACCGCGTCCTCGCTGAGGAATACGAACGCTCCCGGCGCTTCGGCCGCCCGTACGCCATCGTGACGCTCGACCTCGATCATTTCAAAGCCGTGAATGACAATTATGGTCATCCCGCCGGAGACTTTGTGCTCAAGACTGCGGTCCAGCGTATTTCCCGGCAGCTTCGCAGTGTCGATCGTTTTGCGCGTGTCGGTGGCGAGGAGTTCGCTATCGTGCTGACCGAAGTCGATTATGTAACGGCGGGCGAGGTTGCGCGACGCATCGTCGGCATGATGGCACGCACGCCGATGTTGCTTCCAGATGGGACCAAACTCGAAGTAACACTCAGTGCCGGCTCAGCATCGATTCCTCGAAATGCCGCAAATCCGATCGCGCTGGTGCAGATTGCGGATCGAGCGCTTTACGAAGCCAAAGCGCGGGGCCGGAATCGGGCCATCGCAGCGGTCGAATTGGAGCCTGGTTATGAAGTGCAACCGGCGCCATTCGAGATCTGACGTTCTCAGGTAGGGCGCGACCGCTGGGCGCGCCGTTCTAGCTGTGGGTTGGTTCGATTTTGGATCTGATTTTTTCGGCTGAGTCGGACGGCAGGAAATTTAACGCGAGAAAATTGAGCGCCGAACGAGCGTCGGCTTGAACCGAGTCGAGTTCGCGTGTCAGCGGATTGTCGGTGGCAAGTTGCTCGGCCGAAGGCCCGACGGAGGTCAGCAGGCGCGTGCGGAGAGAATCAACGTTGGCGAAAAGCTCGGACCTGCCAGCTGGGTGCAGGATGGGAGAGGGTTGTTGATTCGGACTGACCGTCGGGTGGGTGGGATTTTGGCGGACGATGAAAAAAGTTACAGCCACGGCGGCAGCGGCTCCAGCGAACGTGGACAACCACAGCGTTTTGGAGCGTCGGCGTGGTTGTTGTACGGCCTGGCGTACGGCGCGGCTGATGTGTTGGGCCAGGTCGTCGGGCGTGGGCTGGGTCGCGTGAGGAGCCGTCTGGCGGAGCTTGCCAACGAGCGTGTCGGAGGTGCGGAAGTAAGCCTGGCAATCGGCACAGTGTGCGAGGTGGCTGGAGGCGAGGGAGCCGGTCAGCGCGTCACGAAGACGAACCACGCGGCAGGTAAAACTAATTTTTCCGGTGGAGTTCATGAGGAAGATTGAAGTTTGATCAGATGTTGGCGGGCGCGAAAGGCGATGATTTTGGTGTGGGTCCGGTTGCAG
This sequence comes from Verrucomicrobiota bacterium, assembly GCA_031404135.1. Classification (GTDB taxonomy): domain Bacteria; phylum Verrucomicrobiota; class Verrucomicrobiia; order Opitutales; family Opitutaceae; genus JADKHC01. The sequence goes on along the minus strand of JANNHA010000007.1, from coordinate 7,510 downwards.
CCGATGATTTTCGCGGTTTCCTCGATCGATCGGTCCTCGGCGTATCTGAGCCACAAGACCTCGAACTCGCGTTTGGGCAACACGCGCTTAGCCTGGCTCCAAATCGTATCGAGCTGGTCGCATTTTTCAACGTGCCGGTCCGGCGTGGTGTCGGTTGCGGCGGTGTCTTCGGCGACGGTTTCAAAATATTTTGCCGATCGAAAATGGTTGAGCGCCGTGCGGCGGGCGATCGTGAGCAGCCAGGCGATGAAAGAACGCGTCGGATCGAAACTCGAGAGGTGCGTGTAGGCCTTGATGAAGGTTTGTTGAGCGATGTCTTCGGCGTCCTGGCGGTGGCGCGTCATGTGCAGGACGTAGTTGAAAACGCGCGGCGTGTGCGTGCGCACAATCTCGTCGAAGGCTTGCATGTTACCTTGCAGGCAATCCGCAATCAAACGCGCATCCGCCGACGGTGGGGTCGGCGGTGCGAGCATTCCAGCGGAAGCAGCCTCGGGCGGCAGGGTCATGGTCGCTTCAATCAACATGTATCACTTGGCAGTTGGAACAATCGGAACGGCGGGTACCGCCGGTGCGGTTGGAGGGATGGGTGCCTCGGGAGTGGCGGCTTCCTCGCTGGCGGATGGTTCTGGATCTTGCGTGGTAACGGAGAAGGTTGCCTTACCATCGTTTTCGTCGACGTAGCGGACTTTGATCGTGTAAGTGCCGTCGATGCCGGGGAATTCGAAGCGGGCTTCGCCGGTGGCGCTATTTTCGAGAATGATGCACTTGCCGCCGGAAGCGTGGGGCGATTTTTCGACGCGATAGCGGCGGAGTGTCATGTTTTCGGCTTCGAAACGCAGTGGGAATCCACCGGCCGCAGGGATGATTTCGACGTTATCGTAGCGGGCGTTTTCACCGGCGTCGCGTTTGCCGTGGAGGACGATGATGGTGCCATTCTTGAGTGCGACGTTTTCGATTGTACGGGTGAAGAGGGTTTCAGGGGCGATTCCCGGAGTGGTTGTTTCCTGATCGGCTGTCCAGGTGGCGATTGTTTTGCCCGGGGTTACGATCTTGATCGGTTGGCCGTCTTTAGTGGTTCGGTTTTGTTTCCCCCGGTTGCCGCTTTCGTCGATCTTGTGGATCATCTGGATGAGGCCGTCGGTCGGATAAGCCAGACTCACGACGATGGTTCGGTCGTGGCGTTCGGTTTTGACTGACTGGAGAAAGGTGGAGAGTTGTTGGTCGCTGCTTTGGGTGAGCGAAAGCATGGCCGTGAGGCCCTGAACGATCTTGAGGAGTTTGTCGGCGAGTTCGTCGTCGGTGGCGACGAGCTGGATCGTGGCGGTGGTGAGTTTATCGTTCTGGCCTATGGCGACCGAGGCGGAGCTGGCCATTTTCAAGATGCGGGCTTGCGGCGCGTTTTCGGGGAAGAGGCCGTCGGTGTTGGGGACTTCGCTGGCGGCAAACACGAGGAGCGGCCGGTTTTTTGGAATAAGCTTTTTGAGTGATGAAGATTCGCGCGTGGAGGAAGGACCTTTGCCACGGCAGAGGTCGTAGGCCTTGAGCAGCTGGGGCTTTGAGCGACTGACGATAATGATCGGTTCAGGTGGAAAGGCGACGGTGACTTCGCCTTTGATCGAGTAGGCAGGGAACGGCAGGCCTTTGACTTCGATCACGTCGGCAGGATTGGAGATAGAGAATTGAGCGGCGAGTCCCTCGGCGATTTTACGCAGTTCATCGGTGCCCCGCAGGATGAGCGTGCCGTCGATCTCTTTTTCATTTTTTGAAAACGTGGTGCCGTAAGCCGTCGCGGAGTTGAGAGTGGCGACTACTTTTTTGACATCGATCTGAAGGTTGGCCGCATTCGGGATGACGGCGTTTTTCTCGATGAGGGTGATCATCTCCTTGCCGATAGCGCTTTCGCGTAGGGCGTTGAGGTCGAGGTGGAACATCCATTTGGCATCCGCAGGGACAGTGGTGGGTTCGAAGTCGGCGCGGGCGAGGGTGCAAAGGAAAACGGTTGTGAGCGCGAAGGCTGTGGTCCGGGTGAGGAAGGTTTTCATGAGTGGAATGTGTTTTGTAACTGATAATTCACCGCGGGCGGGCGCTTGGTTACAGGAGAGAAAAAAAATCCCGAAGAAACTCTTTTCAGGCGTCCTTTGGCTTGGCGCCGGCGGTTTCGCGGAACGAAAAAAGCGCGGCGGCGATCACGATAGTTACGAGGGAAAGCATGAGCAAAGCGAAGATGGCTCCGGCGATGCGGCCCGGCTCCGTGGTGGCGCTCGCGATCGTCCGCACTTGATGCGTCATCGACAGTCGGTTGAGCTGTGTAGGGATATTACCAATACCGATTTCGACAATGCCCGCGTAGAATATTCCGAGAATCAGATAGCGGCTGGTGAATGCGCCAAAAGCAAATCCGAGTGCACTGAATGCGGTCACAGCTAGGGCCTGCGCGAGCAGGAGCGACGGTGCGGTCGAGGCAAGCGCCGGTACCTGCCGAAACATACCGACTGCTATAAGAACGCCCAGCGCGAGCAGGCATTGCACTTGCAGGCAGGCCGTGTGCGAAAGGTAGCGCTGGAGCACGAATGCGTGGCGGCGTATTGGGCGCGTAAATACATAGTCGGCCGTAGAGGGCGTCATGTCGTCCTGAACCAGCCCGGCAGCAGAAAGAAATGCGATGACGGGCACGACGAACGCCAGATAGAAACGCACGCTCCACTGGGCGAAGTGCTCGGCGTTGCCGTTGCGAATGCCGGCGAGTGCGAGCAGAGCCAGCAAGCTGAGCAGGCCGACGAGAATGCCGAGTTGGGCGGGGGCCAGAAAACGGCGGTACGTTAACCGCCAGACACCACCAAGCGAGCGGCGCCAGTCGGGCGCAGGGGCGGGCAACGGCGAAAGCACGGGCGGAAGAGGAGGAGGCGTGTTCATGGCGTGTGGGGCGCTCCAACCGCTTTTTCGAGGAATGAAGCGGTGCTGCGCACTTCGTAGATTTGCACGCCGCTGTCGAGGAGCAGGGCGTTGAAGTTGTCGTAGAACCGGCTTGCCTCTAGCCATTGTACATGGAGTTCGTCGTCGGCGTCGGCGATGTCGAAGCCGCGCACGAGTTTTCGATCAAAAAAGAAGCGCGCGAGTTTCTCCGGCGAGTCGCAGCGAAACGTCGTCGAGTCCGGCCAGCGTTTTTGTGCATCAGGCGAGGCCGCTTCGTTTTCACTTCGCGCCATGCGGCCCCAGCGGAGTAAAATGAATTCGCTGCATAATGCTTCGAGATCGTGCAGGATATGGCTGGAAATAATCACGCTCACGCCCTCGCTAGCGAGTTGGCGCAGGACGTTGCTGAAGTCCTCGCGGCCCATCGGATCCAGACCGTTCATGGGCTCATCTAGAATGATAAGCTTTGGTTCGTGCAGGAGACATTGAGCAAGTTTCACGCGTTGCTTCATGCCTTTTGAAAGCATGGTCAGGCGTTTTTTCCAGTGTTCGGGTGCGAGCTTTACGCGGGCGAGCATGCGTCGGGCCTGCGTCTCTGCGTCGCTCGCGGAATGCCCGGAAATCATCGCAAGAGCGACGAGCCATTCGAGCGGCCGCAGTCCGGACGGCACCGCTTCGCTCTCGGGGCAATAGGCAAGTTGAGCCTGAACCAATGGATTGTTCCAAGGCGTCGAACCAAATACATTCAGCGTGCCGGAGTCGGCCTTGATCTGGCCCGTGAGCAGGCGGAAGAGCGTGGTTTTGCCCGCGCCGTTGGGCCCCACGATGCCGGTGATGCCTGGACGAATCGTGAACGTCACGTTGTTCAGCCCGAGGTGAATGCCGTAAAAACGGCTCAGGTTGACTGCTTGGATGATCGGGTTCATTCGGGGCGAAGTTTTCTGGAAAATACGAGCGACGAAGCGACCACGATCACGGCGAGGCCGAGGTAGGCACTGGCGGCGCTGTCGCGGTGTGATTCGCGTTGGCCTATGCGACGCATGTTGTTGGTGATGCTGCGATCGGTGAGCGGGAGAGCGTCGGCCGCTTTGATGAGGATTTCGTCGAGCTTAAAAATACCCCTGCGTATCTCATAAAGATCGTGGCTGAAACTCGCCGCGCGGAGGACGTTCGGCGTCGTTGGTATACTGGCGATGGTTCCTCCGATGACCCAGATTCCGATCCAGATCATCATAACCGACCGGGTTGTTTTTCCCAACGACGAAACACAGAGTGCGACTGCCGCGAGTACGACCATTGCGATCAGGTTAAAAAGCCCCGCTCGGAAGAGCGCGGTGAGCGAGTAGACGAAGAAATCGCCATTCGGTGCGAACGCCATGCTGAGCAACCAACCGAAAACCAACGGACCAGTCCAAAGAGCCAACAGAACGCCGACAATGATGCCGAGTTTTCCGAGCAAATAATCGAATGACGTGAGCGGCCGCGACAAGTAGATCGTTAGGGCGTTGCTAGCCCGGTCGCGGGCAATCAGTCGAGGTATCACCACCGAAAGCCCTACGAGGCTGAGCCCGAGTCCGACGAACGAATGCCACCAAAAAACAACACTGAAAAGTCCGTGAATACAAATGTCTGGATACAGCAATACCATTGAACAAAATGCCGAAACAACCGCTTGCGGCCGCGGCCCGAGGCTTGTCGCAAAACTCTCTAACCAGCCACCACTCGCCAGCGATTGCGTGAAGACGAATCCCGCCGCCGCCATGAGCAAACCGACCGTCCAGGCTAGAAAAATCAGGATCTGGAAAAACCGCATGCGCATCAGCTGGCGCAGCCCGGTGGACACGATCACCCAGCGCCGGTAGGTTACGCCGGCTGGTTTTTCCTGCCAGCGTCTTAGATCAAGGGTTGTTTCCATTTTTCGGGTTTTTGCGCGCGTTGAGCGACTTCAGGAACAGCTCGTGGAGCGCGTTAGGGTTGGCGACGATCTCGGCTGGAGGAAGGCCGTGTAAACGCATGAGGTTGAGAATAGGTTCTGCAGATTCCGAAGGCGTCTCGACGCGCAGGCGGCCGTTGGAAAGACGTTCGACGGGCAATCCCGCGCCCTTAAGAACGTTGGTGAAACGCTCGGCCTCGCCCGAAGGCGCCAGCTCTACGATGCGGCGATGACGATTCTTCAACGCCTCCATGCTGTCGTGCTCGATCACGCGGCCATCGGCGATGATGATCACGCGGTCGCAGATACGTTCGATATCGTGCAGCAAATGCGACGAAATGATCACACTCACGCCGAGCTGCTTCCACAGCGAACCAATGAGTTGGAGAATACTCTCGCGGCCCGAGGCATCGAGACCGTTCGTTGGTTCGTCCAGGATAACGAGTTCCGGGTCGTGCACGAGAGCCTGCGCGAGTTTTACGCGTTGCTTCATGCCCGTCGAGTAAGTGTCGACCGAGCGATAACGCTCCTGACCCATGCCCACGAGGTCGAGAATTTCGTGAGAACGTTGCCGTGCGCGTTGAAACGACATGCCGGAGAGCTGCCCGCAGTAGGTCACATACTCGCAACCGGCCATCCCTGGGATATGGCAGTCCTGCTCCGGGCTGTAGCCAACGCGCTCCCTCGAAGCCCGATTCTGGGCGCGGATCTCGCAACCCAGCACCGTCGCCGTTCCCGTCGTAGGAGTTTCGAGGTTCAACAGGCACTTGATAAAAGTCGTTTTACCTGCGCCGTTCGGGCCGAGCAGCCCGATTGTGCCTGGAGGAACGACGATGTTCACGTCCGCTAGGGCACGTTGGCTGCCGAACATTTTACCCAGGCCTTTAGCCTCTATAATCGAGTCACGCATCAGTTTATGGGGTATTTGTTGTGGCGAAAAACGTCAAACCAGCTGGGAAAACAAACGCAACGGTCGGGGCGGGCGAAGAAAAATCTTTCGATCCATCAGCATCAATACACAAGAGCGAAGCACCTGGTTACACGAGTGTTTCGGCCGAGAAACACCATCGGAAACGAAGGGTTGCCGCATGATTGTAACAAACGAGGAGGTTTTCTATCCGCTTCGCACGGACTTTTTCGGCGTCCACGCGGCCCGCTGAGGCCCCCTTTAAAGTACGTGTATCAATTTTTTGAATACAATGATCGGGTAGCCGCCTTTTGTGACGGAGCGCGGTGCGTTTCTGAAAATTGTTAAAAAATATTTTAACTGTAGTTATTGTATAATAATAATTTACAAACATAGAGAATCTTATTTGAAGAAACTTCTTGAGCCCGGGACCACGACTAACATTGTCCGCACTCCCAACGACGGACAGCGAGTCAAACCGCTGAACGAAGAAGGGAAAGTTCCTTGAAGTTCGACGCTCCTTCAAAAGTTTTTCGAAGAAATTTGAAAAAGGTATTGACCGGAGCAAACCGATCCTTCCTGATGAACCTCTTTCCCTTAACGGGAGCTCTTTGAAATTTACTTTGTGCGATTGATTGGGACCCCCAATCAACAATTCAATATAGTTAGTAAAATGTGATGCAAACTTCGGTTTGCATCACGTAGTTCATGAATCACTAGGTTCAGAACTCTTTTCGGAGAGTTTGATCCTGGCTCAGAATGAACGCTGGCGGCGTGGTTAAGACATGCAAGTCGAACGGTTTTTAGGTTGTAGCAATACAATCTAAAAGCAGTGGCGAACGGGTGCGTAACACGTGAACAATCTACTTCCAAGTGGGGAATAGCTCGCCGAAAGGCGAATTAATACCGCATGTGGTGGTCTCTCTCCTGAGAGATCTACTAAAGTCGGGGATCGCAAGACCTGACGCTAGGAAAGGAGTTCGCGGCCTATCAGCTTGTTGGCGAGGTAACGGCTCACCAAGGCTAAGACGGGTAGCTGGTCTGAGAGGATGATCAGCCACACTGGAACTGAGACACGGTCCAGACACCTACGGGTGGCAGCAGTTTCGAATCATTCACAATGGGCGAAAGCCTGATGGTGCGACGCCGCGTGAGGGATGAAGGCCTTCGGGTCGTAAACCTCTGTCACCGGGGAAGAAACGCTTCAAGTTAACAGCTTGAAGCCTGACTTAACCCGGAGAGGAAGCAGTGGCTAACTCTGTGCCAGCAGCCGCGGTAATACAGAGACTGCAAGCGTTATTCGGATTCACTGGGCGTAAAGGGTGCGCAGGCGGTTGGGTGTGTCAGATGTGAAATCCCGAGGCTTAACCTCGGAACTGCGTCTGAAACTACTCGACTAGAGTATTGGAGAGGGTAACGGAATTCACGGTGTAGCAGTGAAATGCGTAGATATCGTGAGGAACACCAGAGGCGAAGGCGGTTACCTGGACAATTACTGACGCTCAGGCACGAAAGCATGGGGAGCAAAAGGGATTAGATACCCCTGTAGTCCATGCCCTAAACGGTGCACACTAGGTCTTAGCGGATTCGACCCCACTAGGGCCCAAGCTAACGCGTTAAGTGTGCCGCCTGAGGACTACGGTCGCAAGACTAAAACTCAAAGGAATTGACGGGGGCCCGCACAAGCGGTGGAGCATGTGGCTCAATTCGATGCAACGCGAAGAACCTTACCAGGCCTTGACATGCACTAGACCGAC
>JANNHA010000006.1:0-22945 GCA_031404135.1 Verrucomicrobiota bacterium | reverse complement strand
CTGACGAGGATTTTCAATCACGGCTTCACGACCCGACCCAATGGGCATGGTTTCGGGCTGCACAGCGGCGCCAATGCTGCGAAAGAATTAGGCGGCTCGCTTATCGCCCACAGCGAAGGCTGGGGAAAAGGGGCGACCTTTGTGCTGGAATTACCTATTAGTCGTAGTTCGGCACCATCGCCATAGACATAAAAAAGCCACCGATGAATAGCCCAAATGCCTCTCCGGCCTTGCGGTCGGACTGAATTAGTTCAGCCGAGGCGTTCGTTCACCAGACGGCGTACGTCTTCGAGCCAGGTGGCGCGTAGTTCGGGTGTGCTCACGATCACGGACGAGATGCTGCGGCGCACACAAGGCACGGCGCAGAGGCCGAAGACGACTTTGCTCCAATGCATCTCCAGCGGATCGTTGTAGACAGCACGGTCAACTTCGTCGGGCGTGTTGGCGGTGGTGAAAACGAGGGCGACTTTCGCTTTGAGCAAGCCTTCGGGGCGGGCTCCTCCCTGGCCGTCGGGCACGAAACGATAGGCGCGGCCGGCACGGAGCACGCGATCGACCCAACCGCAGAGCATCGCAGGCGGGCGGCTCCAGTAGTTCGGGTGAACGACCACGATGCCATCGGCTTCGCCGATCTCACAGGCGTGCTGTTCGATCACGGGCGTCAGCACGGCGTCGCGAGCGAGTTCGTTTTCCCCAAAGACGGGATCAAAATGTTCGGCATAGAGATCGTGCAGTGTCACGGTGACGCCGCGAGCGCGAAGGGTTTCGGCGACGGTGGCGGCAATCGCATGGTTGAAACTGCGCGGCGACGGATGGCAAAGGATGATCGAGACTTTCACACCCTTCTTTAACTGCGCGAAGTCGGGCCGGTGTACATGCCGAAACCTGCGCAGTTTTTGGCGAAGGTTGAGCGTGGGCGACGTCAGAACCACTCGACATCCATTTTCCCGATGGCGAGTTCCGCACTTTTCAAGTGCCCAAAGTCCGTTACAGTATCCCGCCATGGCCCACCGCATGCTCTCGACCGCCGAACTTGCCGACTACCTGCACGTGAGTGCCAGTGACGTCGAACGCCTGTTGCGCGAGAGCAACATCCCAAAGGAAGAACGCGGGGATCGCCTCGTCTTCCGCCGTAGCGATATCGATGCTTGGGCCTCGCAACGCATTCTCGGCCTGCCCAACCAGCGTCTCGATGCCTATCACGAGAAAACCATGCGCGGCACGCAGAAGGTTTTGGAGAACAACGCGCTCATTCCCGAACTCATCCGCAGATCCTACATCAATCTGGAGCTCACCTCAAAGACCCGCGCCTCAGCGATCCGCGACATGGTCGCCCTCGCCGAAAGCACCGGCAAAGTCTACGATCCCCGCGAACTACTCGACAGCGTCGAAGCCCGCGAGGCCCTTTGCTCCACCGCCTTGCCCGGCGGCCTGGCCCTACTCCACGCACGAAACTACGACGCCTATCGCTTCGAAAATTCCTTCATGGTGCTCGGACGAACAATTCAAACGGTCCCCTTCGGCGCCCCCGATGGAGGTCCGACGCGGCTGTTTTTTCTCATCTGCTGCCAGGACGACCGCATCCACCTGCACACCCTCGCCCGGCTCTGTCTGATCGCGATGAAAACCGACATTCTCGCCCAACTCTTCGACGCACCCGACGCCGCCACGGCCTACGACGCCCTCGTCGCCGCCGAACAAGCCGTGCTGCCCCAAAAAACATAAGCACCGAGGACGATGCGGAGCATCATCCCTGCTACCCGATCACAAAACAAAAAGTCCAGGTGATGGTTCAAATCTTGTCGCCGTCCCGACCCAAAAAAAGAGGCGGACCGTTAAGTCCGCCTCTTGCTGAAAACAATTACTTCCCGACGTTACTCCGCTTTCGGTTCTTCAGCGGCGACCTCAGGCGCAGCTTCTGCCACGACCGCTTCGGCTTCCGTTGGTGCGGCTTCCGCTGCTGCGACCTCGACCGGAGCGACCTCTACCGGAGCGGCTTCGACCGGAGCGACTTCAGCCTGAGCCGGACGCGCAGCCTCGACGGCCATCGGCGGCTGAGTCTGCGGAGCCTCGGGGAAATTCTCCGGATCGTGTTCGTCCTTTTCGACCTGTTGCTTGCGCGCTTCCGTCATGGCGGGAGCGGCGAACAAACGACCATCGATAAACTCCGTCACGTAGCCTTCGGTCACGAGCCAGCGCAAATCGCCATTGAGACGGTTGAGCTTGGACTGATCTTCCGCCGTGAGCACCGTGGCGGCCTCGGGCGTCATCGGAGGAATCGTGCCGCTGGTTTGGATCGGCGGAACGGTTGAGCCTTCTGGAGCGGCGGCGGGTGCCGATGGCGCGGGCGGCTGGATACCGAGGAATTTCAGCGGCAGTTCGCTGGCCCTAGTCATCGGGCGTGCTTCGATAAAAGAGATCAACGCGCCAATGCTGTCCGCAAACGTCTGGCCCGGGATGCGGAATTTCCGCTTCACCGCGCATACGTAAGAGACACCTTTCGACCCCTTCTTGAAGATCGTGAAACCTTCGCGGCGCAGACGACCGCGCAGGGCGTTGGCGGTATCGAGTGGGAATCGACGTTGACGTTCCAGCGAGCCTTCGAGTGAGCGGCGTATTTCGCCCTGCGGAAGGAGTTCAAGCAACTTGCCGTGGAAGCGCGCCGACTCGACGAGTTTCACGACTTTGTCCTTGGCGTGGGTCAGCAAATACATGCGGGCTTCTTCGAGCAGGTCAAAAGCCAGAGGTTCGCCACCCTCAGGCGTGTGTTTCCACGTGTAGCGCGTGGCCTTTTTCATCTTGGTCAGCCACTGGTTGACCACTTCAGGATCACGCACCGTCTCGATGCGAGCGCGGTAAGCGTCGATCGACATGCGCGAAATCTTGGCCGCGAAGTGCTGCTGCACGATCTGCGCATAACGGTGGTAATTCGGCGGCCCGAGCAATTCGCCCGTGACGCTGCACTTGTTGATGACCTGATAATTGCCTTTCGGCGGCTCAATCTCGATATCCGCAACGTCAAAAAACGTGGCGAGATGCGTGCTCATCACGTGAGCGATCGCCGCCTCTTCGCTTTCGAACGGCACGCCATCGGGAATCGAAATCGCCATCGGAGCCGATTTGGCCAACGGAATTTCTGGAGCCCCGGCGGCATTCTCGGAATAGGAACCGGTTGCCATCGCTGCGACCTCTTCAGGCGATTTGCGCTGGATCACCGCGATGAAACGGTCGTTCTTGCCAATGATCACACGGGCAATCTCGAACAGTTCATAGGTGCGGCAGGAGGTTCGGATCGCCTTCGCGAGCGCGGTGAAACCGACATCCTCCGGATAAAAGATAACGTTGAAAAATGGGCTGATGTACGGGCCGCGATCACGTTCGGCGAAACCGCCATCCCGGGGACCACCACGGAAATCGCCCCGCGGGCCACCGGTATCGTCACGGCGCGGACCGCCGCGAAATTCACCGCGCGGACCACCGCCTGCACCACTGTCACGACGCGGGCCACCGCGATAATCGCCACGAGGCGCACCGGCCTCGTTACTTGGAGCGGCTACGGGCGCATCGGGACCAGCGCCGACGGGTTTGCGAAAACCACGACGGTCACGGCTCGGGCCGCCAGGAGCACCGGTGTCGCGACGAGGCCGATCGTCATCACGACGAGGCCGGTCATCGTGACGCGCTTCAGATTGAGCGCCCCCCTTGTCCTGGGTCCATTGAGTGCCGAAGCTGAAACTCTGGAGTTGAGTGAGATCGAGTTTATTAAAATCCTTTGAAGGATTTTCGTTGGAGGCGTTATCGTCCATGACGTACGGTTTGCAAAAGAGGGCAGCTGCCCTCGTGGGGTGTTGTGGCAGGAATGATGCCGATGGTTACCTGTGCTTGGTCTTGAGAGTTGGCTAGTCTTTACGCTGCCGCACCCGTGGCAAGCGCGATTTCCCGACAATCGGGCGATATCCTACACCGCATTTGCGCCGCCGAATTAAAACGTCTTATGGAACGTTTCGGGCAATGGCGCGGTGGCTGAAAAGCGACAGGTGCGGCCGTCCAGCGTGTAGTCAAACTCCGTGTGCAACGAATGCAGGAAGAGGCGTTTCTCGCCGGTGGCTTTGGCGAAATCGCGGTTGGCTTTGAAATCGCCATACGTCGCGTCACCCACGATCGGGAGATGACGTTTCGTGCATTGCACGCGCAATTGGTGACTGCGGCCGGTTTTGGGTTCCAGCTCGATCAAGGACAACACCCGCGTTTCGCGCTGAGTGCGCAGCACGCGCACATGCGCTTCGGACGGGACGTGGCCGGTCGTGGCGGCGCGGACCTTGCCACCGCGTTTGTCCACGGAGAGACGATCACGCCAGATGTCTTTGGCGGTGTGGGGCGCGCCGAAGACCAGCGCGTTGTAAACCTTCTTCACGTGGCGGCGTTGAAACGAGGCCCGGACCTCAAGCGCGAGTCTTTCGCTCGAACAAGCGAGCAACAAACCGGAGGTCGCGGAGTCGAGGCGGTTCAACAACCAGAGCTTACCGGCTGCGCGGCCTTCGACGGCTGGCCAGTGAAAAAACTGACCGGCGGTGTCGTAGTGCGCGATGAGCAGCGAACGCGGTTCGTCGCGTGCTTCGTTGGGATGCGAGAGCACGCCGACGGGTTTGTTGAAGGCGACAAGGCCGTTCGGATCGCGCGCGACGATTTCTACGTCGCGACCGAGCGGTAATTTTGCCCAAAAACTTTCAGGTGCGTTGCTCATGGTCCAAGATAATAAAACTTCCAGGTAAAGCCCGTCGAGGTGCCGAGCATGGCCACCATGTCGTCGGTCCATTTGCCGTAGGGCGCGCGCGTCGTGATGGCGCTCGTGCAAACGGAGGCCGCTTGCTGGCCACCCGTGCTGTCGACGCTGATGATTTCGCTGATTTTCCCCTCTAAATCCAAGCGAAACTTCACGGTGACAATCGTGCCCGTCGGCGGCCTGATGCGGCTCTCGTCCACCAGTTTTTGAAACTGGATCTGCACAGAATCAACCAAGCGCTGGAGGTAAGCGCCGTACTCGCTCCAGTGTGCATCGTAAGCGGCGAGGCCGATATTAGGCGAGCCGACGGGATCGTCGGCAAAGATGGCGGGGCGCACGCGCTGTTGGTTTAAGACCACACGCGGTTGCGGCTTGCGCGGGTCGATGGCGGCCTGCATCGGCGAGGGATTGCCTACGGTCGTCGGTGCATCTTTGGCTCCTTCGACTTTCTCGGGAGCGTTGGTCGTCTTTTCGGTGGGCTTGGCCTCGTTCATGCCGAAACCTTCGGCACTGGTGCCTTCACGTTTTTCGAAACCGGGCAAGGGAGTCTCGGCTCTGCGAGCCTCGGCGGCTTGTTGAAGCGCTTTGGCGACTTCGGGCGTCGGCGGTGGTTCGGGTGGCGGGGCTTCTTGCGGAGGCGTGAGCTCGCCGCTCACGATTTGCGTGCTCTCAAAATCTTTTTTGCCCTCGGTGGCGGCGTGATCGCCCTTGGAATCGAGCTTGGGTTTTTCCTGGGCGGACTGCTGGTTTTGCGAGGCAAAGTTATCCGTTTTGTCGGGGATGTTTTCCGGCGCATCGGGGTTGATTTCGACGAACTTCGGCTGGGGCGGCACGGGCTTGTTCGGCATGAGGTACTCGTCGGGCATCAGTTGCACTTCCAAGTTCGGGCGGCGAGTGGGCTTGGAAGTCGCCTCGGGCGAGACGGAGCCGAGGTGTCGCGTGGCGAACCAGAGCAACAACACAAACGTTGGCCAGATGATCGCGGCCAGGATGACGCCCACGATGACGGACTCGGCGTCGCCTTCGCTTTGAGCAAGCAGCCGCTTCACTTTGCGGGAGCGCGGTGGTTGGGTCGTTGGGCGGCCGGGAAGTTGACTCATGAGTGCAGAGCTGAAGCTAAGATCAGCTAAGGAGACCGCAACCAGACAAAATTTGTTTCGTCGCTTCCATCGGTAATCCCATGATGTTCGAAAATGATCCGCGCCAACCGTGGATTATCAGCTCGCGGCCCTCTTGGATTCCATAAGCGCCAGCCTTGTCGAGCGGGTTGACCACGCGAAAATATTCGTCGATCACGGCATCGTCGAAGGCCTTGAACGTCACTTCGCTCGTCACTCCTTCGTCGATGCGCACGCTGCGGCCGAGGTGACGCACCGCGACGCCGGTGAAAACCATGTGCGTGCGGCCAGAAAGGCGTTTCAACATCGCACGCGCCTCGGCCAGATCGGCGGGCTTATTGATCGCGGTGTTGTCGATGAAAACAGTCGTGTCCGCGCCGAGCACCCACGCGTCAGGATGGCGCGCGGCGACCCAGTCGGCCTTAAGCGCGGCGTTGTGGGTGACCATGTGTTTCGGGTCGGTGTCGGGATCCTCATGCTCGGTGATTTCCGCAACGATGACGTCGAACGTCAGACCGAGTTCGCCGAGCAGTTGTTTGCGGCGCGGCGAGGCTGAGGCGAGAATGAGACGAGACTGCGTTGTGACGACGGACATGTTCGAGGGCGCGAGAAGAGCCGATTTCGCCGGACAGGCGCAAGCGGCGAATGAAGACGCCTTGCGGGTTGTCAGCCTGCGGAAACCCGTCCACGTTCGCAGCTTCCTCATGCGCATCGGACTCGCCCAGCTCAACTCCACCGTCGGCGACCTCGCCGGCAACCGCCGCAAGATCATCGACGCCTACCAGAAACTCGTCGCCGAGGGTGCCGAGCTCGTCGTGTTTCCCGAACTGATCGTCTGCGGATATCCGCCGCGCGACTTGTTATTCAAACGCCGCTTCGTCGAGGACAACGAAGAGTCGCTCACCGAAATCGCCACGCACATCGGGGAAGTGCCCGCCGTGATCGGTTTTGTTGAAACGAATCCGTCGAGCGAAGGCCGCCGCTGTTTCAATGCCGCCGCGTTTTGCCATCAGGGCGAGATCGCCGTCATCGGCCGCAAATGCCTGCTGCCGACCTACGACGTGTTCGACGAGGACCGCTACTTCGAAGCCGCCCGCGAACCGGCCATCATCACTCACGCCGGCCTCAAGATCGGCCTGACCGTTTGCGAGGACATCTGGAAAAACCCGTCGATCAACACGGGACGCCTCTACCACGTCGACCCCGTCGCGAGCCTCGCCGCAAAAGGCGTCGACCTCGTGCTCAACCTCTCCGCGAGCCCCTGGCACCATGGCAAAAGCGACGTGCGCGAACAACTCGTTACCGACAGCGCCCGCGCGCTCCGCTGCCCGTTGGTTTATTGCAACGCGATTGGTGGTAACGATGAGTTGATCTTCGACGGACGCTCCCTCGTCGCCGACGCCGACGGCCAGGTCACGGCACGGCTGGCGGCGTTCGCCGAAGAACTAAAAGTCGTCGACGTAAAACTCCGCGGCACGTCAACGTTCAGCGTTGAGCGTTCGCTGTCGGGCGTTCCAGCACCCGAAGCGACGGAGGCCGACATCTACGCCGCCCTCGTTCTCGGGCTGCGCGACTATGCCCAAAAATCCGGCTTCAAGCGCGCCCTCGTCGCCCTCTCTGGCGGCATCGATTCCGCCGTCGTCGCCGTCATCGCCGCCGAAGCCTTCGGCGCTGAAAACGTTATCGGTGTTTCCCTACCCTCGGCGATTTCCTCGCAACATTCCAAGGACGACGCCCGCATCCTCGCGCAGACGCTCGGCATCCGTTTCGAAACTATCGCCATCGCCCAAGCCGTCGCCGCCGCTGAAACCGCGCTCGGCCCCGTCTTTGCCGGCCGCAAGCCCGACGTCACCGAGGAAAACATCCAAGCACGCGTTCGCGGCGTGATCATGATGGCTCTGTCCAACAAGTTCGGCTCACTCCTGCTCACCACCGGAAACAAAAGCGAAGTCGCCGTCGGCTACTGCACGCTCTACGGTGACATGTGCGGCGGCCTCGCCGTGATATCCGACGTTTTCAAAACGCAGATCTACGCCCTCTCCCGTTGGATCAATCGCGACCGCGAGATCATCCCCGAGAACACGATCACCAAACCGCCCAGCGCCGAACTCCGGCCCGGCCAAGTCGATCAGGACAGCCTGCCGCCCTACGACGTGCTCGACGCGATATTGAAAGGTTATGTTGAAGAAGGCCTCTCACGCCGGGACTTGATTGCGCAAGGATTTGCCGAACCGGTGGTCAGCGACATCGTGCGCAAAGTCGATCTCAACGAATACAAACGCAAACAAGCCGCCCCCGGCCTGCGCATCACCCCGTTAGCCTTCGGCGTCGGCCGCCGCATCCCCATCGTCCAAAAATACGTGAGCTAATGCGAAACGATCATTATTTAACCGCTAATTTTCGCTAATGAACGCTGATTCAAACCAACCGTTTGCTCAGCGCGGATATGACCTCATGGCGGCGGCGTTCGACGTCTACAACGACTTAGGAGGTGGCCTCTCGGAGGAGATTTATCAGGAAAGTTTTGAGCGCGAACTCAATGAGCGAAAGATTTCCTTCATTCCCCAGCTCGAGCTCAACGTTTACTACAAAGGCAAGCCGCTCAACAAACGCCTGCGCCCAGATCTCCTCATCGCAGACGAGGTCGTTGTGGAATTGAAAGCCGTGAAGACACTCGCCGAAGAACACGAGGCTCAACTACTCAACTACCTTCGCGTCACGCGCAAGCCTGTTGGCTACCTCATTAACTTCGCCGCATTTCCTTCGCTCCAATGGAAACGCTTCGCCAACACGCGAGCCCCTGCCTGAATTAGCGTCAATTAGCGAAAATTAGCGGTTCCACAATTTTCCGACATGTCTTCCTCCTCCACAACCTCCGAACAACTCTTCGCCCGCGCCCTGCAACTCATGCCTGGCGGCGTGAACTCCCCCGTCCGCGCTTTCCGCTCCGTCGGCGGCGCACCGTTCTTCGTCAAGGCCGCGCGCGGCGCCACACTCGTCACCGCCGATAACCAAATCCTCGTCGACTTCGTCTGCACCTGGGGCCCGGCCATCCATGGCCACAACCATCCGGTCATCCGCAAAGCCATCGCCACCGCCCTCGAAAACGGCACCAGCTTCGGCACGCCCAACCCCTACGAAATCGAGATGGCCGAACTGATCGTTAGGTTCGTGCCTTCAATCCAAAAGGTCCGCATGTGCAACAGCGGCACCGAGGCCACCATGTCGGCCATCCGGCTGGCGCGCGGTTTCACCCAGCGCGACAAAATCATCAAATTTGCCGGCTGCTACCACGGCCACTCCGACTCCTTGCTGATCAAGGCCGGTTCGGGCGCGCTCACCCACGGCAGCCCGGACAGCGCCGGAGTGCCCGCATCCTTCGCCCGCGAAACCGTGGTGCTTCCCTACAACGACCGCGCTGCCCTCGAAGCCGCCTTCCTCGCCAACCCGAACCAGATCGCCTGCATCATCGTCGAACCCTACTGCGGCAACGTCGGCTTCATCATGCCCGACCCCGGCTACCTCGCTTTCCTGCGCGAGGTCACCACCAGAAACGGCGCGTTGCTCATCTTCGACGAAGTCATGACCGGTTTCCGCATCGCCCGTGGCGGCGTGCAGGAACGCGAGGCCATCGTTCCCGATCTCACTTGTCTCGGTAAAATCATCGGCGGCGGCCTGCCCGTCGGCGCCTTCGGTGGACGCGCCGACATCATGGACTTCCTCGCGCCGCTTGGACCTGTTTACCAGGCCGGCACGCTCAGCGGCAACCCACTCGCCATGGCCGCCGGCATCGCCGCGCTCCAACTCCTCGACAACGACGCCGTTTACACGCAACTCGACAAACTCGGCCGCCAACTCCGCGACGCCGTGCTTGCTGCGGCAAAAGCCAAAGGCATCGCTGTGCAAATGCCGCAGTGCGGCTCGATGTTCAGTATCTTTTTCACGGATACACCCGTGCGCGATTACGCCACCGCGCTCAAAGGCGACGCCAAACTCTTCGCGAAGTTTTTCCACACCTGCCTGACCAACGGCGTGTACCTCGCCCCCAGCGCGTACGAAGCCGGCTTCCTCAGCACCGCCCACGACGGCCCCGCCATCGCCCGCGCCTGTGAGGTTTTGTCCAACGCGATCAAGGAGCTCTGAGCCTCCACCGTGTCCAACTCAACCACTCTAAAAGCCAAAAATAACGAACCGATCAAACTTCGAAGGGTGAGCCCTCACCCGCAGCGACAGACATTTTTCCTTGTTGCCTCCCAGCGCCATTCACGGCCCCTTAACCACCATGCCTGAGACCGAAAACCTTCCTTTTCTCAGCAACGTTCAAAAGCGCTTGCTCGCCTTTGCCCTCGGTCTGCTGGCCGTCGTCACCATCATCGCCCTGATCACCTTCGTCGTTATTGTCCTTGGGGAACTGGTCGGCTTCTTCTCCGGCGTGCTCTGGCCCCTCGCCGTGGCCGGCGTACTTGCTTTCGTCATGCGCCCCGTGGTCGACCTGCTCGAGCTACGTTTCAAAGGCCGGCGCACGCTCGCTGTCGCCGTCCTCTACGTGACCTTCCTGCTCTTCGTAGCCGCAATGTTGATCACCGCCATCCCGCCCCTTGTAGCTCAGATTCTCGATTTCATCGCGTACCTGCCCACCTTCTGGACCAAAGCCACCGACTACGTGAACCAACACTACCCCAGTTGGGTTGCGATCGGCCAGCGCCTCAGCACCTACCCCGCGTTCACCAACACGATTGAAAGCCTCCAAGCCGAACTCAGCAAACTTCCCAGTCTCGTCGTCCCCTCGCTGAAAGCCATGAGCCAGGGTATCATCTCCGTCTTCGGTTTCACCACCCATCTCGCGATCATCCCCATCTATCTTTTCTTTTTTCTGCTGGTTAAACGCGATCTCACTCAGAGCATCCCCGAACACCTGCCCTTCCTCCAAAAAGAAATCCGCGAAGACGTGGTCTTTCTCATGCGTGAATTCGTGGCCATCGTTGTATCCTTTTTTCGGGGACAACTCCTTATCGGTCTGATCATGGGCCTGCTCCTTTCAATTGGTTTTAGTATCGTCGGCTTGAAATTCGGTTTCTTCATCGGCCTTACCCTCGGCGTGCTCAACATCGTTCCCTACCTCGGCACGATCATCGGCGTCGCGATCACCGTTCCGCTCGCCTTCTTCCAACCCGACGGCGGCATCGGCCTCGTGGGACTTGTCCTGCTCGTGAAGATCATCGTGCAAAACATCGAGGGCTGGATTCTCACGCCGAAAATCATGGGCGACCGCACGGGCCTGCATCCCGTCACGATCATCGTGGCGATATTTTTTTGGGGTGCCGCGCTCAAAGGCATCCTCGGCATGATCCTCGCCATCCCGCTCACCGCGTTCTTTGTCACCGCCTGGCGGTTCGTCAAATGGCGCTACTTCCCGGCGCACTCCCCCGTCCCACACGACATCGACAACGCCGCGCCCCGCACCTGAGCCTATCGGGAAAACAGGCCAACAGAAAAATGCCTTCCCTCCGCCAACTGCTCGCCGCACATCCGACGATGCTGCTGATCGACTCGGCGTCGACGTGCGTGCAGGTCGGCCTGCTGCGCCGCGACCACGAAGCCGTCTGGATCGCTCGCACAGGCGAAGCCGGCGAACAGATTTTCACCGCCGTCAGCGAACTACTCGCCAGCACCCAGCTCACGCTCGACGCCGTTGATGCCTTCATCTTTTGCGATGGCCCCGGCTCCGTCCTCGGCATCCGCACCGCCGCCGTCGCCCTGCGCACTTGGCGTATGTTGCGCGCTCGACCGGCGTACGCGTTTTGCAGCCTCACCGTCGTCGCCCACGCACTCGCCCTAAACGCCGGTCGCCGCGACTTCGCCGTCATCGCCGACGCCCGCCGCGATTCCTGGCACCACCTCGCCGTCGATGCCGACGGAACCCTTTCAAACCTCCATCGCCTGCCGACGCCTGCACTCGCTGGCGCTTTGGTGATGCCCGAAGGGTTCCGCTCCTGGTCGCAACTTCCCGCGCAGCTGGAAACGACGCCCTACTCGCTCGCCGCATTGTTGCCCACGTTGGCCGATGCCGACTTGTTCTGCGAGGCGGCCGAGCCCGACGCATTTCTGCACGAAGAGCCGAGCTACAAAACCTGGACGCCTCAAATTCATCGCGCGCCCGCGCCTTCCGCTTCCTGACCATGCACGCACATTCTCGTTTGCCGCTCCGTTGCTGGGCTGAAATCGATCTCGCTGCCCTCGAGCGCAACCTGCGTCTCATCCGCGCTTCGCTGCCACCGCACATGCGCTACGTCGCCGTCGTCAAAGCCGATGCCTACGGCCACGGCCTCCAACAAACCGCCGCGCGCCTCATGCACGCCGGTGCCGATCTCTTCGCCGTCGCCAATATCGCCGAAGCCGCCGCTCTGCGCGAACTCGGACCCGGCTGGCCGATCCTGTTGCTCAGTCCGCTCCTCCCCGAAGAAGACAGCTACATCGCCGAATACGATCTCACCGCCACCGTTTCCAGCAGCGACGAGGTTCAACGCTTCAACGCCCTCGGCGAAGCCACCGGCCGCCCCGTTGCCGTCCATTTAAAAATCGACACCGGCATGGGCCGTGTCGGCGTCTGGCACGAATACGCGGAGAAACTCTACGCCGAAATCCTCGCCGCGCCGCACGTGAAACTCGTGGGCATGTACACGCATTTCAGCAGCTCCGACGACGACCCCGCGTTCACCGCCGAACAACGCCGCCGCTTCCTCGCCGCGCTGCAACGCTGCCCCGGCATCGCGCTCGACCAGCTCTTTATTCACGCCGACAGCAGTGCCGGCCTCGAAACCCTCGAAGGCGCCCGCCCCTTCAACGCCGTTCGTATCGGTTTGCTCCAGTTCGGCATTCTGCCCCGCGCCCACTCGCTCCTCGCACAAGTTCACACCGAACCCGTCTTCAGCTTTAAAACCCGTGTCGGCCTCGTGAAAGATCTGCCCGCCGGCAACACGATCAGTTACGGCCGCACCTGCACGTTGAAACGCGACACCCGCATCGCGGTTCTTACGGCTGGTTATGGTGACGGCATTCAACGCGCTTCGAGCAACCGCGCCCAAGTCATCGTGCGCGGCGTGCGTTGCCCCGTGCTCGGCCGCGTGACGATGGACCAAACCATCATCGACGTCACCGACGTGCCCGGCGTCACCCGCGGCGACGAAGCCGTCCTCGTCGGCCGTCAGAACGACGCCGAAATCTCCGTCACCGAATTCAGCCGCTGGGCCGACACGATCCCTTGGGAAACCCTCTGCTCCGTGAGCAAGCGCGTCCCCCGCGTCTACAAGACGCAGCTCGGGCTCTGATGCCCCGTTATTTTTCGTTTTTTCCTGACGACGGCGATTCAGGCTGAAAAAGGCTCAGTTGGTTTTTCGGTTGCGACGAGGCCCGTTTGGCCTTCGCCTGACGTTTTAACCCGCACGTTTTACCATGTCCCTCAACGCCACACCGCTCCAGACCCTCGATCCCGAAATCTACTCCGCGATCTCCGCCGAGTTCTCGCGTCAGCAGAGCCACATCGAGCTCATCGCGTCGGAAAACTTCACCTACCCGGCCGTCATGGAGGCCCAGGGCAGCGTGCTCACCAACAAATACGCCGAGGGTTATCCGGGCAAGCGTTGGTATGGCGGTTGTGAATACGTCGACAAGGTTGAGGTCCTCGCCATCGAACGCGCCAAACTCCTCTTCGGTGCGGAACACGCCAACGTCCAGCCGCACTCCGGCTCGCAGGCCAACTTCGCCGTTTACACCTCCGTCCTTCAACCCGGCGACAAACTCCTCGGCATGAATCTCAGCCACGGCGGTCACCTCACGCACGGCAACCCGGCGAATTTCTCCGGCAAGTTGTATCAATTCTGTCAATACGGCGTCCGCGAGGACACCGGCCTGATCGACTATGACGAACTCGCCGCCACCGCCCAACGCGAAAAGCCCAAGATGATCACCGTGGGTGCCAGCGCCTACTCGCGCACCATCGACTTCGCCCGCATGGGTGAAATCGCCCGCTCGGTTGGCGCGTTACTCTTCGCCGACATCGCGCACATCGCCGGCCTCGTCGCCGCAGGCCTGCATCCCTCGCCCGTGCCGCACGCCGATTTCGTCACCACCACCACGCACAAAACCCTGCGTGGCCCCCGTGGCGGCCTGATCCTCTGCAAAGCCATTCACGCGAAGGCGCTCGACTCCGCGATGTTCCCCGGCGGCCAGGGCGGTCCGCTCATGCACGTGATCGCAGGCAAAGCCGTATGCTTTGCCGAAGCGCTCAAGCCCGAGTTCAAAACCTATTCGGCCCAGATCATCAAAAACTCCAAGGCCCTCGCGACCGCCATGTCCTCGCGCGGTTACAAGATCGTCTCAGGCGGCACCGACAACCATCTCTTCCTCGTCGATCTGCGCGCCAACCTGCCCGAACTCACCGCCAAGAAGGCCCAAGAAACGCTCGATCTAGCCAATATCACGTGCAACAAGAACACCGTTCCCTTCGAAACGCGTTCACCGTTCCAGGCCTCCGGCATCCGCCTCGGCACACCCGCCGTGACCAGCCGCGGCCTCGTTGAAAGCGATATGGAAGAGATCGCTTCCTGCATCGATGCCGTACTAAAGGCCATCGGCACACCCGACGAAGCCGCCGCCCTCGCCTCGACCAAGCAGCGCGTCGTCGCCCTCACCAGCCGCTTTCCTTTGCCCTATAAGCTCTGATTCGGCGAAGCACTCGCAATCAATCCGTAAAGCCAAGGCGTTCGCTCACCGAGCGCTTTTTTGAAATTCGTTTGGATTCTAAAACATTGCATCGCACCTAACGCGTTCTCCTGCTAACGGTCTCTGTCGACGATTCAGCGACCACGATCCGCATGAGCGCACAAAATAATCAAACCCGACGACCCCGCCTCTATATTCCCTGGCTGGTTATTTTGGTGGGCGTCCTCGGTTCGGCAGCGGCTTTCTTCACGCTCCAAGCCAACGAACAAAAGCGGATCGACAATGAGTTTAGGCGACGCTCCGAAAGCATCGCCAACCTCATGGAGGGCACCCTGCGCAACCGGCAGGAAACCATCCTCACGCTGCGCCAGTTGTTTCATTACTCTGAAAGCGTTTCCCGCACCGAATTTAACCAGGCCGCCAGCGATCTGCTGACGCATCATCCAGGACTGGAATCGCTCACATGGGCACCCCGCACCCCCAGCTCTCGTCGCGGTCAACTCGAAGCTGAAGCACGCGCCGACGGCCTCACTCTCTTCACCGTCTTCGCCGCCGAGCCGACCAATCCAGCTCCCCCGGCAACCGCCTCCGCTCCCTCCGAAATTTTTCCAATTCTCTATGTCGTGTCCCTTGATTCCAGCCAACAGGCGCTCGGCCTCGACCTAACCACCTCGTCCGCCTGGCCGGAATTTCAGCAAACTGCAAAAAAGGGCAGCCTCCTCGCCCTTGGGCGCGTGCCCCCCATCACCAGCGAAGCCACCCGTGACTCCTACTTAATCACGTTGCCCGTTTACCTCGACGGTGTCCCGCACACGGAAACCGAGCGCACCCGCCTGCTGCGCGGTTTCTTGTTGGGTACATTCAGACCCTCCACCCTCCTCGACCACCTCCTCGGGCAGCTACCCCGCACCGGCGTCGACATACTCCTCGTCGAGCGGATCAAGGAAAAAGAAACCTACCCGCTCCATTTTTATCCTTCGAACCTGCGCACCCCAAGCACCGACGGTGCCACGGTCCAAACCATCGCATCCTCCCAACATCACTGCATCAAACTCAACTTCGCCGGCCGAAACTGGGAAATGTGGTTCCGCCCCGCACCCGAATGGCTGACCAGCCAGAAATCCCCGAGCCACGCCATCGTCGCCATCCTTGGCCTGCTCATCACCGGCCTGCTCGCCATTTACCTCCGTAGCCTGTTTCGGCAAACCCTCGCCGTCGAATCACTCGTGAACCGGCGCACCACCGAACTAACCGCTGCACAACGCAAGCTCGAGGACGACATCCAGCGCCGCATCCAAACCGAACAAGCCCTCAAAGCCAGCGAAGAACGCTACCGCACCCTCGTCAACCAAAGTACCGACGCCATCTGGCGCCTCGAACTGCCCCACCCCATCCCGGTTTCGCTCCCGCCCGACGAGCAGATCTCCCGCATCAAACTCACCGGACTGATCGCCGAATGTAATCCGCCCACCGCGCACTTGTATGGCCATAAACAGGCCGCCGACATCCACGGGCAAAAATTCGCCTCCCTTTCCCCGCACTCCTGGCAACGCCATGAAGCCGCCCTTCGCGTCTTCATACGCAACGGCTACACGCTCACCGAACATGAGGCCACCGAAACGACTCCCGGCGGCGTATCGCGGATTTTCCTTCTGAACCTGATCGGTGTCCTAGTTGACGGCCAACTCGCCCGCATCTGGGTCACCCAACGCGAACTCACCCAACAACGACAGCTGGAAAAAGAACGCCACGCCTTCGAACGTCGCCTCGGCGAAACCCAGCGCCTCGAAAGTCTCGGCGTGCTCGCCGGCGGCATTGCCCACGACTTCAACAACCTCCTGACAGGTATAATGGGCCACGCCAGCCTCGGCCGTTGCGAAATCCCCTTCGATTCACCCCTGGCCACCCATTTCGAAGAAATCGAAAACGCCTCGCGCAGCGCCGCCAGCCTCTGCCAGCAAATGCTCGCCTACGCCGGCAAGGGCCAATTCCAGATCAAACCCCACAGCTTCTCACAAATCGTCTCCCAGACCGCACACCTGCTGCACGTCTCTGCTAGCAAGCAAGTCGAACTGCGCTTCCACCTCGACGACGACCTGCCCCTCGTCATGGCCGATGCCAACCAGCTCCGGCAGATCGTGATGAACCTCGTGATCAACGCCTCCGAAGCCATCGGCCAACGCCCAGGCCTGGTTACCCTTACCACCGGCTTGATCCAAGCCGATGCGAGCACCTTTGCCGGCTGCGCCTACGCCCCGGAAAAACCCGCTCCCGCCTACGTTTTCCTCGAAATCCGTGACAACGGCTGCGGCATGAGCGCCGACATCGCCAACCGCATCTTCGAACCTTTCTTTACCACTAAGTTCGCTGGCCGCGGCCTCGGACTCGCCGCCACCATCGGCATCGTTCGCAGCCACGCCGGTGCCTTGCGCGTCGAAAGCAAGCCCGGCGAAGGCAGCACCTTCACCCTTTATCTGCCCGCCTCCGACCTCCCACCGAAACAAGCGGAACACCACGAACTCACCCACACCCCGTGGAACGCCGAGGGCACCCTCCTGATCATCGATGACGAAGCCGCCGTTCGCACGGTCGCAGAACGCATGTCCCAGACGCTGGGCTTCAGCGCACTCTGTGCAGCCGACGGCGACCAAGGCATCCAGCTTTTCGAACTTTATCGAAGCCGGATTACGCTGGTGCTCGTCGACCTCGCCATGCCTGGCCTCTCCGGCGAAGAAACCCTCGCTCGCCTCCGTGCGATCGATCCCACACTCCGCGCCGTGATCATGAGCGGGTACAACCAACCCGAGGCACCTGCGCCCGTCGACGGCAAGCCGCCGTCCTTCCTCGCCAAACCTTTTAGCATCGCCCAGTTTCAGGCGGTTGTCCGGCATGCCATCCTGCACAATTAGGTCGAAATCCTCCGCCCCGCGCATCGGTTTTTTTCTAGTTTGCACAACCCCCAAGCCCGACCGTCCTTGCGCCCACGCTCCAGCGCGTGCATAACCAGCCTCTCGCTGTAATCCGAATGCAACTTCCCGCCTTCTTCCGCAGTCGTCAGGTCACGCCCATCGTCGTACTCCTCGGCCTGGGAATTTCCCTCGGCCTTTTCCTCACGACCGATGCTCAGGATGCTAAACGCGTTCGCCATGCCTTCGCCCAAGAAGCCGACCTGCGTCTCCTGTCCGTCGCCCACAAGACCGAAAACCACCTCGAAAGCCTGCACGCATTGTCCAGCCTGCTCGCCCTTCAACCCGACCTGGACCCAACCGCCTTTCGCGCCGCCGCCCGCAAAACCCTGGCTCGTCAACCCGCGTTCACCGCCCTCCTTTGGGCCACCGCCGCCGATCCAGCCGCGTATCCGCAAACACGCTACAGCGAGCCCGCCCCAGCTCCTACCGGCAATAACCAGCCCGCCCCGCCCATCGATAAACTCGAAGAACCGCTCGCCCGCGCCCGCCAGTCCGGCCAGCTCGCCCTCAGCGGACTCCTCACCCTCCCGGGCACCAGCTTCCTCGAACCCACCGTTGCTTTCATCCAGCCGGTGCCCACTCCGACCGCCGTAAATCCCGCCGCCCTCGGTTATGCCATCGCCTTTTGCCGAGTGAGTGAACTCCTCCAAGATACCGCCCCGGCCAACGCCGCGTGGATGCTCCTCGACGTCAACGCCACCGATACCGCCCAACGAACCATCCTCCATCGCCCGGCCGGCACGCATGAACTCAGCGCCCTGCCGCCCACCGAAGCCGATTTCCGCTCCGGCTGGCACCGCGAGCGTCTCCTAACCGTTGGTAACCGGGTTTGGTCGCTCCTCTACCGTCCAGCCACCGCCGACTTCGACGCCGCCCGCAGCTCTCTGCCCCGCCTTCTTCTCGTCGCCGGCCTCGCCCTCACCGCGCTCTTAACCGCCTTCCTGCGCCAGCTGCTCCGGCGCTCCGAACTCGTCGATGCGCAAGTCTCCCTCCGCACCCAAGGCCTGCTGGAAACTCAGGACCGCCTACAGGAAAACCTCCGCCAACGCGAAGCCACGGAGGACCTCCTGCGCACCAGCGAACAACAACTCCAGGGCCTGATGGAAAACAGCCCCGGCTCGATCTACGTGAAAGACGTCGATGGCCGCTACCTCGCCGTCAACCGCCGCTTCACCGAACTCCACGGTCGCGCCCGCGAGGAATTCATCGGCTTTAGCGATTTCGACTTATTCCCCCCCGAAATCGCCGCCCGTGTGCGCAAGAGCGATGCCCAAGTCATGGCCGGTGCCGAACCACTTGAACAGGAAGAATCCTTCCGGCTCGCCGACGGCGTTCACACCAACATCGTTCATAAATTCCCCCTCATCAATGCCACCGGTGCCGTCCACGGCATCTGCGCCATCGCCACCGACATCACCGAACGCAAACAGGCCGAAGCCGAAGTCCGCGAAAGCCGCCGCCAGCTAGAAAGTCTGCTCGGCCAGCTCCCCGGCATGGCCTTCCGCTTCGCCAACGACGGCAAACTCTCCCCCGTCTACATCAGCCGCGGCGCCTCTGGCCTGACCGGCCACACCGCTCGCGATTTCCTTGAAAAACACATTTCCCTCGAGGAAATCATTCACCCCGAGGATCGCCCGCGTGTTCGCGCCGCCATCGCCGCTGCGGTCAAAAAACGCCGCAGCTTCGAAGTCGAATACCGCCTGATCGACCGTGCCGCCCGCGAGAAATGGGTGCTCGAACGCGGCCAGGGCATCCACGACGAAACCGGCGCACTCCTCTTTATCGAGGGCCTCGCGATCGACATCACCCAGCGCAAAGACGCCGAATCCGAAAAACTCCTCGTCGAACGCCGCCTCCTCGAAGGTCAAAAACTCGAAAGCATGGGTGTGCTCGCCGGTGGCATCGCCCACGACTTCAACAACCTCCTCACAGGGATAATCGGCAACGCCAACCTCGCGGCGCTCGACCTGCCGACCCAGTCGCCCGTCCGCAACAACCTGAAACAAATCGAAATCGCCTCCCAACGCGCCGCCGAACTTTGCCAGCAGATGCTCGCCTACGCCGGCAAAGGCCGCTTCGTCGTCCAACCCGTCGAACTCGGCCCCCTCGTCACCGCCACGCTCCCCCTCCTCCAAGCCTCGATCAGCAAACGCGCCAAACTGCGCTTCGAGCTTGCGCCCGACCTGCCCGCCGTCCTCTCGGACCCCACGCAACTGCGGCAGATCATCATGAACCTCGTGATCAACGCCTCCGAAGCGCTCGGCGAACGCGATGGCGAGATCTCCATCACCACCCACCTCGTTCATCCCGCTGCTGACTGGTTCGACGGCGCCCCGCTCGCCCCGCCCGAGACCGGCAGGCCCTTCATTCGCCTCGAAGTCCGCGACTCCGGCTGCGGCATGACCGACGAATCCCTTGCCAGGATTTTCGAACCATTCTACACCACTAAGTTCACTGGCCGCGGCCTCGGACTAGCCGCCGTGCTCGGCATCATCCGCAGTCATCGGGGCGGTTTGATCGTGCGCAGCGGCGTTGGCAAAGGATCCATCTTCGCCCTCTTTTTCCCCGCCTCCACCCAACGGCCCGACAAGAAACCAGCCAAAATCTACAACTCCCACCCGCCACAGCAACGCACCGGCCACGTACTCGTCGTCGACGACGAAGAACACGTGCAAAACGTCGCCGCCCAGATGCTCAAAGCCTCCGGTATGACCACGGAAACCGCGCGCGACGGCTACGAAGCACTCGATTTTTTCCGCGCCAACCCCGACGGCTTCGCCCTGGTCCTGCTCGATATGACCATGCCACGCCTCAGTGGTGAAGAGACGCTAAGCCTCCTCCGCGAAATCCGCCCAGGCATCCGCGTGCTTTTCATGAGCGGCTACAACCGTCGCGAGTTCGTCGACGCCCTGCCCGGCCGCGCGACGCTCGGCTTCATGCAAAAACCCTTCACGATCGAAGCCCTGCGCGAACACCTGCAATTCATGCTCGGCTAACGCGATTCCAGCCCCCCGCCCGCAATCAGCCGCAGCCGCCACGGTGGCGAACGCATTTTTTAAAACGCCCGCAAGTACTGCTGCGGTGGTTTGACCGCCTCGGGGCACCCAAGCGCCGTCGCCGCATGCAACGGCCAATGCGGATCGCGCAACACACCGCGCGCTAGAAAAACCAAATCAGCCTTTTCGCTCTGGATAATTTCATTGGCCTGCACCGGATCGCCGATCAAGCCCACCGCCGCCGTGGCGATCGACGCCTCGCGCCGGATGCGTTCGGCAAATGGCACCTGATAACCCGGCCCCACCGGAATCTTCGCGTGGCCCACCATGCCGCCCGAGCTGCAATCGATCAGGCTGACGCCTTCAACCTTCAAGCGCCGCGCGAGTTCTATTGACTCCTCCAACGTCCAACCGCCCTCGGCCCAGTCCGTGCACGAAATCCGCGCCGTCAACGGGAACCGCTCCGGCCACACCCCACGCACCGCGCGCGCCGTCTCCAACAGGAAACGAATGCGATTCTCAAAACTGCCGCCATAATCATCCGTGCGTTGGTTCGACAACGGCGACAAAAACTCATGCGCCAGATAACCGTGAGCTGCGTGCAACTCGATCCACCTAAAACCCGCCGCAAACGCCCGCTTGGCCGACTCCACAAAACGGGCCTGCACCCGCGCGATGTCCGCCAGCGACATCGCCTGCGGCACCTTTGTCAAATCACCGCCAAACGCGATCGCACTCGGTGCCACCGTGGGCCAGCCACCCGAGTTATCCGCGATGTGCGCCCCGCCCTCCCACGGCAGCCCCGCGCTGGCCTTGCGCCCGGCATGCGCGAGCTGAATCGCCGGCACCGCGCCGTGTTCCTTCATGAAACGGGTGATCCGCGCGAGCGGCTCAATCTGCGTTTCCTGCCACAGCCCCAGGCAACCCGGCGTTATGCGCCCCTCCGGCGACACCGCCGTGGCCTCGACGATCACCAACCCAGCGCCACCGACAGCGCGCGCCCCGTAATGCATGAAATGCCAATCACCCGCATGCCCGTCCTCCGCCGAGTACATGCACATCGGAGAAACCCCGATGCGATTACGCAACGTAACGGACGCGAGCGTGAACGGAGTAAAAAGATCAGCCATGGCGCTGAACCGTAGTCATAGTTCCCCGTCACGCAACACCGCCAAGCACCCACGCCGCGCGGCGAGCGCCGACGAGCCGCTCGATCATTGAACGACGTCGCCGAACAAGCAGCCACCGCCTAATCAAGGGTCAGAGCGACATGACCTCTTCCACTTGGTTTTCTATCCGCGATCCATTTTAACGCAAAGGACGCGAAGATCACAAAGTCGAACCTTCGCGCTCTTCGCGATCTTGGTGTTCAAAATCCGATTCCGGCCCGACTTTTCAGCCCCGCTGGAAAACTAGGCCGCCTACTTCAGGGGAAAACTTTAATTAAAGTACCAGGCGGCGGCACCGATAGGGGAAAGCGTGTTACCTCACTCGATAGCTCCATGCGTTTACGTCACACATCAAAAACTGTGCCGCCTTCAAAGACGGCATATGCACGGGGGTGTAACTTCTCCAAGGCATTGACCGAAGCGATTTTGATAGAGTGATCGCATTAGAAATACCCGTTTGGCGTGCGCTATTAAACCCTCTCAGCCGCGACTGGGGCTTTCTGTAAATAAAAAACTTATCCATCCTATGTACCTAACCCAACGTATTAAATCCACCCTCGTTAGCCGGAGCCTGGCCTGCCTTGCCCTCGCAACATGCAGTGCAACCTTGGCCTCCGCTTCCGTGACTTGGCACGATATCCAATTCGGCGGTTTCGCCAGTCAAGGCTACCTCAAATCCTCGGCCAACGACTATCTCGGCGAAACAAATGACGGCACGTTCGATTTTCGCGAGTATGCGGTTAACGCTTCATGGTCGAAGAGCAAATGGCGCATCGGCGCTCAGGTTTTCGGTCAAAAACTCGGCACCTACGGTGACGATAAAATCAAACTCGATTGGGCTACGCTCGACTATCAAGCGACCCAGTGGTTCGGTCTGCGCATCGGCAAGGTAAAAATGCCTCGCGGACTCTATAACGAAGCCCTCGACCTCGATTCCGTTCGTCCCTTCGTCCTTCTTCCCCAAAGCGTGTACGATAACCGCCTCCGCGACTTCAACGCCTCCTTCAATGGCGCGATGATCTACGGCAACATCGGCCTCAAATCCGCCGGCAGTCTCGATTACCGCATATTCTATGGGGAAATCCCGATCTCCGCAGATTCAGGCGCCAGCGACTATTTTAACAACGATGCACCAGCCCAAAATCTGGACATCGAAATGGATTCCGTCCGTGGCGGTTCTCTCTTTTGG
>JANNHA010000005.1:0-57676 GCA_031404135.1 Verrucomicrobiota bacterium | reverse complement strand
CAAGCAACCTGCGGGCGGCGATGTCCTTGTAGATTTGCTGGCGGGACTTGTGGGCCAGGCGCACGAAGTCGGCCAGCGGCAGGTTGTGCGGTCGACGCCGGGTATTCGGAAACGGCGCGCCCAGCGGTCGCGCCCTACCTGCCGAACCTTAGGGCAGCGCTTCGAGGTCGCCGAGCGGGACTTTGACCAGTAGGCCTTGTTGGAGAACGTCGACGCAGAGCACGATGCCTTTGGGATTGGCAGGATCGTCGATGATGCCTTCGAGTCCACGGAGGGGGCCGCCGATGATTTTGGCGCGAGCGCCTTTCTTAACCAGCGGATGGAGGCTGAGCATCAGGCCGGAGTCGACCAGGGTGCGCACGTCCTGAAGCTGGCGTAGAAAACGGGCTTCGTCATCGATCGTAATGGCGCGGGCGAGCAAATCCTGTTGGTAGATCCGCGATTTTTGCTCGATGGGCACTTGGGCAAATACATAACCAGGAAAGAGCGGCTTGCTGAAGTGCTTCGTGTCCTTCGCGTAGCGGCGAACGCTGGTGATGAGCGGCAGATAGTGCTCGAAGTTTTCCGCGCCCATGAGGGCGGCGAATTTCTTTTCGCAACGGGGCCTGGTGTGGCAGACAAGCCAGCACGCGTCGGGTGAGGACGTATTCACAAGTGAGATACGGATGAGCTCAGCGTTTCAGAAGGAAACGTGTGGCGGCGAAGTAACCTTCGAGCCCGAGGCCGGTGATGACGGCGATGCAGGCGGGCGCGGTGAAGGAGACGTGGCGGAATTCTTCGCGTTTGTAGATGTTGGAAATATGGACTTCGACGGCGGCGAGTTTCGAGCCGAGCAGGGCGTCGCGGATCGCCACGCTGGTGTGGGTGAATGCGCCGCCGTTGATCACGACGCCGTCGAACTTCGCATCGGCGAGGGCGGCGATCTTGTCGATGAGCGCGCCTTCGTGGTTAGACTGGAAAAAATCCAGCTGGGCGGTGCTGTTGAATTCGGCGCGCATCTGGGACTCGAGATCGGCCAGCGAGGTGGAGCCGTAGATCTCGGGCTCGCGCTTGCCGAGGCGGTCGAGGTTGGGCCCGTTGAGGATGGCGATCTTTTTCATGACAGGGGCATCATCTTGAATGTTAGCGGCAGGGGAAGCTGGAAATTGTCGGTGAGGGGCTAATCCAGATGCAGAAACAGGCCCGTTGAACCGCATGGCCCATTGCCAAACTTTAGCTCTGGCTCTATGTTATGTCATCTATTAAATGACACACGCGTGTGTTTTAGAGGCGAGTTAATTTAATTAAAATGAACTTCTTAAGAAAGTTTGTCATTTAATAGATGACAAACGGGCTGGGGCGATTCCGGCTGAATAGGTGGGCGGGTGGGGCCGGGGGGGGATTACAGCGGGTTTTCGGTGGCGATGAATTCCCAGGGGAGGCCGAACTTGGCGGAGAGTTCGGCGGCGAGGGCTTGCACGGCGTGGACTTCGGTCGCGTAGTGGCCGCATAGATACAGGTTGAGGCGCTGCTCTTGCGCGTAGTTGAACCATTCTTCGCGCAGTTCGCCAGTGACGAGGGTATCGACGCCTTCGCGCGGGAGGTCGGGGAGGGCGCTGTTGCCACCGCCACTGCAAAAGGCCACGGCCGCCGGTTTTTCGCTGCCGTACTCGATGGCGATAACGCGTGGGTAGAGTTTTTCGAGGCGGGCTTTGAGCGCGGCGCGTGTTTCCCGGTGCTCGGCGATCCAACCGATGGCTTCGCCGTCGCGGACGAGAAAGGGCCGCGTGGGTGTGAGGTTGAGCTGGCGGGCGAGTAGGGCGTTGTTGCCTAGTTCGGGATGCGCGTCGAGGGGCAGATGGTTAGAGTAGAGCGCGCAGTTGCCTTTGATGAGCGTGGAAACGCGGTCGTACACGGGGCCAGTGAGCGGGCGGGGCATGTCCCAATACATGCCGTGGTGCACGATCAGGAAATCGATGCCGGCGGCGACGGCTTTTTGAAAGGGCACGACGCCCGCATCGACGGCGGCGCCGATTTTGGCGACGCGACCGTTGTTGGCGACTTGAAGACCGTTGAAGGCGGCGGGCGCGTCTTTGAAAGCAGCGCGGCGGGTACGTTGATCGCAGTAGTCGACGAGTTCTTGCAGCGTGGGCATAGCTAACGGTGGCAGCAGGAGCGAAGGTGGGTCAACCGCTGCGTGGCTTCACGGCGATTTCAGTGCGCGTGCGTCAGCGAGTGCGCGGGCGAGTTCCTCAGAGTGGCCGAGTTCGGCGGCGACGCGCAAGCGGAGGCGCACACCGAGTTCGGAGCGGGCCCAGGCAGGTGGGAGTCGCGAAAGGGCGAGCCACGCGTCGCCCGTGCGCGTGGGCGATTTGGCCATTGCGGCGGCGGCTTCGGCAATGAGTTCGGCGGGTGAAGAAGGAAGGGTGTTTTGTAGCTGGGCGTCAGTTGTGGTGAGCAGGCGGGTGGCGCCCATGACGGTGGTTGAGTTGGCTTCTCGGATGATCAGGGTGTAGTTGCGGTCGGTGCCAAGTTGGCGGCGTTGCGGAGTTTCGAGTTCAGCCAGGGCGAAGGGAGGGCGCACGCCACGGGCGAGGCGTGGAGGCACGTATTCGTCGGCGGCGTCAGTCACGGCGACGTCGTAGGTGACGCCATCGCGCGCGATCCAGGTGATGAGCGGATTGAGATAACGGGTTACGCCGACGGGGGAGGTGACGATGATGGTTTGGTCGGCGCGGGGCTTGGTGTTAATCGCAGCGAGGATTTCCGGCAGAGGCGAGACGAGTGCGTCCGGCTCGGAGGGGAGTTTTTGTTGGAGGAGGAGTTTGGTTGGGCCTGTGACGGGTTCGGCGACACCGGTGTCGGCGCGAATGAGTTTGACGCTCATGCCGGTGGGGATCGTGAGGCGTTCACCGGAGCGCAGGGCGCGCGGCACGGTGAGAGGCGTCGAGGGCCACCATGCCGGCTTGCTGCGGGTGTGGTTGTCGATAGGAACAAGGTAGGCGGCGACGGGGGTGCGGAGTGCTTTTGTGCGAAGGATCGAGCGGCTCGCTAGGCCTGCGGTTGTCACCAAAACGACGGCTAGACCAAGCCAGAGCAGCGTGCGGCGGGGGAAAAGCGGTGTAGGCATGGGCGGGGTGGTTCTTTGAAAATAGATATTCGCGGGGGCGACGAGAAAAATGGTTGGCCACGCAACCGAGCCAAGGGATCTCTTCGGTATCGCTTTTTTGCGCCGGTTTTTCAAGCTGCGGCCGATGAATATGGAGCCGGAATCGTTGATGGATCAGATCGCTCGGGTAACCGAGAACATGGAAACACGTCCTTCGTGGGACGAATATTTCATGGCGACGGCGATGTTGATGTCGACGCGTTCGCCGTGCGAGCGGTTGCACGTGGGCTGCGTAGTGGTGAGCGCCGGCGAGCGCAAAAACCGGATCATTGCCGCGGGCTACAATGGTTTTTTGCCGGGCACGCCGCATGTTTCGCGTTTGCGTGACGGTCACGAGCAGGCGACGGTGCATGCCGAACAAAACGCCATCGCTGATGCGGCGCGGCGCGGCATCTCGGTCGAAGGTTGCGTCGCGTACGTCACGCATTTCCCGTGTATTAATTGCGCGAAGATCCTCGCTTCGGCTGGCTTGGCGCAGATTCGTTATCGGCGCGATTACAACAACGATCCGCTCGTGGCACCGTTGCTCACCGATGCGGGCGTGATAATTCTGCAACTTTGAAGCGCTGCTGGGGGCTTATTTAACATGCGCGAACGCCATTCTAACAAAACGACTGCTCTCGCGGGTTCGCTGCTGCTGGCGCACCCGGCAATGCGCGATGAAAATTTCCGCCGTGCGGTGGTTCTGCTTTCGGCGCACGACGAGAAAGGTGCGATGGGCGTGGTGCTGAACCGGCCGCTAGGGAAACGCTTGGGCCAACTTAATGCCGAGTTCGCGCTCAGTCCGCTCGCGTCGGTGCCGCTTTTTCAGGGCGGGCCGGTGCAGACGGAACAGTTGTTGTTGTGCGGTTGGAAATTTCTTTCTGATCAGAGTGGTTTTCAGCTCATGTTCGGCCTCGATCCGGAGAAGGCGATCGAGCTGCAGGCCGAGCAAGGCATGCATTTGCGCGCGTTTCTTGGTTATTCGGGCTGGACGGGCGGGCAGCTCGAAAACGAGCTGGGTCAGAGCACTTGGGTCGTGACGCCGCTCGTGCCAAAAATCATGGACGAAAAAGCCGACGAAACCCTCTGGCGCAGGATCTTGACCGAGATGAATCACGATTGGAAGTTGCTGGTCGATGAACCGGATGATCCGAGTCTGAACTGAGGGTCAAAAAACCGCTCCGATCTGGCACCGCAGGGCTGGCGTTTGTGAATTTAAAGATAGGATCTTGACAGCGCCGTCGTCGCCCGGTGTTTTGGTCAACTTTATGAAAGTCGTCTCCTCCATCAAATCCGCGAAGAAGCGTCACCCTGCATGTCAGGTTGTCCGTCGCCGTGGGAAAATCTACGTGATCAACAAGGTCGAGCCCCGCTACAAAGCGCGTCAGGGCTAAGCCACTCCAACCCCCTATTTTCGCCGTGAAAGCCGAAGGCCATCCTACTCTTAACAACGTTTGCTTCCTCGATGTCGCGACCGGTAAACGTTTCCTCACCAAGTCCACAATGAAGTCCGCCCGTAAGGAACAGATCGACGGGGTCGAGTTTTTCATTGTGTTGCGCGACGTCACGATGGACTCGCATCCCGCCTTCACCGGTGAGAAGCGCCTCGTCGACACCGCTGGACGCGTCGAGAAATTCACGACGAAGTTCAAGCGCGGCAAGTCCGCTGCCAAGTAAGCGTCCGCGCTCGCTGACCAGCCCCTGCACTTTCGAAGCCCTCCTTAAACGGGGGGCTTTTTTTGTATTCAAAAGTTTCGGGCGCGGGGAGCGTCAGCTCGCAGGAGCTGCCGTACTCAGGGGCGTCGAGGAAAGTGCGGGCGAATCCTCGACTTCGATGCTGTCGGTGGCTTCGTCGGGCATCGGGTAGATTCTCACGAAATCGGCGAAGTCGATCAGCTCGAAGCGGCCGTCGTGGTGTTCGATGATGGCGGTGAGCGACTCGACCCAGTCGCCAGAGTTAAGATAATGGACGTCGCCGATCATTTTGTCGGCGGCGGTGTGGATGTGGCCGCACATCACGCCTACGCAGTCGCGGCTTTTGGCGAGGCGGGCGATGTGGTCCTCGAAATGGGAGATGTGGCTGACCGCCTGTTTCACGCGCGCTTTTACGGCTTTGCTCAGCGAATAGTATTCCTTGCCCTGCCAGGCGCGGATCTTGTTGTAGACCCGGTTGAGTCGCATGAGCTGGCTGTAACCCCAGTCGCCGATGTAGGCGAGGAAGACGAAATTTTTCGTGATGGTGTCGAACACATCGCCATGCAACACGAGGTAGTTCCCGCGCGGGGTTTCGTGTACGAAGTCTTCGACGAGGCTGAATTTCTCGAACGCGATGGGCAAAAATTTTCCGAGCACGTCGTCGTGATTGCCGCGCAGATAGACGACCTCGGTGCCTTTCTTTTCGAGTTTTTTCAGAATGAGGCGGACGAAGCGCGTGTGACTGTTGGGCCAGTAAGCGGATTGTTTGAGCCGCCAGCCGTCGATGATGTCGCCGTTGAGGATCAGTCGGTCGCAACGGGTGTGTTTCAGGAAATGATTCACCTCCCGGGCCTTGCAGTCAGGTGTACCGAGGTGGACGTCGGAAATGATTACGGTCTTAACCTTGAGTGGTTTCTGATCCATCGGGAGCGATCCTAGCAAATCGGCAGTCGTCGTACGAGTGAAAGCAGAAGGTCGTAACAGGAATGTTGCATGTCTCAACTGGTTTTTTGGGGAACCATGATGCGGAGGCTACGGGCACGCACGGAAACGTCGATGATCGCACTGACTTTGTGGGTTTCGCCGTCGGTGTGAGCGAGGCCCTGGGCGGCGCGTTCAATGACAAAGTGCGAGCCGCTCAGGCGTTGCACGCTCCGGCTTCCGTCGATGGAGCGGGTGAAGAGGCGGATGGCGATAGGCAGGGCGTTGAAGAAATCAACCTTCTTGATGACGGTGACGTTGAGGCGGCCGTCGTCGACTTGAGCGCCGGGGGCGATGAAGCAGTCGTTGCCGTACTGGTCGGAATTGGCGATGGAAACGATGAAGGCGGAGGTGAAGAGTTTGTTTGAGCCGTTTTGGATCGTGCAGATCTGCGGGCGAAAGTGGAAAAAGGCACTGATGGCGGTCCGGGCGTAGGCTTCGAGTCCGCGGTGAGAAAGGTGATTAAATCGGTCGCTGATTTCGGCGTCGAAGCCGATGCCCATGGCGTTGAAAAACGGGATGCCGTTGACCAGTCCGGTGTCGATGGCGCGTGGTTTTCCACTGAGCAGGGTGCGGAACGCGCCTTTGCCGGGGCCGGGTATGCCGAGGTGGCGGCCGAGGCCGTTGCCCGAACCACACGGGATGAGACCGAGAATTGTCTGGGTGCCGACGAGTGCGGCGGCGACCTCGTTCATCGTACCATCGCCGCCGATGGCGACCACGAGCGCGCAACCATCGTCTATCGCCTTTCGGGCCAGTTCGGTGGCGTGGCGCGGGCGCTCGGTCATGACGACGCTGGCGTCGAGTTGGTGGTCGGCGATGAACTGGCGGGCGTGCTCGAGCAGGTAGGGGTTGCGGGCATTGTGCCCGGACCGGGGGTTGAAAATGAAGCGGGACTTTAGGTCCTTGATCATGGTTTTAGACCTGCGGTGGCAGCCAGCGGGTTGGTTTGTCGGGCGGTGACTTCCTGCAGATCGGCGATGAAGCCATCAATCACGCGATCCCAGGGAATGCCTTCGGCGGTCTGGCGTGCGGCCGGTCCGAGGCGGAGGCGAAGGCCGGCATCATTGGCGAGGTGCAGCGCAGCGGAAATAAAGGCGGCGTGGTCGCCCAGGGGCACGTGCCAGCCGTTTTCACCGTGGCGAATGAAGCGGGCGGCAGCGGCGTAGTTGAAGGCGACGACAGGCAAACCACTGGCCATCGCTTCGGTGACGACGTTGCCAAAGGTTTCGGTCAGGCTTGGGTAGAGAAACAGGTTAGCGGAGGCGTAGTGACGTGCGAGGTCGTCACGCGAGAGATTGCCGGTAAAGCGAATCCAAGGGTTTTGCTGGCCGAGTTTTTTTCGCAGCGGGCCGTCGCTGGTGACGATGAATTTCGCGGTGGGGTGGCTGGCACGGATAGCCTCGAAGGAGGCGATGAGAAGCGGAAAATTCTTTTCGGCGGCGAGCCGACTGACGTGGATGATGGCGAGATCGAAGGGCCCGACGCCCCAGGTAGCGCGCAAGGCGGGGTCGCGGCGGGTGGGTGAAAAGATTTTGGTGGCGACGCCGCGTGAGAACAACCGCATGTTTTCGAAGCCGTCGGCGGTGAGCTGTGCGTTGAGTTCGAGCGTGGGTGAAAGCGTGAGTTGCGTGCGGTTGTGAAAATGCCGCAGGTAGGCGAGGACGGGGCGGTTGAGCGGGGCAAAACCGTAGTGCTGGCTGTAGCTGTGAAAGTTGGTGTGAAAGCTCGAACTGATCGGAAGGCCCAAAGAGCGGGCGGCCAGGAGGGCTGCGTAGCCGAGCGGGCCTTCGGTGGCGATGTGGACGATGTCAGGTGGATCGGCGCGCCAGGAGCGCAAAAGCCGGCCACGCACGGGCAGGCCGAGGCGCATCGTGTTGTAACCGGGGATGGGGAAGCCGGGGCAGAGCTGTTCGCGGTGGAGGCCATCGGCGCGCGGCTGGTCGCTGGCATTTTGGCGCGGGCGGACAACCGTGACCTCGTGCCCGCGTTCGCTCAGGCCCTCGACGAGGTGACTGAGCGTCATGGCGACGCCATTTATTTCGGGCGGGAAGGTTTCGGTGACGAGCGCGAGTTTCAAGATTTCGTGCGACAGCGGGTTCCTCACGTGGTTGGGTGAGTTCGCGAATGGCAGCAAAGTGAAAAGCTAGAAAGGCGATGTTATCACCTGTTCGTAACACAATCACATGCGGGGGGACGCTGCGAACGCCGATTGAAGAAACTCCCTTGCCGGTTCGGGCGTGCTCGCGCTGGATGGGGTGAATCGAAATGAACAAGCAAGGATGCCTTTTTGTGCTCACGGGTTGCACTGCCTCCGGCAAGACGGAGTGGGCGTTGCGCTGGGCGGAGCAGAACAACGCGGAAATTGTTTCGTGTGATTCGCTGTTGTTTTATCGCGGTATGGACATCGGCACGGCGAAACCGACGGCGGAGGAGCGCGCGCGTGTGCCGCACCATTTGATCGATGTTTGTGGGGTGACGGACCGTGTGGATGTAACGTATTATGTTACAAACGCGATCCGGGCGGTGGCGGAAATTACGGCGCGGGGGCGTCGGGTATTGGTGACGGGGGGGAGCGGGTTTTATTTGAAGGCGTTTTTTGCGCCGGTGGCGGACGCGGTGGCGGTGCCGGTTGGGTTGCGCGCGGAGATAGCGGCGCGGTTGGAGCAGGCTGGGCTTAAGTCTTTGGTGGCGGAGTTGGAGGGGCTCAACCCGGCGGGATTGGGCGCGCTCGACGTGGCGAATCCGCGCCGGGTGGTGCGGGCATTGGAACGATGCCGGGCTTCGGGAAAATCGATGGTCGTTCTGGCCGACGATTTTGCGAAGATGCCTTCGCCATTTGCCGATTGGGACGTGCGCTGTGTTCGGCTGGAGCGCGAACCCGCAGAGTTGGAGCGGCGCATCGTGGTGCGCGTGGAGGCGAT
The DNA here is from genome assembly GCA_031404135.1 of Verrucomicrobiota bacterium. Taxonomy (GTDB): domain Bacteria; phylum Verrucomicrobiota; class Verrucomicrobiia; order Opitutales; family Opitutaceae; genus JADKHC01. The sequence goes on along the minus strand of JANNHA010000005.1, from coordinate 48,946 downwards.
GCTGGCGGCCGGGCTGATTGGCGAAGTTGAGCGGTTGTTGGCGGCGGGCTTGAAGGAAAACCCAAGTGCGTCAAAGGCGATCGGCTACCGTGAGACAATCGATTTTTTAGAGGGGCGTTTGCCCCGGGCGGCGCTGGTGGAGGAGATTGCGCGCAACACCCGGGGATTGGTGAAAAAGCAGCGCACGTGGTTCCGCACCCAGTTGCCAGAGCATAAAGTCGTGCCGGCGACGGGAGAGATGCCGGACGGGTTGTTTGGGGTGTAGCGTAGGCAGCGCAATACGGACGCTTGGGTCGCCCGTGAGAAATCTAATCACTTAATTCTCCGGTAAACGACGAGGTAGAATCGTGAACCGATGGGAGACGCAAATTCGGTGGGCGCGATGCCATCGAGGCCAAAACAGATTCGCAGGCGGTCGCCCACAAGTTGATAGATCGATGGAATGGTTCGTCCTTTGTTGTTTCCATCAGTACTACTGAGGACGATTGATGGGTGTTCCGCTTGAATCCCGAGCGTGTAGGTGCCGGAGTCGCTGACCTCGCCGCCGAAATGGACGGCATAGGTGCTGGCGTCGATGACTAGGCACAGTTTGGTGAGCGCCATGTCAGGCGCGGTGTCGCCCTCGAGTTCAGCCTTGATTGGCTGCCAGGTGCCTTCGATTGGATGTGCTAATTTTGAAACCATCGTGGTGGCGAATAAACCGGCCAACCTTTTAACCACTGATTATCACTTAAGAACCCGGGTTTGCACCGTGACAGATTTTGATCGAACTGCGCGCGGGTAACGAGGCGGAGTGGGGGAAGTGCGCGACAAATTGGTGGTGCAGCAGCTGGGTGGAGATTATGCCGGCTAGGGCCATGTCATCCGTTTCGCCGATGGGTGCCTGGCTCTCGATTTTTTTCACCATTTGACTCACCGCATTTGGATTAAAAAGACCGGTTTGACGGATGGATTCGGGCGACAAAAGTTCGCGGACGTAGGCGGGGGCATCCTTGTTGAAAAAACTTTTGTGGATCGGTGAGCGGTAGGGGCGTTTTGGGCGGGCAAAGATTTCGGGCGGCAGCCACTTCGCGCCGAGTTTTTTGAGAAGATATTTTTCTTTGAGGCCGCGAAGCTTTAAATCCGATGGGAGTCGGCTGCAAAATTCGACCATCCGGAAATCAAGAAAAGGGAAACGGCCCTCGACTGAGTTTGCCATCGCCACGCGGTCGCCTTGAGAGGAAAGCAGATATTGAGAAAGGAAAACCGATATTTCGAGGTATTGTGCCTGTGCGAGTGGTTCCCAGTTTTTGAATTGCGCTGGGATTTTGACCTGATCGAACACCGGATTATTTCTGTTAATGAGTTCGGTTTTCAGAGCCTCGCTGAAGAAGCGGGTGGAGCGCCGGGTGTTACGCCAGCGGATCGCGTGGGAGTAGTGGGGCAGGTCTGTTTCCGTGAGCCCCTGGCTGAAGAAAGCCTTGAGAAAAGCAAAATTGTTGTCCGCCACGCCGGGGATATCCGCATAGAGGCGTTTTAGCAGCATAGGACGACGAAGTGATTGCGGTTCGCGCGCCCAAAATCTACGCACACGGGCCTCCTTGAAAATGTCGTAGCCGGCTAGAAATTCGTCCGCGCCTTCACCGGTTAGCACGACTTTATAGCCGTGACTTCTGACGAGCTTCGAAAGCAAGAACATCGGGGCCGGTGAGGTTCGCAACAGCGGCACCTCGGTGTGCCAGATTACCTCTGGAAACACTTTTCCTATGTCGGCGTGCGTGGCGTAAACCTCGCGGTGCTTTGTGCCGAGGACGTCCGCCATTTTTCGCTGGTACACGCTCTCATCGAAAATCGCGTCGCTGAAAGCGATGGAAAAAGTCTCTAGCCGGTTGTTCGTGAAATTTCGAATGATCGACGCGATGATGGACGAGTCGAGACCGCCGCTGAGATAGGCGCCGACGGGGACGTCAGCGCGCAACCGAATGCGCGCACTGTCGATCAACAACGTCGAGAGTTCTTCCAGGTACTCGTTTTCGGTTTTTCGTGCTGTGCCGAACTTGCCGTGTTCGGGAAAAGAAGGTTCCCAATAGCTGTGGATGGTCAACTGCCCGTCGCGCACCTGCATGTAGTGTCCGGGCGGCAGTTGATCGATTCCGCGGAAGATGCTGCGGGGTGCCAGGGGTGACCAGAAAGTGAAAACCTGATCCAACACCACAGGATCAATAACAGCGGACAAGCTTCGGTCCGCTAGGAGCGCTTTGATTTCGGAGCCGAAGATCAGGCGGTTGTTTTGGTGGGTGTAGAAAAGAGGGCGGACGCCGAGCCGATCACGCGCGAGGAAAAGCGAACGGTCTTTCGTGTTCCAAATTGCAAAGGCAAACTGGCCGTTCAGTTTTTCGAGGCACGCCGGACCGTATTCTTCGTAGGCGTGGAGCAATACTTCGGTGTCGGAATGGGTCGCGAAGCGATGTCCGCGCGCCTCCAATTCAGGACGCAGTTCGACGTAGTTGAAAATTTCCCCGTTGAAGACGATCCAAAGCGTAGCGTCTTCGTTGGTGATCGGTTGCTGGCCGCCGCTCAAATCGATGATGCTGAGGCGGGCATTGCCGATTCCGATTTGGTCGTCGAGGTAGAGGCCAAACTCGTCCGGACCGCGGTGCCGGATCTGGGCAAGCATGCGCTCCACGAGGTCGCGCGAGGGCGGAGGACCTTCCGTCAGATTTAAAATGCCAGCGATGCCACACATGATTTTCTCGAGGTTTAACGGAAGGAATGCTGAGGCTGTGGTCAGGAGCGCAGTCCGACGATGAGTTCCTTGAGCCAGCCGACAAAATCTTTTGTTGTTTTATAGATTCCCGCGCGGGAGGCCCACCAACGAGAAGGATCGTAGTCGTTTTTCGGGACGGTGATGATGCCGACCGGAATGTCCGCACCCAGCATCCGCTGGTAAGCGAGGAGGGACTGCCGTCCATGAGGCCCGAGCGTGAGAACGTTTACCCCTCGAGGTTTTAGACCTAACGCGAGAAGGCGATCACGCACGGTTCGGGCCATGTGCGAAGTGCGGTTGAAGGCCGTGGGGCGCGAGGGGCAGGGCTCGACGACTGCCGGGTTGATGCCCATGGCGGCCAGCTGCTTGGCTGAGTGGGCGGCGTCCGATCCCTCGGCCAAATGGGGATCACCTGGTTCGTAATCCATGCCCGAGATGAAAAGGCGGGTATAGTGGCCGGCGTGGTACTCACGCGCTGCAGCGGCCAGCACATAATTCGGAACCCAGCCTTCCACGATCATGATGTCGGCCTCGACCGGTTGATTCAGGGCAAGAAAGGGATGGGCGAACAGAACGAACCAAGTCGCACCGATAAAAAGAAACGCGAGCATGGCCTTAAGTTTCCAGGGTGCCCGGCGCGTTTGCTTTTGATCGTTCATCGCGAGTTGCTCGTCCTTGATACAGAATATCACGCTTGGCCGAGTCCTTTCTTGGTGATCTTGCCTGATGCGGTCTTAGGTAGCTCGGCGCAGAATTCGACTGACTTCGGAACCATGTAATCCTCGAGATGTGCGCGGCAGTGCGCGAGGACCTGTTTTTCGGTCAGCGCTTGGTTGTCGGTGGCGACGAATGCTTTGACGGCCTGACCCAGCACCGCATCGGGTACACCGATAACGGCGACTTCTCTAACGCCGGGAATCCCATAGATGACGGCTTCCACTTCTTTCGGGGCCACTTTCTCGCCGCGACTTTTAATGATGTCATCCTTGCGGCTGACGAAATAAAAAAAACCCTCTTCATCCATGCGGAAGAGATCATTGGTGAAGCAGAGCCGGTCGCCGGTGGCCGGATCGAGGCGGTAACGGCGGGCGGTCATTTCTGGAGCGTCCCAATAGCCGCGCATCACATGGCGACCACGGACGACCAGTTCGCCGACTTCGCCGGGGGCGAGCTTTTTGCCGGTCTCATCTTCCAGCCACGCTTCTGTTCCCGGGATGGGCACGCCGACCGAACCGGGACGGCGATCTAATTCGGCCGGGGGTAGATACAGCGTGCGTTTGGTCTCCGTGAGGCCGTACATGGAAAACAGGGTTACGCCGGCGAATTTTTTGCGGAGCGCCTCGATGTGGTTTACCGGTAGAGCCGCTGCGGTGTTGGTTAGATACCGTAGGCTGGTGAGGTTGAAGCCGGAAAAATCCATCGGCAGCAAGAGCGCATAAATCGTCGGTACGCCGGGGAATCCAGTGACTTTTTCCTGCTCGATCCGCTGGAGAATCGCGGCTGGATAGGTGAAGGAACGTTCGAGAACGAAGGTCCCGCCGAAGCGGAACGTCATCAACAATTGATAGAGTCCGTAATCAAACGAAAGAGGTAGCACGTTGATCACGATGTCGCTTTCGACATTGCCGAGATATTCGATGATCGAGCCGGTGGCGAAAACCACGTTGCTGTGGTCGCTCATCACGCCCTTGGGGTCGCCCGTCGTGCCGGAGGTATAGATCAGGCAGGCGAGATCAAGATCGAGATTGTTTCGCGGCAGGGGTTTGGCGGGAAAGCGCTCCAATGCTTCCGCAAAACTAAGATTGGTGGGGCTGGCGGGACTGCTCGGGCCGGAGCCGCAGCGGATGCAACCGCGCAGCGAAGGCACCGCGCTGGTCGGACCGGGGGCGATGCCTTCCAGATCGAAGCGCTGTTCGGCGATGAGTGCGGTGGCGCGACAATTGTTGAGAATATAGAGGAGTTTATCGCGTTTGGTCGTGGGATTGATCACCACGAATACGGCGCCGGCCTTGAGAATCGCAAAAAGGGTGGCCACCGTCTCGACGGAATTTGGCAGATAGACAGCCACGCGATCACTGCGTTTGACGCCGAGAGCAATCAGGGCATTCGCGACCTGATTAGCCATAGCATCAAGTTCGGCGTAGCTGAGGCGACGGCCATCGCAGACCAGCGCGGTCTTTGCAGGGAGGCGGGCCGCGCTCAGCTCAAGAAAATCCCGAACCAGCAAGGTGTGATGGCCCGGGGTGGAACTGATCGGATGCATGCGGTGAGCGGCCGGTCGTGCCGGCTCAGGCGCTGACGCCACGCCTCTGCAGATAGGCGGCGATGGCGTTGATGGAATCCAGATTCTGGGGCAACAGGTCCTCGTCCTTGATTTTAATCTGATACGTTTTTTCCAGATGGGCAACGAGTTCGATCACACCGGTGGAATCGACGAACCCATTGGCAAGAAAAGAGGCCTCTTCGGTCAGGCCGTCGTCCTGGCCGAAAAGAAACGTTTCAACAATAAAATTCCTTACGCTGGTTTTGATGTCGCTCATGTAGGTGGTGAATAGTTAGGAGATATTAGGGGTAGTGGAGACTTCGTTTACTTTTTCCACCAATAAGGGGCTGAGATGCAGGTAGCGAGTGGTGGTGCGTTTGCGATCAATGTCTTCCCAGACGCGTTTGACCGTGGCGGCATCTAGCCCGGCGGCCGCGGCGACCGCGTCAGCTGGGATATTATGATTTTTGCCATAAAGGCAGAGGTCCATCTGGCCATGCGGCAGTGCGAAATAAAATTCATCCTGCCCTTGCGGCATCGAATAGGTGTCGGTGGTCGGCGGGCGTTCGCGAATTTCAACCGGCACCCCGAGATGGGCAGCAAGCACGTAAACCTGGGTTTTATAGAGATGCGCGATGGGTTTGACGTCGGCGGAGCCGTCACCGTTTTTGACGAAGAAACCTTGATCGTACTCCAACCGATTCGGGGTGCCCGCGACCGCATAGTTCAGTCGGTCGGCATGATAATATTCGAGCATCTTGCGGGTGCGTTGCTTAAAATTGGTGGCAGCGACAATGCCGAGGTAGGCGTTGAGCGAGAGGCGCTCGCGGATGATCGTTCCGTTCGGGGCTTGGGCGACGATGGAAAAAGTCGTGTATTGCTGGCCGCTGGAAATACTGCCGATCACGAGTTTGGAAATCCAGCCCCGGCCAAAGGTGGGAATCACTTCACGGATCGCGTCATCGTAACGCTGATAGAAGCGCAGTGATTCCAAGATCCCGGTGATGTTTTCTTCGATGCAGGTGATGCCTAGGGAATCCGCGACTTTTTGCCCGAGTGAACTGCTTTCGGCCTCGGAATGGCGTTCGGGCATCAGGATGCCAAACACTTTGTCTTTGCCTAAGGCGCGTACGGCCAAGGCTGCCGTCACGGTGCTATCAATGCCGCCCGACAAACCGATAACCAGACCGCGACGTTTCAGGTCTTGCGAGAGCTGACGACGCAGCGCTTGGACGATCCGGGCGGTTTCCCCGGCTGCATCAATATTTAGCGAATCCCGAGTGAAGGTGCTCATGCTGGTTGGGTGGGATTGAAAGGGATACGTTCAGCGCCACCCGCCATTTTACCGAATACGGGCATGGGTGCAGAGAGTCGGACAAGGGCAGAGGGAGATATCATAGAGAAGGCGTTCGGTTAGCCGTGGACGCTTGCAGTGAGACAGCCGAGCGTCGACGGGTTTTTTTATAAAGATAGATTTATAAAAAAAGTAGCGAGGGCGGCTACTTGGCTCAAAACCCAGATAATCTTATTCTTCGCTGGGGGGAGCAGTTTTGCCTTCGAGCGGTTTGAGGCCGCGGACGAAATCTTCGTAGGGGGAATTCGCTCCGACCGGGACCGTGATGCGGGCGAGTGGGCGACCGGGGGAGTCGCCATAAAAGATATTTGGCGGTACGCTGCGGGTTACCACCGTACCGGCTTTAATGACCGCTCCCGAACCAATCCGCACGCCCGGCAAGATCACACAGTGGGGACCGATAAATACATTATCGCCAATCACGACCTTCTTGGCTCCGTTGGCCTCTCGGCGCGGTCCCCAGTGAAAGTGGGCAAAAATCGAGGTGCGCATGCCAATGGTGGAGTGATTACCGATGGTGATTGACTCGGGATAGAGCTCGTCAAGATAGACCCATTGGCTGATCCAGACCCCTTTGCCAACATGGACGCCGTTCAGCCGTTGCAGAGCTGGACGTACGGTGAACCCGCCGGGCACGAGCATGGCAATACGACCCAACAATCTTTTAATTAAACGAATCATGCGGGCGACCGGAGGCAGCGGCCTTGGTGTTTAATCGTTTGGTCGGTCAGCATAACGTGCAAGTAGCTTCTCTGTTTTGATCAAGGCAAGGCTGAATGCCCAGAGTTTTCGTGCGGCATCTTCGTCATAGGATGCGGGTGAGGAACGTACAAGGCATTGGCGGCGGTAATAGCCACCGTTTGTCCCGTGCTCGTGGCGGTGATCGGCAAGTTGGGTGATCGCCTGTGCGGCGGACCTTGGGGAGATGAGGTCCCGGTGACGGGCGTGAGATAACAGGTGCTTGAACCAGCTAAACAGGCCGTTATTGCGGGCGAAATTTGAGGAGACGCCCCCGGGGTCGATGGCGCAGGAGATGGCCCGTGTACCGTTTAACCGGCGGGCGAGTTCGTAGGCGAAAAGGATATTGGCGAGCTTGGATTTGGCGTAGGCTTGCCGCCGGTCATAATTGCTGGCGGTCAATTCCCAGATTCCGTCAGCTTTCGCCCCGCCATGGCTGCCGGATGAGAGGGTGATAACCCGGCCGTGAGCCGACTCCAAAATTCTTTCGAGCAGCAAGCCCGTGAGCAGAAAGTGTCCGAGATGATTGATGGTGAAGGTCAATTCCCGACCTGCTGAACTTTGCTGGAATTGATCGAACCGCGCTCCCGCGTCGTTGATCAGGATATCGACGGGCCGCTGGAGCTGGATGATGGTTGTCGCGGCGTGGTGTACGTCGATGGGTTCGGCAAGATCCGTGCGCAAGAATTGGATCTTTCCGGCCTGGGGCAAACGGGCGAGACGGGTGACGATGGCCCTGGCGCGCGATTCGTTCCGGCCCAACAACACGAGATCAGCACCGCGTGCGCCCAAGGCCAGGGCGGTGGCGCGGCCGATCCCCGATGTCGCCCCGGTGATCACACATAGTTTGCCTTTCATGAGTTTTTCTCGCGTGCCGTTTCGGGAGAGATGCTTTTAATGAGGACTGTGGGTGATTTCCAACAGTTGGTTCGTACGCAAACCCAGGCGTTGGGGATATTGAAAATCGGAAAGGGGCCCGAGACTGCGGACCTGGAGTCCGTGTTTCTTGCCGAGTTCTTGCAGGGATTCCACGGTGTAAGGAGTCAAACCCTCTGACTGATTCCCGGGATATTTGAACAGATAAAAATCCGAACTATAAATGTCCCCGAGAAACTTGCCACCGGGCTTCAGCCGACGGCTGATGAAGGCGAAAAGCCGCTCAATCCACACGGCGTTCAAGTTGTAGATGATCTGGGAAGCCCACATGAAGTCGAAGGTATCGTTGGTGAGCTCCTGATCGCCGAACGATTCGGAGTAGAGAATGCGGGGGTTTTTTTCGCCCAGATCGTGCCGTGAGATTTGGTTATAGGCAGCACGAATGCGGTTGGGCATGATATCGATGCCCGTGTAGCCATTGCTATTGAGATAACGGATGCAGGGGATGCCGCCTTGCAGTGGGCCGCATCCGATATCGATTAGGCGATGTTCGGGTTTCAGGCCCAACGAGCAGAGCGTATGCATTTGATAGCTTTGCAGCTCCTTCCAGAATCCGAGTGGGCCGACCATGGCTTCCATTTCGTGGCGGTGGCTTAGCCCCGGCACAATCGAGCGCAAGCCATAGAGTTGTCGCCGTGTATTCAGAAGGAAGCGTTTACCTTGGTGGAGAAGTTTCGCGGTGTTTGCCATGAGTGGTTACGAAGAGTCGAACTGTAAACGTAACGGCTCAAGTCCAATGCGCCACCTCGCATCGGGGTGTTGAATAATAACTGGCTTAACGGGCGCTGCTACTGGGTGATTTCAAAGAGAAGATTGGTCTTCAAGGACAGTCTCTTGGGGTAGCCAAACTGACCGATCGTCCCAAGGCAACGGACCTTTAGGCCAAAGCGGGCTGCTTGGGCTTGAAGCGATTCCGGGGTGTGTCGCACATATCTGCCAGCGTGCTCGGGATGGCGGAATTCATAGTGATCTAACGCGAAGGTATCTCCAAGAAATTTGCCGCCTGGATTTAATCGTTCACGAATCATGGTGAGCAGTTCGGCCATAGTCGCATCATCAAAATAATAGAGGATTTGCGAGGCCCACATGAAGTCGAAGCGTTGATCAATCAGCTCTCGCTGGCCGAAAGTAGATGAAACGAACAACTGCGGGTTTTTTTCAGAAAGGTTGTGTCGGATGACTTGAGCACGTGCGGCCTCGATCCGTACGGGGTCGATATCCAAACCGGTGTAGCCGTTAACCTCGAGGTACTTGATGAAGGCGATCCCGCCTTGTAACGGGCCACAGCCGATATCGAGGAGGGTATGGCCGGGCTTCAGTCCATTGGCTTGGAGCAGTTGCAGGTGATAGCGTTGCAGTTCGTTCCAGTAGCCGAGCGGCCCCACCATCGCCTCGAGTCGGTGGTGCTCCCGCCAACCCGGTACATGGGCACGCAGCCCGTATATCTGTCGGCGCGTTCCCATCAGGAAGCGTTTGGCTCTATGAAGGATCGTGGCGGAGGTTGCCATGGGAAACGAGATTCAGCGAAGGGTGCGGCCAGCGTGGATCAGCGGGAGACCAGCACACCGTTGGTTTGGGGCGCAGGGTTGTTTTCGGTGGTTTGAGCTGCGACGTCTTCCAATTTTTCCGCCAGCTTGGCCGCTAGAAATTGCACCGTGGGCTCGACGAGCATGGCGTGCGGATTGATCGGTAGTTGGACGATATCGAGTCCACCGAGGATGAGCCCGTCCCAGCCCATGTCGGCACCAGGGAATTTGGCGTAATTGACCTTGGGACTGAACAACGTGACCCGGCCAGTGTAGGGCTTGGGCTGATACATCTGGGCGGCCCGATCATTGATGGCTTGGATTGTGCGAAGGGCTGAGCGGGCCATGGGTTCCCCATGAACTGGTTTTGTTCGAGAGCGGAAACTGAAGATATTCGCAAATTCCCCGTCACGGGCGATCCGGATTTTCTCGCGCACGTAGGAATTCATCAAGGCAGGGCTTAAACGGATGAAATTTAACAGGTGGAATTTCAAACGTTGCGCCACGTCAAGGAGACGACTGGTCGAACGGGCGCGCGTAAAGTTGTAGGTGTCAAAAAGCGCGACCAGCGAAACCGCTTCGCCTTGCGCTTTGAGTTGTTGAGCCATTTCCAAAGCGATGGTTCCCCCCATGCAATACCCGCCCAGGCAATAGGGTCCATGGGGTTGCACACGCTTTATTTCGCTGACGTAGTGGGCAGCCATTTCTTCGATGGTTTGGAGCGGGTGGGTTCGACCGTCCAGCCCTTGGGAATGCAGTCCGTAGAATGGAAAATTATTTCCGAGATGATGCACGAGCGCCAGATATAGGAACACGTTTCCGCCTGCACCGTGGACACAGAAAAAACGAGGTTGGGTGCCGTTGGGCTGAAGGGGGATCAGTGATGACCTGGATTTTTCGGCTGGTTCGGTTTGGTCGATCACCTGCGCGAGTTCGGCGATGGTGGGGGCGGTGAAAAGGGTGGAGAGCGGCAGGTGTCGGCCGAACTGCTTTTCGATGTCCACGAAAACGCTGACGGCCAGCAGGGAGGTGCCGCCCAGATCGAAGAATTTGTCGTCGCGGCCTAGGCTGGAATGTCCTAAAACCTTTCGCCAGATACCAGCCAGCTGCAGTTCTGTCTTTGTGGTGGGTGGGTTGGACCGGCCATCGGAAGCGATAGCGTCGTCACCGGGGGCGGGCAAAGCCTTGCGATCCACCTTGCCATTGGGGGTGAGCGGAATGTTTTCCAACCGCACAAACGCAACCGGTACCATATACTGGGGCAGGAGGCCTTTTGCGAAGTCCCGCAGTTTTTTTGGGGTGGGTTTCTGGTTTGGTTTGGCGACGAAATAGGCGACGAGGCGTTTATCACCGTCGGCTCCGTCGTGGGCTGTCACCACGGCTTGGATGAGTTCGGGATGGCCGGATAGAGCGCTCTCAATTTCGCCCAGTTCGATGCGGTGGCCGTTGATTTTGACTTGGAAGTCGAGCCGACCCAAGCAGTCAATCTCACCTTCGGGCGTAAGCCGGGCCAAATCGCCGGTGCGGTAAAGGCGATGTCCAGTTTTAAAGGGGTGCTGGCTGAATCTTTGAGCGGTGAGCTCGGGGCGATTGTGATAGCCGCGGGCCAAGCCATCGCCGCCGATAAACAGTTCGCCCGATTCTCCTGGAGCGACGGGCTGGAGTTGCGGGTCGAGAATCAGTGTTTCCGTGTTGGCGATGGGTCGACCGATGGTAATGCGGTCGGGATCGGTGACTCGGGCACACGTCGACCAGATGGTGGTTTCGGTGGGGCCGTACATGTTCCAAAGTTCTTTGCAACGGGGTATCAGCTTTTGTGCCAGATCGGCGGGCATGGGTTCTCCGCCACACAGCGCCTTGAGTTGAGGTGAGCCGGCCCAACCAGAGGCCAGCAACAACCGCCAGGTGGTGGGAGTGGCTTGGAGCAGTGTGACACCGTGCCGGTCAATTTCCTTCATCAACGCTTCGCCATCGACGGCGATTTCTCTTGGGCCCACGATGACTCGGGCTCCGGTGGTGAGGGGAAGGAAAATCTCCAGCCCGGCGATATCAAAGGATAGGGTGGTCAGGGCGAGAACGACGTCATCGGTCTTTAGGCCTGGCTCAAGGCGCATCGAATCGAGGAAATTGATCACCGCCTGGTGTTCGATCTGAACCCCTTTGGGCAGGCCGGTGGACCCCGATGTATAGATGACGTAGGCGAGATTATTGCCTGAAAAACGGGGGGGGGCGTCGGGTGGCGGATCTTGAGCGGGGAGGGGCTCATCCAAGAGTATTTGCTGTGCGTTTGATTCTGGCAGGCCAGCGGCCAAGGAACGTTGGGTGACCAGCACGGGAGCGCCGGCATCGGCCATAATAAATTGAATCCGATTGGCGGGATAGGCCGGATCGATAGGTACGTAGGCACCGCCCGCTTTCAGAATCCCCAGAATCCCGATGATCATTTCCAAAGATCGATGGACACAAAGGCCGACCAAGATGTTAGGTCCAACGCCGTGGTGAACCAAATGAGCAGCCAGGCTATCGGCCCGCGCATTGAGTTCGCGATAGGTCAATAGCAGGCCTTTGAAAACCACGGCGATGGCCGCCGGCGTGCGCGCTGCCTGCAGTTCAAAAAGGTGATGGAGGCTCGTCATTCGCGGCGGAGCAAAGGTGAGAAAGCGTGCATGATGGCTCTAAGTATGGCGAAAAAGCGGTGGGTGTCCTTCAAGTTCGATTTTTCCCGAAAAAAATTAGAGGTCATTCAAAAATGGGCGCGGACTGTAAGTCAGTGGCGGATAAGAATAATGTCCAACCAAGCGGAGCGATTTTTGTCGGTTGTAGAGTAGAGAGAGCCGCGTGCGGTCGCCCGGCGCGCGGCTCTCTCTACTCTACAACCTTTTTATTTGATCTTTTGAAGCAGTGGGGCTGCGGGTGTGCTGGTTACTGGCGGACGAAATAGAGGCCGGTGTAGTGGTTGAGTTTGTGGCCGCTCCGAAAACGGACTTTGAGCGGGCGCGCTTTGATCCAGCTATCTCGAAGCTTGTAACCGAGCGCCTCAATCGAGGCGACGAACGCTTGCCGGTTTCTGATCAAGTACGGGCAGTAGCTGAAGCCGATGCTCTGCATTGTGACAAAGGGCTGGCCGTCCCACATCGGTGTTTTATTCACGATGATGTGGTTCGGCTTTACTTTGAAGTCGGCGATCACCTCGGCGAGCGTGGGAGATTCGATGTACTGAAGCGCGCCGGCTGTGAACAGGATGTCGGCTCCCGGTGACTCGCGGTGGGAACTCACGAAACTGAGGTTGGGCGCGTTCATCTCCTTGGCCAGATGGGCACCTTCCCTGGCGATGGCAGGCACGTCGCAAACTTCCCAGCGAAGGTCGGGCGGGTAGTCGAGATAGTGCGACATGCCGTAGTACGCCACACCGACGTGTCCGCCGATTTCAAAAACGCTTCGCGAATCTTGCAGCGCTTTTCCCATCCAAAAAGCGGCCGGATAGTCGTCGTCGAAGATCTTCGTCAACTTCTCCCGATACCAAAGCGATAGCTCCGCGTGATCGTAGCCGATCGGTTTGATTTTGGGCGTCGCGCGAACCGCTTCCTCGAAATTCGGATAAACTCCCCGGTAGGTGCCGCCGCGGTGAAAGGCGTCGATGGCACGGCGGTAAAGATGTTGGATGGGATTTGGCATGGTCGTGAGGGAGAGCGGCGTGGTGGCGAGGGCCAGTGATCGTTCGGAGGGTTACACGCGGCTTGGTTTAAAACGCAGAAACGGGCGCTCGATTGTGCGGTAGGAGATCCAGCCCGCAGCGACAAAAATGGCGAAACGCGCTGCTTCGACGAGCAGCGGGGAGTGTAAAAATGGGGTGAGGCGTTCGCTCGAGCAGAGGTTTTTCAGCGGCACGTGCCACAGGTAGATCGAATAAGACACGAGGCCGAACCAGCGGAGCACCGGCCACTGCAAAAAGCGCACCGGGAGGGATGAGGGAGCGCGCACGGCCTGGTGGAGCACGACGGCGGCGGCAAGCGCCACGAGGGAGAAACCTCCGAGAAACGTGGGTGGTGCGTAGTATTTGAACGTGGTGAACCCAACCAATAGAACCCCCCAGGCCAGCCAAGTGAGTGGTCCCGACCAGCCGGGCGGCGCGGTGGTGTCGCCGGTCCCGACCTTCTCGGTCAGGAGAAACGCGATCGCGCAACCGGCGAGCAAAGCATCGGCCCGAGTGTCGAGCCCCATATAGACTCGCATGACATCGTGGGTGAGCGACCAAAGGACGGCCCGCCAGAGACCGATGAGAACGAACAATCCCACACAGCCAAGAAACAACTGCCCGGGCCTGGCGCCTTTTTTCAAGGCGTACGAGAGGCCGATGGCACCGAGCAAATAAAACTGGCCCTCGACCGAGAGCGACCACGTGTGCTCCAATGTGCCGTGAACGTGTCCGACGCCGATCACCCAGTTAGAGACATAGAAGAATGCGGACGCGATGATCTGTAGGGCGGGCCGCCACATTTCGGGCGGCCTGAAGACGAGCGTGTAAAGGGTGCCGAAAAGCAACAGGGCGGCGAGGGCCGGCACGAGACGGACGGCCCGGCGTTTGAAGAAAAGCCCCAGCGCGATCCGGCCCGTGTCGCGCCACTCCTCGAGCAGCAAGGTCGTGATCAGGAATCCGCTGAGCACAAAAAAGACGTCCACTCCGAAAAAGCCGCCTTGGAGAAAAGGCCAGTCGGAATTAATCCCGAGCACGGCTAGGATTGCGATGCCCCTCAGGCCGTCGAGGGCGGGGCGGCGGCCAAGCCGTCCAGGGGAGTGCGCGGCAGTACTTAGCGGTGGATTGGCGGGGGGCAACATTTGAATTGGCGGTAGGCTGAAGTTCGTTAACTGACCGCCGATGAAAAAATCTCAAGCTTCGCGCGTTGCGGTTATTTCTGAGGGCTGACTGGTTTGCAGGCTGGCGGCTGCAGGCGTTGAACGAGTGCGGCGGCAAGTTCGCGAACGAATGGCTGCATCAGCATAGCGTGGGGGTTGGCGTTGATCCTGACGGTTTCGAAGGGGCCACCCACCACCTCGCGCCACCCTTGGTTGGGGTCGGGAAAAAAACTGTAGTTTTTACGGGGTTGAAAAAGCGTGAGGGGCGCTGGATTGAACTGGGGGTGGTGGCTTCTTAGGGCCACATGGTTGGCGTCCTGCACGAAGGCTACTGGGCTGCGTTTACCCTTTTTGGCATTACTTCCTTTTAAGTCGCGCAACACGGCTGCGACCTTTCCGCGAGCGAGTTCGCGAGCCATGCGTTTTTTTTCCGATAGGTAGGCTACTCTCTCTTCGCGTGATAGTTCCAAAAGCGTATCGACATGGAAGTCTGCCTTTTGCCGCCATTTGTTGAGCTTTCCTAAGAAAGTGTGCTTGTGGAGCGATTTGGTCAGGTTGTAGGTGTCGAGCATGGCGACGAGACCGATTTGATGGCCGCGTTCCACCAGCAGGCGGGCCATTTCAAAGATGATATTGCCGCCCAAGCAGTATCCGCCGATATAATACGGACCAACCGGCTGCTCCCGCTGGATCTCCTTTAGGTAGAGTGCGGCCATATCCTCGATTTTGGTGAGGCACGGGCTTTCTCCGTCGAGGCCCTGTGCCTGCAATCCGTAGAAACGCACGTGCGGGTGCATATGCCGTGCGAGGTCGCGATAAAGCAGGACGTTGCCGCCGGCACCGTGCACACAGAAGAACTTCGGTCCATCGCCTTCGATGGCCATCGGCACGAGGCAGGACCAGTGTGAGGTTTCGGTGACGTTTCCTTCGAGTTGGGTGGCGAGAAGGCGGACGCTGGGCCGAGCGAGGAGGGTGGCGAGGGGAAGGCGTTTGCCGAACTCCTTTTCAATGCCGGCAAAAAGACGGACGGCGAGCAGGGAGTGGCCACCGAGGTCGAAAAAGCTGCGCTCAATATCGATCGATGGTTGTCGCAGTACATTCGAGAAAATCTTCGAAAGTTTCTCCTCCGTTGGGGTTAGAGTCTGGTTGTTGACTTTGGCCACGGCTGGTTCGCCCTCGGGTTTACTTGCGTGGGGGGCGGCGGTGGCGGCTTGGGTGGGCGTGGCTTCGCGCAGCGCCTGGTAGTCCCAGCGTCCGCTGCGGTCGAGCGGGGTATTATCATGGAGCACGACGGAGGGAACCATGTAAGCGGGAACGCGTTGGCGGATGAATTGTACCAGCACGCTGTTGCTCAAATTATGGTGCGGAATGGGCACGACATTCAAAACCACACTGTTTCCCGTCGCGTTGGCCTTCGAGACGACCGTGGCGTCCCAAACATTGGGATGGGAGCAAACGATCTGGCGCAATTGGGCGAGTTCGAGCGTGAAGCCCGACGTGCGCGCTAGATCTTCGCTTCGACCGAGCCAGAGAAGGCGTTCATTTTCCAGTCTGCGAACCCAGTCATCGGATATGTATTCGGGAGTTGGACCGGCTACGGCTAGCGAGGACTGATCGAGCCAGGGTGCTTGGAGCCGGAGCCGACCGGGCACTCCGTGTGGGGTGGCCACGCCTCGCGCGTCCACCACGTCGATGATGCAGCCACTGACGGGGCGACCGATCGTAGCCAAGGGTTGGCCGGCCTGGGCTGACGTATCGGACAATTTCTTGATCGCAATGGTGGCTCCGAGAATTTGGAGCTGATGGCGGAGGAAAACCGACGCCCGCGCGAGACCTGCTTTTTGCAGTGTGGCCAGCGCGAGCGGTGAGAGTGGATCACGATCGAGCGCGATCATCCTGACGGTGCTTAACTTTGAACGTTCCTGCTCGGGTGCCGTCCGCAACCATTCTTGCCAAGCTGCGGTGGGAACCATCCAGACAGAAGAGCCGGCGGTATCGCGAAGCCGCAACGCGCGACGGTTGTTCTCACCGCGTACGATTGTGCTGCCTGCGGTGAGTGTTGAGAGCGTTTCTTCCCAGCCGAGGAGGTTGCCCAAGCTGCCGGAAGAAAACACGCGCTCATTTGGCTGGAGTCCCAGTGCTTGCCCGACCGCTTGCACATGGGTGAGAAGGTGGGCGACGGGAAACGCATGTTCGTGCGCTTCGTATTTGCTCGCAATCGGGGTGATGAGGGCAGCACCGCCTTTCGCTGGGTGGATGTCCCAACCCGCAGGTGCGAGGGGTGCGCGAGAGGCCGGACGGGTTGAAATGAGCTCAAATTGCCCGGCTTTGTGAGACCAGATCAGGTCAACGCCTGCGGTCGGCGACTGGCTTCCTTTTACTGGTTTGGGCAAACAAACCGCGCTGTGTCCAGCGGAGAGTACCGCGATCACGGCGGGGATCGCCTCGATCGGATCTTCGGTAGAAATTCCGACTCGTAGCGCCTTTGTTTCTCCCCGGCCCAGCATGGATACCAAACGAGTGGAGGTGGTCTTAAGTTGGCCGAGCGAAAGACGGTGATTGCTGTGCTCGATCAATATGGCGTTGTCGCGGTCGCCAAAAGCGGTGGTGATCTGCTGAAGCAAAGTGGCCGCTGAGCTGGTTGCCGATGCCGCAATTTCTAATGCAGGCGGAGCGTCGAGGACGAGCTGCCCGATGCGAAAATCCATGTCCAGGGCACCTTGGTTCAGAATCGCCTGCAGGTGGTGGATGGCTCGATCGATCGTCTTCAACTCGAAAAGATGGGTGCAATACTCGAGTTGCAGGCGCATGCCCTCTTTTCGTTCGATCACGCCGAGCATCCACTCAAACATAGCGCCAGAACTAATGGAGCGCAGGGGGGTGAGTTGCAGCTCGGGCATGTGCTGGGGCTGCATGAATGCTTTTTGGAAAACAAAGTAAGCCTGCAACCACGGCACGCCACGGTGGTCGTCTTCTGTCCTGAGATCTTCGCCGATCAGTTCGAACGGGTATTCCTGGTTGGCAAAGCTGGCCAGAGTGATTTCGCGCACGTGCAACAGCAGATCGCGGAAAGTCATCGACGGGTCGATCCGCGGGTGGAACATGACCGGGTTGGCGAACAGACCGATCATATCTTCCAGTTCGGTCTGGTTTCGGCAGGCTGCGGGCGAACCCACGACAAATTCGCAACGGTTTGAATACCGGTGCAACAGCATGATATAGGCGGCAAGCACGAACATGAACGGTGTCGCGCCTTCGAGCTGTGCGTTCGTGCGTATGGCCTCGGTGAGTTCCTGCGGCAGGAGGAGCGAATGGATATTACCGGTGAAGGTGGGTTTCGGTCCGCGTGGCTGGTCGGTGGGCAGATTGAGGACGGGGATGGTGTTGCCGAGCTGAGCCTGCCAGTAGTCGTGTTGGGCCTGGCCACTAGGTCCGGCCAGCCAGTCCTTTTGCCAGATGGCGTAATCGGCGTATTGAAGGGGCAGATCGGCCGGCGCTTGGCCACCGGCTATGAAACGGGTGTAATGCTCGGCGAACTCGCGGATGAGAATCCCGTTCGACCAACCATCGGAACCGATGTGATGCATCGAGAGGAGTAACAGGTGTTCTGAGGCGCTGAAACTCACGACGCCGGCGCGCAGGAGCGGACCTTTAGCGAGGTCGAAGGGCAGAGCGCCTTCTTCCTCCATCAACTCGCGGGTCTTTTTCTCGAACGCATGGGGTGGGACATCGTGGAGATCGGTCCATCGAATTTGTACCTGTGCGAAGGGTCCGACCACCTGCGCCAGCTCGTCGTTTTCGTATTGGAACGAAGTGCGCAGGATCTCATGCCGGCGCATGATCTCGTCGATCGCGAACTGGGCGGCTTCGCGGTTCAATTTACCCTGCAGCCGCGCTGCGAGAGGCATGTTTAAAGCCGCATTGCCTGGCTGGAGGCTATCGAGAGACCAGAAGCGTTGCTGTCCCAGTGTGGTGGGAAACGCAAAGACCTCTGGTTCGTCGTTATCGTGTGCAGGAGGGTTCGGAGAGTCCGCCATGATTGGGTGCGATGACTGGTTTGAAAGTTAGCTATTACGGGTGCCGTCGGCTGGCTTGCGACGGTAAGTGTCGCGTGAGGCCCGAGCGATGACTGCGCGGCTGGCTGCTGCGGCCACCTCGGGTGTCGGTTCGGTTTCGAGTGATCGGACGAGCTCGGCCACAGTCCGGTGTTGGAAGAAATGTCGTGGGGTGAGCGGCAGTCCGGCTTCACGCGCCCGGTTGGTGATGCGGAAACAAAGCAGCGAATCGCCGCCCAATTCAAAGAAGTCGTCGCCGGTGCCGATTTCCGCGATGCCGAGCACGTCGCGCCAGATGCCGACCAGGGTGCGCTCCTTGTCATTTTTAGGTGCGACGAGCAGACGTTTGCTTTCCATCGGTGTCGCCGCAGGCGGTTGTAGCGCGCGCCGATCCACCTTGCCGTTGGGCGTGAGCGGGAAGGCTTCCACCGTGACAAAACCTGACGGTACCATGTAGTTCGGCAAACGTGTGCCAAGGAAATCGCGCAGTTCGCTGGCCGTCGGGGCGGTGGCACCGTTCCCCATCAAGTAACCGACGAGACGACGGTCACCCAGGTGATCTTCGCGAACCACCACGACCGCCTGTTTGATGGCGGGATGCTGCTCGAGTGCCGCTTCGATTTCGCCGAGTTCGATGCGGAACCCGCGAATTTTCACCTGGAAATCGATGCGGCCCAGACATTCCAGCGTGCCGTCCGCGCGCCAGCGGGCAACGTCTCCGGTGCGATAGAGTTTGGCCCCAGGTTTTTTGCCAAACGGATCGGCAATGAACTTTTCTGCGGTCAGTTCTGGGCGGTTGAGATAGCCGCTGGCGATGCCATCACCACCGATGAGAAGTTCACCGGTAACACCGATCGGCTGAAGCTGCAGGTGTGGGTTTACGACGTAGACCTGCGTGTTGTCGATCGGCCGGCCGATCGATACCGAACCTTCGCCTGCCTCCAACCGCAGGGTGGTTGACCAGATGGTCGTTTCAGTCGGGCCGTACATGTTCCAGAGCGAAGAACAGCGAGGGGCGAGCTGGTTGACCAGATCACGCGGGACAGCTTCGCCTCCGATCAAAATTTTCAGCTTCGGGCTGCCTTTCCAACCAGCCTCCAGAAGCAAACGCCACGTGACCGGGGTCGCTTGCATGACCGTGGCCCCGGTGCGTTCGAGTTCGTTGAGCAATTGCTGGCCGTCGGACGCGGTATCGCGCGTGGCAATCACCACCGAGGCACCCGACGTCAGCGGCAGGTGCAATTCTAGGCCGGCGATGTCAAAGGATAAGGTTGTCACTGAGAGCAGCACATCCTCTGGCACGAGGCCGGGCTCGCGGCGCATGGAAGCGAGAAAGTTGACCACGGCGCGATGCGTTACCTGCACGCCTTTCGGCCGGCCGGTGGAGCCGGAGGTGAAGATGACGTACGCGAGATCTTCGCTGCTCGGTGGTGGTGGGACGAATGGTTGCCCCTTATCCGGGAGTGCTTTGTCGAGGTCGACTAAGAGGGCACCTCGGTCAGGGAGCAGGGACGAAACCGAATTTTGCGTTACGATGATTTCAAGTTTGGCGTCCTCAACCATGATCGCGATCCGGTCAGCCGGGAACGCGGGATCAATCGGCACATAGGCGGCACCTGATTTCAAGATGCCGAGCACGCCGACCACCATGGCGACGGAGCGCTCGAGACAGACGCCGATCAATTTGCCAGGTTTTGCTCCGAGCGATTGCAGATGGGCGGCAAGCAGGTTGGAAGACCGATCAAGCTCTGCGTAAGTGAGAGACTTCGGGCCGCAGCTGACGGCCACTTTTGCGGGAGTGCGCAACGCATGTTCGGCGAACAACGCGTGAATGGTTCTATCACGTGGATAGTCACGATCAGTCTGGTTCCAGTCGGTCTGGACGATCTGCGCCTGAGCCGTCCCGAGCAGCGGCAATTGACCGAGTTTGGTTTCGGCGTTGGCGACGACTGCGGCGATTAAGGTTTCATATGATTCCAACCAGCGGGCGATCGTTGCGCGGTCGAACAAGTCGGTGTTGTACTCGCACTCCACCTCGAGCGAGGACTCGGTTTGGACAAGATTAAAGAAGATCTCGAAGTTGACGCACTGCTTGGCGTTCGAGGCGACGTCGAATTCGAGTCCGTCGAAGCGCAGCTGATCGAAGCCCGAGCGGTCGATGTTGAACATGACCGAAACGAGCGGCAGTCGGCTGGTGTCACGTGCGGGTTTGAGTTTCTGCACGAGCGCGCCGTAGGTCAAAGTCTGGTGGTCATACGCATCGAGCACCGCCTGTTTGATCGAGGCGGCAAACTCCGCGAAAGGCTTGTCTGCGGGGACGCTCAGGCGCATCGGCAGAAAGTTCAGGCAGTGGCCGACAAGATCGTTGCAGCCGACCGCCACTTGACCGGCGGCGGGTATGCCAACGACGAGATCATCCTGGCCGGTGAGGCGGTGGAGCAGGGTGGCGAAGGTGCCGAGCAGCGTGGAGAACAGCGTGCCGCCGAGCTTGGGGGCTGCTTTTTTAGCCTTTGCAAAGAGTTCGTTGTCGATCAGGCGTGTTTCCATCGCTCCATTGAAGGTCTTGATGGCAGGACGCGGCCGGTCAGTCGGGAGTTCGAGCGTGGGGATGCCGCTCGCGTATTGTTTGATCCAAAACGTCTCGGCATCGAGCATCGGTTGCGAACCGACATCGCGGTTGACCAACCGTGCGTAGTCGCCAAACGACATGGCCGGGGCAAGCAGGGGCATGCGGCCGACTTTGGCGGCATTGTAGAGGGTCGTCAGGTCCGCGACGATCATGCCGAACGACCAGCCGTCGCAGACGATGTGGTGCGCGGTGAACAACAGTTTGTGTTTGTCGGGTGATAACCGAACCAGTTTCAAGCGGACAAGCGGGCCGTTCGCGAGGTCGAACGCGGTCCCGGTTTCGAAACGGCACAATTCGTCGAAGCGCGTCGCAGCGGCGGGTGCGGCCAGCCCGGAAAGGTCCTCGAGGGCAACATCCAGTTTTGTCGGTGCCTGGGGGTAGCGCTGGGTTTCGCCATCGGGAGCGAACGTGCTGCGCAGGGCTGGGTGGCGTTCAAAGAGGTGCAGTAAGGCTTTCTCAAGAGCGGGTGTGTCGAGACTGCCCGTGAACTCGACGATGCTGGCTTCGTTGTAGGCGCAACTGGCCTCATCGCCCATCTGCACGGAGAGGAAGATTTCACGTTGGGCCTCGGTGATGGGTGAGGTCTCGACGCGTGGGAATTCCGGTGCGGTTGCGCTGCCCGTGTTTTGTCCGATGTCGATCGGCGATTCAGGGAAGAAGCCTGCGGACTGCATGTCGGCCACGCTGTCTTTGAAGGCGCGGATGATTTTGTCGAAGTCCTCGTCGGTGTGGGCGAGGGTGAAGACGCAGGGGCGGCCTTCCCAGACGTGGAGGCCTTTTTCGCGAAGGTAGTACCAAAGCAGGCTGCCGTGTTTCAGATCGGACGGATAATCAATCATCGCCACCGCGCTGAAGTGGGGGAATCTCAGCGGCACTTGGATCTTTTCAAAATGTTCGTTAAGCGTGCGGCAGGCCCGATCCACGCGATCGGTTAGGCCTTGCTGTAGGTTTGGGCCGTGCTGACGAAGATATTTCAGGACGGCGTCGGCGGCGGCGATAGCCAGCGGGTGGCGCACGAAGGTGCCGGCAAAGAAGGTCATGCCCACTTCCGGGAATGAATCGTCGCCGTAGTTCCATGCTCCACCGTCGAGGGCGTCCATGAACTTGCGACGTCCGGCGAGCACGCCGATCGGGAGGCCACCGCCAATCACTTTTCCGTAGGTGGCGAGGTCGGCTTTGATTCCAAAGTAGGCTTGTGCGCCGCCTGGGTGGCAGCGGAAGCCAGTCACGACTTCGTCGAAAATTAGGGCGATACCGTTGCGTTCGGTGACGCTGCGCAACTCCTGCATGAAGGCCTTGGGCTGGAGGCCTGGTTGGCGACTTTGCACGGGCTCGACCATGACGGCGGCGATTTCACTGGCGTGCGCTTTGATGATTTCGATCGATTCCGGCGCGCCGTATTCGAGCACGAGCATGTTTTCTGTCATGTTCGCCGGCATGCCCGGCGCGATGGCTTGAGCACGGTACTCGCCGTCAATCCATGCTGCACGGGCCAGCACTTCCTCAAACATGCCATGATAATCGCCCGTGAAATACACGACGCGTTTGCGTCCGGTAATGGTGCGTGCAAGGCGCATCGCGGCCATGACAGCTTCGGAGCCGGTGTTGCAGAAAGTCGCGCGGTCCATGCCGGTGAATTCGCAGATGCCACGGGCGACTTCGCCGGCGAGGGGTGATTGTGGCCCGATCTCGATACCGATGCGTAGTTGTTGTTCCAATACCGGCATCAGCCAGTCGGGCGAATGGCCGAAGAAATACGTGCCGAAGCCCATCGTGATGTCCACATACTCGTTGCCGTCGACGTCCCAGATTTTGGAGCCTTTCGAACGCGCTGACACGATGGGATAGACCATTTCTTTCCAATTCGACTTGAAGCCGGAAACGGCGCGTGGATCGGCGTAATGGTCGCGGTGCTCCGCAGTGAGTTTTTTCGAGCCGCCGGTTTTCTTGACGTAGCGTGCGATCAGCTCGTCGAGGGCGTTTTGCTGGCGGGTGGTGAGGCCGCCTTTCTCGCCCTTTTCAACGGGTTTGTACGGGCCGAACCGTTTGAATTCAGGTTTGCCGCTGCCGTGGACGACATCGCTGGCCGGGGCTTTTGCTCCTGGCCATTTGACGGAGCGTAATTGTCCGGCGGCCGGTGCTGCGGTGGGGGCAGCAGGCAGGAGCGCGGGTGCGGCGAAACTTTGTCCGCGTGATTGGGCGAGCACCAACTGCATCAACTGAACCTGCTGGGCGAGCAATTGCTCGAGAGCGGGAGCGCCAGCGCCAGCGACGGGCGTGATGTTGGCGACGCCGGGCGCAGGAAACGCAGCAACCGGGGTGCTTGGCGCTTGGTTCGGCGTCGAAACGGCGGCCTCGGCGGGAAGGTTTTGATCGAGATGTTTGGCGAGTGCTTCGACGGTGCAGAGATCGCCGAGCATCTGGCGGAAGGTGACCTTGACCCCAAATTTATTCAGGAACGCCTGGCTGACCTGAGTAAGGAAGAGCGAATCGAAGCCGAGTTCGACAAACGAAGTGGTGTCGTTGTCGATTTCTATGCCGGAAAGCTCCTTAAATAGTGAGCGGATCTGGCTGGCGAGTTGGGGTGTGCGGTTGGCGGTGGTGGACGAACGGGTCGCAGGCATGGGCAAAGACGGGGCGGGTGTTTCGGCGGAGCTGTGTTCGATTTCGAAAGAGGAAGGTGTGGGTTGATGAAGTTCGACCTGTGCCGGAGCGGGCGTTTCGGAGGAGTTAGGAATCGGGATTGGTTCGACCCAGTAGCTTTTCCGTTCGAAGGGATAAGTAGGCAGCGGCACGCGACGTCGTTTTTCGTCGTGATAGAATTCGGTCCAGTCGGGCTTGGCTCCTGCAATCCAGGCGGAGCCGAGCGAAGTGAGAATGGCGGCGAGATCTCGGCCGGTTTCGTTCCAGCGTCCGAGTGTATCCAAGACGACGTGACTGGCCGCTTTCGCCGGATGTTGCCGAACCAGTTGTCCGAGCGCCTGTCCGGGGCCGACCTCGATGAGGAGGTGGGGAGTGGTGTCGGCCAGGACCTGTCCAACCGCATCGGCGAAACGCACGGTCTGGCGGATCTGGCGCGACCAATAGGCCGGATCGGCGAGGTCGGCCTCAGTCATCCAAGTGCCGGTGCAGGTCGATACCCAGCGGATTTTCGGTTTTTGGTGCGGAGTCCTGGCGGCTGCGGCTGAAAACTCGGGCAGCATCGGATCCATCATCGCCGAGTGAAACGCATGCGAGGTCGGCAGCAGACGTGATTCGACGCCGCGGGTTTCGAGGTCTTTGCGGAAATTCTGCAATGTTTCCGTCGGGCCGGAAACCGTGACGAGCACCGGGCTGTTGATCGCAGCGATCGCGGTGTTGGGCGGGAGCAGCGGTTCGGTTTTTTCGGCAGCGAGCCGCACGGCCAGCATCGAACCAGGAGGCAATGCCTGCATCAAACGGGCCCGCACAGAGAGCAATGCCAGCGCATCTTCGAGAGTGAACGCCTCAGCGAGAACAGCGGCAACGTATTCGCCGATGCTGTGGCCCACAAGGATGTCGGGCTTGATGCCCCAGGAAATCCAGAGACAGGCGAGGGCGTATTCGACGACGAAAATCGAGGGTTGGGTGATCCAGGTTTCGTTGATTTGTCTCTCCGCTTCGGTGTGGTGTTCGGCCGTCGGGAAAAGGACTTCGCGGATGTCGCGGTTGAGTTGTTTTTGGAGGATCCCGGCGCAGCGGTCGATGGCCTCACGGAAAGCGGGTTCGTTGTCGTAGAGCTGGCGGCCCATTTCGACGTACTGGGCACCCTGTCCTGGAAACATGAATACGATAGCAGGTGCTTGGGCGGGGGCCTTGCCCGAGGTGAAGTTTTTTTTGTCTGCGGAGCGGAGTTTGGCGATGGCCTCGGCGGCGTCGTTGGCCGTCAGAGTTCGTCGGAAGGGGAAAGCGCGTCGGCCCGCTTGCAACGTGAAAGCCGCGTCGGCCAGATCGAGCCCGGCGTGCTGCTCGAGATGAGTGGCGAGATTGGCACTCATCGCTTCGAGTGCGGCTTCGGTGCGCGCCGAAAGCAGGATGAGTTTTTGCGGCCGTTGCGCAGGGGTGGCCGGTGCGAGCGGTGCTTCCTCGACAACCACGTGGGCGTTGGTGCCGCCGACGCCAAAGGCACTGACACCGGCGCGGCGAGGCGTGGCGCTGCGGGGCCAATCCATCGCCTTTGTCACCGGAAAAAACGGGCTGTTGGCAAAATCGATCTGCGGGTTGGGCGACTTGAAGTGGAGCAGCGCAGGGATCTTGCTGTGCTGAAGTTGGAGCACGGTTTTGATCAGTCCGGTTGCGCCAGCGGCGACGTCGAGATGTCCGATGTGCGTCTTGCCAGTGCCGAGCGCGCAGTAGCCGTTGCGTTGAGCACCGCCTTGGCGGAAGGCTTTGGTTAGGGCGGCAACTTCGATCGGATCGCCCAGGGGCGTGGCCGTGCCGTGCGCTTCGACGTAGGAAATACTTTCAGGGTCCACACCAGCGGCGGCCTGGGCGGTGGCGATGACATCGGCTTGTGCGGTCACGCTCGGTGCGGCGTAGCCAACTTTTACCGAGCCGTCGTTGTTGAGCGCCGTGCCCTTGATGACGGCGAGGATGTTGTCACGATCTGCAACGGCATCGGCCAGGCGTTTCAATAAAACGATGGCGACACCGTGACCGAAAACCGTGCCTTTCGCCTCGGCGTCAAAGGTGCGGCAAGTGCCGTCAGAGGAGATGAGGCTTTCCTCTTGGTAAAGATAATCGCGTTTTTGCGGGAAGCTGATTGACGAACCACCAGCGAGAGCCATGTCGCACTGATAGTTCAGCAGGGCAGTGCAGGCTTGACTGATCGCCACTAGCGACGTGGAGCAAGCACACTGAATTGTCATGCTCGGCCCGCGCAGGTTGAGCTTGTAGGAGACGCGGGTGGGCACGAAATCCTTGTCGTTGCCCAGCATGAGTTGATACGCGCCGACCTGGTAGTTACCGGCAAAATCGGCGGAGAAGGCCCGGTCGCGGATGAGGTTGTAGAGCAGGTAGGTGTTGAGGCTCACGCCTGCGTAAACACCAATGAGACCTCGGTAGGCTTCCGGATCGTAACCGGCGCCTTCGATTGTTTCCCAAGCGCACTCGAGGAACAATCGGTGCTGCGGGTCCATGATCTCCGCTTCTTTTGGCAAAATCCCAAAGAAGGCGGCGTCGAACTTGTCGACATCGTCCAGGATTGAGCGGGCGCGGACAAATTTTTGGCCGGCACTATTGGGCATTCCCCTTGCGACCGAGTATTCGAGTTCTTCTTCTTTGAACCGGGAAATCGTCTCAACGCCGTTGATGAGATTGTGCCAGAATGCCTCCGGGTTCTTTGCGCCGGGCCAGCGTCCAGACATGCCAACAATGGCTATGCCTTCAAGGTTTTGAGTATCCTCAGGCATGGTGGGATTCTGGGTGGTTGTGCGATGATTTCACGGCTGAAAACGTGTTATCGTAGAAATGGAAACCAGTTTAAGGCCGGCGTGGATTGCGGCGGGCAGCGATGGCCTCACGCTGACGACGAGCTCGATCTTGAATGTCCAAGGTTGGCGATGAAATTGCAGAATGCTCGCCAAAATGCGTGGTAAGAGCCCGAATTGTGGTGTGAGCGAAGAGATCGGTGATGGGGAATGTTTTTTTCAACTCCGTTTGCAGTCGCATATGGATTTGGGCGATCTGGATTGAATCGCCGCCGACATCAAAAAAATTATCGTCCAGCCCGAAATTGGATCGTTCCAATACCTCTGCCCAAGACTTTCGGATAATGGTTTCAATTTCGCCGACCGGGGCCTCAGCGGTGTTGTTGGTAAATACTGGTTCCGGTAGTGCCGTGATCGCGCGGCGGTCGACTTTGCCGTTGGGCGATAGCGGGAAGTTATCGAGCCGGTGAAAGGCCGCAGGCACCATGTAGTCGGGCAGGCGGGTGCGCAGGTGCTCTCTCAGCGCGGCGGAAGTCGGAGTGGGCGCGGACTTCTCGGTGAAAAAGCAGACCAGCCTCGGCTCGTTACCGTGGGTGGAATCTTTTACGACGACGATGGCTTCGCGTACGGCAGGATGGGTGTCCAGTGCAGCTTCGATTTCGTTGAGTTCGATGCGGAAGCCGCGGATTTTAACCTGGTGATCGAGACGGCCAAGAAACTCGATCACGCCGTCGGGCAACCAACGGGCTTGATCACCCGTGCGGTACAAGGTCGGACCGGCGATATCGGAAAGGGGGTTGGGAATAAATTTGGCGTTCGTCATCGCTGGATCGTTGACGTAGCCCGCACCCACGCCGGCACCTGCGACGCAGAGCTCACCGGGCGTTCCGGGTGGGCAGTGGCGCATTTGCGAATCGACGATGGCGAGTTGTACATTGAAAACCGGACGACCGAGCGGAACGAAACCGTAGGCATCCATGTTGGCGCGGGTCATCCGGTAGGCACCGCAAATGTCAGTGCATTCGGTCGGGCCGTAGGTGTTGGCCAGGTCGGACCGGCATTGCGGGTTGGTCATCCAGGTTCGCACCCGTGGAATGGAAATATTTTCACCACCGAGAAAAACGACACGCAGTGACGCCAGCTCAGTGAATGCGGCTGATGAGGCCGGTTCGATCAACGGATAAAATGCACTCGGAGTGCAGTTGAGCAGGGTGATGCCATGGCTGTGGATCAATTTGCGCAGCAAGGTGACATCGTAGGGGGAAGGTGGATACAGATGCAGCCGGCCTCCGCGGATCAGCGTGGCGTAGAGATTCTTTTGCGTCAGATCAAAGCTGAGGGAGCTGACGAGCAACGCGCGGTCGTCGGAACTAATTTGAAAATCGGTGACGAACCAATGCAGCAGATTGGTGAAACCCCGATGGTAGACGGCTGCGCCCTTGGGTCGGCCAGTCGAGCCACTGGTGAAAATCACGTAGATCCGATCATCGGGGGTGGCAATACGGCCAAGATTATCGCCGGCGTTTTTGCTAATGTCGGACCAGTGGGAATCGATTTCGACGGATTTAACACCTGATACTGAAGCAAAAAGTGGCGACAGGCCGTGCTGCGTGACGAGCACCTCGCACCGGGCGGCGTCGATCATGTAGGCGAGGCGCTCCTGTGGATAAGTGGGGTCAAGGGGCACATAGGTGCCGCCTGCTTTTAATATGCCATAGATGCCAACCACCACATCCAGCGAGCGTTCGAGCGAAATACCGACAAGGGAACCTCGTTTGATCCCGAGTGCCTGAAGGTGACGGGCGAGTTTGTTGGCCCGAGTATTCAGTTCGGCATACGACAGCGATCCACCGGCGGCTTCCACCGCGAGCGCATTCGGCGTGCGGCAGACCTGTTCCTCAAAAAGTTCGTGGATACACTGGTTTTTCGGCCAAGGTTGTGTCGTGGAGTTCCATGCTGCTGGCAGGCGGGTCAACGACAGATCTGAACTTGGCGAGGGAAACCCCGAGTTCTCGGCTGGGGCGTTCACCGACGCAGAAGATTCTTGGTTTGTCTGATGCATGTTTTGGCGGCTGGGCGCCTTTGAACTACCTGAAATAAATAAGGGAAATATTTCGGCAAGTTACAGACAAAAAACCTAATATGAATCTAATTGTCGGGGGAAATATCGACGATGATCACCCAGCTTTTAAGACCCGTTCCCGATGAAAAACCTTTCGGGTGGGCGACGGATCGCTTTCCCACTGAGGGCATGCGAAACGAAAAGCTTTTCGCGTGCAAAAGGTGCGAGATTTGAGATCAAAGCTGCTGGTGGTTGTCAGTAAGCTTGGCACCGGTGACTTTTTTAGCGGTGCGGCCAGAATCGAACAGCACCTCGTAGAGAATGCCGACGGTCTCGGTCAGCAGGTCCTCGGCCCGTTCGGTGGATTTCCACCAAGGAGACGCGTGAGCTCCCGCCGGTAGCCATGAAATAATGCCGACTTTTGTGCTTGGTTCGAAAACCCTGGCGTAAACGAGCTGGCTCCGGCGAGCGTGCGAGCCTCGTGTGAAAACCGTAAACGCCGTCGGATGCAGGCCCCGTGCGGCCAGGGCCTGTTGAACGGCGAGCGCCGATTCGTGGGTGCGTTGAGTTTCCACCTCACGGGCCGGTGCGACGATGATTTTCGCACGGGGAACGCCCGCCGCACAGAGGCCATCTTCGGCGATCTCGGCGTAGGACCAGCGACGGCGGGTCCATTTTTCGCCGTTGGGGCCGCCCGTGGCAACGATCCAACGGTAATCGCCAGAGGAAAATTCGACGGCGGCCGCTTCGAGGGTTTCAGAACCAACCCAACCTTCTACCACCAAAATGTCGGTTTTTTGGCGTTGAGTGACGCAAAGGAGAGGCTCGCCCCAGATCCACCAAGACAGGAATGGGGTTGCGACCACGAACGAGATTAACCCCCAACCGGCGAGAGTGGGGCACCAGATCGTGCGGGGGCGGAAAAAACAGGAAATAAGTTTCAAGGGTAGGGTTTGAACGCTCACAGGATTTTGGACAGGAGTAAACCGAGTTGAACGGAGACGCTTTTAACCGCTAATGAACGCTCATTGACGCTCATTTCGGAAGTGGGAAGGGTGTTGGCCGGGCGAGGCGTCCCTGCTGAGCCGTGTCTTTGTCACGGGCTATGCATTTGACGCAAATAGATAAGACGCCATGATCGTTCGGTATGTTAGACATCGTCGGCTATCTATGAAACAAAGAATGCAGGGTCGCTATGTTATCATCACCAAAAGTGGGATGGCTTTTGGTGCTACGAGTGTTGAGGCGAGGGAGGCTGACTTCATTATACGGCTTAAAGGCCTCGAGCATCGACTGGGCTTACACGATATCGCGGTTGCGTACGAAGTGGATCCGACCCATCGCGCGGCCCAAATCGATCCAGGAATTCTATCCACGGTTGCCGCCCTCGAGATGCTCATGGCGGAGTTCGGGCGCGTAAATCCGTCTCACGTGACGACGATTTTCGGGTCGTGCTCTCTCGCCCTCACGCTTCTCCCTGATCGCTCAACCAATGATCTCGATGCTGTTGCTAGCGTTGAATTTCAGGACTTCGTGAACAGCAAGAATGCCGAGACGGATATCGCGGTGGAAATTTTAGGAGAAGATCTTTTAAGGCTTCTTGGTCCTTGGGCTGATCGGACGAGTGAACTTCGTGGGCCTCTTGGAATGCGATTCCGCTTGGTTCACCCGTTGGATACGATCATGCAAAAACTCCTGCGCTACCGTGAAGACCATTTCGTGGCCAAGGACCAGGGGGATATCGAAGCAATACTGCAAGCCCTTCAGCCATCCAAGGAAACACTGGTTAATCTCCTGACTGAAAACCCAGCGCGCTACGCGAGACTGCCTGGCCGGTACGCCTCACAGATTAATGCCGTTGAGCGCAATACGCGATGGTTTCTCAATGCCCACCTTCCAGAAATGACTTACGACAATATACTGGAAAAAACCGGTGATCGGGCAATTGAGTCAGCGACTACTGCGGGACTTTTACCCCAAATCCCGCCTGTTGATTTCCGGACCTTCTTAAAGCGGAGCCCGGATATACTCCACTGACCATGAATGCTTCTTTTACCTGGTTGTCGGAAGACAATCCGTTGCCGGCGATTGAAAAACGCTGGATCGACTCAGGCGAAATCACGCCTGACGAACGCCGATTTTTGAGGACGGTATCCACCGACAATAATGATATTCGTTTACGCGAAACCGCGCGCATTTTGCTTTCCGCGATCGAAAACAATACGGAAGCGGAGCCCCATGCCCAGCGACTGCTTCGTATGCGAAATATTTCTCTATTCAGAAAAATGGTGAGACCTGTGGACGTCGGTGTATAAGACGAGCCGTCTTGGCTTTATTTTCCCCTGTGAGAAGGTTTGGCCGTAGGGTCGCACCTTGCGTGTGTACCGGGAGATTAGGTTTTTCTCCTTTTGGGGGGGGCATTGAAAGGGAATGGGTTTGAAGGTTCGGAATCCGTGGCCGGACGAGGCGTCCCTGCTGAGCCGGGTCTTGAAAATATCGAATTAACTAACAGAAGGAAACCGAGCGGGCGGAAGACGGAGGACCGCGCTTTTTTAACCGCTAATGACCGCGAATTGACGCTCATTTCGGAGGACGGAATTTTGACCACGGATTACACGGAGTGCACGGATGGGAACCGGAAATAGGAGGTTAGGATTGGGTTGTGAATGCTCGGTTTTTTAACTTCTGAAATCCGTGGCTAATATGTCCTGTTTTCTCCTGTAAAACAGATCGGCATTTATAACCGCTGCTGGATGCTGATTCGCAGCGGAATTATGGCCGGGAGATCGAGGTCATGGTCAGACGGTCGACGACGTCGAGGTAGACATCTTTCATCGTTTCCCATGAGTTGGCTTGGGCGTAGGCGTAGCCTCGTTCGGAGAGCTGCTGACGATAGGCTGAATCCGTGAGGATACTGCGCACAGCGCGAACAAGATCATCCGGGTTGCCTGACTCAAAGAAGGCCGCGACGGAATCGTCGAAATACAGGCTGTCGATCCGGGTGCGCGAAATAACGACAGGGAGGCCTTGAGACATAAACTCCATGATTTTGGTGCTGTAGGCTTGATCGCCAAAGCCCGATGCGCGTTTGGGTACAATGCCGATATCGGCGTTGGCCATGAGTGTGGACACCTCTTCAAGCTTAATGCTGGAAGCAAATTTCACATGTGCCGTAAGACCGAGTTTTTGCGCCAGTTCTTGAAGACTTGGCAGAGCTGGACCACGGCCGTAGATATGGAGTTCTATTTTAGGGAACTCGCGGCAGAGCGTTGCCATGGCATTGATGGCAATATCCAGCCCTTGGTGGGTATTCAATGATCCTGGGTAGAGTAAAACGATCCGATCGTCGGTCCGGGTTCGGGCTTTTCGGGAGAAGAGATCGAGGTCCACGTTATTGATCAAGGCGGTCAGACGTGGGGCGGGCAGGGCACGCGCCGTCAATGTCTTCTTCCAGATGTGATTGGCGATAATAACGTGGTGGGCAAAGCGGCAGGACCATTTTTCAATCCGACGCAGCCCGACGACAAAGATGGAGTTTCCGCCCGAGGCGTATTTCGACTCATAGAGTTCCGGCACGATGTCGTGGATGTCCAGTATGATAGCAGTGCCTCGGTGCTTGAGTCGTACCCCGGCAAAGACGAGGAAGTCGGGGATGTTGTGAACGTGAAGGAGATCGCAGCCCTGGGGTAGTTTTTTTGGACTCAGTTGGGCGAAGACCCGGTAAAAGAAAAGTGCCAAGCACAGAGCTTGGTTCCATTTGCCCACCTCACGGCCGGGTTTTGACTGCAGGAAGAGAATTTCGACACCGTTGAGTGTTTCCCATTGGCGTGAATTTACCTGCGCCTCATCGCCGAGGCTTAGTACTTTGACGTGGTCACCACGGCGTACGAGGGTTTCGGCATAGCGGCGGACACGGTTGTCGAATTTATAATAACTGTGTGTGGCCATGACCACGTGCCTTGGTGGTCGGGCTTGTTTGGGGCGCAGCGGGCGAGAATAGGCGGCCACATCCCGGGGGAGTGCAGCCCAATATTGCCCGGCATATTCCGTCTGAATATGGTGGAGAAAATCGCGATAGAACTGAACAGGGTATTCGAAGGCATTCGCTGTATCACCCGGCGTGGCCATGTAATCCGGGTGGGTATCAAGCATGGCCATGCCCCCTTTTGCGGCCAGCCAGCTTAGTTTCTTCTTCCAGATATCGATGCCCTTCTGCTGCAGGACGATGAATAGGTTGTAGTCTTGGACGAGCGTGTAGGAGAGTTCGATATACCCTTCATCGGGCGAGTTTGGGGCGAGGAGCGAGCAGCCTGGAGTTTTGGTGGCTTCGGTGGGCTTGCCGGGAAAGGCGTCGGCTTCGGGGTCGGGCTTTGGCACCCAAAAGGGAAAAATGGTTTGGGTCCCGTCCGGTTGCGGCTCAAATGGATCGACATCAAAGGTGGAGGAATCGTACTCGATGTTTAGGTCGTGCAGCCAGTCGAGTTTGTGCAGCATGAAGCCTGCACGGAAACCGACGGCACCCCAACTTTTGAGCTGTTCGTTAATCGCGGCGGAATCCTTTTTGAACCTCTCGCGGGATTGGAAGAGGGCCCCGTCATGCCGCAGGTCATGCACGCCGACCTCAAATCCGTTTTCCCTTAACCAGGTAATCAGTTCCGTCGGTACTTCGTATTCACCCTTGGGGATGAAATTGAACGAGGAACGAAAGCCATACTCCATTTCGATCTCAGCCACCTGGCGGCACCGATTCAGGCCGCGCAGCCCTTCAACATCGTGGGTCAAAACAAAAGCGAATTGCTTGCCGTCGGGCCAACCCGGCCAGTCCTTTGGAGCTCGCCCGTTTTTTTCGGAAATCGGCCAGAAACTTCCACACTTCTTCAGAATGGCTTGACCCCGGAGTCGGCGCAGGGCCAGCCGGAAGCGCGAAGGCAAGAGCGGCTTCACCGCATAATAGGCGTGGTTGAGTAGCATTGAAAGAGAGACAAGTTCAGGCTTTTGGCCGATTCACGAAACCGGGTTTTCTAAAGGGATAAGAAGCTGATGGTCGCAACGCAACAAATCCGTGGGGGAGCACATGGGAGTGTTTGCCGACACACACGTCAATTCTCGGCACGGATTGGTTCGTTGGGCTGGCGATTGACGCTGGTATCGGGTCGCGCAAGCATTTCCAGGTAGCCAGCGGTAACCATGCGTTACGCCTTCCAGATCTGACCGGGTTTTGTCTTGATCGAGACCATCGCGTTGCGGGTATCGACGATGCAGGGCGACCAGTCAGCCAGTTCCTGATAATTTACCGAGGCATGATTGGTGGCGAGGAGCACGGCATCGAAGCTCGAAATCGTCGCGCGATCCCAAGTAACCGATTTGATACCGGCAAATTGAGGGTGCTCGCGGGTGAGTTTGATCACAGGAACGTACGGGTCGTAATAGGCGACCTCGGCCCCGCGATGTTGCAGCTTTTCCAGCAAAATATAACTGGGTGATTCGCGGTCGTCATCGACGTTTGGCTTGTAGGCCAGACCGAGGACGAGGATTTTGCTGCCCCGGACGGATTTGCTGCGTTCGTTGAGCGCGTCGGAGGTGCGTTGGATGACGTACTCCGGCATGGCCGTGTTGATCTCGCCGGAGAGTTCGATGAAGCGCGTGTGTTGACCAAATTCGCGCGCTTTCCACGTGAGGTAGAAAGGATCGATCGGGATGCAATGTCCGCCAAGGCCGGGACCGGGATAAAAGGCCATGAAGCCGAAGGGCTTGGTTTTGGCGGCGTTGATGACTTCCCACACGTCGATGCCCATGGCGTCAAAGACGATTTTGAGTTCGTTCACGAGGGCGATGTTGACGCCGCGGAAGGTGTTTTCGAGCAGCTTGGCGGCTTCGGCCACGCGGCAAGAAGAAACAGGGACGAGGGTCTTGATCGCGATGGAGTAGGTGGCGATCGCTTTTTCCAAACACGCCGGGCTAAAGCCGCCGACGATTTTCGGGATCGTGGCCACGACGCTCTGGGGATTGCCTGGATCTTCGCGCTCAGGGGAGAAGGCGAGATGGAAATCGACGCCTGCCTTCAAACCCGAACCAGCTTCTATCACCTCGCGGAGATCCTCATCGGTCGTGCCGGGGTAGGTGGTCGATTCGAGAACGACGAGCGTGCCTTTTTGCAGATAAGGAGCGATGGCCTTGCCGGTCTCGGTGATGTACGAAATGTCGGGCTCGCGGTTCTTGTTGAGTGGTGTGGGAACGCAGATGATGACGGCGCTGACGTCTTTGACGCGGGCGAAATCGGTGGAGGCGGAGAACGCCTTCTTGTCGACCATCGCTTTGATGTCGGCTCCGGTGATGTGTTTGATGTAACTGCGCCCGGCGTTAAGCGCATCGACTTTATTGGTGTCGATATCGAGGCCGAGTACGGTGGCACCGCAGCGGGCGAATTGGAGGGAGAGTGGCAGGCCGACATAGCCTAGGCCGACGATGGCAATTTGTTGGTTCGACATAGTAATGAGATGGATAAAAAATCTGGAGAGCTCGACGGAAAGTCAACCACGGGAAGGTGCGCTGGGTAACGATCAGGTAAACCCCTACGGAACGCGATTGGAAGGGAAGGATGTGCGATCTCCTTCGAAGCTTCATCGAGGATGCATTTACGTGGCCAATTCCCTTCGCGGGATCAACGGGTGGAGTTTTTCCGATCCCGGGAAGCGGTATGGTGGAGGCGAGAGGAATCAAACCTCTATCTGTATTCCCTTTCGGGAATGCCATTTTATCATTAAACTACGCCCCCAAGACTTTATCGGGTCACACTAGTACGGCGCCACTTTCGTGGGTCAAGTAGTTGTTCACGAAGTTTTCAAAAAATATTCTTTGGGGCTCTATTATTGCGTTAGTATGGAGATCGTGTGCATGCCACGGGCCCAATTTGGCAAAGGCGTGAGTGCGTGCTCTATTTGTTTTGGCTCGTTGTATACTCGCAAAGTCGCTCGATTGTCGCAGGGTCCGCCTGATGGAGAAACAGGTCGATGTTCTGTCCTAATGCCTCAATCGATTTTAACCACCACGTGCTTTTAACGATTGTTGCCGCCATTTCTGGTGTGAAACGATATCCGATAAGTTTCCCGGGGTTGCCCACCACGATTCCGAATGCCGGAACATCTTTGGTGACCACTGCACCTGCGCCAACAATCGCGCCGTTGCCGATCGCACGACAATTGGGAAGGATCATAGCGTTAAATCCAATCCACACATCGTGACCTATGCGTAGTGGGTTGTCTGCAATCGCATGAATTGTGTCGCTGCGAACAAAGCCCAAGCTATGGTTATAAAAAAATGGATGAGTGGACAGGCGGTCTTTGGGATGGTTTCTTCTGAAGAAATTGATCCCCTCGGCGAATGAGCAATAGTTTCCGATCACTGTACCCGGCGGTAAAAAACCTGGTTTGAGGCAGGGGCCGTAAGTATATTGTCCGACCTCGACTTGGTAATACCGGCTAAGAATAACCCTCAAACTATAAGAGTGCATCGTGCCGCCCTCAAAAAGGTCGATGGCCTTTCGCATCAAGGGGCGTAAAACTCGAATCCGATAGGTAAGGATTAGGAGCGGGGATAGAAACGACTTTCCCCGAGCAGGGCGGCGCGGTGTATTTGTTAACGCGGTCAAAGTGGGAGCTGTTGAGAGTGATGTCTGTTTCTCGTTGAGTGACAGACTCGGGCCATTTTGCAACGCATCAATCGCCGTCGTTGGGTGGGATTTGTAATATGCTTAAAATATAGCTGGCGCAGAATATAGATCGCGTCACAGCAAATATAGAACCGCTCGCATCGAGAGTGATAAGCTATTTTGAAAGCAGTGAATGAATTTCGGGTTGTACGCAGAGTTCCAAAACAGAGCTTCGCAGGCTGGGCATTTTCGCCAACAGGTCGGTTCTCATTTCCTTGTGTTGGCTCCATGCTTGGTCGAGTGCGTTTGCAATTTCTGCGATGTCGAGAGTGCGGAGATCGATGACGCATGCGCCTTTTCCGACCAGCTCCATCACTCCTGCAAACTTGCGACTGTAGGCCAGACCGACGGCTGGTACGCACTGCGAAAGGGCGCCGATGCATGCATGCATTCGGGAACCGAGAAAGAAATCACATTGGCCGATAATGTATTTTGTTTCGTGGTGATCAAAGTTTCCGCGAAAATAATGGAGTCGGTCGGGGTATCTCTTACCAAATTTCGCCATGATCTGCTGGCATGCATTTACGTCGCTTTCGGTGTTTGTTTCGGGGCCGAATACATGTGGTATCAGCAGGATATGGTTGGCCGGATCGTTGAGCAGTCGCGTGAGGACGGTGTCGATCAATTGCCAGTAGTCGGATTTTAAGCCGAACATATTTTTACCGTTATAACCACCGATGGCCAGGAGGCCACTTACGTTGAAGCCGATCAAGGGGCCTTTAGCTTTCAGATTCACCAGCTGTTCTACGTAAGTATTTGTAGGTGACGTAGGCTCAAGCGCAAATCCCATGTCATACGCAAAGCGTGCCGCACGCCCGCGCGGGCCGAGCAGCTCTTTGACCACTGCGACGCCTTCGTGGTCGCGTGAATATACAATCCACGAGTGTTTCAGAATGTATCGTGCTACAATTCGGGCAAAGCTGGTCTTAAAGGGGCCGTGTGTCTGGGGGAGTTGAATAAGCGGGCGCTCCAACAGTAGTAATAACAGCTGCGGTAAGACAACGTACGCCAGGCGCGCCAACCCGTAAATATCGCTAAAACTATCGCCTCCATTAAGCGATAGATTGAGGTCTGGGGCCGCAATTCGACTCAACCAAGTGCTTTTTTGCACCAAGGCCCGACGCCACGACTTTACGGGTACGAGCCGGATCAGAATTGCAATCGCGATGAGCCGTGCGACATTGTTGGGCAGGGAAATCCGTTTGGAGAATCGGAGGTTTATCAGCTCAACCGGTACGCTTTCGTGGCCGATGTTGTCATGCCAGGTCACGGGTTCGTTGTCGTAGTCAATGACAACAATTCTGGCTCCGGGTAAGCCTTTTCGGATGGCAGATACCGTACCCGACGCTAGCGCGCTGACGCCGTGGTTGCCCGTGCCGAAGGTGGCGCCCAAAATCGCTACTAGCGGCGAGCGCCCCGGGGGATTGGCAGAGGTGTCGGCTGGTGCTGTCTCAGAGAAATTTTTAGTGGTGGCGGCCATTATTTAGAAGCTGAAGTTGCGAGTATGAGAATATTTCTATGGTTTTCGAGCAACGGATGTCTTTTCCAATCTCAGATATGAAAGGAGCGATCGGTCAGGGAGCGTGTTTGATTGTCCACCAAGTTGCCGGGAGCGGAGAGCCCAGGCGAGTATTCACTTTGTAGAGCAAGTCACGTATGATTGATCTCAGTTCTGGTAAACATAGGATAAACATGGCGAAGGTGAATATTAGAACTACAGCCAGTACGGGCCAGTTCCACCAAGAGGTTGTGCTGATATGTATGAATTGACGAAATGATGCAGCAATCAAGACTCCACAGGTCGCGATTAAGGTTGGCTTAACGGTGATCCAAGGGGCGATTGAGTGCTGCTTGCGCAGACGAAAAATCGAGACTGCGAGCGCGGCCGCTTCGCCGGCAAATCCGGTCAGCGCGAACCAAGCCAGCGAGCCATGGAGCCAGCCAACGATCACGGCTAAAACGAGTCCCGTGAGGCGCCATAAGTTGGCAACGAGGTTATTGACCGTGTCGCCACGGGCCATTGCTGCGCCAACGGTGGCGCCTCGGATAATTCGCAGACCTTGCGCGGCAATCAGCAAACAGGCCAATGCGCCCACTCCAGCGTACTTGGTTCCATAGAGTAGGACAATGACCTGTTCGCCACAAAACAACATGCCCAGAGTAGCTGTGCAAGAAAGCAGGGCCATGATTTCCACGTATCGTCCATAACGTTCACTCAATTGTACCAAGTCATTCTGTACTTCTGAGAGGAGAGGGAGTGCGATCGAATGGCTGATGCGGAGAAGAGCAAATCCCGGAGTCATTGCCATTGTCATGGCGACGGAATATTCTCCGAGTTGGGCGAGAGTATAGCTTGCAGCAACCACCATACTGTCGCCTTGGAAATTTCCCATTTGCAGCAATCCGGCGAGCAGAAGGGGCCAGCCAAACTTCAACCCCTCCTTGAACCACTTGCTATTATATCGCGGTATGAAACGGTGATCAGCTAGGAGATGTGTTATTACGTTATAAATTATCGATCTGCCGATTAGTATCCAAAGGACGGCACGGTAGTCCTTAAAGTATATAGCGAGCGGCCAGGCTGCCAAAGTGGCGACGACCTGTGGGATCGTTTCCGAGATGACTATAGGCACATAATTGAGAGAGCGGGTCTTGCGGTGGACATCGAGGTGGCCGAATCCATTGATGAGAGGAACTAAGGCAAGGAGCAGCAGTGAAGCGAAATATTGTGGCCCCGCTACGAAGTGGGCCAGCGGCCAGGCGCAAAGAAGAATCAGCAGGGTACTGGTTATGCTGAGTGCAACCTGTGTGAAGTGGATACTATTGATATAATCGGGATCGTCTCCGTTCTTTGACTGAATCAGTTGTTGGCCAAATGCTAATTTCCCCGTCATTTCAAACAGCGTCAGTATCAAGCCGAGCAAGGCGGCTACGCCGAAGTCTTCTTTCGCGAGAAAGCGGGCAAGAATAATGTTCCGGAGCATTGAGCACGCTTGGCTCAAGATTTCAGAACCAGAGAGTAGAGAGCTCCCTTTGATAGTTTTTTTTGCGATGCTCATTTCGGGCGGAGCCACATAGGTGATCGATTTGAATCCGATGCGTTTGAAAAGCCTACTCTTGGTGTCTCGTCTAAGAGAGCAACCGTAATGGCGCGATGGGGTTCCTCGTGCAATTCGGCTAAAACAAAGGCGGGCACTTTTGTTGTGCGCCTTAGTACTGGCGGGATAATCGAACTTCGAAGCAGGCGATTGTTCAAAAAAAGAACCCCCCTCAAGAAGTCTTGAGGGGGGCAAGCTTTACTTTCGAAGTTACTGCGTCAATGTGTTGGTGATGGCGCTGGTTGGCGGGGTTATCGGTGTGATCTTCCAGGTCGTTACTCCTGACCGGACCATGCCGATATCCCAAGTTTTTCGTGTTGCGCCGGTAATATCGATGCCGACATCTATCCCTAGGGTTTTGCCAATTGATGTTAGGTCGGCACCTGTTCCTATTGCTGAACTACCAGCTGTAGGAACGTAGTAGGTTGCTGAAAGATTCGGTGAGGTTGTCACTGTGTTATTGTCACCTCCCGTTGCCGTCCGCCATGCTGCAAGGGTCATAGCCGAAGTCCGGAATGCCACGTTGCCGCAGTTGTATATTACATTGTTGTCACTATCCCATGTGGCGGCGGATGAGCCGTCGTATATTCCGACGTAGCAATTTGAAAAGATATTGTTTCTCATGTGAACTGTTGTTCCGGCCCGGGAGGGGTCTGCAGCAAATCCATTGCCACCAGTGGTGCCGGTGCCAAGGCCGACAATGGTGTTGTTATAAATATATGCGTCGGCGGTGCCGGTGAGGTTAATATTAATGTAGCCTTCGGCCGGTTTTGTCGTGGTGCCGACGATGAGATTGTTGTATACGTAGCATGTCGCCAGGTTGTCCGTGAGGTATATTTGTGAAGTACAGTTTGTGCTTGGATTGCCGTGGAAGTAATTGCCGCAAATGGTCAGCCCGGACATCTTGCCGAGGCCGGTCCAAGTGTGAATGCCGTCGATGTGGTTGAGGTTTGCCACCTCGTACCAGTTGCCCCCCATCGAGATATCGTTGTAACGCAGCGAGAACCCGGTGATCGAATCGCTTGTTGAACCACCGCAGGCAAATACAACTGCGGTCGAGCAGCCAGAGAAGGTGTTTCGATCGACGACGTTATTTGTCACGGCTTTTCCGTTGGCGAGCACATACACTCCGAGATAAGCGTTGCTGAGCGTGCAATTGAAGACCGTGAAATCATTCGAGTTTTCAGCGTAAATGCATCGGGTCGTGTATGTGCTGATTAAGTTGGCCGTGCCGGATGTATGGATGTAAATATTTTGTACAGTCAAATTTTTAACAGTATTTGAGCTGCCGCCTGTGAACGTAATTCCGTAGGAGGGTTGATTATTGCCGAGCGCGTCGCCGTTGGCGCTGCACTCGACGATGCCGGTCGAATTACCATCAATGGTAATAAAGCTTCGACCCGATGCGTAAATGGCTGACGCGGTATCGATACCCCAATAGGCTTTCGAGAGTTTGGCACCAGGCTCGAAAGTGATGATTATAGGCGAGCCTGCGATGCCACTCCCCTGAATTGTCAGCGTAGTGCTGATCGTGCCGACGAGACGAACGGTGTCACCCGCGCTGATTTTTCCGGCACCGGTCGCCCAATTGCTGGCCGTATTGAAAAAGGCGACGGCTGCCGCGTTGGCGGCGCTGGCTCCAGTTCCGGTCCCGAGGGCGCTTTGGGCAATATAAAAATCTTCCGCGCGTGCTGTGATGGCTAAGAGAGAAAAGGTGCTTAGCCCTATAGCAAGCAGCAGTTTGAGGATGTTTATTTTTTTGGGCATGGCGCTTTATGAGTTATCTATGCGTTGAATTATTCTTAGTTTAAGTTTAGTCAACGCAACGTCCCCTTAAGCCCGACCTTTAGTTGGAATTTTACGGTAGATACTAGATTGGCATTTCGTTTACCAAACGAACGCCAATGACTTGCTTTTATTGGGTAAAGGGGAAGATTTTGGGACTAATGGCTACGAATGCCTTCTTTTGATCGACGCTCTATTAGGTGCGGTCTTCCCCCTCAATCGGTGCTCCGCTGATATGTTGCCACTGCTTGCAGGAGCTGAAAACGATTTTGTTTCCTATCGATCAAAGTAGGTTGGGCAGTTTATCCTGCGACGTAGATGGAGTAGCTCTCAAGTGAATTTATAGGGATAGCGGGGGGCGCTGCAAAAAACAAACACATGACCCGAAAGCGGATCCTGCTTGAGCTGCGTCTGGACCAACCCGTGCAAACCGTCAAACCCCAGCCGCAGATCGGTAGCCCCGGCGCGCACAAACACCCGCGTCGCCCGAGTCAGCCCCCACATCGCAACACTCCGATCAGTTCGCCTAACCATTCGACCGATACACCCGCCGGCGTGCGCACGCTCAGCCCCGCGCCCAACTCGATCACCACCTCGCAACCCGCTCGCCCCAAGACCGGCACCTCTAGCAGATTTCGGCCAGAGCGACGCAGCGGCCGCAACCGCTGCGCCCGTTTTAACCACGCCGCCAGGGTCGGCACCGAGATGGCATGTGTGCGACAAAATGCTAGCTGCGTTTGTGTGCGCTCATGATAGGCACGCAGGATTAGGTTTTTCTCCTGCACACTTCTTCGAGGATTACGGTGAACTTCAGGTTTTTCCATCCCACCAGTCTACACACCCCGTCCCTCGCTGAATACCATGTCGCCCGTGTGTCGCTTACGAAGCTGTAGCCCTCCCGCAGCCGTCGGACGCGTGCCGGTTACGCGTCGTTCAACGAAGACGGATTGTCGTCGGCTGTCGGCTTGAGCGCTTGCTCGGCACTGAATCTTTCAGTTTGATTTCTTAGCGAACCGATCATCGCCAACTGCAGGTACCAAACAACATAACTTTGATCAAAATAGATTATCCCGAGCCAGTTTGCGATATGCATGACTAACGCGGAAGCAAGCCCCCAGGTTATATATGTCACGGGGGTTGGGCTATTGTTGGCGTGGGCGGAAGTTTTTAGAATATAGCCGATTTCGCGGAAGGCGGCGGCCAAAAAAGCAACGCAAAGCACGATTGCCAGCAGGCCGGAGTCTAATCCGTAAGCGATAAACTGGTTGGTGATATCCGCGAATCCTGTTCCGGGTGTGTGATAGGGAAACCAATCTATCGTCTCGCTCAGCGGCATGCCGAACATCCACCACTTGTCTAAATCGTGAAAGGATATCTCCATCAAAAAGGAACGATGCCAGCCATCTCCACCTGTGATCGAGCTCACCTTGGCTGGCAGGTAAATCAATGGCGCTTCCATAACAACAGCGATCAGTGCCAGAACGATTAGGAGCCCGCGCTTTATCAATTTGAGATGTTGCTTAAAAGCCCACAACGTCCAACAAAACGCGACGTTTGCAACGCTGCTGATTGGGCCGCCGGAATTACAGGCCCAGATTATGACGAGGCAGGATGCAATGCCTACCCACGCCTGTTTGCGATCAAAACGACCGACCAAGGCTGCAATGTATATGGCAATAAAACTCGCGGCAACTGAGCCAAGAAGGCTGCTATGGCGAAAACTTCCCTGGCAGCGGAGTCGGCCATTACGCAACCAATCGCCGCCGTAGCTTATCCCACCCATGTATGTGGAAAAAGGGTTGTTAGTGGTCACACTTTCGATCGTAACAATTATAGTAAATGGCACTAGTATCCAAACAAACATTCTTAATATCCAGCGGATGTCAGAATCATCTTTAATAAAAGATCGAAAGGCAAAATAACAACTCAACGCATCTACGGCTAGGCCGATTTGGTACGCTTGGCCGTCACTGGAGCGTAGCAGGAAGATGATCGTCGAATATATAAAAAATGTGAGCAGCAGTTTATCTAACTGAGTCAATCTAATGCTAGTATACTCTTTTCGCGCGAAAATGCGAAAAACGGCCGCAACTTCCAAAAAACGCAGTCCAAATATGTTGATACCGCCGATGAAAAATTGTTGTGATTGCGGTAGGAATAGTACGCCACATAGCATCCCGAATATTGCCCAACGGCGCGGTGCAAGTGCCACCAAGCATGTGCAAATAACAATAATTAAAATCCCGAGCGGGCTCATCGTAAAACAAACGTGGTTTGGGTGCGGGCCATTGAAGGGAGAATTGTAGAATCAGCTGTCACGCTCCGTCGTTAGTCGGCTGATCACCGAGTGCTGTTATATCAGTTGAACCGTTTTGGGAAATCTTGCGGCGCCAGAGTGTTTTAAGGGTTTGGGTCAGTTTTAGTTTGTTGAGAATTCTTTTCGACAGGATGCCTGCTTTTGCAGCGAGAGTGAACAATGCCGATAGGCATTGCGACCTCATTGATGGCGAGAAAAGCATGTAGGTGTGCTCGGTGTAATTTCTTGTGCCAAAACGTTGTTTATAGCCGGCATCACCCAGTCCAAAGTCGACGGTATGGACAGCCGAGCCGCAATGATCTTGAAATACTTTCATCAAGAGCACGGTCCCTAATTCGTAACTTCGCAGGGTCGAGTTGTAGCCAGTGGTGCACAAATGAAGGGTTTGTCCGTAAGTGGAGCAGTACCAGAAGGCGCAGGGTTCGCCTTTGATTGATAACACATAGCCGCGCAGCTGATTCCGTCCCGCCTCCA
Organism: Verrucomicrobiota bacterium; assembly: GCA_031404135.1. GTDB lineage: Bacteria > Verrucomicrobiota > Verrucomicrobiia > Opitutales > Opitutaceae > JADKHC01. Next base: position 4,954 of record JANNHA010000005.1, on the reverse strand, counting down.
ATGTCATGCGGTCCAGATTTTCTTTATTGTAGCGGATGCCGACGCCAAGGCCGCGGTGGTAGGTTGTATCGGCAATTTTTTCGGCGGCTTTCAGAAATATGGATGCATCCTCGATTGAGGTATAAAGTGTTGTTCCCCATTGGCCGGGGAATTCCTTGTCGAGGATATTATTAAGGCGTTTGAGCCAATAGCGGTGTTTTTTGCTCCGACTTTGTAGGAATTCCGCCCAAGTTGCGGGCAGGTCCATGAGCCAATGGAGGGCGATGTCGGAGGCTGTTTTGGCAAGCCGGTGGGTTCCCAAGGTGAGTTGGAGCGGCGATCCTGTTTTGACTTGGGAGATCAGTGCGCAGTCCAAGCGCTTTTGGCGCAGGAAGGTGTTTAGGAATCCTGAAAGAAGTGGGTAATTTCTTTCAGACCATTCGCCAATAAATCCGCCATCAATCAGCACAAGTTGTCGAATTTGCGGGGCTAGCAATGTGGCGTAGCCAAATCTAATGGACAGTTTGGTCGATTCTATTCGCCCAATGACTAACGCTAACAAATGGTTATTTTCAGTGATCTCAATTACACAGGGAGAAATTATTTCCGACCGGGTACGGACAATGACGTGATAAAAATCCCAATCGGCATTCGGATGCCATTGGTGGGCTTTCCAGAAATCCGCGACGGCGGCGATTTCCTCGAATGAGGTGAGGGCTCGAAGGTTAATCGACATGGGCGGGGCTTTTTTATTTTAGCTTTTAGGCCGTCGCGTCAGTAAACTGTCGATGCCAGAGTTCCACGACTAGCAGGGAGAAAACTTCCTGCGCATAGGCGTCGGTTTTGTGATGTAACTCGAGTAGCTGGGCTACTCCGTTCATATCATAGTATCCACGGCTCCTCGCTTTATCGGAGAGTAGTACATCTCTAACGCGCTGAGCCAACGGTCCGCTAAGCCAGCGACTATAAGGTACAGGGAACCCCGCTTTTTTTCGAGTGAGGATTTCCTGCGGCACTACCTTTGTGAAGGCAGCCTTTAGCGTTCGTTTGGTTTCGTGTCCGTTGACTTTAAAATTATCAGGTAGCGAAGCGGCGAATTCTAATACTTTGTGGTCCAGCAGAGGGACGCGTAACTCCAGCGAACTCGCCATCGTGATCTTATCCGCTTTGATAAGGAGATCGTCGGGTAGCCAGGTCATGGTGTCGGCATACAGCATTTTGTTTAGAAGCGACTGATCGGCCACCGGAGCTAGGATTTCGGACATGAAGTTTTCTGGGGAAACGGCAGCGGTCGTCCGCAGAAATTCTCTGGAAAATATATTTCTGGCGCGTTGGTTGAAAAAGTTCTCGGGCGCTGCGCTACGACTAAAGTAATGTTTGGCCAACGGGCGTCCAAGGGCGTGCGCGTAGCGTCTGAAGCGGCCATCTCCAAATAGATTGCCGGCCAGCGAAGCGGCAACGCCCGCAGTTCTCGCTAGTGGACCAAGTTTACGTTCGATGCGCTCGAGACGCAGCATATTTGGATAGTTGGGATAGCCGGCGAAAGCTTCGTCGCCACCCTCGCCCGAGAGGACCACCTTCACATGCTTACTTGCCAGTTGGGAAATATAGTGAAGTGCGACGGCAGGCGGTTCGCACACGGGCTCTTCCATATGCCAAACATAGGATGGAAGAAAATTCCAAAAATCTTCAGCCGTGATGCTCAGCTCAAAATGCTCAGCACCGAACGTTTTTGCAGCCATCCGGGCGTAGGGGCGTTCGTCCACCACTTGATTGCCGTCAAAACCAATGGTGAAGGCTTTTACTTTTTTGCTGGTGCCTTGAACAGCGAAATTCAACACAGCCGTGGAATCTACGCCTCCGCTGAGCAGAACACCGACTGGCACATCGGCGATCATATGATCGCGAACGGTTGAGGCCAGCAGTCCGTGCAGTTCCTCGACAGCGTCCTCAAAAGGTAAATTCCAGCGCTCTTGAGTGAACCGCAGATCCCAATAACGTGTGATCGTGAGTTTGCCGTCCGCGATTACCAAGTGATGCCCAGGTAGGAGTTTTCGGATTGAACGAAACAGCGTTTCTTCTCCTGGCGGATAGTAAAAGGAGTGAAACAGGCGAAGAGCAGAGATGTTTATCTCTCGGGAAATCGATCTTTCCGCGATGATCGCCTTCAGTTCTGATGCAAAATGAAAAGCCCCGGGCGTCTTGCAGTAGTAAAGCGGTTTAATGCCCACGCGGTCGCGGGCTATGAAGAGCTGGCGGCGTTTTGCATCCCAGATTGCAAAGGCAAACATTCCACGAAGTTGGCGGACGCAGTCGGGTCCATATTCTTCGTAGAGATGAATGATGACTTCCGTATCGGAATGAGTCCGAAAGACGTGCCCTCGGGCCAGCAGTTCCTCCCGGAGGGGTTGGAAGTTGTATATTTCGCCGTTGAAGACGATCCAGACGGTTTCGTCTTCATTGGCCATTGGTTGACGGCCGCCCTCGACGTCAATGATGGCCAGGCGCAAATGACCGAGGCCAACCGGACCGTCGAGATACATTCCATCGCCATCAGGCCCGCGATGTCGCATCGGGCGCAGCATGGCCTCAATTTCCAAGCGATTGGCCTGGGATCCAGCGTTCAGATGTAATTTGCCAGCAATGCCACACATAATGATTATTTCGATTTAATGAGTTTTGGCTGTGTTACCGGGATGCCTATTGTGCGAAGGGTCGGCCGTCTGGCCGGACGCCCGAGACTCCAGCCCAGTATAGCAGACCACTTTCGCAGAGAGTCTTTGCCGTGACTTACCATTTGATCGCCGAAGACCAGCAGTGGCATAATAAAAACCAGCCTAAGCAGAGCAGATATCGCGGTGGTGAGCCGAAAAGCGAACGCCGAGATGAGACCATGGTGGATCGCGAAAAAATGACACACTGAAGAGCGCATCATTACCGTGGCGAAATTGCTGGCGGCTTTTTGGGTGCTGGCACCGCCGTAGTGAATCAATGATGTGTCATGTATATAGTAACTCTTAAAGCCAGCGTTTGTGAGCTTAAAACAAAGGTCGATGTCTTCTCCGTACATGAAATATTGTTCTGTAAATCCTCCGACCTCTTCGTATCGAGAACGTTTTACATATATACAAGCTCCAGATATTGCCTCGACGGAGCACGGGGTAGAACTTTCAGCGTAGAATGCGCTTACTCCCCAAAGCGCAGAACGGGGGAATTTCCGCCGCAGAAACTCGGAATCGAGCACCTGGTTAAGGACGGTCGGGAAAGCTTGAACGCAGCTGGTTTGGAGGGACCGATCACCGTTAAGCAGCCGACATCCGATGGCACCTGCGTCCTCGGTAGAAATGGCACACTCATGAAGTGCGGTTATTGTATCCTCGGTGAATTCGGTGTCGGGATTCAGTAGAAGCAGGTACCTCCCTTGGGCGTGTCGAGCCCCCAAATTATTAGCCTTGGCGAAACCAATATTTTCGTTGCTTTGTATGAAAACGACCGAAGGGAACTCGGCTGCCAACATCTCACCACAGCCATCGAAGGAGGCACCGTCCACGACGATCACCTCGAAAGTAACTGATGGCGGATGTGCCGCTAGAGACTGCAGGCACTGGTGCAGGTAGGACCTGGAGTTCCAGTTTACGATGATGATGGATGTGTCGACGGACATGAACTAATAAATAGAGGGAAATGGCGTTCCGTGCGCTTCTCTCTTATATATAACCGAAGCTGGTGATGAAATATTAGGCGGCAGGAGTAGCACCTGATACCTCGATATCTATGCTATAACGCCAGTTCGTGAAGTCCTGTGGATTGGATGCCCAGGTGAAGGTCATATAAAAGCGGCCGATGCAGCTGGCGGGTGATGCGACGTGATTGAACATAAAACCGCCCGTTATGCCCGATCCCCAGGGGAGGCTGGGGGAGTTCGCGCTGTAGCCGCCGCCGCTGTTGAAGGTCACTCCTGTTTGCAGTTGTTGGCCGGTGATGTTTCCAAAAACGAGATGGTAAGCGGGTTGCCACGGGCTTTCAACGTAGGGACCTCCAGTGATCGTTACGGCTGGAAATGTGACCTTCCATTTTTGGGAAGGAGAGGTCAATTCGCCCGACCAGACATTCCCGGCAGATGTCAGGTTGCCAGTGAGGTTAACGAAGAAACTGGTGCTCGTGTTTTTGATCCACTTGATGATCGGATTAGGCATGGGGTTGATTTCTTGTTTTCTAGTTACTTATGGGCTCAGACGGCGAAGTCGTTACTGCATCTCTCGACGAATGAATTGACGATGCCAGAGTTCGAGTGAGACCAATAGATAAATGTGACGACGGTAGGGCTCTCTACCTTCGCGGTCGAGATCGAGGATTTGCTTGATGTACTTTTGGTCAAAGTAGTTCGACAAGGATGATTTTGGACTCAGCAAACAGTCTTCTACGAACGGTCGCATCTTCACGCGGAACCATTGGTCAACGGGGTTGGCGAAGCCTTTCTTTTTTCGGTAGACGATTTCTTTGGGCAGCCATTTGAGGCAGGCTTTCTTGTGAAGATATTTGCCCGTCAGGCCTTTTAATCTCAATGCCGGGGGCAGGCTCTCCACAAATTCCACCAGACGGTAATCGAGGAACGGTACGCGGCCTTCGATCGAACAGGCCATGGAGGTTTTGTCACCGACCATGAGTAGGTCGTCCGGCAGATTGGCGCGGGTGTCGACGTAAAGCATTTGGGTGAGCGGATCGAGATGCTGCACGTCGGATTGCAAACGGCTGAGCGCGGTGCGGGTGCCGTAATTGTCCCGATCAAAATTTGCCTTCAATGCCCCTTTGTAAAGTTTCTCCTTCATGTCGGCGTTGAAGAAGGAATAGATCTTTGCCAAACGCGTCAGCATATCTGGTTCGGCCAGTGAGCCTACGCCGCGTTTGAGCCGTTCGATGCGGCCAGGCAGGGCTTTGACCAGCGAGGCGAAGCCGGAGGTGGCGAAGCGCGGCA
>JANNHA010000004.1:0-48948 GCA_031404135.1 Verrucomicrobiota bacterium | reverse complement strand
ATTTAATAGCGAACGGTCGGGAACGAAATGCGAGTCGGAACGGGCGGTGTCAGCCGAGGGCAATCCCAGAATCGGCGGGCGGTGGGTGCACAGCGCCTGCAAAGGCCTGGCACCCGGTGAATGGTCGGGATGCGAATGCGTGCAGACGATGGCCTCGATGCGCCCGCCTGTCGCGTCGTACAGGCGCTGGATGTGCGCTTCATCATTCGGCCCCGGATCAATCACGATGTAGCCGGACAGGGCGGTGCCGACGATATAGCTGTTGGTCCCCGGCCCGGTCATCACGCCGGGGTTGGGCGCGGTCAGGCGCATGACGTTTTTCAGCAGCGCAACCGGCTTTTCGCATTGCCAGTCGAGCGTATGCACGATCTGGCCGTCCGGGATTACTCCAAAAACGATGCCTGCTTTGGCCCTTTGCTGGGGCGTTTGGCGGCTTCTTCCTCGGCGGTCGAATTGAGATGTCGTGGCGGTTTGGATACACGTGAGGCGACGGCGGCTTCACGATCGGCTACGATGCGGTCGCACATGCTGTGAATGTGGAGTTTCAACCAATGCGACGTGCTGCTCGTCTCGGTGTAGTCAGCGGGGCCGTAGTGATCGATGCGACCGACCTGGCGCAGGCGGTCGTTTTGGGCGAATTCGTCGGTTCGGGCTGGATTGTGCACCGCGTAGGCTTTGCCGCCGCCTCTTTTCACCACGGAAAAACTCGGGATGTCGCTCGGACCATCCGCGATGTAGATCATATTTTGAAACGGAATGCGGCGATCCTCAGGCGTGATGTTGGCGTTCACGTCGATCGCAGAATTTTTGTTCGTGCCCTTGTTGATTTCGAAGAGCGCGCGGGTCTTGGTCGTGTTATCGATGACCATGCTGATCTGGGCGATCTCGGCCTCGGCGGAGATTCCGAGTTCCTTTTGTTTTAGGAAGCCGGGTTGGAGCGGATTCTCGATGAACTCGCAGCCCCAGATGCCTTCAACGTGGCTGGCGATCGCGCTGCCGTGGACCATTTCGGCGAGGCCGGTGCTGACGATGTAGTGCTCGAGTTGAATCTCGTGTTTGCGGTAAATTTCCTTCTCGGTGACGAAGGTTTTGGCGCGGTCGAAAAATTCCGGCAGGCCGGGATAAAACTTAATCTCGGCCCCGCACTCGCGCAGGATCTTGTTGTTCAACTTCGGCATTGCGCCGGCCATGACGTAGGTGAGCAGATGGTTGAGGTAGGCGATTTCGCCCGAAAGCCGGTAACCGCGTTGGCGGTAGTGCTCGACTAGGCTGTTGGTCTCGTCCCAAAAGTTGCCCTCGTTGATGCCGTAGCGTCGGAAGAGCGGCGACTGCATGTATTCCGGGATTAGGGTCTTGTCGAAGTCCCAAATGCAGGCGATGATGTTCTGCGTGAAAAGCGTGGTAGCCATATCGGATCAGCACCTCTAGGTGGAAGCGCCTGTCGTTTCGCCAAGCAAGCCGGATTGTGCCGCCTGCGCAATTCGCAAATCACCGCCCGCCTTTTCCACCACCCGTTTTCCCGTCCGCACCCGAATTTTTCATGGATCACCTGCCAGACATTTCACCGTTTCAGCGCCGCCTCGACGAACTCGATGCGCAGATGGCCGATCCATCGTTTTATACCAACCCGCGCAAGGCCGCCGAGGTCAGCCGCGAGCAGCAGAAACTCCAGAAGATGGTGGCGGATTTTCGGCTCTTCGAAAAAACGTCGCGCGAGATCCTCGAAGCTCAGGCCTTGATCAAAGACGCCGCCGGCGATCCGGACCTCAAGGAACTCGCCGCCGCGGAATTGCCGGATTTGGTGCAAAAGCAGAAGCAGCTGCACGAGACGATTCTGTTCGCGATGATCCCACCCGAACCAAGCGACTCGCGCAATACCGTCATGGAAATCCGTGCTGGCACCGGTGGCGATGAGGCGAGTCTTTTTGCGGCGGAGCTGTACCGCCTGTATTCAAAATACTCCGACAACCACGGCTGGAAGATTCAGCCCATGAGTGTCAGCGCGTCCGATCGCGGCGGCATGAAGGAGGTCATTTTCCTCATCACAGGCGATGACGTGTACAAACAACTCAAATTCGAGAGCGGCGTTCATCGGGTGCAGCGCGTGCCGGTGACCGAGGCCAACGGCCGCATCCATACGTCAACGGTGACAGTCGCGGTGTTGCCCGAGGCGGAGGAGGTCGACGTGAAAATCGACCCGCAGGATCTCGAAATCTCCGTTTGCCGCGCGAGTGGTCCGGGCGGGCAGGGCGTCAACACGACTGATTCCGCCGTGCAGATTGTGCACAAACCCACGGGTTTGATGGTGCAATGCGCCGACGAGCGCTCACAGATCAAAAACAAGGCGAAGGCAATGACGGTGCTGCGCTCGCGCTTGTTGAAACAGAAAGAAGACGAGGAGCATGCCAAGTATGCGCAAAACCGTCGCAGCCAGATTGGTTCGGGTGACCGTAGCGAACGCATTCGCACCTACAACTTCCCGCAAAATCGGCTCACGGATCATCGCATCGGCCTTACGTTGTACAATTTGCCGCAGGTGATGGAAGGGCAGATCGAGAGCATCGTGGCGGGTCTGCAGCGGGCAGATTTTGAGGAGAAATTCGCCGCGCTCACCGGCCAGGAATACAAACCGACGTCATCGGTCAACGCGGACGATTGAGCCTTTACCCGCAAGATGCGACGCTTGAGCGCCTATGAAACCATGAATTCCTCGTCACCCGCCACCCTCGGCAGGAAATAGAGTGTGCCCGTTGAATGAATTTAAGTGAAAATTCCTCGAAAGCGCACGCTTGACAACTCCCCGCGCGGTCGGTGCACTCACCAACTTTTCCAAAAGTAATCGATTCAGAAAACTGTTCTCATGGCCCTCAAAATCCGTCTTTCCCGCATCGGCGCAGTGCACAAGCCCATCTACCACGTCGTGGTGGCCGAAGCTCGTTCCCGTCGTGACGGCTCCCCTGCCGAAAACCTCGGCACCTACACGCCGCAATCGAAAACCCTGCCGCTGATCCTCCGCATCGACCGCGTCGATTACTGGCTGAGCAAGGGCGCGAAGCCCTCCGACACGGTCAACGCCCTCATCAAGAAGGCGCGCAAAGCCGCTACGGCCGCCGCCCCGGTCGCCTAAGACATTTTACAAAAGATAACGAAGGGAACGAAAGTTTTTTAGTTCTCTGAAGTCCAAAGCCTCGGCATTGCCCGAGGTTTTTTGCTTTTGTTTTCTTCGCGATTCTGGCTCCAAAACGGCTCGTTTCCCATGCCTCTCCAAATCGACATCCTGACGCTTTTTCCGCGGATGCTCGACGGCTTCCTCGGCGAAAGCATCTTGGGCAAAGGCATCGAATCACAAAAACTTTCGGTCAAAGTTCACGACCTGCGTGCTTGGACGACCGACAAACATAAAACCGCCGACGACCGCCCGTTTGGCGGTGGTGCCGGGATGGTTATGAAGCCCGATCCGGTTTTTGCCGCCATCGAGCAGTTGCAGACTCCGGGCTGCCGACGGATCTATTTAACGCCCGACGGCGTGCCGCTTTCGCCCGCGATTGCTGAAGATTTGTCCAAGCAACAACACATTATCTTTCTCAGCGGCCACTACGAAGGCATTGATCAACGCATCCGCGATGGCGTGATCGATCAGGAGCTCAGCATCGGTGATTATGTGCTGACAAATGGTACTTTGGCCGCAGCCGTGGTGATCGATGCGCTCTCACGTTTCATCCCCGGCGTACTCGGGGAAGAAAAGTCATTGACGCACGAATCCTTCACCGGCAAGTTGCTCGACTTTCCTCAATACACGCGTCCCGCCGAATTTCGAGGTATGTCCGTACCGGAAGTGCTCCTTTCTGGTAACCATGCCGAGATCGACAAATGGCGAGCAGCTAAACGTCTTGAGAAAACACGCCAGGTACGACCCGATTTACTCAAATAACCCAGACATGAATCCGATCATCAAAGAAATCACCGCCGCCCAAGTGAAGTCCGACGTGACTTCCTTTAAAGTAGGCGACGGCGTCCGCGTTCACACCAAAGTGCGCGAAGGCGACAAAGAACGCGTCCAAGTTTTCGCCGGCATCGTCATCGCTCGTAAGGGCAATGGCATCCACGAAACCTTCACCGTCCGCCGCATCAGCTACGGCGAAGGCGTCGAACGCGTTTTCCCGGTTAACTCTCCGAACATCGAGAAGATCGAAGTCGAGCGCGAGTCCGAGCCGATGAAGGCCCGCCTCTATTATCTCCGTGATCGCCAGGGCAAAGCCGCTGTCGCTGTCAAAGAGAAACGCTACGACGCCGTTGCCGCGAAAGCCGCCAAGGCCGCCGCCGCTGCTGCCGCTGCTCCCGCTCCCGTCGCCAGCTAAACGTTTTCGCGACCGCGCCATTTTCGAAAGCGAGCCGACACCGGCTCGCTTTTTTTCTGCCCTAATTTCAGCTTCCCCCAACAACCTGTCCTGCTTAAGTCCTCAATCTTTCAACGCACCCGTTGCGCAACTGAACCCGCCTTTCCCTTCTTAAAATGAGTAAACTCAACACAGAAATCCTCGCCAAAGCCGCTAACCAAGCCCGTGGACTTGCTATGGACGCCGTCCACAAATCCAACTCCGGCCACCTCGGCCTGCCCCTCGGCTGCGCCGAAATCGGCGCTGTCCTCTACGGCAGTGCGCTGTCCCATAACCCCGACGAACCGCGCTGGCTCAACCGCGACCGCTTCGTCCTTTCCGCCGGCCACGGCTCGATGTTCCTCTACAGCTGGCTCCACTTGAGCGGCTACGATCTCTCACTCGACGAAGTTAAAAATTTCCGCCAGCTCCACAGTAAAACCCCTGGCCATCCTGAATTCCACGAGACGCCTGGCGTCGAAGCCACCACCGGTCCGCTCGGTCAGGGCATCGGCAACGCCGTCGGTTTTGCCGTTTCTGGCAAGATGGCCGAAGCTCGTTTCAATACTGCCGAACATCTCCTCTTCGACAATCATGTCATCGCCCTCGCTGGCGACGGCTGCATGCAGGAAGGCGTTGCGATGGAAGCCGCGTCCTTTGCCGGCCACCAAGGCCTCGACAACTTGATCCTCATTTACGATGCCAACGACGTCACCCTCGACGCCATGGCTGACAAGTCGCAATCCGAAAACTGCGCCGCCCGTTTCAAGGCCATCGGCTGGGACGTGCAAACGCTCCTCGACGGACACGATCTCGTCGCTATCGCCAAAGCCCTCAACCGCGCCAAGAAAGCCAAGAGCGGCAAGCCCCAGCTCATCATCGCCAAGACCGTCATTGGCAAGGGCATTCCTGAAGTGCAGGGCACGCAGAAAGGTCACGGCGAAGGTGGTGCAAAATTTGTCGCCACCTCCAAGCCCGCCCTCGGTCTCCCGGCCGATCAACATTTCTTCGTGAGCGACGACGTCCGTGCCTATTTCGCTGAAAACAAAAAACGCCTCGTTCGCGGATACAAGAAGTGGGTCAAAACCTACGAAGCTTGGCGCACCGCCAATCCCGAAAAAGCCGCGCTCCTCGATTCGCGCAACACGCCGGTCAGCGCCGCCGAGCTGCTCGAAAAAATCCCGGTCTTCCCGGCCGATGCCAAGCTCGCCTCCCGCGCTGCCGGTCGCGATGTTCTCCAACCAGTCGCCGCCGCCTTGCCGCTTTTCGTTTCCGGCAGCGCCGATCTCTACGGCTCGACCCTCAACTACATTGCCGGTCAACCCGACTTCGACAAAACCAACCGCGCCGGTCGCAATATCCGCTTTGGCATCCGCGAACATGCGATGGCCGCGATCAATAACGGCATCGCTTACGACGGCATTTTTCGCACCTCGTGCGCGACATTCCTCGTCTTCGCCGATTACTCGCGCCCCTCGATGCGTCTTGCTGCGCTCGCGAAACTCCCCGTCGTTTACCTTTACACGCACGACTCGATTGGCGTCGGCGAAGATGGCCCGACCCATCAACCCGTTGAAACCGTTTCCAGCCTGCGCCTCATCCCCGGCATGGACGTGATTCGCCCCGCCGATCCCGAGGAAACCGCTGGCGCTTTTGCCGCCGCGCTCGAGCGCACCGATGGTCCGACGCTCCTCGCGCTCACCCGCCAGAATCTGCCGAACCTCAACGAAATCCCCGCTGACATCCGTCGTGCCGGTGTATTGAAAGGTGGATACATAGCCGTACAGGAGACTGCTCCGCTTACGACGATCTTGCTGGCCGCTGGCAGCGAATTGCAACTTGCCATCGCCGCCGCCAAAACTCTGGGCGCGGGTGTGCGCGTTGTCTCTGTGCCTTCGTTCGAACGCTTCAACCGCCAGTCGGCCGAGTACCGCGAGAGCATTCTTCCGAAGGCGATGCGCAAGCGCGTGGTGATCGAAGCCGGCGTTACCGGTCTCTGGCATCAATACGTCGGACTCGATGGCAAAGTGGTTGGTATTGATCGGTTCGGCATCAGCGCTCCTGGCCCGACTGTCTTCAAGGAACTCGGCATCACCGCCGAGGCCGTCGTCGCCGCCGTGCAAACGCTTTAATCGACACACCCACGTTTCGAATATTCCGCCAAGGGCGGGCCTTCACCGGTCCGCCCTTTTTTATTCGCCCGGGCCGAAGCAATACCAACGTCACATGAGAATTGGACTCCACGCCCTGTGCTCGAAGGTAGGGTCAATGCTCCGCATTGACCGCGGCTTTACGCCCTGTGCTCGAAGGCAGGGGCCATGCTCCGCTTTGACCGGGCTCCACGTCTTGCGCTCAAAGGTAGGGTCAATGCTCCGCATTGACCGCAGCGGATGAGGGGCCATCCGCCCTACCAAAGCCCAAAGAATAGTAGGCGTTGGGATAATAAGTTCTAGCAGATAGTTTGTAACGTATTACGTTACAAACTATCCCTTATGATGGGCGCGTGGCGTTTAGCACCAGCGTCATTTGCGAATTGGATTTTGTAGGGCCGGAGCTGGTCCTCAGACCGGGATTGGTCGGATGGGCGTAAAGGAAACGGACCGAACGGGAAAAGGCATCGCCACGAGGTCGAGCCCTACGCGGATCTTCAACCGCCGAACCGATACGTCGTGTTAAAGATCAGCTGGATCTTTTTGGTGACGAAGATGCGGACCTTGATTTTCCCGTGCGTGGCGTCGTCGGGCACGGCGCGGCCGGTGACGCTGCGCGCTTCGCGGCCGCTGTTTTCGGCCTCGCCGGTGAAGTCCACCGTTTCGCCTTTGGCGATGCGGGCGAGGTCGTTGTCGGATACGTTCATGCGAAACGTGCCGTGTTCGCTCATGAAAAAATACGGGAAAACGTTCGCTTTGTAGTCGCCGGAAAAAACGCCGTTTTGCCGGGTGAGCGGCGCGACCTCCAACGTGACTTTGCCGATGTAGATCGAGGTCGAGGACGTTTCAACGGCGACTTTGTCGTAGGGTGGGGCGGCCGGTGCCGTGAAGGTCGTGCCGATGCCGAGCGCCAGCCAACAGAAATATTTTAGGTAGCGCAGACGCATGAGGCCCCACTGTGGCGACGCAATGGGCTTCGGCCAGCCGTAAATCTTACTCGCCCGCTTCGTTTCTTTCGCGTTGCCCCGCTGGGCTCGGACGCGTTCATTTACCGTTCATGGCCAAACCCTCACAAGCGACTTGGGGCGGACGTTTTTCCGCCGGCCCCGCCGATCTGATGCTCGCCTTTAGCGAGTCGGTCTCGTTCGACCAACGGCTCGCGCCGTTCGACATTCAGGGCAGCAAGGCCCACGCGGCTATGCTCGCGCATGTCGGCATCATCACAGCCAAGGAACGCGATGCGATACACGCGGGACTCGAAGCGATCCTCGCCGAGATCGAGGCCGGCACTTTCACTTGGGAGACCAAGCTCGAAGACGTTCACATGAACATTGAGCAGGCGTTGACGAAGAACGTCCCTGCCGCCGCACGCTTGCACACCGCGCGCAGCCGTAACGATCAAATCGCCACCGACATGCGGCTGTTTTTCAAACACGCCTGCAAAGTCATCGATGAAAAAATCGCCGGTGCCCAACGCGCCATCCTCGCCATCGCCGAGTCCAATGCCGATGTGCTTGTCCCCGGTTACACGCATCTGCAACGCGCTCAGCCGGTCTATCTGGCGCACCATCTTTTCGCGTACCTCGAAATGCTTCAACGCGATCGTACGCGCTTTGCCGAAACCGCCGCTCACGCCAATTGGTGTCCGTTGGGCTCAGGCGCGATTGCCGGCACGACGCTGCCGATCGACCGCGAATTTGTCGCGACGCAGCTCGGCTTCGTCGACGCGAAGGGCCGTCCGCAAGTCACGCAAAACTCGATGGACGCCGTGGCCGACCGCGACACGTACATCGAGTTCGCTAGTGCTTGCGCCTTGTTCGGCGTGCATCTTTCGCGTATCGCCGAAGATCTGATTTTGTGGATGAGCGCGGAGTTTAAATTTGTGGAATTGCCCGATGCGTTTTGCACCGGCTCCAGTTTGATGCCGCAGAAAAAGAATCCCGATTCCTGTGAACTCATGCGTGGCAAATCCGCGCGCCTGCAGGGCAACTTGCACACGCTCCTCACGCTCACGAAGGGCTTGCCGCTCACCTACAATCGCGATCTGCAAGAGGACAAACCGCCGGTATTCGACAGCTTTGATCAGACGGCGATGTGCGCCGATGTGCTCGCCGGAACCATCGCGGGCATGATTGTGAATCGGCCCAGTTGCGCTGCAGCGGTGAGCGATCCCGCGCTGCTGGCGACGGATCTGGCAGATTACCTTGTCGCGAAAGGCGTGCCGTTCCGTGAGGCGCATCACGCGGTCGGTGCGGTGGTGAAGATTGCCGAAAAGCTGTCGGTGAAACTCGACAACCTTCCGCTAGAGGAAGTGCAATCGGTGCACAAAGCGTTCGGAGCGGATTGGGTCAAAGTCTTTGATCTGGATCGAGCGATGGCGATGCGAACCGGCACCGGCATGCCCGGCAAAGTTCAGACAAAAAAACAATTCGCCCGCTGGAAGAAGTTGTTGGCGGAGTGAGCTTCGGAGCATAGCACAGAGGGCACGCGAGGACGCACGGAGGCCACGGAGAATTTTGAGTTCCGTGTGCAGGTGCGAGGTGGAGCGCATTGACCTCAATGTGCTTTGGCGGTTTGGGTGATCCAACGCGCTTGGCGAGGGTAGGGCCGGACCTCGTGGCCGTGCCGTCTGGTTCGGCGGGAGCGGCGCGCGTACGCGAGACTTACCCGCCGGATGCGGGAAACTCCGCCCGTCCGGTTTGATGGGGGGAGCACAGCGGTGACACTGACAACTTCGGTCAGTTCAAATCACCTCAACTGCACTCTTTGCCTACTCTACGGTCTTTCGATCAGCTTAAGCGCTCAGCCCCGGCCGACGCTATGCATGCTAGGCGTGCATAATCTTGCTTGACGCTATGCATGCCTACCGTGCATAAACAATCCACTACTCCGTGATTCAATCCTTCGCGAATAAACCAACCGAGGCTCTTTGGCTCGGTCGTCGTCCTCCTGAATTGCCACCGGCCATCCTTAAAGTCGCACTCAGAAAACTCACGCAACTTGAAGCCTCATCCACCCTCGACGAACTACGGCTCCCACCGGGCAACCGCCTCGAAGCCCTCAAAGGCGACCGGGCTGGTCAGCACAGCATCCGAGTAAATGATCAGTATCGTGTTTGCTTCCGTTGGGCTGGCCAAAATGCGCACGACGTAGAAATCACTGACTATCATTAAAGCCATGAAAAAATACATCAATGTCCATCCCGGCGAACTCCTCCGCGAAGAGTTCCTTGTGCCAATGGGTATCACGCCTTACCGGCTCGCCAAAGACGCGAAGCTTCCGCACCAGCGCGTCAACGAGATCGTCAACGAAAAGCGCGGAATCACTGCGGAGACCGATCTCCACCTTTGTGCTTATTTTGGTCAAACACCTGGTTACTGGTTGCGGGTGCAGCTCGCTTTCGAGCTACGCGAGGCAATCAACACGGTTGGCCAAAAAATCAAGGCTGCTGTCCATCCTCTCCAAGCAGCCTGACGCCTGGGCCAGCACTTGTGTCGAAGGCGTGCTGACCTGCGACGTTTCAATGCGATTTGTCGAAATCGTCTTCCATCGCGATGGCGATGCGAACCGGCACCGGCATCGGCATGCTCGGCAAAGCTCAGATGAAAAAACGATTCGCCAGATGGAAAAATTGCTGGCGGAGTAAGAGGTGAACAGCGGGAGCATGGACGCTTCAACCTGATGTGCGAACCGAGCAACATGCACAACTCCAAGGCTCAAAGCCCGGCTTCTTTTACGGGCTTTGAAGGAAAATGCGGAATGCGTTATTCAATAAATTTTATCCAATTGAGACCAATAGAAGGAGCTGAATTATGAAATTTCACTTCTTCTTCCATTCTAAAGACGAGGAAGACGTGTTGAACACCAGAAGGTGCCGTTACGTTACACGCTTTCGTTTCCCAGTTTTGATTTCCTCCCGTGCTTCCGTACTCACACGTGCCAAGCAAGGGCCCTGTGATGCTCCCGAGGCGGATCTCAATGCTGCCTGGCTTTACCGATGATAATCGAGCTTGGAAGGTGAGTGAACTTTTCGCCTTTGGTCCGAAATCAATATTATAGGAGGCGTAGCTCGAATTCTTGAGATTTGCAATTTGCCTGATGGGTCCACCGTCATTGCCGCCGACTGTGCGAAGTACGTTATAGCAAACAAGATCTTCTGCCTCGATTTGCGTGAAGGCACTTACTGAGGGTGTCGTCGCAGTAAGTGTGGTTGCGAGGATGACGGGTTCTCCTTTGGGTGGCTGTGCAATTGCGCCCGTAGACGAAAGGGATAACCAATCAATATTTGAGGGGTTGCCGGTCTTGCTCTTATACACCAGGTAAATATTTAGCAATCCCTCTTTGTTCTTTAGTTGAGTTGATACAGTTTGATATGTAGTGAGGCTTCCGGTGTTTGGAATGCGGATGGTGCCTAATAACGCACCATCGATTTTGTCTTGGTGTACTTCTATTGTGTCGCCACTATTCGCCGATGCTATATGAATACTGAGAGTGGCTTTTGCCGCAGCATTGAGAACCCGGGGATAGAAAAGCGAGGCGTTGTTCGTGCTGTTGCTTACAACGAATCCGGTTTCACTCTCCTGCTTTTTGGTTTCGTTCGATGCAGCAAAATACCATTCTGCCTCTATTTTTTTTGAACAATCGTACTGGCCTACCCCGATGAACGATTCGCCGACATCTCCATCGGCAACGATATCGCCATTCTCTTTATAATGAACATAGGTTAAATGGGTTTTACGAAAAAATTTGCCCACATCGCCCAAACCGAATGCGCAATAGGTTTGGTTATTCCAGTTAAAAATCGTCGGATGATCGATCCATTTTTTATAGAATGTTCCTCTGTAGGTATAGGGGCCGTAGATATTCGTAGCTGTTGAATAGCTGGTGCCGTGGCCGTTTAGGTAATAAAGGCCAGCGCGCTTATGCAGAAAACCGCCATCGCCCTTCCAGGCAACTGTGGTGTGCGTAAGATTTTTAGATTCTTCCGCCAATGAAATCATGTCATTATTGAGTTTGGCGATTGTATAAGGGAAGCCGCCTGTGATGAGGTAGGGTGTTTTATTCTCGTCATCATCAATAAAAACAGTTGGGTCGTATTTGATGCCTATGGATTTCCCGAGTATATCTTTATAAGGCCCACCGGGGCCAGTGGTGCTCATTGCAATGCCGGTGTTCCAATTTCCCGAAACGTAGAAATAATAGTTGCCGTTTCTTTCGGCACCATCAACGGCCCAGCAATTATTAGTTGGCCCAACCCACATATCTTTGGGGAAGAGATTAAACTCCAATTCCCAATGCACTAAGTCGGATGAAGACCAGACCCACCAATCGTACATGCCATAAAATTTTTCAGTCGGCTCTCTGTCGTGGGAGGCAAAGAGGTAAGCTTTGTTGTTAAAAATGTGAATGTGCGGGTCGCACACTCCCAAATTAGGAATGATGGGGTTATTGACTACTTTCAGGGCTGAGGAAGCGGTCGCATCTTTTGCCTTTTGATTCTGGCTAAATAGATCGGGCGTATTTAGCGCAAAAACCATTGCTGTAATTAGTACCAAGGTCGTCTTTTTTTGAGCCATACTATATTTATTTGTTTGTTTGTTTTGAGCTTGGGGATTTGAGGCACAGTTGCAATTTAAGATTCCTGGTTCCTCGCTATTTTCGATGGGTAGTCGGCAAGTCGAGGTGGCCGGCGGTGAAGTAAAGCAGGGTGGTTAGATTCTCCGTTGAGCGAAAGCCGCGTGCCTTGCGTTTGATCGCAGAGAAGACGCTGTTGAGGCCTTCCATGGCGTTGGTGGTGCGATTGATACCATGTGCCATGACGGCTTCGAGACGTCGCTCGATCATGCGCGCGGTTTTGACCATGGCGGCCAACAGCCCTGGCGCGTGTTTATCAGCGACCCAGCACGCCCAACGGCACCAAGAGTCATTTTCGCCCGGTTCCGTTAGGAGCCTTCTTTTGTTTTTAAAAGGCGGGGCTGTTTTCTGAGCTGGTTCGGCTTGCGTCGATTTTGCCGACTGGCGACGCTGGAGGTGTGATTACCCTACGACGTTGGTTTTATAGGTTTGGGCTGCTGGTGGTGGCCCTAGTGGTTGCGGTAGGAATGGCTGACGCGGCACCGCAATGGCGGGTGCTGGAGACGCCCCGTTTCACCGTGGTCTCGCAGATTTCGGAAAAGGAAACGCGGGCGTGGGCGGAGGAGTTCAACCAGTTTATTGACGCAATTAACCGGATTATAAGGGTTAATGAAAATCTCCTGCCTCGTCTAACCGTTGTGATTTTTGCGAATGAAAAGGATTTCAAGCCTTTCCTGCCGGCCCAGCCCAACGGCAAAAAGCAAAAACTGGCTGGTTTTTTTTCCCGACATGAGACTTGGAGTATTATCGGGATGAGGAATTTCGAGGAAAATTCCGCGACGCGCGAAACGATTTTCCATGAAGGAGTGCACTGGATGCTGAGCATCCATCCGCGATTCATACCTCTCTGCATTCAAGAAGGACTGGCCGAGGTGTTCTCGACGTTCAAATTGGTCGATTCAGTGGCTCTATGGGGAAAGCCCATTGGTGGATACGCGGCTCTGTTAAAGGATCAGACGCGCCACATGGTTTCTGTTGATGAGCTGCTGCACACAGGGACGGGGAGCGCGGCTTACAACGAAGAAAAGCGCATGGGCATGTTTTACGCCCAGTCGTGGTTGTTTGTGCATTACCTGTTGTTCGGCAAGCATGACGGTACTCGTACGGCTTTGAACGATTTCCTCAACGCCTATGCCAAGGCGGGGACGACCGAGGAAGCGTTTAATACCGGTTTTGGCATGTCTTGTCGGGAGATGGACGCCAAACTTAAAAACTACATTGTGAGCGGAAAATACACTATGGGTTTGGTGAGGAATAATCCTGTCAAAAAGCTGGCAGGAGAGTTCGTTCCGGCATCCCCGGCAATTGTTGAAATGGCCATGGCCAAGCTATCGTATGGATCAGGATTCAAAGAGGATGCGCTCAAGCATGCAGAAAGCGCTGTCCGTTTGGCGCCAGAAAATGCGGCCTGTTGGGATACGCTGGCATGTATACAGGCGGCGAATGATATTGATACAGGCGGCGGTGTTGATGCGGCGAAGAAAGCGGTGATGCTTGGTTCGAGCGATGGCTGGAGCTATTTAATAGTGGCCATGTCCAAGGCACGCGCCGCGATGGAATTGGGCGGGGTTCCTTCGGCGGACGCTCGCACGATTGCGAATGAGATAGAGAAGGGGCTCGCCTTGCGGCCCAATCTCAAGATGGCCTACCGATTCCTTGCGTTGGGCTTTGGTGACGTCGAAGAGTTTACGAACGAGGATGAGACGTTTCTTCGTCAAGGCCTGAAGTTTTACCCTGATGAGGCGGTGCTGTTTGTCGGGCTTGCGCATATCGCCAAAAAGACGGGCGAGAAACAAAAAGCCCAGGAATTACTCGGGCGTGCCTTAAAGGACCGCGGGAAACTAAATCCGCAAGACTCGTTTTACGTTCAGAATCTAAAAGAACAATGGATATTTGAGGACATTTGCGAGAAGGTAGTGCCTTTGGTCGATACGAACAGGTTCCAAGAAGCTTTGGATCTGCTCGATGGCTTTTTAAATGATTCTTCGATTTCGGGACAATTACGCATAGAGCTGCTTAAGCGGCGTGATCCACTTGTAGTGCATGCTAAGATGCAGAAAGCGCGGGAAGCTGCTAACGCGGGTCGCCGCGACGAACAGCGAACGATGTTGGAGGAAATCATAGCTTCGCCAAAGTCCTCCCTGAGTTTAAAGGATGAAGCCCGTGGTTTGCTGGGCGGCTTGGATGTGGTTGAGAAATCCGAACAAAAGGAAAAAGAAAGAACGGCTGCCCTGGAGCGGTCTTCGCAGGCGGAAAAAGAAGAGTTAATACAAAAATAAAAAAAGGACGCCGGTGCGGGCGCCCTTGGGGATGAGAGTAGGTTTTGGCTCCGCGTGACGCGTTTAGGCGGCCGGCACGATGCGGATGCTTTCGATCGAGAGGCGTTCGATGGGCGTGCTTTTTTCGCCGCCGCCACCGCTCTTGGTCGGGACCGTGGCGAGGCGTTCGAGGACGTCGTCACCGGCGACGAGTTGACCAAAGGCGGTGTACTGCTTGTCGAGGAAACGGGCGTCACCGTGGCAGATGAAGAACTGGCTGCCGGCCGAATCAGGATTGGCCGAGCGCGCCATCGAAACGACGCCGCGCACGTGGGCTTTGGCGTTGAACTCGGCTTTGATCTGGTAGCCGGGACCGCCCGTGCCGGGCATGCCGCCGACGCCTTCCTTGGTGTTGGGACAGCCGCCTTGGACCATGAAGCCCTTGATGACGCGGTGAAAAGCCGTGCCGTCGTAGAAACCTTCGCGAGCGAGTTTCTTGAAGTTTTCAACGGTCTTCGGCGCGACGTCGGACCAGAAGGCGAGGGTGATTTCGCCGTAGGAGGTTTTGATGATGGCAGTTTCGGTGGCAGGAGCGGGTGTACTCATAAAGGTGCGAACAAGGCCCGGGAAATGTTTTCGTGCAAGCAGATTTCCACCATTGCCGAGCAGGGCTAGGACTGCCACAGATGGTGTTCCTCTTTTATACCCCATGGTATTTTTCCTGATCGGCGTCGCCACCGGTGTGTTGGCGGTTTTCCTCTTTTACTATCGTGCGCAACGAGAACTCGAGCGCGTTGGTGAGGAGAAACAGGTGGTTACGCAGGAGATACAGATCGTTGTCGATTTCATGCGGCACATGGCCGAGGCGTTGGCGGCAAATCCGCGCCGCGAAGAACTGTATCAACGCATCGTCCACGCCTCGATTCTTTGCACGGGTGCGTTGAGCGCGTGTATTTTTGAACGTACGGCTGAAGATATGATGCGGGGCGCCGCGCTCGAAGGTCTGTTTCCGCCGCATCGTCCCCTGCCGGAGGCGGTGAAAAACAAACTTACTTCACGCGCAAAATTCATCGAGCAGGTGTTTAAATATGAAACGTTTCCGGTGGGCGAGGGCGTCGTCGGGCGTGTCGCCGCCACGGGTAAGGCCGAGTTGATTGCCGATGCCGATGTCGATCCGCGCATCGTGCGGCACGACGATCCGGCGCTCGCGGTGAAGTCGGTCATCGCCGTGCCGCTCACTTTCGGTGGTCGCTTTTTCGGCGTGCTCGCGGTGGCGAATCCTGCGGATGGCCGGCCGTTTTCAGAAACAGATTTCTCCCTCGTAAAATCCCTAGCCGAGCAGGCTGCGCTCGCGTTGCACAATTCCGAGTTTCTCAATTTCCAGATCGAGAAAAAACAGCTCGACCTCGATCTTTCGCTCGCCAGCGGTATCCAGCAGATGCTGCTTCCGCGCACCGCGCCGAAGATCGCGGGCTTCGATGTCGACGCGCGTTACCTCCCGGCGCAGAAGGTCGGCGGCGATTTCTACGACCTTTTCCCACTGTCCGACACGTTGCTCGGCGTAGCGGTGGCCGACGTATCCGGGAAAGGGATACCAGCATCGCTGCTCATGGCGATTTGTCGCACGAATCTGCGGCAGATCGCGCCGCGCATCCATTCGCCCGCCCGTGTGCTGGCCGAGCTGAACCGGGTGCTTTGCGGTGATTTGCAGCAGGAGTTGTATATAACGATTGTTTACGCCATCATCGACACCGTGGAAAACGAAGTGACGTTTGCCCGCGCTGGACATGAATTGCCGCTGTTTGCGCGTTTCGATTCCGAGGCGGGCCAGTTCGTGAGTGCGTTTGTCGGTGCTGAAGGCATGCCGCTAGGCATGGTTGAACCCGCGCTTTTTGATTCGGTGATCGTCGACCGTTGCGAGCCCTTGTTGCCCGGGGAGACATTTGTGCTCTATACCGACGGCATCACAGAAGCGGCGAATGAAGACGCCAAAGAGTTTTCCGGCACCCGGCTGGCCGACACGGTACGCAGCCTGCATTCCCGCAGCGCGCGCCAGATGAACGACGGCATTCTCGACGCCGTGCAGCGGTTTTCGGGTGGTGCGGCGCAACGTGACGATCTCACGCTCGTGACCGTGAAACGCATTTAGGGCGTGTGGGTTGAGACTGTGTCGGACGCCGCGGCGCAGAGCTGTTGAGGATCCTGCAAAAGCGATTTGCCTCCGATAGCGCCGGGCCTTCACTCTGGTCGGACATGTCAACTGCTTCACCCAAGATCGATCGTTTCTCATTGCCCGATGCGAGTGGCCACTTCGGCGTGTACGGTGGCATTTATGTGCCCGAGACGCTCATGACCGCGTTACAGGAGCTCGATCAGGCCTACGAAGTGGCGAAAAACGATCCGCCGTTTCAAGCCGAGCTGAAGCATCACCTGCAAGAATTCGCGGGCCGGCCTACGCAGTTGTACTTTGCCGAACGTCTGACGAACCATGCCGGAGGCGCAAAAATCTATTTCAAACGCGAAGACCTGCTCCACACCGGCGCGCACAAGATTAACAACGCGCTCGCGCAAGTCCTCCTCGCCCGTCGCATGGGCAAAAAGCGCATCATCGCCGAAACCGGCGCCGGCCAGCATGGCGTGGCCACGGCAGCGGCGTGCGCGAAGTTCGGCCTCGAATGCGTTGTCTATATGGGTGCGGTCGACATGGAGCGCCAGGCGTTGAATGTGTTTCGCATGCGGCTGATGGGTGCGGAAGTCCGCGCCGTCGAAGCCGGACAGAAGACGCTCAAGGAAGCCGTCAACGAGGCGCTGCGCGATTGGGTGACCAATGTGCGCCACACGCATTACGTGCTCGGCACCGCCTACGGTCCGCACCCGTATCCGAAGATGGTGCGGGATTTTCATCGCGTGATCGGACTTGAAGCCAAGGAACAGCTCCTCGCGCGCGAAGGCCGGTTGCCCGACGAACTCATCGCGTGCGTGGGTGGCGGTAGCAATGCGATCGGCTTGTTCTTCGAGTTTCTCGAAGACACGCAGATCCGCATGACGGGCGTCGAAGCTGGTGGACGCGGCATCCGGCGCGGCGAACACGCGGCGCGTTTTGCCGGTGGACGCTTGGGCGTGTTGCAAGGCTGCAAAACTTTTCTGCTGCAGGACGCCGACGGCCAGATCGAACCGACCCACTCAGTATCGGCCGGCCTTGATTACGCCGCGGTGGGCCCGGAGCACGCGTTTTATCACGAACGCGGCCGGATCGATTTTGCCTACGCGACCGACGACGAAGTGTTGGCCGCCTTTCAGCTCTGTTCGCGCCTCGAAGGCATCATTCCCGCGCTCGAATCGACGCATGCGCTGGCCTACGCCTTGAAACGCGCGAGCTCACTGCCCAAGGACAAAATCATCATCGCGAGCCTCAGCGGGCGAGGGGATAAGGATGTTCAGCAGGTTCAAGCCTTACTCGATCGAAAGACCGGGTAGGAAATCTCAAACGCCAAACCTCCAAACGCCAAAAAAATCTCAATGAGTGCGGGTCTAAATGATTTGGAAGAAAGAACGGCGGTTTTTGCCGAGGCGGTGCGGGGTTTTGTGCGGGAGTTGCAGCGGACTATTTCAAATATTGAGGACGTGAAGCAATTGGTGCGTTCATCTGGTTCAGTGGCGGCCAACTGTATCGAGCAGCGAGGCACCAGAGCGCAACGCCTATGTCTGTCACGGCGGCTGCGTTGCACCCGCCGCACCATCTATGGGTGTGGCTATAGTGTCTGGGTAAAAACTAGATGAGCCGAGACTCTCATAGACAGTTTCTCGAAAAGGCTGCGCTCAATGAAGCACAGAAATCTTTTCGTCAGCGTGGCCGAAGCAGCGCTAGAATAGAGGATTTTCTCGCCCTTCGCGTGCAAACGGTCGAACCATGGAAGCGAATCGTTGCGATAGTGGTTGGCGCCTTCTTCATCGGGTTTGCGGTTTGGGCCCTACGTGCGGATTTCAGCCCATGGGCAGTGGTCTCATTTGGTTTGCTCGGTGCCATTTGTGCCAGTGTTGGCATCATGGGATGGAAAAAACCTGTCGAAGCTGTTTTAGAGGTTACAGCCGATGTCGTATTTCAACGATTGATAGACGTGCTCTAAAATGAAACATAACCCATCTATTATTGCACTGTGTTGCTTGCTCGTAGCAGGGTGCGCCACCACTCCTCAGCCCAGTGGTCAGCTCTGAGGCAGGAGGCGCACGAATTGAAACTCATTTTCTCATCCATCGTGATAAAGCTGGAGTGATCAGTTTTGTGATTTCTTTGTATGTTTGCCCGCCGTTTTGTTTGGCGTTTGGCGATTTGGAGTTTGTGATTTTTCATGAATGAAATGGAGTTTCATTTATGAAAAGCATGACCGGTTTTGGACGCGCTACGGCTTCGCTCGGTGCGCAAACACTCACAGCTCAAGTCAGCTCGGTGAATCGCAAGACGCTCGATCTCACCGTCAAACTGCCCGAGGAGTGGGAGTCACTTGAGCCGCAGATCAATGACCTCGTTCGCAAATATGCCGTGCGCGGCAAGGTTCATGTCGATCTCGAGTTGACCGGGGCTGATGGCGGCGAGCAAACCGCACCGTGGGACGAAACGGCGGCGGCGGAAGTGTTGGCGAAGCTGGCTGCGTTTTCCGAGAAGCAGGGCGTCGCTTTTCAGCCGACGCCGGAACTGCTCTGGGAAGTGGCGAATTCGCAGCGCAGGTCCAGCGCGGTGCCCGCGACCGAGACGGCTCAGCCGATCGTGCTCGCGACGCTTGAAGCGGCGCTGAAAGATTTTTCTGAAATGCGTGGACGCGAAGGTGCGACGCTGCTCACTGATTTTCTCGCACGGCTCGCGATCTTGCAGAACCACGCCACAGCGATAACGGAGCGCGCGCCGCAGGTGCCGAAGAACTATCGCGAGCAGCTCATGCAACGCTTGCGGCAGGCCGACCTTGAACTCGATTTGAGCGACGAACGTGTGCTTAAGGAAATCGCGCTCTTTGCGGATCGCTGTGACATTGCCGAGGAGCTCACGCGGTTACGGAGTCATTTCGAGCAGTTTACCGCTTTGCTGAAGAGCAACGGTGAGATTGGCCGCAAGTCGGAATTTATTCTTCAGGAAATGGGTCGGGAAGTTCACACGATCGGCAGCAAGGCGAACGACCTCGTGATTTCCCGCAACGTGATCGAGCTCAAAAACGAGCTCGAACGCATCCGCGAACAAATCGCGAACGTGGAGTAATGGTTCTGGCGACGGTTTCGGGCAGGGCGGGCCCGCTGCGGTTTTGATCCCGGCGCGCCCGGCGGTCACGCCCTACCTCGGATTTGATGCCTTTGGCGAGATGGCCTTTGGTGGAGTTTAGAGTTTCGGTTCGGGGGCGGGCAGATGCCGGAGGCATAATTGGGCGAGTTGATTCCAGCGGATTGGCTTGCTGAGATAATCATCCATCCCGGCGGTGAGGCAGGCGTAACGGTCACCTTCGGCTGCTCCGGCGGTTAAGGCGATGATGGGCGTGCGCGGGCGTTTTTCGGTTTGCTCATAACTGCGGATCATCTTGGTGGCTTCGAAACCGTTCATCCGGGGCATCTGGCAGTCCATAAACACGAGATCATATTTCTTCAGGATGAACTTATCGCATCCTTCGATACCATCCTGCGCAATATCAACGGTGAATCCGAGGTGCTGCAGGTGTTGGTTGGTTACCTTTTGGTTCACGGCATTGTCTTCGACGAGCAGTACATTTAACGATGCGCCGAATTTCGTCATACTTGGGGCGCTGACGCCAACGGAGGATTGGTCATCCCGAGTTTCGCTGCCCGGTGCAGCCAAAGGTAACGTGAGGGTGAGGGCAAAGGTGGAGCCTTGCCCGATGGCACTGGTGGCGCTGATCGTGCCGCCCATGAGTGCGGCGAGCTTTTGACTGATGGAGAGGCCGAGCCCACTTCCGCCGTAGCGTCGCGTGGTGGAGATATCGGCTTGCATGAAGGGCTGGAACAGGAGGCCGATTTGATCGGAGGCGATGCCGATGCCGGTGTCGGTCACGCTGATCTCGACTTGAACGCTTTGGGTAGCCTCGGTCAATTTTCTGGCTTCGATGGTGACAGAACCTCTGGCCGTGAACTTGATCGCATTGCCCACGAGGTTAAGAATAATCTGCCGTATGCGAACGGGATCGCCGAGCATGGGGGCGCGCAGGGCCTCATCGATTGTATAGCTGAGTCGCAGGCCCTTTGATATGGCCTGCGAGTCGAGTAGATTGACGATGCTCGTCACTATCTCGGACAGGCAAAAAGGAATTTTCTCCAACTCGATCGCGACCGCCTCAATCTTGGATAGATCGAGTACGTCGTTGATGAGCGAGAGCAGGATCTCGCCGCTTTGCACGAGGGTGTTGACGTAGTCTTTTTGTTCGTTGCTGAGAGGAGTCTGGTGGAGGAGCGAACACATGCCGATCACTCCGTTCATCGGAGTACGGATTTCGTGGCTGATATTGGCGAGAAAGGCCGATTTGGCCAGGTTAGCGTTTTCAGCGGCAGCGCGGGCTTGATCGGCGATCGCCAAGGCGTCTTTTAATTCTTGGGTGCGCTTGGAAACGAGGCTTTCCATTTCTGCCAGCTTTAGCTGGGCCGTTTTGGTGAGATGCCATTTTTCCACCAAGGTGTGGGCGAGTTGTTGGACCTCGATGGCATCGAATGGTTTTTTTAGAATGAGTACCTGATCCGTTTTTCCGAGGGCTTTGGATAGGCTTGCCCACGAGTGGTCGGAATACGCAGTGCAAATCACGATTTGCAAGTCGGGGGCGACCTTCCAGAGCTGCTGGATGGTCTCCAGGCCGTCCCAGCCTGGGGGCATGCGCATGTCTACAAAAGCCAGCATGTAAGGATTCTGTTCGCGCACGGCTTTCTCGACAAGGATCAGTCCTTCCTCGCCTTGATAGGCGCTGTCGATGGCGAAGTCGTCGGCTTGGGGAAGCTGGGCGGCCATGGCGGCTTGGCCAAAAATGGCCGTACCCATGTTGGTAAGTCGTGTTTGGCTGTCTGGGCTGGTTCCAGCGGTTTCTTGCGATGCTAGAATCTTGCGAAAATCCGCATGGATAGTCGGTGTATCATCAATAATGAGTAACCGATTGGATTGCGGAGGCATGAGAGTGAGAGCAATGATCAGTATTTAATCACGGCAGAGAAAACAACGTTGCGTCCGGTCTCGTTAATGCCGGAGCCGTGGACGCGATAATCACGATTCCCGAGATTTTCCAAGGCCAAGGTGAGTGTCAGGTTCTCCGTTGGACTCCAACCTCCACGCAAATGGACCACCGCATAGCCGGGGGTGCCGCCGGGAGGGATGCGTTCGATGTCACTTATATCGAGCGCCGAGAGACGATCCTGACGCTTGGCTATGGTGGCTGCTACCTCGGCCCAATAGTTTCGTCGGGGGCTGGTGAAGCGAATGTTCAGTTGTGTTGTCAAGGGGGGCAGGCGCGAGAGCGGTTCGTCAATGGTGTAGGTCGCATCGGAGGTAGGATAGCTGGTGACCAAGCCTTCCACGTAGGAGGAGGTTACGCCCAGTGTCAGTTGCTCGGTTAGCGCATATTGGAGGGAAAGCTCTGCGCCTTCAACGTGTCCGTTGCCGGAGTTGAGTTTGGTCAATTCGATGGAGCCGTTGATGAGCCGACCGGTGGGGCGGCGGATGATCATGTCCTTGACCATGGTATTGAAGTAGGTGGCCGTCAGGGAGAGGCGGTTGGAACGTACTTTGAAACCAATCTCACTCATGAGGTAGTGTTCAGGGCTAATTTTCGTCGAGGGCGTTTCGATGCTATTGCCACCGGTTGAGTCGAGGCGGGAAAGATCGGAGAGGTTGGGGGCGCGGAAGCCTTGGGAACAACCAGCAAAAAGAATCACTTGGGAGCCAGCAATCGAAGGCAGATCGTAGGTGCCGTTGAGACTGCCTAGGGTGGATCGCCACGTGCCACGGAAGCTGGTCGGCAGGTTGGTCACCGGGTCCAGCAGGCGGCCCGCGTTGGCCGTGGCTTCATCATAGCGGCCGCGCACGGTCAGGTGCATTTTGCCGATTTTTGGGAGCTGATTCTGGACGTAGACACCGAATAGATCGTATTGGGAGTCGTCGGCGACGGGGCCCTGAATATCGCGACGATTAAATGTGCCGTCGGCATTGTAACGGTTTTGCTCTGTCTGCACCTTGTCGCGATAGGTCGTCAGGCCGTAGGACCATAAGCCCAAGCGGGTGGCGCTGCGCAGGATGGCCTTGAGGCCGTAGGTATTGACGTCGGTCCTGCTGATCTCACTTCGTCCGTCGCTACGCACTCGGAAGCCCTGCTCCTGTTGCAGTTGGTGCGAAAGGGTGATCTCGGCATCCTCGAACGAGTCGCCGATTTTGGGGATAGCGACTCGGACGTAGGTTAAATTTCGGTCTTGATCGCTTAGGCGCTCACGATCCGTGCCCGGCGTGATGCCGCGCCATGGGAAGCTGGCAGGTGTATTGTGGGTGCGCGCAATGTCATTCATGTCCATGGTTTGGTGTGCCACGGTGAGGCGGGTGTTGTTGGCGAAAAGGTGCTCGAGCTTCAGATCAAACGCGTGCAGGTCGTAGCCGCTGTGGCGCACGCGTTTGATGGGTGGAGCGGCGTAATAATCCGGAAAAGTATCATAGCTGTAGCCGAGACTTAATTGTGAACGTTGTCCCAACGGGCCGCTGGTGGCCAGATGCCCGGCGAGGGATTGCTCGGCGCTGGCGAGGCGCACGGTGGTCTGGCTAGTCCATTTGCGGGGACCGGAGGTGAAATCCGTCACCGGGGTGAATACCTGTGCTGTGCCACCCACTGAGTCGGTTCCATAGAGTGCGGCGGCGGGGCCTGCGACTACCTCAATGCGGTCAAAGGCCGCGACATCCAAGGTCGTCCAGTATTGGGTGGGGCCCTCACGGAAAGTTGAGTTGTTCAGGCGGACACCGTCTACGAGCATCAGGGTGCGGAAGCCGGTGAAACCGCGGATGTAGGGCGATTGCTGGCCGTGGGCTGTTTTCTGAATGGAGAGGCCGGGTAGGCCGTCGAAGGCGATGGGGAGGGTACGAGGCTGTAGCCGCGCCAGATCGTTGGCGGTGCGCACGCTGGTGCTGAACGGCAGGAGAAAAGGGTCTTCTTTGTTTTGGGTGGCGGTGATGAACGACACGGACAACAGGGCCTCTAGATCCATGTTGGTGAAATCTTGAGCTGGACGCTGTTGCGCGAATGCGGTCAAGGTCGCAAGCATTCCAGAGCAGACCATCCTGACTATATAATGGTACAAAGGCAGCTCAGCCCGACTACGCTTTAAGTGGCAGCGAGGAGTGTGAGGGGGGGTCATGATATTATAGGGAGAATCGATTATTGCCTAGAGAGGGGGAGTATCAGGGTGAAATGGGCACCGAAGCCGAGGCCATCGCTATGCACCTTGATTTGGCCCCCTAGATTTTTGGCCGCCAAAGCGCCTGAGTGGAGGCCGAAGCCGTGCCCATCTTTGCGGGTGGTGAACCCGTGTCTGAACAGCTTTTCACGGTTTTCAGGGGGGATACCGATGCCGTTGTCGATAACGGTGAAAGAGATTTCATCGTTCTCGCGTTTCAGCTGCAGGTCGATTTGGCGTTTACCTTTGGTTTTAGACTGTTTGATCGCCTCGATGGCGTTGGTGATGAAATTCACCAGGATTTGTATGACCTGATGGCGGTCCGTAGTGATAGTCGGCATGTCGGCAAACGTTGTTGTAAACGTCACCCCGTGCCGATCCAGCGAGCTGGCAACCATGCGGGTGGCTTCGGCGAAGAGCTCCGAAGGGGCGACTGTTTGGTTGATGCCGCCCGATTTGGCGTGGCTTTGCTGCAAGGAGACGATCTGCTTGATGTGCTCAATATTCTGGGAGAGTTGTTCGTTTTCTTTGATCAAGTTACCACGCAGCGCCTCGATTTCAGTTCCGAGCTCGATGAGGAAGGCGGGCATCATCTGACCGCGCGGATCCTCCGCCAGAAATCGGCCCACGGCAGCTCCCTGTTCGCGGAGGAGTTGGGTGGCTTGTTGGAGGAGGGGAAAATGAGGGTCGGAGGATAGCGACTGCTTGATGATTTGGGCGGAGATGTTAACCGAGTTGAGCACATTCCCGACGTTATGGAGCACCCCCGTGGCCACTTGCGCCATGCCGGCCTGGCGCGATGCCGTGACCAAATCCTTTTCCAACCGGGTGCGTTCAATCAGGGTTTCCTCCAATTGGGCGTTGGCCTTGCGCAGGGCTATATCGCTTGTTTGTAGGCTGGCCAGCATTTGGTTGAAGGTTTCGGCGAGTTCACCGAGTTCATCGGCATTCACGACGGTGGCGCGAATTGAGAAGTCCCTATTCTTTGTTACCAGTTGGGCCGCCAGGGTAAGCGCATCGATGGGTTTCAGAATAAAATCCCGCAGAACCTGCACGAGGAAAAAACCGACCGCTAAGGCGATCAGCAGCGCCAGTAGCAAAGAAGTGCCGCCCTGGCGCAATGTCTTCGCGAGGACTGGGTTTAAATCGGTCTGCACATACAATTGGCCGATGGTCTCCTGGCCGTGCTTGATCGGCATTCGAGTAAAAACGATCCAGTTTTTGAAGCGGCATTCGTCGGGCGATAGAAATTCTTCGGGCAAGGGAGCCTGGCCGTATGCGGCAAAGCGGATCTGCTCAGGCGTGCTCACGAGAGCACCGGTCACCCGTGGCTGCGCTTTGAGGGCACTCAGCACCTCGGTGGCGGCGGGGGCATCTTTAAAGGCCACGGCCCCGGTCACATTGTCGGCCACAATTTTGGCTAATGTAACCGCGTTGGCCATGCGGTCTGTCTTCAGCGCCTGCAGACGAAAGACCAGAAGCACCACGGAAGCTACCAGCGCCGCGACGGTGGTCACGAGCAGCGATGCCAGGGAGAACTTAACATTAAGACGCAGCCGACTCACTCGCTGCCGAAGGGAAAAAGGGAGGCGTGGCATGCTCATGGGACGAGGGGCTCGACGATTTCGGCTAGGCTCGCGAGCCGGGCACTGAGCTTGAGGTGGCAGGCCTGGGCTTGCACCAGATTGACCTGAAAGCGGATGTTGGCACCCCGCGTCACAAAACCGATTATACCTCCGGCCGGTGCGAATTGATCTGTCTCACCGACAAGCAACACAGGAGCCGTGCCAAGCTGCTTGCGAAGCGTGGCCGGTGATAGGTCGTCGCCACGGGGAACGAAGAGCAGATGGCAATCCTGCAGGTTGTTCGACTGGCCCAGCGCGATGACTTCGATGGCATGAGTGTTCACCGATTTTCCGTTGAGAGCATTGGTAATGATCGAGTGCACGGAGGGATTCGCCAGCACGGCGATGCGCAGGGGCGCTTTCTCAGGCAGCGCGTTGGGAGGCCATTCCGTGAATTTGAGGAAGTTCAGTAGGAAGGCCGCCTTGAGCTGATATTCCATGACGACCTCCGCCGACAGGTTGTCGCTCGGCGCAGCTGCCAGGTCGGGCAGGCAGCTAACAGCGATGATCAGTCCGATGACGAGCATCCGGAGTTGCCGCCTGAGGGAATAGGTTACTGAACGGTCAATCACGGCATGAGTCCGCTTTGATGATAAGAACAGCTTTTTGGTGGGTTTTAACCATGTTCATTTCATTGGATATGGGGTTGATCGTCACTCACATATTTCATCGGACTGATAGGCATTTTATTAAGAAACAATGTTGCCCGGCTTTCCTCGGCCAATCGGGTGGACCCTTTTGTTTTAGGGTAGGGCGGATGGTCCCCCATCCGCCGGGACCAGGCGGAGTATTGGCCCTACTTTGCGCCGCTTTCAGTGTAGCCGCCGCTCCACTTCAGTTTCGCGCGCATGACGGAGAAGTGGGAATGATCGAGGCTCTGCGCCAGCGGCAGTTGCAATGCCGAGACGGATATCTCGATCGGAGCATTTTCGCAGGTCACCAGGTTGCGCTGCCCATCCATCGCCACGAGCACGCGCGACGACTGGCTGCGGTTGTGTACGCGCAGTTTCACATCGCGGCGAAAAATGATCGAGCGGTTGCTCAACGTGTGCGGACAGATCGGGGTCATCGCGATCACCTCGGCACTCGGGTGAATGAGCGGCCCGCCCGCCGAAAGATTGTAGGCGGTCGAACCAGTCGGTGTGGAAAAAATAAGACCGTCGCAAACGTATTCGGTGACGAGTTCGTTGTCGGCGAACACCTCCAGCCGAACCAGGCGCGAGGTTTGCTCGTCTTTGATCAGCACGTCGTTGAGCGCGAGGTCGTGCTGGCCGGAGCCGGTCGAACAGTCGAGCAGCGAGCGGTACGCGATGCGATACTCGCCGGCCAGGAGTGCGGGGAATTGGGTCTTTGCTTCGTCGGCCGAAAACGTGGTGAGAAACCCGAGGCTGCCGCGGTTCACGCCGATGATTGGCACTTGTTCGCGGGCGGCTTCGGCGGCCACGCCAAGTAGCGTGCCATCGCCACCGATGACGCAACAGGCGTCGCAGCCTTTGAGGAAACCTTCTGAAAGAGGGAATTGATCGGTATGGCTGATCTGGATACCGCTGGCCTCGGCCAGCGCCATCAACCCGCAGGCGAGTTCGTTGGCACCGCTTTTCTGGGCGTTGATGACGAACGCGAGTTTGCGGATGGGTTTCATGAAAGGGCGGTAAGGCGAAGGTGTACGAGTCGCGGCGGGGTTCAAGTTTTTCGCAGGCCGATCAGGAATTCGCGGTTGCCGTCGGCCCCGGTGAGCGGCGAGTCCATCGAGCCGATCAGCTTGGCGCCACGCAGTTCGCCGAGGGCGAACCGGGTGATATCGACGAGCACGGCGTCCTGCACGGCGCGGTCGCGAATGACGCCGCGGCCTTTGTCGACCTCGTGCTTGCCGGCTTCGAATTGCGGTTTCACGAGTGCGATCAGAAGGCCGTCCTTCCGCACGAACGGCCACACGGCGGGCAGCACGGCTTTGAGCGAAATGAACGACAAATCCATCGTCACCGCGTCGAACGAACTACGCGGCAGGTCACTCGGCTTGAGATTGCGGGCGTTGATTTTCTCCAGATTGGTCACGCGTTTGTCGCCGGTGAGTTTAGCGTGGAGTTGGGCGCGCCCGACATCGACGCAGACCGCGCTCACGGCACCGGCCTGCAACGCGCAATCGGTAAATCCGCCGGTCGAAGCGCCGACATCGAGCATGGCAGCGCCGCGCAGATCGATCGCGAATTTCTCCAGAAACCCGATGAGTTTTTCGCCGCCACGGCTGACGAAACGAGGCGGTTGTTCGACCGCCAGTTCGAAATCAAGCGGATAATCCTTACCCGGCTTTTCGAGGCGTTCGGTGCCGTGCAGGACGCGGCCGGCCATGATGAGACCTTTGGCCTGGGAACGCGTTTCAGCGAGCCCGCGGGCGACGAGCAGTTCATCGAGACGTTGTTTGGCGACAGCCATTGGATCAGAAAAGATTGATCAGACCATCGCAGAGCGGTCAGCGTGCGTCCATGGAAAATCCTCGGACGCGGAAACCGGCGCTGCGCAGGGCGCATCAGATTTTGGGGCTGGGCCTGTTGGCGTTTTTGCTCGCGGTCGAGCAGGCAAACGCAGCGGAGGTCGATGCGTTGGAGGAAACGCTCCGCGCGGACGTGACGATGCTCGCCGAAACGATTGGGCCGCGTTCATTGGATCGACCCGGCGCGCTGGACAAGACCATCGAGTTTATCGTGAGGCGTTTCGAGGTAGCGGGCTGGTTGGTCAATCGGCTCGAATACCGGGTGGGCGCGCAGCGATGCTTCAATCTCGAAGTGGAGAAGCGCGGCACGAAATTTCCCGCCGAGATCGTGATCGTCGGCGCGCATTACGACACGCTGTCAAGGACGCCGGGCGCGGATGACAACGCCAGCGGCATCGCCGGAACGCTCGCGCTAGCCGAACATTTTGCCAGAGAAACACCGGAGCGCACGCTGCGTTTCGTGGCCTTCGCGAACGAAGAGCCGCAGTATTTTCAGACCGAGGCGATGGGCAGCCGCGTTTATGCGCGCCGCTGCAAACAAAAAGGCGAAGCCGTTGTCGCCATGTTGAGCCTGGAGACGATGGCGTATTTCTCCGACGCGAAGAAGAGCCAGAAATATCCGTTTCCGCTCAGCCTGTTTTTCCCCTCGCGCGGCAATTTTATTGCGATCGTGGGCAACAGAGAATCGAAAGCCCTCGTGAAACGGGTGGCCAAAGTCTTCGCCGCGACGGGCGAGCTGCCGGTGGAAAGTGCATCGTTGTCGGGAAGTTTGGAGGGAGTGGGTTGGTCGGACCACTGGTCATTCTGGCAGGAAGGCTATGCGGCGGTGATGGTGACGGACACGGCCCCGTTCAGAAACCCGAACTATCACAAACGCACCGACACGGTTGATACGCTCGATTTCGTGCGCTTTGCCGCCGCCGTGCGCGGACTGAAAGTCGTGGTTCAAGACCTGGTGACCGGGCCGGACGCCGATAAGGTGAAGGAGGGGCGTTGAACGGCTGGTTTTAGGACGGGTCGCCTGCGCAGCAGAAAACGATTAGTTTTCGGCTGAGTGCAGGCCGCCGGTGCCGGCGCGGAATTCGAGCACGGTGTGGCCAGAGCCGTCGGGGCGCTCGCTGTTGCAATTCCAGAGGCAGGCACCGCAGTGAATGCATTTCTCGCGGTCGAAAACCGGCACACCGCTCGGGCTGTGCGCGATCGCCTGGCCCGAGCAAACTTCGACGCAAGTGCGTTGGTTACACTTGGCGCAAACGTCTGGGTAGGGAAAAACGACGTGGTCGGCGTAACCGTGTGGCGCTTGGACTTTGCCGCCGAGGAGCAGCGCGTCCTGATGCGAAACAAGGAGCTTGCCGTCGAAGGGAATGGCAGGCCAGCCAGCGCGATCCATGAGGGCGTTGTAGAGCGGCAGGCCGGTTGCGAGGCAGTCGGCGCGGATCTTCGCGATTTCGTCGGCGGAAATTCTTCCCGCGTAGAATTTCTCGATCGAAGGCAGGCGTTTGTGGGGAGGACGTGGTTTGCCCCAGATGTTGAGGCGACCGCCGGTCAGGCCGGTGATGCCCATGCCGATCAAACCGGTGACAAAGCCGCAGGCAAATCCGTCACGGGATTTCTCGGCGACGCGGCCTTCTTTCTCAACCCAGCTCGCGCGGCGACGAGCGACGTAGGTGGCCTGGAGATTTTCTTTGGTGAACGGTTTGCCGGCTTTGAGGAGTTCGGTGACGGACTCCGCGAGTTGCACGCCGGTGGCCCAAGCTTCGTCCACGCCGGAGCCGGTGAGGACGTTGGTCGTGCCGGAGCCTTCGCCGATGCGCGCGTAGCCGTCGCCGACGAGGTGCGGTTCGCCGCGCTTGCCGGATTCGCCGAGAGTTTTTGCGCCCCAGGAGCGGAGCGTGGCACCGTTGAGATGTTTCCAAAGGTACGGATGCTGAACCCAGTGCTGGAGGTAACGGTAGGCGGTGCGGACGGGATTATCGAACCACGACGGCACGAAGATGCCGAGCGAGGCGATGTTGCCCGGATGAATGTACATGAAGCCGAAGATTTCCGGCTCAGGAAAACCGAAGGTGTGAAAGACGGTGCCGGGTTCGAGCTTGGAGGTGGCAGGTAGATCGACCACGAGTTTCATGCCGACCGCCCACTCGTAGGCGTGGTTGCCCTCGGGCATGCCGAATTCTTTGTCGAGTTGCTGGCCGAGTGCGCCGACCGGGCCATCGCCGATGACCGTGAGGGCGGCGCGGATATCCATGCCGGGCGTGAACGCGGCGGTGGGCGTACCGTTTTTCTCAACGCCTTGGTCGATCAGGCGGACACCGACAATTTTTTTGTTTTCAACGAGGGCGGCGGAGGCCGGTGTTGAAGGCCAGACTTGCACGGTGCCGGAACCCATCGCTTGAGCGCCGACCCATTGCATGAACTGGCCCATGGAGAGGACGAGGCCGTCGTGTTTGGCGAGGAAAGGAGGAATCCAAGGTAGCTCGAAGGCGTACGTTGTCCCTAGGAATAGTTTAAGGAAAACGTCGGCGGCGCGAAGAACGAAGGTACGGCGGCTGGCACCGATGGGATCAAGCAGGTAGGCGATTTTCTCGGTCTTGACCGGTGCGGCCATCGGAATCTGCGAGGCGTCGAGGCCCGGAAAACTTGCTTTGATGCTGCGGGCGGGAGTGACGACACCGGAAACGCCGAACCCAACGTCATCGGCACGTTCGTAGCAGATGACCTGCGGCGGCATGCCGGGCATGGCCTGACTATCGGCGATGGGTGTGCCGTCTGGATTGACGAGTTGTTTCGAGAGCGTGGTGAGAAACCCGCCCATGGCCGGCCCAAAGCCAACGCAGACGATGTCGACGGCCATGGAGGGACGTTCGATGGGAGGAAGGGCTGCAGGTTGGTCGGCGGTAATGCTGCTCACGCGAAGAAGAAGGAGTAGTTCGTGGGTTTTAACCTAGTGATTGGTTCTGATTAACTAGCTAAGCCAAGGGCGGCTCTTGCTTCACGCCGGAAAGCTTTGCAGGCCGTGAGAGCGCGTTGAGCATGGCTTTTATGCGCATTGTGGCCTGGGCAACGAAAATCTACGGCGTAATCGGTTAGCGTTTGCAGGTCTGGACGAAAGGCGGACCAAAGCGGCTCAAACGGTAAAAGATGGTTGAGTAAAATTTCGAGGTCGTGGGTGCGCTGGAGCGGCAGGCTTGATTCTTCCATGCGGGCCTTGAGGTATTTCTCGGCGCATTGCTGAGCATGGAAACAGACGGTGCTCCAGAGGGGTTTCTTGCGCTGGCGAGCGAGAGCGGCGGCGGCTAGAAAATCCTCTTCGGCCTTGGCAATCCACTCACGCGTGCTTGGCTTCATAGAGAATTCGTCCGCGTGTCATGACTTCAGTAATGAACGAGTCGCCCGTATCTAAACGGTGGGCGATGTCTTTTGGTTCGCGTACCACGATATCGACTGGAAAACCGGCTGATATGCGCCGCCGAATTTCAAGGGAAGGCCGTTCGCGGTTTTTATTGGTGTGGGGCATGATGACCAACACATCGACGTCGGAATCGGCGGTGGGTTTCCCATAGGCATACGAACCGAATACGACGATGCGCTGGGGGTTAAATTCCCGGGCAATCGCGTCGCAGTAACGTTGAATGTCAGCCCATGCGGTCATGGCGTGAATGCTGGTGGGCGGGGCGGGGCGTGTCGAGAATTCGTCGGTTCGAAAACGAGGCCGGTTCGCTTTGGGGAGCGAGTGTGGGTTTTGCCAGGTCGTCGTGGAACGTGATCTTGCCAAGAGCAGCATTGATGAGCGATCGGTACTGCGAGGCAGTATTTGAAACGAATTTAGCTTTCTTGTCGTTCACACGAAGAACGTAGCATCAGCTTACGGATAATCCAGCGCTTCCGGGATCAT
Source organism: Verrucomicrobiota bacterium (assembly GCA_031404135.1). Taxonomy (GTDB): domain Bacteria; phylum Verrucomicrobiota; class Verrucomicrobiia; order Opitutales; family Opitutaceae; genus JADKHC01. The sequence goes on along the minus strand of JANNHA010000004.1, from coordinate 17,111 downwards.
GACTTTCGTGAGTGCTTCGGCGGCGCGGTCTTTGGCGAGGTGCGAGCCGGCGAGCGAAACGTCGATCTTGGAGCGGAGCGCGGCGAAAGCTTCGTTGGCGGTTGGTTCGGCATTGAAGCCGTAAACCAGTTCGGCGCAGATGCGCGCAACTTCACCGGCGGCGCTCGCGGCTTGTGTGGCGGCGAGGTCGGTGAAGAAGTTGACGTAGCCGGCCAGACCTTCGGCGACGGTTGGATTGGCCGGGCCTTTGGCTTCGAGTTCGAGCACGTCGAGAATCTGGTGGCGCGAGGCCAATAACCAGCAGAGCGCGTCCACCAACGGGAAGGATACGCCGTGGCGGTTGGCGGAGAAGATCTTCGTGCCGTTGGCGTCTTTGGCGGTCTGTAGATGTTCGATGGTCCAGAGCCAAAGTTCCATGCCGTTGGCCACGGTGCAGGCACCGGTCTCGGGTTTGGTCTTGGCGATGGCGCGGAGCTCGGTGATCCAGGTGCGGTAGAGGGCGAGGAAAACTTCGCCGGTCATAGAGACGGAAATCTGGCGGCGTTGCACGGCTTCGGGGCCTTCGTAGGTGGCTTCGAGCTGGGCATCCATCCACTTTTGCCCGAGGAATCCCGGGCAATCCTCGGTGATGCCATAACCACCCATGAGGGACACGGCTTCGCGCATGACGGTGGCGCCGTGGCCGGTGTTCCAGAGTTTGGTGCCGGGGCAAAGGACGTTGGCCTGAGAATCGAGGATCGCGTACTGGACGAGTGGATCGGCTTTGAGCGCTTCGTAGCGGGCGGCGTCGCGTTCGGCGGCGGGTTTGGCTTCGAGGGCGATGAGTTCGAGCGCTTGTTTGAAAACGCCACGGAAGGCTTTCATTTGCGCCATGCCGGGGGCGATGCCCTGTTCGGCGAATTTGGCGTCTTTCACTTTTTCCATCGGATCGAGTTCGTCGAAGAGACGGGCGGTGGCCATGCCGAGGGCGACGGAGGCTTCGCCGGTGGCCCAGATATCGACGAGGCGTTGCAGGCAGTCTTCTTTTTGCTGGAGACCTTGTTCGAAACGCGGTGTGCCGGGGGCGACGGAGGCGGCACCACGAAAGCGGTTGCGTTGGTAACGAATGATTGGTTCGACCGCAGAGAGGAGTTTGGCCGAGGTCATGAGGCCAACGGTGACGCGGGTGCGGCGGAAAACGGCTTCGATGATTTCACCATGCGAGTAGTTCGGGATGATGATGCCGTCTTTGATCGTGTAGCCGCCGATGATGCGGCTGGCGGGCACGGTCATGTTGAAAACCGGATCGTGCGTGGAGGAGAGCTGGTGCACCATCTTGTGCGTAGGTGCGCCGCGATCGAAGATGCCGGGATCGGTTTCTTCGACGATGACCATGCAACTCGTTTTGATGCGCGGGTCGGCGGTATCGACGGCGAGGGTCGAGAAGTTGGCGAAACCCATGTTCGTGATGAAGCGCGCGCGCTTGTCGACGTGAAGCATCGGTTCCTGACCGTCTTTCCATTCGACGATTTTGACCTTGCCGCAGAGCAGGCCGGTTTCGACGCCGACGTAGGGGAGTGGTTCGGTAAGGGAAAACGCGCCGCGCCAGACCTTGCTGTTGTCGCAGCCGGGTGTGGGCACGCACTTGCTCATGTAGTGGTCGCGCTGCTCCTGAGTGCCGCGTTCGTGGATGGGCGATAGGGCGAGGTTCCCGGCCAGCGAACCGGTGGCGGCTCCGGCGTCGACCCAAGCGAGCTCGAGCGCGACGAGGGAGAGAACGAGATTCTTCGGGCCTTCGATGAAGCCGCCTTGGTGTGGTTCCATGAAGCAAGTCGTGATGCCGGCGTCGTCGTAGGCTTTGAGCAGCTGGTTTTTATCGGGGGTCCAGTCGTGGGTGTTGCGGGCGCCTTGGGCGACGAGCTGGGCGACGAGGCCGCGGGCCACGGCACGCGTCGATTGCACGAGCATCTGGATGTCGTAGCGATCCTGGAAGCGCCACATGATCTGGCGCACCTCATCACCCGGGAGGGTTTTTAGTGTTTCACGAAGGGAAGGAACAGCAGTCGTAGCCATGGGAATAATTGATAGCAACCGGGGGGATGGTTCTTGAAGGTAGCAGGCTGGTAAAATCGCCGTTGCGCTGCCAGCCGAACCACTGCGCGTATTTTGCTAAAACCAGTGCCTAAATGGACCCGCCTGCGCAGGGTGGCAGGCGATGTCGGAATCGACCGGAGTGGCGAACGATAACGACAATGAAAAAGATGCGACCGCAACGAACGGTGGACGGTAGCCTATTCGCGGACTTTCGTATCGATGATCAGCGTGACGGGGCCGTCGTTGACGAGCGCAACCTGCATCATGGCGGCAAATTGGCCGGTCGCGACGGGGCGTCCGCGGGCGGCGCTCATTTGGGCAACGAATTGGTTATAGAGCGTTTCCGCGAGAGCGGGTGCGGCGGCGGCATTGAAGGACGGGCGTGTGCCTTTGCGGGTACAGGCGAAAAGCGTGAACTGGCTCACGACCAGGATGTCACCGCCAATATCTGTAACCGAACGGTTCATCTGTCCGGCGTTGTCGGAAAAGATTCGCAGGCGCGCGATCTTCTGGGCGAGCCATTCGCCATCGTCGGGCGTGTCGTTTTGGGCCACGCCGAGCAGCACAAGCAAGCCGGGGCCGATCTGGCCGTTGACGTGGTGGTCGATGGTGACGCTGGCGGAGGAAACGCGTTGGACGATGGCTCGCATGGACGGGATTTAAGGGGACATTACCGGTCAATGGGAAGCGTACGATGGCAGTCGGCTCGAAAAACCGTACGACCACCTTGGACTAAACGCTTACGGCGAAAGCGTGGTCCAACCAAATTGCCGCGCTCTGATCGTAAAGCAGGGACTGAAAACGTACGTAGGATCACAGATCAGTGTAACAGCGAATTGAGTAAAGTAACGGGTACAGCATGATCCCTTCGATTTGGCTCTGCCGCACGGTTGTTAAACAACGTTAAAAACGAACTACTAGCTATCTGCCCCAAGACCCATGGCCTTCTCTTTTGGATTGGCCACTTTTGGATTGGCCAGGAATTGAACTAACGTTTGTCCCCTAGGCGAGCCAACTCCGCTTGCGCGTGAGTGTACTCAACGAAGTGCTTCACATTTGTCGCCAAACACTTCTCCTTATCGGGGCTTTTGACTCCATCGGGATTTTGGGATTATGAGCCGTTCACGCCCTCCACTAATTCTCATTTGCCGCGTTTGTCGGAAATCTTGCAACGGGACCGGCGGTTTGCGGGTTTGACATATGGTGAACTCGACGCGTTGGCGGTGAAAACGTGCGGGCGGAAGTAATGTAATTTTTTGAACGCCGATGATTATCACAAAATGATTCTGGCGGTGCGGATTTTGCCGAACAGAGCCGATGATCCGCGCGCAGAGCGTGTCGGCTTTGACGGGAGTTCGGCTTGACTCGTGGGCTGGGTAATACGATGGTAATACCATGCCAACAATTACATTGAAAGTAACAGACTCTTTTGGCCGGAAGATTAAAACCGCCGCCCGAAAAAACGGCGAAAATGTTTCTGCCATGGCGCGCCGCGCGCTTGAGCGTGAGGTTTCTGGGGGGCCGGATTTTGCCGCCCTCGCGAGTAAATTCAAAGGAATGGTTTCAGGCAGTGCAGACCTTTCACAACGTGAGGGATATGGACGTTAAAACCATAGTTGATGCCGGTCCGCTGGTTGGCTGGTTTAACAAGGCAGATACGTTGCACGAATGGAGCGTTGCCGCTCTGAGTGGCCGCCGGGGTGCGTTGCATACTACCGAAATCGTTTTAGGCGAAGCATGCTTTCTTTTGGGGGGCAACACGCCCGCCGCTCATGCGCTTCTCTCCTTGGTTACAGCCGGGGCGTTGGTCTTGCATCGCCCTTGGCCGGAACTCATGGGCCGCACTCAAAGCTTGATGCTAAAGTTTTCAGACATGGACCCTGCTGACGCTTCAATTGTTGTCCTTTCTGAATTGTTTCCCAGGGCTCTGGTGGTGACGGTCGACAAGCGGCATTTTAAGATTTATCGGCGCAACCGAAAGGATCCGCTTCCGCTTTTAACCCCGTAGTAATTAGAAGCGCCCGCCCGCGCCTTCCCGGTGCGGACCAATCGGAAGACGTCAGGTCTTGAATCTTGACCGGCGGTGGGGGCGGACGGGCTTACTCAGGGTCAATTAGACTGGGCCAATTCGCCGGGTATTTCTTCAGGCCGGTCAGCTGGGCGAACGTGCGCAGGAGGATGAGCGGGACAAGCCCCAAACGGGGCAGGCCATTGTTTGCTGGTTCTATTGTTGGAGCCGCGTCGATTCTGATTTGTGTCGTAAGGCCAAGCCTCACCTTTGACGTCTTCTGCTGCGTAGGAGACCTATTTATCGGTTACCCAATCTTTGAATTCTTTCACTGCGGATTTCTTCGGCTGAGTCGCAACTTGAGAAGCTGTTTCGGCCGGCTTCGCTTCAACCGATCTTTCGTTCGCGAGGTCGTTGACGATATGGGGCGTGACGAAGAAGATGAGCTCGGTGCGTTCTGACGTTTCGTATTTGCCGGAGAAGATTTTTCCCAGGACCGGAATACTGCCGAGAAACGGAACCTTTCTTGTGGTTGTTGACATGCTGTTCTGAACCAAACCACCCATAACAATGGTGGCTCCATCGCGGACTCGGACAATAGAAGACGCTTGGCGAATATCGACGACGGGGGCCTTGGTGTTTCCGGTGGCGGACTCCTCCATTTTGACCAGACGACTGACTGCGGGAGTGATGTCTAACGTGATGAGGCCATCGTCCGAAACTTGTGGGGTGATTGAAAGTACGGTGCCGACCGTCAGAGTTTGGATCGATTCGCTGATGTCGGTTGTTGTGGCGGTGCCGGAGCTTTGAGTGGTTTTTGTCGTGATAAAAACAGGCATATCCTGCCCCACGCGCACCACGGACGGCTGATTGTTCAAGGTGCGAAGGCGAGGTTTAGAGATGACTCTCAGTTCGCCTTGCTGCGCGAGGGCGTCGATGATGGCCTGGGTGTTGGCGCGCTGGAGTGTGGCTTGCACACCGGCTGGACCGGGAGAGGTGCCGAACATCGGAGTTTGCACGATCAGGCCGCCGCCAGACCCTAGGCTCAATGTCCCGGGAATCGCGTTAAACGTGGTACTCATGCCAGCTTCGATCCGTTGCCAGTTGATGCCGAGTTGCATGGATTTCCCCAGCGATATTTCATAAATCTCGATTTCGAGATCGACCTGGCGAACGACGTTTTGCGTGACGGTTTCGATAAACCTAGCGATGTTTTCGATATTGCGGTGACCGTCAGTAATCAGAACCGTTCCGGATAGACTATTGACGGTGAAAGAGCCCTTCGGCGAGATGAGTGATTTCAACTGATCGTTCAGTTCGCCCCAAAAGTTGATGGTCGAGGTGTTGGTCACGGTCATAGTCGAACCTTCGCTGCCGCCACCACCGCTTGCACCGCCGCCCGCGGCCGCACCACCGCCGGCGCCGCTGGCACCACCGCTTCCGCCGCCACTACCCGAACTAATTTGTACGGCACTAGAGCCCTGGCCAGAACGGGTGGTGTGGATGTAGTCGATGTGGAAGAGCCGTGTCTCGCGGTTGCGCACGCGGAGTAAGCGTCCTTCGCGGGTGAAATAGTAACCATTTGCCTCCAGCAAAGCGCCCATCGCGAGGTCGAGCGGCAGATCGCGGAAGTCGACCGTGATATCGCCTTCAACATCGAGATCCGGCACGATATTGAGGTTATTGGCGCGGGCGAAGAGTGAGAGCGCCTGTTTGATGGGGATGCCGCTGGCACTGAAAGAAAAGTTGGCGGATGGTTCGGTGACACCGGCGCTCACCAGCGTGGCGGTGACGGATGTGCCGGGGGCGTCGTTGGCGGGCAGCGGGGTGCTGCAGGCCAGAGTGCCAACGGCCAGTAAAAGGGACGTGAGGGGGATTCGCGTGTTCATGGTATTCACGGGGAGGAGTCCCGGCTCGCCGGGGTTTTTAGTGTAAAGCTATTGCCAATGGTTAGGAAATCGCGGCCTTTCCAGTGGGAGAGCCAGACGCCGTCCTGGGTGGCGGATTCGATGGTGAGGCGACCCAGAGATTCGCCGACTTGAAAGATGCGGTTGTTGAGGAGAAGGAGCGTGGCGCCGTTTTGCGTCCAGATGCCGGTGAGGTGGGCGCTGTCCATCAGGTCAGGCAATTCGATCGCTTCAGCGGCCGCCGTGGTTTGGGGCCCGCGCGTGGCGAAGGGATCGCGTTGCGTTTTGGGAAGGGTGAGTTGTTTCAATGCTTCGACTGCCGAGGCGTTTGTGGTGCCGCCGCCGGGCAGTGGCTGGTCTGCCGCCGGGTCGGCCGTTGCGATCTGGTCTGGATCAGCCTGACCCGCGGCGCTGGGGTCGGACGGAGTCAGCGACGACCACGCTAGGGCAACGGCGAGTAAGGCCATTGCGGTGACGAACCAGGGATTATTGAGTAACTTTCTCATTCGGGTATCCGGCAGCCGGCGCGTAGAATGACTTCGGCGGTTTGCCTGCCTTGTTCATCGGCGCGAATCATGAGGCGAGTTAGGTCAATTGATCGGTTTGGCGGAGAAAACTGTTCGAGAAGGCCGAGTAACGAGGAGAACGCCTGTGCGTTTCCAGCCGAGGGCACGAGTTTGCCTCGTGCGGTGACGAAATACAGGGCTGCTTCCGAAGCGGGCGGTGCGGCGGGTGCGGGGAGCGCCTGAAATGACGCCTCCCAGCCGCGGGCTTGGGCGGTTTTTGTGAATTCATCCAAGACAGGCAGGAGCTGTTTCGGATTTGCGAAGAGGGTGCGCGCCGCTTCGTTGGTGCGTGAGGCTGTTTCGGCAGCGCCACTATCGGTTCCTGATAGTTGGAGGTCGGCGACTTCCTTCTCGAGTGCCAGCAGTGGTTGGTAAACGGTGCGTTCCGCCCGGATGCGGGGTTGGGTCCAAAGATGGTTCCAAGAGAAGAGGAGCAGCATTCCCGCAACCGGTATGACGGCGGGGAGCAAGCGTCGCAGGCGGACGCGGCGCGGGGCGTCCGGCCAGCCGGGCACTTCGGTGAGGATGTGCCAGCAATCGAGGGCAAATTGGTGCAGTTTATTTTTCAAGGAGCACGCCCTCTAGGTTGAAGCGTTGAATCTCGGGAGCGCCGGGTATTACGAGTGGTGTGGCCACAAGCACGCGGGCGTTTTCGTTGAAACGGATGCGCAGCGGGCTTTTCGCCAGATCATCCTGCAGGCTGGTGACGAGAGAGCGCGCGGTTTCGTCGTCGGCTTCGATCGAACCACTGAATTGGAAGGTCCAAGAGAGAGCCTCTGCGTCCCATCGAACGTTGAATTCCATCAGGCGGGCGCTTTCAGGCAGGAGTGCGGCCACGAAGCCCAGGAGTCGTGCGGGAACCGGGGGCAGCCGGTCGGTGGTGACGCGGTTGATGAACGATTGGTTGCGTTCGATGGTGCGGTTGCGCAGAGCGAGTCGTTCTTGGTCTGCTTTGAGTTCGGGTGCCTTTTCGCGCAGTCGGAGAAGCCTGCTTCTTTCTTCCTTCCAGTCGTTGGTTGCGTAAAACAGGTTGGCGATCATCAAGGCCAGACCGAACCAGGCAGCGATCAAAAATCCATTCCGAATAAAACGGTTGCGCTGCTTGGCTTTCAGGTACCGAGAAAGCAGGTTGATGGGTTGTTGGGCGGAGAGTTTGGCCGTGGTTTGTAACCAGTCGATTGGTGTGGCCGGGAGGGCCATTATTTTTCGCCCTGTGCCGCATTTGGCTTTGATTTCGGCCGCTGCACCTGCGCCATTCTGGGCCATGAGCCAGATCGCAGACGCGGCGTTTTCGAAGTGCTGTTTCGTGTAGAGCAATGATCGGTTTATCTCTACACCGACCCGGCTGGGCTCTTTGTTGAGATCAGCGAGGATGGTGCGAGAGAACAGCAGCGGTCCGCCGACACGACCGGCGAGGACGGAGGTGCTGGTGCCGACTTCCGCCGCGATGATCACGGTCGAGCCTTTTGCCGCTGGGATGCGGTTCAGCTCGTGTTGCAGAGGGACGATCAGCGGCAGGATACGGGTGAGATCGAGATGACGTTTGAGCAGCACTCGATGAAGGTCGTCGTAGAAACTCCTCGGCAGCAGATGGAGGATGATCGACTGCTCCTGTTTTATCGTGATCAGTGGCTGCATCGCCCACAAAACCCGGCCGTGTTCCTGTTCATGGCGGTGGATTTTGTTTTTCAGGTAGTTGCGCAACACGCTTGCGGAGAATACGGGGATATCGTCGGCCTGATGGGCGAAGGCCTCGTTTTCGAGCACAAGGAATGTTTCGGTGCCGACAAACTCAGTCTGGGCGAGTGCTTCATCGATCACGGTTTCGAAATCCGCCACGGTGCGGATCGACGTCGGGCACGTCCAGCTGAGCGTCATTTTCTGCCGTTGAAAAACGGCGGCGTGGAGCGAGCCGTTGAACCAGGCGATACCGAGGACACCGTTATTGCGCCCCCCGAGCCGCGCTGGATGTTTACGGATGGCTAAGGGTTCTGGTTTGGTCGTGGCTGGGTCGCCTGAATCAGGTGACTCTGAAGGCGGGGTTCGTCCGGGTTCGACCTCCGTTTGAGCGGCGGCTTCGGCGAGCAGGCGGGAAATTTCGTCCTGGTCACTCATGGCAGGGGCACCCAGTTGGTGGCAGTGGTGAAGTCAAAGGTTCGGCCACTTGAACCCGTTGGCACAATGTAGCTGTAGTCGAGATTCAGGCCGCCGGCAGAACGATAGAGATTAATTCGTTCTCGTGGCCGGGTGGTGATGCTGATGCTTCGGTTGGTTGCGGGTGGCACGGGGGCGAGAATGTTGATCGCGGCCTGGACGGTGCCGTCGGCGAGCACGAGGTTGTAGCTGAGTGGGGTGGTGCTCCGGTTGTTCAAGATGACGGTGAGGCTTTGCAGTTCCGTGTTGTAGATCGGTGCGAGATTGACCCGTTCGATCACGAGGTAGTCGCCGGCTGTTCCGTTGAGCGTGGCGCGCCATGCGGCCCAACCCGCCCAGCTGGAGCCGGCAGGCGGTACCGAACCGTCTGCTGTGTTCCATACGTTGTCGAAAAGCACCATCGTGTTCAAATTCGCCGCCGTCGGTAGCGTCAGACCGGTGCGCATGCTCGACAAGATCAGCACCCGCTTCGGTGATGCTATCGGCTCGTAAATGTACGAGCGTGGCATCTGGCGCTTGTTGGTTAGAATATCGGTAAAACTGATATCGGCAAAGGTCGAAAGATCCCGGTCCCACGACTGACGACTGGCGATAACCGGATTCAAGCCAGGAGCCCAGCCTTTCGCTTTGAGAAAGATTTTCACCTGCTCACCCAGCGCCCGGGATGTGCTTGTTTCGGAGCGCACGGCTTCACGCTCTAGGATCCGCAAGGCATTGGGCGTGATGGTTGCGGCCAAGACGGCCATGATCGCGAGCACGCCGATCATTTCGATCAGAGTGAAACCGGTCTGCCGGTTATGAGTTGGTTTTGGCGACGTCGTTTTCATCGCGTATTCCACAGTTGCAGGATGGGTAGGATCACGGCCATCGCCACGAAGCCCACCACGGCGATTAACGATAGCATGATGATCGGGTCGAAGATCGCGAAGACCATCTTGATCCGGCGCGGGATGATTTTGTTGTAGTAGTCGGCGACACTTTGCAGCGCGACGTCCAGAGTGCCGGAGGTTTCTCCGGTTGAAATCATGGTGACCACGGTGGGCGGAAAGACGTCGTGCTTCGCGAGGCTTTTACTGAATGGCGTGCCTTCAGTAACGGCGGTGCGCACTTCGTCGATGGCTTGTTCGATGGCGCGGTTGCCGACTAGGTTTTTGCAAATTTCGAGACCGCGCAGCAGGGTGATGCCGCTGCGGTAAAGCATGGCGAGGTTCTGGGTGAACCGTGAGAGGGCGAACATCGCTACGAGCGGCCCGAAGACCGGCAACTTCATCAACGCCCGATCAAACAGACAGGCATAACGCGGTGAACGCAGCAGCATCTTAAATCCAAACCAGGCCGCAAAACCGCCGCCGATGATGAATGGCCAACCATGCAAAAGTAGATTGCTGATCGCGATAGTGATGCGGGTGACGAGCGGCACACCGAGCGAGAGATCGGTCAACAGGCTGACAAAGCGCGGCACGATAAACGTGAACAAAAGAATCACGAGGGCGAAGGCCGCACCGGTCACCATAAGCGGGTAGATCAGCGCCTGCCGGATTTCGCTGATCAAACGATCAAGCCATTCGTAGTAACTGCTCAGGCCTTCGAAGGCCTCGGGCAAATGACCGCTGACTTCACCGGCGTGGACGATGGCGACGACCTGAGGTGGGAAACTGCGTGGAAACTGTGCAAGCGTTTGATGTAACTGAACGCCGAGCGTCAGCTGTTCGCGAACCGTGGCCAGCACGACGCCGAGTCGTGTACCTTCGGCGTCGCTGGCGAGCCGGTCGATCGCTTTGGGGATCGGAATGCCGGCGCGCAATAACAACGTCATCTGCACAAAAAAGTTGATAAGTTCGCCGCGTTTGACCGTGAGCTTGTTGGTTTGGGCGGTCGCGATCGCTGTACCTTCGTGAGCTTCAAATAACCAAATGCCAGAGGTACGCAGCCGATTTTCAGCCACGAGCACACTGTCGGCTTCGATCGCCCCTTGGACGACATCGCCGGCTGCGTTGTAGGCGCGGTATCGATACATGCTCATCGTGGTTAGTGGGAGAAAGCCACACGGAAGATCTCTTCCAATGAGGTGTCGCCCGAGAAGGCCCGTCGCAGGCCGTCGTCGAAGAGGCGGGCCATGCCTTTTGCGCGGGCGAGAGCTTGGAGCTTTTCAACGTTTCCGGTGGTGAGGATCGGATGGTAATCATCGTCGATCTCGAAGATCTCAAAAATCGCAACGCGTCCGCGATAGCCCTGTTGACGGCATTCCGGACAACCGCGTGGGCGCCACAGTTTCGGCTCTTCACCGTCCGGGATGGGAATATCGAAACTGCGCAGGTGTTCGCTCGGGTTCACCAGCGGTTCCCGGCAGCTGGTGCACAGCCGACGAACCAGCCGTTGTGCGATAATGAGCCGGAGCGTGGCTGGTAAAAGAAAGGGTTCAACGCCCAGATCGATCAGGCGGGGAACGGCGCTGATCGCGTCGTTGGTGTGGAGTGAACTGAAAACCAAATGGCCGGTGAGGGCGGCGCGCACCATGAGCTGGGCGGTTTCAGTGTCGCGGGTTTCGCCTACGAGGATGACGTCGGGATCCTGGCGCAGGAGTGTGCGCAGGCCGTTGCCGAAGGTGAGGCCGATCTTTTCATTGATCTGCGTCTGGCGGATCTGGGGCAGCCGGTATTCGATGGGGTCTTCGAGCGTGAAGACCGAACGTTCAGTTCGGTTAACGCCGTTGAGCGCGGTGTAGAGTGTAGTCGTTTTTCCACTACCGGTTGGACCGGTAACGAGGACGATGCCGTGGGGCATGCCGACGGCTTTGCTCAGGCAGTCCTCCTCCTTTTTGCGCAGGCCGAGGGAGCGGATGCTGCGCAGGAGATTGCCGCTGTCGAGGATACGCAGCACGATGCTTTCGCCGTAGTTGGTCGGCAGGCAGGACACGCGGAGGTTCAACTCCTTTCGACCGAGCGTAATACTGAAACGCCCATCCTGCGGTAGTCGCGTTTCGGATACGTCGAGATTCGCCATGACCTTGATGCGGGCGAGAAAGGGATCCTGCAGATCCTTCGGCACGAGCATCGCGGCCTGCATGATGCCGTCGGTGCGCATGCGGATGCGCAGGGATTTTTCGTCGGGTTCGAAATGGATATCGCTGGCGGATTTTCGCACGGCTGCGCCGATGATCTGCTCGATGGCGCGGATGATGGGCGCGGTGGTGTCGTCGCCGCGCTTGTGTTCGTTGATCTTCATCAACTCGTCGATCGTTTGGTCGAGCGAGCCCTCGCGCTCGTGGCAGGAGGCGAGCTTTTCGAGGATGTGGGGCTTGGGCGCGGTGAGGACGTCGACCTTGAGCCGGGTTAACTGTTCGACGCGGTCGATGGCGACTACATCGAAGGGATCGGCCATGATCAACGTGAGGGTGTCATGGGTATGGCGATAAGGGATGATTGCGGCTTCTTTGCAAAATTCGTAGGGCACGAGCGCGATCGATTCCGGCACGGTCTCAATTTTGGAGACATCGATCGTTGGCGTTTGCGAATCCTTGGCGAGGAAGAGCGCGATATCCTCCTCGGTCGCGAGGCCAAGTTTTTCGATGACCTTGCCCATCAGCAACCCGGAGCGCTTCTGTTCGCGCACGGCGAGCTCGAGCTGCTGCGGGGTGATCAGGCCGGCATCGACAAGGCGGTCGCCGAGGCGTTTGGTAGAAGCCGCTTCGAAGAACTGGCCAAACTGCATCCGCGCTAGGTCGACGGGTTTGTCGCCATCGGGAATGATAATTTTTACGGGAGGCATGCTTAAACGGAACCGGGCCGTACGTCACAACGCCGGCCCGGTTCGCAAACTCTAAGTAGGTCCATTTCCCGGGCTGGCGTCGCGATTATTGATGAGCAATGTAGATATAAACCGTGGTTAGACCAGCGACCGGGGCAGCGTAGGCGACTTTGCCGACGTTGTCGGCGGCACCGAGCGCAGGGGTGTTGGTTTCACCATCAATGCGCAGGCTTACTTCTCGGGCCTCGTTCGTGGTTACGTTGACGAGCACGGCTGCGATGACGCGCGCACCTGTGGGCAGGTTAGCGACGCCATTGAGTCTGAAATTCGCTCCGGCGGCCGCTGAGGGCAGGGGCGTCGGATTGGAGGCCAGGCAAATGATCCGGGATTGAGCCGTTTGGACGGTACCGCCGGTTTCGGTCCAGGCACCGGCAGCGCGCGTCCAGGTGGCACCAGCGGGGGGCGGGTTACCGGGCTGCGTGCCGATTTTCACGACATAGCGGCCTTCCATCAGGCCATCGGTGAAGAGCAGGTCGTCGATGCGTGAATTATTGGTCGTGAGGGGGAGGGTGCCGTATTTGCCGGCGAATTCGGCGACGGCGGTTTTGATCGCACCGACTGAACTGGCCGCATTCGTGATGCGCGACGAGGCGATGGTGGAGAATACCTTGGGGACGATGATCACGGCGAGCACGGCGATGATTGCCAGGACACCGATCATCTCAACAAGACTAAACCCAGCTTGGTGGCGACGGGACGCAGACAGAGGTGAGGTTTTGTTCATAAGGTTAAATAGTTTGCTCCATGGGGCTTAAATCGTCCCGCAACGGGTTAACTTAAGCCAAAGAATGGGTGCCCGGCCTCAGAATCCCGCGTCAGACTCGAAGCTGGGATTATATGATCGCTGCGGCTGCAGGCTGTATGACGCAATGTACCCGATGCACCTAGCCCTTATGCATTTAACATCTTTGCCGATATAAAGTTATTCGCCCCTTTCGATGGGCCCTCCGCCCGGTTTTCCATCCTGAGGGCCGCCGGAAGTATCCCGTGAGTGCACGAACGTACGGGTGAGCTGATTCCAAGGGGATCCCTCGCGCAGCGTTCGGGATGACAGTTTTCCCCGCTGGGTAACCCTTTTCTTTCTCTTGCACACGCGCCACCCATTGAAAACAGGGAGGAACCGGTTAAAGCGGAGCTTTGACCTTACCTTTAACTCGTCGCCGTGCGGAAGCTTCTCCACTTTTCGAGTGGGATCAGGGCGGCGGCGATAATTAACACGTTGAATGCCACCCAGGCGATTAAAGCGACGAAGGCGGAATCCATGAAGCCGTAACTGTGCAGGCCGACGCCGAGCATGTTGACGCCGAACCAGCTCCAAGCAGTCACGATGTTGCCGCCGACCGCGAGGGCCATGATGCCGCGTGTTTTCACCAGACCGCCCCAGCGGCAGTGAAGGAGAATCGCGTTCCAGAGCACGATGATGAGAGCACCGTTTTCCTTGGGATCCCAGCCCCAGAAACGGCCCCAGGATTGGTCGGCCCAGATGCCGCCGAGGATCGTGCCGACGAGGCTGAAGAGCGTGGCGAAGCAGACGATGCCATAGACCATGCGGCTCAGCGCATCGGAGGTGGGTTTGTCGAGCGAACGGGTGAGAAGTCCTCGGAAAATATAGATAATCGCCAGCATTCCCGCGAGGAACGTCGCACCATAGCCGATGGTTATGGTGACGACGTGGGTGCCGAGCCAGAAGTTGGAGTCGAGCACGGCGCGCATCATTTCCATGGTGTCGCCGGAGGAAAGCGCGAGGTGGTGGGCGATGATGAGCGTGGCGAGGCCCAACATGCCGGCGGCGACGGAGCCGATAGCGTTCTTGTAGATGGCTTCAAGCACCAGGCAGAGGGTGACGACCACCCAGCCAACGCCCAGGGCCGATGAATAAAGGTTCGTTACGGGCGGGCGGCTTTCCAGCCACATGCGGGTGATGATGCCGCTGGTGGTTAGCAGCCAGGCGAGGAGCAGAAGGTAGAATGCGGTTTTCCCGAGGGTGTCGGGCCAGCGCAGCCAGGAGAAAACGCCGAGAAGGAACACGAGCACGTACAGGTAAGTGCTGATGTAAAATGGTTCGGCGGCGTTGAAGCGGGATTCGACGTCGCTTTTGGTGAGCTGGGGTGAGAAGGATTTTGCGAGCTGGGCGCGGTAGAGGCGGACGATGTTGTTGAACTCTTTTGGCTGGTTCGTGCGCCAGGTGTAGCTGAGCCCGGCGTAGGAGAAGGCGGCGGGGTCGAGTTCGCCGGTTTCAAAGGTGTCCATGAGCGACTGGCCGGTTTTGCGCCAGGCGGTGGGGTTTTTTGCGTCGAGTGGGGGAATGGCGAGGAGGGAACCTTGTTGGGCCATGGTCTCGAAGCGGTGGCGGGCGGTGGCGATGGTTTTGAGGATTTCGGCGTCGTAGGGCTGGTCGGCGGCGCGGGCTTTGGCGGCTTCGACGGCTTTGCCGAGATTGGTCTGGAACCGGGTGAGTTCGGTCAGGAAGTCGGGGCTGTCGGGCAGCATCAGGCTGTATTGGAGCTTCTGATACGTGATCAGATTGAAATAGAGACCGAGAAGAGCTTTCTGGAATTTGTTGCGTTCTTTTTCGTCGACGCTGTCGGCGAGGCGGGCCTGGCGTTCGAGTTCGGCGATCGAGGGGGCGAGCTGGCTAAAGGAGAAACGTTTTTTGCCGTCGCCGTCTTCGGGCGTGAGGTTGACGAGGGCGAGGACGTCAGGGTGGACGATTTCGAAGGAGCGAATGTTGTCGGCGGCGGCGGGCGTGAAGCAGACGTTCAGCAACCACTCGGCAGGGGTGATCGTTTTGCCTTCGGGTGTGACGACGCGCTGACGGCCTTGAGTGGTGAGCAGGGTGGTGCGGGCGACGGTATCCAGGGGTTTGATACGGCCGTTGACGAGCACGGGCAGGCGGCTGAATCCGTCGAGGTCGAATTCACTTTTCGCCTTGCGCGGGAAGAGGGTGCTGGCGACGAAGGCGGCGGCGAGGAGGAGAACGATGAGAGGGAGAAAACGTTTCATGAGAGAAGATTTTTTTACACGAAGATCGCAAAGATCGCGAAGGGTCAGGGGCGTTCAGCACCCTCTAAGATGAGCCGACAGATACCGTTTTTCAGGACGGGTTCACGATAGTTGATGAGCAAGCCAATGGGGGCGTTGAGAAGTTTCATATAGCTCAGAAGTTGGGCTTTGTGCACGGGGAGGATTTGCTCGACGACTTTGTTTTCAACGATCAGGCACTTATCTACAAAAACGTCCAGTTTGAGCGGGGCGTCGAAGACAAGGCCTTTGTACTCAACCTCAACATTCAGTTGGGAGGCAGCGGGGATTCCGAGTAGTTCCAATTCCCGCAACAGGCAGCGTTCGTAAATGCTCTCTAAAAGTCCGGGGCCCTTGTGCCGGTGGACTTCGATGGCGGCACCAATCACCTTGAACGAAAGTTCGTGAGCTTGGTTGTAGAGAAGGTGCATTACTTTGCGGTCTTTGCGATCTTGGTGTAAAAAAATCAGGCTGCCTTGGCGGTGGCGGAGCGTTTGCGGATGAAACCGGAGAGGGAAATACCGAACTGGATCAAAAGGCCTAAGCTCATGAGGATGCAGGCAATGTAGGGGAGGAGCCAGCCGGGGTTGCTCACGACTTGGAAGGCGGACATCTGGCTGGCGGCGTTCATCTGGTATTGATAAAAAGTCTTACCACCGAATCGCAGCGGGTTGTTCATGTAGATCGTCGTCTCGCGGTCTTCCTTGCCGTCGTCGCTTTTGACGCGGACTTTGCTGGCGAAATTCTTGGGAATCTCCGTGCCGGGATAAACGTCGTGGGTGACCTTGATCAGGTTGATGGAAAACGGCTGGTAATAGCGTTTGATGCGGAGTGCGATGGACCAAGTGTGGCCTTGGGCACTGAAGGTTTGGGGAGCGCCGAGCTGGGGCGAGACGAGCCAGGTGCCGAGGGAGCCGTCGGGGCCGGTGATCTCGACATAGGCGCCGGGTTGATTTTTCTCATCGGGTTTGTAGGTCATCGGTATCGGGATCATCACGATGCGACCGCCCATGCCGGCGATGGGGGACTCGGGATTGGCGGGGATGGCGGGGTCGCGCATCGAGAGCGTCACGTTGGGATGGAAATCTTTCACGCGAACCAAGAAGGGAAGCTCCGGGTGTTGCAGGGATGTTTTGTCGGTGAGGACCGCCTCGGGAATGGCGACCACTTTATCGTAGTCGGAGTTGGTTTTATCAATCAGCACGAGCTCGTAGTCGCGAAAACTTTCCGAGTATTTCATGGTCTCGCCTTCGAGGAGTTGCATGACGCTGTCTTTTTGCAGGATGCCGGTGATGAGTTCACCGAGGAGGAGCAAGATGACGCCGGAGTGGGCGAGCTGGATGCCGGTTTTTTTCCAGGTCAGTTTGAACCGATAGACATGGGCGGCGATGAGGTTGATCAGGAGGAGGCCGCCGATGGTGTAGCCGCCGGGGAAGATGGGGATGGAGAAGTCCCCGGTGTTCTGCATGACGACGAAGCTATGAAACCATTTTTGCTGAATCGCCCAGATGCCGAGATGCACTTGGTCCAGTGTCGCGATGAAAACCAGAATCATCGAGAGGAGGAGCAGCACCA
>JANNHA010000003.1:0-5233 GCA_031404135.1 Verrucomicrobiota bacterium | reverse complement strand
ACGCCAAGCGCACCACGGCCGCGGCCTTCTGCGAGTCGTGCCACCGGCGGGACTGAGCCAAGCTCGGCGCGCCCAGCGGTCGCGCCCTACCCTCGGAATCTTCTCGAATTTCGATTACGGCCGCACGACCAACTGCGTCCGCAACTCGCGCTTGAAATACCGCTGCGCAAACGCCGCCAGCGCGTCCACCGTCACGGCATCGATGTAGCCGCCGTAGTTTTTCCAGTCATTGACCGGCTGCCCGTAAAGCGCGTTGAGCCCCGCCTGCATGGCCCGCGACGCATTCGTCTGCAATCCCATGCGACGCCCGGCCTTGAGTCGCGTCTGGCAGCGACGCAATTCCTCCGCACCGATCTTGCCCGCCTGCACGCGCGCAATTTCAGCGTCGAATTCCGTCAACACCTCCGCGTAACTCTTTGGACTAGTTCCGGCATAAAACGAAAACATCCCCATCTCCAAACCAGTTACCCGGCTCGAACGCACGAAATACGCCAGCCCCTTTTCCTCGCGCACGCGCTCAAAAAGCTGCGACGACATGCCGCTGAAAAGTTCGTCCGCCACTTCTCCGACATGGAAATCCGGACTGCACAAACCCGGCCCCGGAAACGCCTGGAACACCACCGCCTGCTCGCGCGGCTGGATCTCTTCGAAATCGCCGACCTGCGCCGGCTTTTCGAACGAATTAACCGGCGTAGCCAATTTTCCACGCGGCACCCGTGCGAGAAACTTCTTCAACTTCGGCAACAACGTGCGCCGGTCAAAATCACCCGCGACCGCCAGCACCACATTGCCACTGACAAAACACTTCTTCCAAAGCGCCGCCAAGTCAGCCGATG
The DNA here is from genome assembly GCA_031404135.1 of Verrucomicrobiota bacterium. Taxonomy (GTDB): domain Bacteria; phylum Verrucomicrobiota; class Verrucomicrobiia; order Opitutales; family Opitutaceae; genus JADKHC01. The sequence goes on along the minus strand of JANNHA010000003.1, from coordinate 4,397 downwards.
CCAGCGCGCTCAACCCCTCGATCTCGCCACCCGGCTCGGTTCCAAACGGATGTGCACCAAAGAATTTCCGCCGCACAAGCTTTCGCCCGACCGTCACCACATCATCCGCGTCCTGCTTCAGATCCGCAATCTGCGCATCACGTTCTATCTCGAAAGTGGTTCGTTTAAAGGCCGGTGTGAAAACCGCCTCTTCAATCAGCGCCAGCGCACGATCAATGTCGGTCCGCAACACCTCAGCCGAAAGACCGAGACTGTTGTTACCGGAAAATGGCGAAAACGAGCCGCCCACTTCCTCGATAAACTGAGCCACCTCAACCGCGCTGCGTTTACGCGTGTCCTTCGTCAGAAGCGTCGCGAGCAAACTTGTCGCTCCACGCTTGCCCGGTGCCTCAAAAAGCGCCCCGCCTAGACACAATAGGCGTAGATGAATGTTCGGTAAATGCGGCTCGTGCTGCACGAGCAACCGCGCACCATTGGGCAACTTAATCTCCTCGAACTCGATCGCCGGGTCGGTTTTTTTCGCGCCCGCGTCCGCTTTTCCCGCAGCTTTCTCCACGGGATTTAGCGAAACCGCCGTCTGCCGCTCCGGTACCAGATACTGGCTCAACACGCGCTTCAGATCCGCGTTCGTCGCCGTACGCAACCGCTCAAAATAGACTTTGCCGTAACCGAGATCACCCACGATCACTTCGGAAGAACCAAGCCGCGAAGCCTGGCCGCTCATTGTTTTTCGAGAATTAATTTCGCCCACGACCAGCTGCCGGATCGCCTTCTTCAACTGCGCGGCCGTAAAGCCAGTCTTCGCGCACCGAACGAGCAACTTCTCGATCGCGACTTTGGCTTTCTCACGTTTTTCCGCGTCACACGTGTATGAAATATAAAAGAGCCCGATGTCCGCCGGCGTCCAGCTATGCGTGTCAACCGAGTGCACCAGCCGCGCCTTTTCGCGAATTTCCTGCCAGAGAACCGAACTATCGCCACCGCCCAACAAAACTGACACCAGATCAAGCAGCGGCGCATCCGCATGCGTGATGCCCGGGATCTGCCACGCCAGCCCCGCGCGCGACATCTCGACATCCTCAAACCGATGCAACGCCCGGGCCGCGAGCTGCGGTGCCTCCGTTGGCAGAACCACGGGAGCGAGCCGCTGCCGCGGCGTTGCCCCAAAATGCTGGTTTATCAGCGCCAGCGTCGCCGCCGGATCGATCGCGCCCGCCACCACGACCACGAGATTATTCGGCACGTAACGCGCCCGGTAGTACGCCATCAGATCATCGCGCGTCACACCGGAGAAAACCTCTTTATATCCAATAATCGGATACCTAAACGGATACTGCCGGAACGCCGTTTCAAAAAGCGCTTCGCCCAACCGCTGATCAGGATCGTCACGCCCCATGTCGATCTCACGGAGAATCACATTTTTCTCCCGCTCGACCTCGTCGGCCGGCAACGTCGAATGCAGCGCCATGTCAGCCAGTAAATCGATGGCTACGCCCACGTGCTCCGACGGCAAATCGATGTAGTAAACGGTTCGGTCAAACGTCGTGTACGCATTGATGGCTCCACCATGCGCCTGGACCGTGGTGGAAATTTCCCGCCCCGCCCGCCGCTCCGTGCCTTTGAAAAGCAGGTGCTCCAGATAGTGCGAAAGCCCCGCGCCCAGCAACGCGCTTTCGTGCACGCTGCCCGTTTTCACCCACACCTGCACGGAAGCGACCGGCGCCGAATGATCCGGCTTCATGAGCACGGTCAGACCGTTTGACAACACCGTGCGCTCCACGGGCTCGCGCCAAAACGTGTCGAGTAATCGAAAATCCGCAGCAGTAGAAGTAGGTTTGGGCATGAAAATGGAGAAATGGCCTGATCAACACCAGAGAGGCAAGCCAGGTCGACCACACCTCTAACACTCGCTCGAATTGGCCGCACGCGCCGTTCAATCCGATTCCGGCGTCGGCACCGTCGAGAAACCTGCGCGCGGTTTTTTTGCTGGTAGGAAAGGTTTCACGAAGGCGTCGTCGAACGAATAGATATCGGAAAAATCCTCGCGACGATCATTCTCGGTTTTACTGAATACGTTGTACTCGATCAGATTGAAAACGAGGTCACCAAAATGAGTACAGCGCGTGATACCCCAGGAATTGAGCACCGTTTTCGTTAACGGCCCGTATTGATCGAGGGCGTAAATACGCAACCCATCCAAGAGTTCGGGACCGCTGACATGCTGGCTACGTTGCGCGCGTTCGGCATTTTTCTTGCGCAGCTCCTTGACCGTCTGGTCCAGACCATGCCGGATAAACGTGTAAGCTTTACGGTCATACCGGGCGTCTTCCTTGACGATAAGTTCTACGACTTCATTAAAATCCAGATCCTGCATAAGTGTGGGCAAAAGGGTGCATACGGCATGAAACTAAGCAAACTCAAGCCGACGCAGGTAAAAATAAGGAGGGAGACCCCGAATCTCGTGTAGGGGAAACACGGGTAATTGCGTCTATTTTGCAAATTGACCTATTTACAAATTGCGTTTCATTGGAGGTTGGCTCACAAAACAGCCTCATTCATGATCGCCTCCACCCAGACCAATCATCCGCTGGCGTCCGTAAAACAAGCCGGAGCCTCCCCACAGGCGTCAATCGACGTCGCCTGTAGTCGGTTAAAGGCAGCTGGATTACGAATCACCCAGCCTCGCGTCGCGATCCTCGAAGCACTCATCAAGCGAGCGCAACCCGCCAGCATTGAGCAGATCCACGGCGATCTCGCCACAGATTCTTGCGATCTTGTCACCGTCTACCGCTGTCTCGCCGCTTTTCAAGAAGTCGGCCTTGTGCGCCTCTGCTATTTCCACAACGGCACCAGCCTCTACCAGATCAAACTCGATAGCGACAGCCCCTACCACATCGTTTCGAAAGAGACGAATGAGGTTGAGGAACTCGATGCTGAAAGCTCCGCCGAACTCCGCTCGTCGATCAGTCGCATTCAGGAAACTCTCAAAGCCCGCGGGTACAGCGAAGTTTCCCACCTCGTTCAATTTTTCGCCCAAAAGACAAAGGTCGCCAGCCATCGCGAGCAGACCAACGTCCTTCCGAGCCCCCCACTGGAAGCTCCGAAACGCAGCCAAGCCCCCACCTTTAGTAAGGTTTAAACCAACCGCTTCCTAGAGTTTTCAAATGCCGCGCCCCAAAGGCCCGGCGTTTTTTGTGTCGATTCCCTCACGATCAACCAAGAGATCCGCTACGCCATCAACTCCTCGTTCTACTCGTCACGTTTACGCCCCCAAAACCAGCAAAAAGGTGCACTCTCGACCCATGCGTCGATGTCGGCCCGGGCCACAACAAAATGTGTACGATTATCAATAACTGGCTCACCCAAAGACTGTTTTTCTTAGACCGCGAAGCGAAGTCAGGCCACCCCAGTCAGTGATTGGCGAAAGCGGGCGCGGAGCGGTGCGTTCGCGAGCGCCGTGACGCTGGCGGTAAGCGGCCAGATGCATGGCAACAAACGCGTGTGAACCTAACACTGCGCCATCGGTAAAGTAACGCACGCGACAACGCAACACATTGGCCAGGGGCAGCTGACCCTTTTGCGCGAGGACCTTTTCGAACGCGGCCGGTGTGATGGCTTGGGCGTGTTCTTTAGTTGTGGTGCCCGTGCCAAAGAGGGCGGTGCGATGGGCGGCGTGAGCGTCGGCCCAACTCGCACGCGGACCATAAATCGCGCGGATGCCTTCGCGGGCGACTTTGCTACCGGCGACGGCCTCGCCGTAGCCACAAAAGCGATAATCCTTCGGATCGTTTGCCAAACCAGCGCGCACGCAGTTAAGATCGACGTAGAGCGCGACGGTTTGGATGGCGTAGTTTTTCGGCTCGACGAGGACGGATTTAAAACGCTCGGCAAAAAACGCGCCGTAGCGCTGATGGGATTTATTAAACCACGTAGCGAAGCGTTGTTTGACGAGTTTCATGAACCCGGAGACATCGCCCATGAGCGCGAGTTGGCGTTTGCGCCAGGCATCGGCATCGGGACCGCCCTTACGCAGCTGCGACTTTATCACATCGAGCCGTTCGGTTTGGTACTCTGTTGGCTTTGGGTGCAGTAGCTGGTAGCGACGCAGGAGTTCGGCATCGGGCGGAATTGTTTTCTGCGGAACCGTGAGCAAAACGTGGAAGTGATTGCTCAGGATTGCATAGGTGAGGATTTGCACGCCGCAAAAGTCCGCTGTGAGCCAGAGCTGTTTACGCAAAATCTCCTTAGCCACGTCATCGATCACGCGTTCGCCATTCACGGTGCGGGTCATGCAGTGGTACACCGCCTCGCCCTCTTCGGCGTTAATTTTGATTCGAGCAACTCGCATGGAATGAAAAACAGCTGACAAAGCTTCCTACGTCAAGTCATTTTTGACC
>JANNHA010000002.1:0-23661 GCA_031404135.1 Verrucomicrobiota bacterium | reverse complement strand
GCAGGCGGTCGTGGTCGGAGGGTGAAGGTTCGGGTTTAGTCATGGGCGGAGTGATTGGTTAAAGTCGTTTGCAGTCGCTCGCGCAACTCGGCGCGGGCGCGGGTCAGGCGAGACTCCACGGCTTTGACCGAGACACCGAGGTGCTCGGCGATGTGCTGCACGGATTCGCGCCGGTAATATTTTGCTTCGAGCAGTGCGCGTTGTTCGGGAGCGAGTGCGACGAGGCTGGCTTCGAGTGCTAGCGCGAGCTGGCCATCGTTTGCGTCGTCTGCCTCTTCGACTGGCTCGATAGCGCGCCGCCGCAACAGATCGAAGAAACCTCGTCGTCGCCGCCGACAATCGCTCAGGGCTGAGCGGGTCACGAGTCGGAGCCAGGCGGCGAACTGGCCGTCGGCGTCACATGGTCGCACGTGTCGGGCAATGCGCAGATAGGCTTGTTGCAGTGCCTCGCTGGCGAGGTCGTGATCGCCGTGCGTGGCCGCCAGCAATTGCCGGAAAAGACTGGGGCCGTACTCGCAGTGAAAACGCATCCACGCGGCATCGTCGCCGCGCGCGAGGTCGGTCGTCAGCGTGCGCAAAGGGGATTCCGGCGCTTCGGGCGACGAAAAAGGTAGCACGGTTGGGGCAAACGTTTCAGTGCGGGGAAGGGTCACCTTTTTTCCGGCATTGACTGGCTGGCTCCGTTTTTCTGGCGCTCCTCTCTTCGGCGGGAAACTTCGTCGGCGATGGACTCGAGGCGTGCTCCCGACTCATTTGGGGTGCGGCTGGGCGTCTGTTGCACTGTGGCGGTGGGACTTAGTTGAGGAATGACCTGGTTCGCCATAGCGATTGCCTCGGGGGGGCCGTAGACAAAAAGGAGTTTGGTGGCGGGGTGATATTTAAAGCGGATCAGCTTAGGGTCGTGCGTCGGATCGAAAGCCCAGGCTTCTCTGAGTGCATCGGTGATAACTTCGGGCGTCAGGCTGACAAGATAGGGGGCGAGTTGATAGGCTTGTGAAACTGGCGAGGGAGGTGTTTTGGCGGAAGGGGCGGAGGCACGCCTTTTATGCAGAGTAAAAGTATTCGTACCGGTCTGCGTAAGGTAAATATCCTGCTGCATAAGTAATGTACCTACGGCGTCGGTGAGCGCGCGGAGCTCTGCGTTATGGAAAGAAAAAGACGGCAAGGGGGTCTCTAGATCATTTTTCTCACCGATGATGTTGATGGTGCCGTTGTCGGTACTATTCATCAACGCTACGAGTTGGGCGATGGTGCCGCCGGGGAAATCGAAATTGAGCAGGGGCGTTTTGGACTTCGACGCGGACGCCGATGCGTTGGTTGAGTCAGACGGAGCAGATACGTTTTCTGCTGCGTGGGCGGTTAGACCGGCGCTGCCAAGTGCGAGCAGCGCGGTGATAATGAAGGAGCTGAGGGGGAGGTTTTTCATGGTGGTTTGGTACTGCTTAATAATACGCGTGCCGAACCAAAATCCTTCGCGGAATCGGAAGTCGCGGACAATTCCGAAGACAATTGGAGTTGCGCTTTGGAGATGCGCGACGCTCAGGCTCGAGGGTGGCGCAGACAACCGGTTTATCCAGCAGTTGCTTGGCCATGAGAAACTGGTGACGACCCAGATTTACGCCCAGGTCAGCATCCGCATGTTAAAGGAAGTCCACATCAGTCCACACCCGGCACGGCTCACGCTCGACGCTCAAACCGCCGAGCTGGAAGCAGAACTGACCGAAGAAGAAGCCGAGCTTGCCGAAGCTGAAAACCCAGAATAATAGTATGCTCACCATGACCGCCACGGATGTGATTAACCAGCTGCTGAGCCTGCCGCCGACCGAGGTGGCGAAGGTGCGCGACTGGTTGAGCGAACACGACGACGAATCGCCCGAGTTGCTGGCCGCGATTGATGCAGGCCTGCGCTCCCTTGCTGAAAAGGGCGCCCGCATCGTGACCCGCGACGAACTCACCACCAAGGTGCGGCAATGGGCTGGCAAGTCGCTATAACCGACGACGCCGAGGCCGATCTGGAGGCCATGGTGGCCTTCCTCGCCCGGAAAAGCCCGACTGCGGCCGAGCGCATCGGCATGGAACTGGTTGCGCTCATCTTCGCCCTGGACCAGTTGCCGAACCGAGGCGCACCGGTCAGAAAGCGCCCGTCGCTGCGCAAACTCACGCACCGGCCCGCATCATCTACCGCGTGAACGAAGCGCAAAACCTCGTTGAAATCGTCCGCATTTGGGACAACCGGCAAGACCCGCAGCGACTGCGTTTGCCGTAGCCGACAGAAACGGCTCGCCGCTCTTCCTCTAGCCGCCCAAGCGCGCCGCGAATGATGGCGATGATGCAACCCACGACGACCGGCCCGCGTTCTGGCGGCAGCCGCTTCTTCGCGTCACCGCCGCGCATCTGCCGAATCAGTCACAGCCGCCAAAACTCGCGCCCGGCAAAGCTCCTAAAAGGGACGAGTAAGTCCAAATGACTACTTTTCAGGTCGGATGCGAAATCCCGTAACATCGGGCGGAGAAACACTAAGAATAGGGAGTAGACAGATGAATACAGACCATAAACAACGCTAACGATGCAGGCTTTGTTTCCTGATTATCCACAGCATCACTTACCAACATGAAATACTCAGCCTCGCTTGTGGCACTCGCTGCCACGCTTCTCCTCGTACTGGCCGGTTGCAACTCTCCGGTGACTCCGATCGAAACCAAGGTCACGCCCACGGTCATCACGATCGCCAAGATCGGCTGGAAGGGCATACGGCCACAAAACGTCAACGACTGGCTATCGCCAACCTGGCCGGAGATCGAAGACTGGTGGCGGAGTCTTCCAACCACGCAACCGCCGCGCGAGGGGTTGGAAGCGGTTGTTGGCTGGGAGATCTTGTACGACACCCGAGGGACGGACGACAAGTTCCGGCAGGATCTCTACCGCGCGGGTTTTAGTTACGATTTGAGCACGCGCCAGAACCTGAAGGGGCTGGTCACGAAGGCGACCATGACGTTTTCCTGCTACGTGCTGCCGTCGGGTGTTGCGCCAAATACGTTATGCCAACCGATGACGGGAGCAGGTGGGTCGTTATTGGTGCTGGCGCCGTCGGCGACGTTGCCCGTGGCGCCGCTGGATCTGGCGTTTCTCGGCTCGATGAGCGGGGCGGCACCGTATCCGTCAGCGTCGCGGATCTTTTCCATTCTGCAGGGGCCCTATATCAGCGGCACAATCGCGCCTGGAGTGACGACGAGCCCGACCGGGCAGGGAACGGCGAGCTTCACGGTGGATGTCACGGCCCACGTCAACGCGGCCTTGGAGCGCGGGGCCTCGAATCTTTCCTTCATGCTATCGGGTGCGGACGAAGCCATGCCGGCGGCGTTTCTGTCTACACCGAAGGATTGCAAGACCATCTACAAGTTTGGCGAGCTGGTTATCCAGCATCTTTGATCCTAAAAACCGCAGTTGAACCACTTATTTTCACTGAGATTCACTGATGGAAAGCCACTGAGGCCAGAGAGGACAGGTATTCACCGAGTGAACGCCGTGGAACAATATTATGCACGGCAACTTCCTTATCAGTGCCAATAAGTGATAATAAGTGGTTAACTCTTCTGCGCAATTTAGTTTGATTGGACCAAGCAAAAAGGGTCGGGTTTAAACAATTATGATAGGTAGTAGGTGGTTCGTTTTTGGGCCAGGCCGAAGGGGGCAAATTTTGCACTTTGCACAAGTTGGGGTCGTCGGACGGGATCGGGTAGTGGGGCAGATCCGACGCGTATCAAGTGGCGACCTCTCACCGTACACTATCCTCAATCCCGGCTCCGACGGAGCGTCGCCCTCCAGTTGAGGATGATGCAGTGAAGGGATTGAGAAGGGTGAACTTTCAGGGGTGCTGGTTTGCCGATTCCAAATGGATCCCTCGCGCAACGCTCGGGATGACAGGCGGGTTGGTTCGGGGTGCGGATCGCGACGGACAATAGCGGAGCATTGTCCCTACCTCGGATGGTTCGTTCCAGCGTTCCTGAATTCCACATTGGTATTTTGTCTTGGTTCGTGGGTACAAAAAAAGCCCCGCGCTTTTGAGGCGCGGGGCTTGGAGATAAAGAGAACAATAAAGAATAAAGAGAAAGAACGAAGCTAGCAAAAGCGTCAGGCTGTAAGTATTATTATCTATCGATCCATTTCAAACCCGGCATCCATGCAATTGAAATACTCACAGCCTGAGTGCGCACGGTCGGCCGCTCGGTTGGAGGGCAGGACCCATTTGCTCGTGGCGGGAGCGATAGCCAGCGGCGCCTAGGGTGGCGAGGTCGGCCCGGCGCGCACCACGGCGAGCCAGTCTTCGTTGTTGGGGGCGTCAAATTTGACCGGGGCACCGCCCGTGAGGCGCGGGCCGATCTGCAGCGCACCACCGTCACGCGGATTGTACCAGGCGAGGGAGAATTCGCCAGAGGCCGCGGAGAGGTCGAGTTGTAGGCCACCACCCTTGGGCAAATAGATGAGGTAGAGCGCGCCCTTTTGCGCGAGACAGTAGCCGAGGTTGTCATGGGTGTTGTTGCCGATCAGTTCGTCGGCGTTGGTCATGCGGTCGAGCGGGATGACGTGCTCGCGGAAGAAGTCGAGGGCGATGCGGCAATAGTCCCACGAGCGGTCGCGGCTGCGGAAGTCTTCGCAGAGCAGATCGTTTTGGGCGAGTTGGTAGCCGAAGTAGTATTCGATGCCCGCGCCACCGGCCATGAGCGTGCCCCAGAGCGTGGCTTTGCGGATATCATGGATATCGTAACCGATGGGATTTCCGTCCTTGGTTTTGCCCGCGAATCCTTGATAGCCGGGATCAGGCGGCACGCCGGTGCCGGCGGGATTTTGTTCGTCGTTGCTGACGACCCACGGACGGCCAGCCGTGGCGGAGGCGCGGACCCAGTGCAGGACTTGCTGGTGGGCGTCGCGCCAGTCGGTTTGGATGGAGGCGCCGGTGAGGATGGATTTTTGGCCGAGGAGGGGGCCGAAAACTTTTTCCTGATCAGAGGGAAAACTGTGGATAACGATCAGGTGATGGTACGGATCGGTGGCGCTGATAAAGTTGGCGATGGCGCGTTGTTCGTCGGGCGACTGGGTGTTTTCTTCGCCGAGGTTCCAATTCAGGCCGAGGTGGTGGCCGAAGCGGGCGATGAGTTCGCGCAAGTAAAGTTTGCGTTCGGGTCCGCAGGCTCCGCCGTCGAGGGATTCAGGCACGAGGCCCGGGCCGTTTTTGGCTCCGATCCGGTCGTCGTCGTTTTCATTTTCCTGAAGTTTGAAATGCAGAAACATCCCGAGTCGGTTGGCGTGATCGAAGAGGATGCCCCACTGGTCGAGCTTGGAGCAATCGTAGCGGAATTTTTCGTCGCGGGCCATGAAGGGCCAGACGTTATCGCCATCGCCGGCGGCGTTGTAGGTGAGGAACGAGAATGAATTCGCACCTTTGCTGGAGAGGTAATTGATCGCGCCAATCAGGCCTTTGCCTTTGCTGTCTTTCCACGTCGGATCACCGTCGCGCCAGTCGGCTAAGTGCGGGCTCCAGGTTTTGAGCGGGACGTTTTTCTTGAGGGCGATCGTGTCGTCGAAGTCGGTGTAGGCGAGCAAGGTCTCGGGGGCGTCGGCACCGGCTTTGAGGAAAATTTCGCCCGTGCCAGCGTGGGAGAGGTAATGGCCGCCGGTGTAGGTGAGCCGGCCCTTGCCGCGAAAATCGCGGCCGGTCTTGTCGGTCGGCGTGATGATAAATTCACCGGTCTTGCCGTGGAATGCCGCCAGGGGCGTGCCGCCCTTTTCCGTGGCGACGGAGGGGCCTTGGACGAAGGAAATGTGGTAGGTCCACTTGCCGGCTTTGTCGGGCGAGAGATGCGCGCGCCAGACGGTGCCGGCCGTGGCCGAGGTGTTGGCGGCGTTGCCATCGGCGGCGAAATATCCGGGGACGGTATAACTGGGTTTTCCGGAGGAGTGGGTGAAGGTAACATCGAAACGAAAATCCGTGAAGGGATTAGGCTTGGCGTCGGTTTCGGCAGCGAAAGGCCCGGATAAATTCACCGTGACTTTGTGCCATTGCTGTAGTTCGCCGGTGATCTCCACCGCGCCATTGCCATCGGGCTGGCGGGCGACCGTTTTGAAGAGCGCGGCTTTTTGGGCAGCGGCCAAATTGAGTTGGGCTTTTTCGTAGCCAGGATCTGCCGCGATGGGGACGAAGACGATTTTCGACCAGCGGGCGCGACTGAATTCCTTGCCGTCGTGGGAGGCGACGCGGGCGCGGATTTCGACGAATTCTCCTTGGTTCATATCGGCGTGACACGTTTTGTTGAACGCCGGACCTTCCTCGAATTTTTCCTTGGTGGCAGGGTTGGTAAAGGTGCCCATACTGCGGCTGCCGAGAATGATTTCGTAGGTGGAGCAGCCTTCTTTTTCGCCGACGGTATGAAGGGTGATCGCGTAACGACCGTTGGCGGCGGGCGCGATGAACTTGACGGAAGCGTCCTTGTGTTGGGATGGGCCGACGGCGGCCCATTTACCCTGATCGAGATAGAAGCCGGTGCCGTCGAGTTTGAGGTCGGAGGCCTTGATGGCGTTTGGCTCGTCGGTTGCGGCGACAACGGGGGGCGTGGGGGCCGCGTTCGCGCTCGTCAGCCCGAAGCCACTGAGCGCGGCGACGAGTAAGAGTTGTTGGTATAATTTCATGAGGCCGCTTCGATTTTGCGATCCGGGCGGGCGCCGATCCAGCAGAAGATGGCGAGCACGTTGAGAGCGGCACCGACGTAGAAGAAGGTGGGTGCGCCGCATTGATTGACCAGCAGGGGAAACGCGATGGCAACGATGGCTGAACCGAGGTTGCCGGCCATATTCATGGTGCCGGAGACGGCTCCGGCATGTTTGCCGCCAATATCGATGCAGAATGACCAAGAAGGGCTCAGCGTCATGTCGGCGCCGAACACAGCAAGGGAGAGCCAGAGGATGGCACCCAAGGCCGTTTCCTGTCCGACTCCCATGATCAGACCGATGACCGCGAAGGAAAACCCGATGATGGCGGGAAGACGGCGTGAGAGGGCCACGTGGCCAGATTTGAAAATCACATCTACCAACCATCCTGAGAAAACGTTGCCGATGGCTCCGGCTACGAAAGGTGCCATCAGATACCAGCCCGTATCTTGCAGGCTGAGATGGTAGGTTTTCTTGAGGTAGGGGAACAACCAGACGAGGGTAAAGTAGAAGGTGAAATTGCTGGCGAAATACTGCCCCATGATGAGCCAGAGATTGCCTGACTTCATGAGGCTGAAGAACGGAAGCGGCTTGGGCTTTTCGTGGTCGGTGGCGGATTGCTGGCGGTTGGCGAGGATGTACTCGAGTTCTTCGCGTGAAAGATGTTTTTTATCGGCGGGTTCGTCGCGGAACCAAAGGAACCAGAAGGTGGCCCAGCAGAAACCAATCACCATCAGGAGAAGGAACGCCTGGTGCCATCCGAGTTTAGTGATGAGCCAGGGGAGCATGGGCATCGTGACGGCGGCACCGATGCGGGAGCCGGAGAAATTGATGCCTTTCACGAGGCCGCGTTCCTTTACCGGGATCCAGGAGTAAACGACCTTGGCCATGCCCGGAAAGGCCCCGGCTTCACCGGCTCCGAAGAGAAACCGGACGATCAACAGCGAGGTAAGATTCCAGCACGCAGCGGTTAGGCCGGTAAAAACGGACCAGAGAACCACCACGCTGGTGAGCAGCCCTCGCGAGCCCATGCGATCGGCCAGTGCTCCACAGGGAGTTTGAAGGAGTGCATAGCCGAAAGCGAAGGCGGCCATGATCCAACCCCAACTGGTATCGGCCCAGGCCGAGTCGAGCCAGCGAGCATCGGTTTTGGACAGCGTTTCGATGATGTCGCCCTTGGCCGTGGAGATGCAGGCGCGGTCCACGTAGAGCAGAACCGAGAGCAGGAAGGTGGCGAGAACGATGAAGTAGCGGCGGGGAAGCATGGGGCGGCAGGGCGTTAAGGTTTTGCTGAGGCAGGAGGACGTTTCTGGCAGACGGCTTTGGCCCGCTCGGCGATGCACCGCGCGGACAAGCCATACTTGTCGAGCACGAGTTCGTATTTTCCGCTCTCGCCGAACTTGTCCTCCAGACCGATGTTGTCGAAAGCCACGGGCTTATTTTTCAGGCAGAAAATGCCTATATCGTAGCCGAGGCCGTTGCGGGCCTGATGGTTCTCCGCGACGAGCAGGGCACCGGTTTTGGAGATGCTTTTGAGCAGTCCTTCCCGGTCGAAAGGTTTGATCGAATACATGTCGATCACTTCGGCGTTGATGCCGTCCTTGGCCAGCAGCTCTGCCGCTGCCAGCGCCTGGAAGACGATGTCGCCATAGGTGGCAATCGTGATATCCTGGCCCTCGCGCAACACGTGGGAGCCGCCGACCCGGAACTCCGTTTTCGCATCGTAAAGGTCGAAATAGGTGTCGCGCATGAGGCGGGTGAAAACGGGGCCCGGCGTGCCTAATGCGAGGTCGAAAACGGCGCGCGACGAACGGTCGTCGCAGGGGCAGAAGACCTTCATGTTGGGTAGCGTGGCCATGAACGCGATGTCTTCGGTTGCCTGATGGGTGGTGCCGTCGATCGCCGCAGTGAGACCGCCATGCGACGAGAGGATTTTCACGTTGAGGTTCGGGTAACAGATGAAGGACCGGACCACTTCGAGCGCGCGCATGGTCAGGAACACGCCATAACCGCTCACGATCGTGGTGCGGCCGTTGTTGGCCATGCCGGCCGCGGCCGCCATGGTGCCGATTTCGGCAATGCCGAGGTTGAAATACCGGGTGGGGTATTTGTCTCCGAACAGGTAGGAAAAGGTCGAATAGCCGATGTCCGACTCGAACACAGCGAAGTCGGAGTCGATCGCGCCGCATTCGAGCATGCGTTCGGAAAAGCTCTGGCGAGTGGGTTTGGTTGCTTTGGTAAGGGTCATAGGGCCTCCTGAATTTCTTTGATGGCTTGAGCGCGTTGTTCGACGGACGGGGCTTTTCCGTGCCAGCCGCGGATGTTTTCCATGAAACTGACGCCCTTGCCCTTGATGGTCTCTGCGACGATGCAGTAGGGTCGGCCTTTGGAGGCGCGGGCTAGTTCGAGTGCGGGGAGAATTTCTTCGATGCGATGCCCGTTGATGCGGGCGGTCTGCCAGCCGAAGGCGCGAAACTTTTGTTCCGTGTCGCCGACGGCCATGATGTCCTTGCAAAAGCCGTCGTTTTGGAGGCCGTTCTGGTCGATGATGATGATCAGGTTGTCGAGGGCGCGCTGGCCAGCGGTGTTAGCCGCTTCCCAAACGATGCCCTCCTGAATCTCGCCGTCGCCGAGCACGGCGTAGGTTTTGTAGTCTTTGCCGGAGAGGCGCGCATCGAGGGCGAAACCAACCGCTTGGGCAAAGCCGATGCCGAGGGAGCCGGTCGTGACGTCCACGCCGGGGCATTTGCTTTTGACGGGGTGGCCTTGCAGTTTGCTGCCGAGTTGGCGCAGCGTGGCGAGTTCTTCGAGGGGGAAGTAGCCTCGCAGGGCTAGGGTGGCATACCAGACCGGACAGGCGTGGCCCTTTGAAAGGACGAAACGGTCGCGGTCGGCCCAGTCGGGATTCTGGGGATTGATTCGCATCTGGTCGAAGTAGAGCACCGCCAGGATATCAGTCGCGGAGAGGGAGCCGCCCGGATGTCCGGACTGGGCCTTGAAGATCATTTCAATGATCTGGGTGCGGATCTGTTTGGCCGTGCCCTTGAGGGACGCGATTCGATCCGCCATCGAGGCTGTACTGGGGGAAATAGTCATGAGGATTTCGGTTGGTTAGAGTTTGAAGAGGTTGGACTCGATGAACTGCCAGGTTTTCAGGTAGTCACCGCCGCGGACGAGGGCGCGGAATTCCTTGCGGTCGACGTTCTCGAGGAGGTTCCACATTTTCTGAGTCATGCGGGTGGTGGCGTCGAAGAAGCCGATGATGTCCCAGCGGGTGGGTGAGGCGTCGGTGGTGAGCCAGCCCTTGTAGCCGACTTCTTGGAGGTAGTAGAGGAATTCGGCGTATTCGAGAAAGTTGTGGGATGCGGCCATGAAATCCCAATCCCACTTGCCGTTGTTGTCGTTAATATGGACGTAGAACGGGTACTTGCTGTTGGCGAGAAGGCTGACGACCTCGGCGGGGTTTTCGTGGCCGTACTTGGAGTGGCCGTAGTCGAGGGTGATGCCCATTTCCTTGATGCCGATGTCGTTTAGAAGGCAGAGGGTTTTGGAGGCTGTATCCAGATAGCAACGACCGCGTGTCTCGCTGGGTTTGTATTCGATGAAGAGAGGAATCTCGCGGCGGTAATCGCCGGCTTCGCTGAAGGTTTCGATGAGGTATTTCCACATCTGGCGGTAGTCGCTTTGGAAAGCGAATTCGTAGCCATCGCCGAGGGGGCAACAGGTGACTTTATCGGCACCGATGGAGGCGGCGAAGTCTTTGGAATCTTTGATGAATTGGACGGCGCGCTTGCGGGTGGCGGCGTCGATGGAGGTGAGGCCGCCGGCCTTGAACTCGGGCTCGGCCTTCACGTTGACGTTCACGGCGGCGGGTTTGAGGCCGTATTTTTTAAGGAGCGCCTTGAAGGCCGCGGCTTCGCCCGTTTCGTAGGGGAAAATACATTCGACGCCCGTCATGTCTTCCATGCGGGAGACCATCTCGAACTTTTCCTCGAGGGTCTTATTATCATTATATTCGTGGAAGCGATCCTTGGTCTTTCCGACGAAGGCGGTGATGAGGGCGCATTTGAGTTTGGACATGGCGGAGGGTTGGTTAATTGAGAGGGAGTGACAGGAGGAAAGTGCGGCCGGCCGTGTACTCGGTGGCGACTTGATCGGCAGGGCAGCCGATCTCGATGTCGAGGGCGCCGGTGTAGCCGGAGGCGACAAGATTGTTGAGGAAGGCGGTCCAGGGAATGGTGCCTTTGCCTGGGGCGAGCGGGAGGTTGTTGTCGCTGTTGTTATCTTTCAGGTGGGTGCCGGCGATGCGGTGCTGCAGTTTGAAAGGCAGGAGCTCCATGTTTTCGCGGGTGGCCCAAGCGTGCCCCGTGTCGAGGTTGATGCCGATGTCGGTGGCGCCAAGTTCGGCAGTGAGGCGCAGAAAACCGTCGGTATTTCCCATGAGCGAGAAAGGTAGAATCTCAACGGCGAAGCGTAAGCCGGAGGCGCGAATGAGCTGGTGGTAGAGATGCAGCTTTTCAGTGAGACGTTTTCGCTGTTCGTGATGCCAGGCGGGAGTCGGAGTATCGCCGGATTGGATACGGAAAGGCGCCATCGGTACGGTGAACACTTTGCACTCCGGGAAGGCGAGGGCAGCGTTGAGGGCCCGTTCCAGTTGCGCGGTGTCGGCAGGCGACGCCAGGCGATCAGCGGAGGCGAAGTCATCCAGGAGAAAATGGGCGACGAACTGCGAAGGCGTCAGGCCCAGTGACTGCGCGGTGGCGTTGACTTTAGCGGCTCCCGTGGCGGCCCATTCAGCCACGGTGTCGGCGTGGAAAATCTCGGGTTGGTAGGAGGTAAAACCGAGGTCGTGGGCTGCCAGCAAAGAAGCACAATAATCGTCGATGGAGAAACGCGTGGTATGGCGCGAGACGACGAAGGCGGGACTGATTCCAAAAGCGCGCATGGCAGCAGGTATTATTTGGCGGGATTCGCGATTTTGGCGGTGCCGCGCTGGCGGAGTGCGGCGATTGAATTGGAAAGATGGATACGCATGAGACGCTCGGCCTCGGAAGCGTTGCGCTGGCAGATCGCATCGATGATGGCGATGTGTTCGCCGATGGTTTCCCCGGGTTTTCGGATCAGGCCTTCGGTGGCGACGGACTGGTAGCTGGCCTTGATGATATTATAGGTCTCAAGGATGCTGCTCAGGAAAGTGTTGGCACCGATTTCGATGAGGAACGCGTGGAAAGCTTTATCCTCTTCGGCATAGGCTTTGACGTCGGTGATGGTGGTTAGTTCGGCGAACGCAGCGAAGAATGTACGAAGCCGTTTTATTTGCTCGGGGGTGATGGCCTCGGCGGCTTTGCGGCAGGCGAGACCTTCGAGGACCTCGCGGAGCTCAAAAACGGCGAGCATTTCATCGAGATCAAAAACGCGAACGTAGAATCCGCGACGGGGGCGGGGCTCCACGAGGTGCTCCTTTTCGAGGAGCTTAAGGGCATTGATGAGCGGTGTGCGGCTGATACCGAGATCGGCGGCGATGCGCTCTTGGGGGATTTTGCTGCCCGGCTCAAGTTCGCGCTGAACGATCATTGTTTTGAGGATAACGTAGGCTTTTTTATCCAGATTGGTGTGCTCAACGCGGCGGCTGATTCGTGGCTTAAGGGACTGAGACGTGGCGCACATAAAGGGGGTAACCTTCGAGGGAATTTAAAAACTGCATTCAAAATACAGATTCAGTTTACCTTATTGCAAGATTCAAAAAGAGAAGGCCGGGTTTTGGTGCGATCTCGAAACTAACCGCCGTAACTACAACAACAAGAGCTTTATTTTGGTCGGGCTGCGCGGCGTTGGCAAAACCGTGCTTCTCAACCGCGTGGAGGATCAAGCCCGCGAGGCCGGTTACCTCACCTCGCTCATCGAGGCCCATGAGGAAAAATCACTCCCCGCCCTCCTTTTGCCCGAGCTTCGGCGCATTCTCCTCAACCTGGATCGCGGCGAAAAGGTCGAGGCGGCGGTCAAGCGCGGCATCCGCGTGCTCAAGAGCTTCACCAAGGGCCTCAAGGTCACGCTGGGCGAGGTGGAGATCGGCCTCGATATCGACCCCGAGGTGGGCGTGGCGGATAGCGGCGACTTGGAGGCCGATTTGCCCGCCCTCTTCCTTGCCTTGGGCGAGGCCGCCCGAGCCCGCAAGACCGCCGTCGCCATCATCATCGACGAGCTGCAATATCTCTCCGAAGCCGAGTTCAGCGCCCTCATCATGGCGCTGCATAAGATCGCGCAAAAAGGCCTGCCACTCCTCTTGGTGGGGGCCGGCCTGCCGCAGGTGGTTGGCTTGGCGGGACGGTCCAAATCCTACGCCGAACGCCTCTTCGATTACTCCGAGATCGGGCCGCTCTCGCCGGCCGACGCCCGCCTGGCCTTGGTAGAGCCCGCCGAGCGAGCGAGCGTGGTGTTCCAGCAAAAGGCCATCGATGCCATCTACGCGCAGACGCAGGGTTATCCGTATTTCCTGCAAGAGTGGGGCTATCAGGCGTGGAACTTGGCCCCTACGCCAAAAATTGACGCCGCTGTGGTGGCCCGCGCCACCGAGGCCTCGCTCGGTCGCTTGGACGAAGGCTTTTTTCGCGTCCGCTTCGACCGCCTCACTCCTCGGGAAAAAGATTATATGCGAGCCATGGCGAGCTTGGGCGCAGGCCCGCACCGCTCCGGAGAGATCGCCGATAAACTCAAAGCCCCGGTGCGCAGTGTCGCCCCGGTGCGCTCCTCGCTTATCTCCAAAGGCATGATTTACAGTCCCGCCCACGGCGACACCGGGTTTACGATGCCGCTGTTTGACGCATATCTGCGGAGAATGATGCCAGTATGAATAACATTTTCCCCTAATCAATTTCACGAAAAACGACTAAGCCCGTCGCATCCTCGTCACCTTTGCGCATCTTCGCGGCTTTCGTGTTCAATCTCCGTATCATCCTAAATCCCGCAAACGGGTTAACCTCTGATTATCACTTAATGACACTGATGAAGGAGTTATAGGATTTTGTGGCGTTAACTTTGTTTCACCCCTCAGGTGGGCTGCACCTATTGCGTAACCATCATTAAATCAGTGAACCTGAGCATCAGTGGTTCAACTGCGGTTCCTAGGCGTGCGCCAATGAATACATCAACCGCAACCTTCGCTTTGTCCTGACGAAGATCGTCGAGGACAAAGCGAGGGGCTGCTCTTAGCACCCAACTCGAAACAAAGGGCGTGTTGGCGAAAACCTGAGCGTTCCGGTTCAGTCCCGGTTCAGAGCTGACCGAGCGCCAGCTTGGCGCCTAGGTGGTCAGGCAGGATGGCGAGCACCGCTTCGAGCTCTTTCCGCGCGAGGTCTTTTTCCCCGAGGCCGGAGTATCCGAGACCGGCCACATAATGGGCCCTCGCACTACGCAACCGCAGAGAGGGTCGCGTGGGGAGCGGTTGTTCCGCATCGGCGGGATCGACCGCTTGGGTGAGCGCTTCCTTCGCACCGCGCACCAACTCCTGATAAATATCGCGGGCTGAAGTGGTCTGGCCAAGTTTCTCAGCCGCGCGCGCTTGATGAAAGCGTTGCAAGTTGAGTGGCAGAAAAAGGCTGCCTGCGCCGCGACGAGGCGTGGGTGCGGCAAACGCCAACACTTCGTTCCACGCCCGACGCGCCTCATCCTTCTGGCCAAGCGCTTCTCGGGCGCAGCCAATCCAGAAGGTCAGTTCGGCCTGTTGCGAGCCAACGCGCGCTTCTGCTGCACGGAGATTCGCGGGCGGGTTTTCGGCCGTCTCGAAGTCCGCCAGGGCCTCTTTAAATTGCTTCGCCTCCATGCGTCGGAGGCCACGCGCTAGGTGTGCGTTGGCCCAGGCCTCGCCCGTGTTGAAGCCGGAGCCGCCTTCCCAAACGCCGAACGTGCGACCACGCAGCATCTCGATCGCTTCCTCGGGTTTGCCGCTCGCGGTCTTTAATGCGATTAGCCGCGCGAACGACTCGTCTTTCTGCGTGACGACTTCCCGGTTCGCCACGAGCAGGGCAAGGCGTTTCTCAACCGGTATTCCGACTGCTTCATAAAATTGGTCGAGTTCCGCGAAGTGAGTGGGATAAATGCCGCCGGCCGCGATGGCTTTCTCCAGCGACTCAACCGCTTTCAGCCGTGACGCGTCGCTATCGCGATGCCAGTAGGCCTGGGCTAGGTTGCGCCATACGATCGGGAACTTGGCATCGATGGCTGCTGACTTTTCCCAACATGCGACGGCTTCTGCGGGCTGCCAGTCGAAGAGGAGGTTGCCCAGATAGTACGCCGCGCGGGCGTCGGACGGATTCGCGGCCAGCGCGCTGCGCAGCGCCGTGATCGTCTCGGCTTGAAAGGGAAACACGTAGTCGGGTGCGGCTGCAGCGGCGCGACGACGATACTCGGCGGCCTTGGGCAAATCGCCTGATTTTTCAGCGAGATGACCGAGCCAGTAATTCGCGAGCGGCTGATTGGCGTCGGGCGAGCGGGCGAGGGCATACTCAAGCACGTGGCGTGCATCTTCGTTCAGGCCGGCGTTGGCATAGTCGATGGCGGTCTCTAGCATGGTATTGATGAAGCCTGCACCATTTTCAAAGGCACGGCTTGCCGTCTTGCGGTCGGTTCCGAGCCATTGCTCGGCGAGAAGATGCATATCGAGTGGATCGGTCTTGCCCATGGCGAACGCGAGCACCTCGCGCGCTTCGGCTGCACGGTTGAGATGCCGTAGCATGGCCACCTTGAGACCGTAGGCGCGGACGTTGAGAGCATTGGCGTCGAGCGATTGGTTCGCGAAGCCGAGTGCTGCCGCAAAGTCGCCGCGCGTGGAGGAAATTTCTGCGAGGAAAAAATAGGCGGGAGCCTTCCATTCCTGACTCCAAGCCGCCTTGTAGAAAGCTTCGAACGCCGCATCGTTCTTGCCCTGTGCTGTCAGTGCGACGCCGAGGTAATAGAGTGGTTCGGCATTCTTGACGGTGGTGTATTTGGCTGCCAGTCGCTCCAGCGCGGCACGGAAGTGTTGCTCTGCTGAAGCAAATTCCGCACGACGCAAACTGAGCAGACCCATTCCGGTGTGCGCTGCGCTATCGCCCGGATCGCGGCGCAACGCCTCGGCCCAATACGGGTCCGCTTCGCGAATCGCGTCATGAAATTGATCGATGCGTTGGCCAGCGAGGAAGAGTTCTTCTCCCGTTTTGAAGTCCGCCGGGGCCGGCGGCGGGTTCACTACTGGCAACGCCGGCATCGGATTCAGCTTGATCGGTGAATAGGCGATGAGCTCGCGTCCGCCGACGACGAGCGACGCGCGCACGTCGTGGGCGTCAGTACCAGCCGGCACGGCGATCTGGCGCGCGTAGGGCTTCGCTGGATTGATCGCGATGGTCTCCTCGAGGAGAACCTTTCCTGCGGCGGTGAGCCGTGCCGTCGCGGCGGGTATAACTTTGGTGGCGTAAAAGCCGAACTTCGCCATACCGTCTTTAACCTCGAGATTCACGGCGGCGTCGAGATTGGCGTTCTTCACGCCGTCGATATCACGGAAGGGATACCAATACATCTCGAACGAGCGGGCCTCGAACGGTTGCAGCCAGGAGTAGTCTGGTTGGTTGTCAGAGTAGGCACCCACCATGAGTTCGATATAGGGGCCGTCGGTGTCGGTGAGAATTTCATCCCACATGCGGCCGCGCGGACCGTTGCCCCAGGTCCAGAATTTTTTGCCCGGCACGATGTGGTGGTCGGCGATGCTCATCGTCCCGGCTTGTTTGCCGTGGTCGTAGCCAGCGAAGAAATCGTCGGAATAATTCCACGCGAACATCGAGTTCGCATTCGTGTGGTTCTTATACCAGCTCACATCGACGCCTTTCGTGAAATCCGCACCACCGTAAACCGACTTCGAGATCGGCCAGGCTGAGAACTCGCGCTTCGCATGGTGGACCGCCCACTGCGTGCTGGGCGGGAAAATGATTTGATAGTTTTCGTTCGTGTTCACCGCGACGTTGGCGAAGCAGAGCATCGTGTTAATCACCGGCGTGCGATTGGTGATGCGCAGGGAGCATTCCAGCACGGAGCTGCCGGGGCGCAGCGTGTAACCCACGGCCCAGCGCATGCGGTGGCGAATTTCGAGTTCGCCGACCCACACCGTCTTGCTGCCGTCGGCATTCTCCTCGATGCGGTGTTGGACCGGCAGAAACGTCGAGGCGCGATGATGGTGCGGGATATTCCACTCGATACCGCCAGAAATCCACGACCCGGTGAGACCGATGAGCGAGGGCTTGATGGCATGCTGGCGATAAACGAAATCGTAGTTGTTCGTTTTATCGACGGCCGAAAAGAGACGGCCGCCGAGCTGCGGTGACACACCGATCTTTACGAATTCGTTCTCGAGGTAAATGAGGTGATAAGACTGTTCCCCCCTTCGCTGCAGGAGATTGTCGTACAGCGGATAGGGATAGATGCGCCCCTCGGCACCCTGCGATTGCCGACCAAAATAAAACATCGGATTCGGATCGGGCGGGCCACTCAGATAAGTGGGGATGACTTCGTCCCGCTCGGTGAGTGTAACGGGTTCGGCACCGTGTGTGCGCGCGGCGAGAAAGACGACAAACGAGACGAGGAGGACCGATGGGAGGAACGAGCGAAGTGAGGGAGTATGCATGGGAAAATTCAGGGGCTTGGCTTCAAGAGAGCACCGACTGTGAGTCAATCGGTGGACATGTAGGGGCTGAAATATCGTGGTGAGGTGGTCTGTGTGGCCACCTCACCACGGGAAACTGCTTTTTACAAAAACGGTTCGGGCGCGCATTGCGGAGAACCGTTGAAAGCTATTGCCGTTCGAAGTACGGCAGGCGCGTGAGTGGAACCTCGATGGTCAGTTGCTTCGGGCCGACAATCACGCTGCCGTCGTCAGCTTTCCATTTGCCGGCTGGAATCAGCACGGTGCGCGAGGTCCCTTTCACGATCATCGGGGCTATGAGCAAGTTATCGCCCATCATAAACTGGTCTTTCATCTGCTCAAAGCCACCGTCTGGGAACACATAGGCCATGGCTCGCAAGATCGGTTCGCCTGAGGCCGCGCTGGCCTTGAAAAGTTCAAGAATCTGGGGCGCGTAGCGCTGCCTCAGTGCCACGGACTCCTTGATGGCTGCTTGATGGGTGGCATCCAACACCCGCCACGGTGCCACAGAGAATTGCATCATCGGTGCCAGCGCGTGGACTTGGGCGGAGCGTACAATCAGGTCTTGGTCAACGGTCTTGGAATCCAGAAAGGACTGGAATTCGCCTCCGCCGATCATGTCGGGGCACACAAACGTATAGCCGAGCAATCCGGCGGCTACCATGTCGGGGATCAACTCTTTAAGGTCTTCCCAGGCGTGAGACTTGTCCCGCAGCCGTTGGACGAGCGGCCGGCCCGCGATCTTCCAGCTGGCGCGATATTCGTTGAGGGGGAAAGCCAGTCCGATTTCGGCGAACCGTCGAGAGTGTTCGTTTACGTCCAACTTTTCGTGGGCGAGATACGATGCTTTGTAAAAAGTTGAATCTCCCGCATCGAGCTTAAATCCGTCTACACCAAAGTCCTTTTGCAGCCGGCTCAGCGCATCGATGAACCAAGTCTTCGCCACGGGATTTGAAAGATCGAGCATGGCACTCTTGCCATTCCACCAGTTAATCATGACGGGGTCCTTGGGCTTCGTCGTGAAGAAAGCATTTTTCTTGGCTAACGCACGATAGACGTCGGAATCGGGACTGACGAACGGGCAAACCCACAACATGACCTTAAAGCCAAGGGCGTGGAGTTCTTTCATCATCGCCTTGGGATCCGGAAAGCGACCGGGATGAAACGTCCACTTGCCGTAGTTTTCCTGCCAGTTGTCATCGATCATGAGCACGCCGGGGGGCAGTCCGTTGTCTATGATCGCATGGGCATATTTGAGAATGTCCCGCTGGTTCTGGTCATACATCAATTCAATCCACGTATTATATTGCGGCGCGGAGACCAGTGAAAGATCGGGTAATTTCCCGTCGGTGGGGAAGTAGTGCGATGAGGCAAAGGTGTAGGCCGAGCGCAGGGTCTGGCCCGCTTGTCCATGGCTGATGGTGTTGCCCGGCGAGGTGACCGTCAGGCCATCGCCCTCAACGGAAAACGCGAATGCCTTTTCGGACCAAATGTAGCGGCCCTTGGACGAAATCAGCAACGGGGCTGCTTGGTTGCCTCGGTTGTCCCCGTCGAGGTTGATCGCAATCGGTGCGGTCCCGAAAGGCATCTTGGTCCCAAGGACCGTCGCTCCACCCCACCAACCTTCGTTGGGCAGGAGTTTGAGTTTGAGTTCCGATTGGGCGGAGTCCTGCGCCATAGCTGCGGTCGCAGTGAAAATGGCAATGCTAGTCAGGAGATGTCTAATATTCATAATGTGTATCGGCGGCGTTTGGAGGTGGAGCGTGAATGTCAGGGGCTAAGTCCGGTACTCAGGACAGGGCATCGAGTAAGGGATGCTTGTCTTGGCGGTCTGACAAGGGTTTCACGCAATAATAAACAATAACACAGAGCCCTCGTCTGTGTATGCCCCCAATAATGATGGCAATGAGTGGGCTGTCGCCTACTGCCGGTTCGACAGCTTTGCGACCGCCTCCATGCGTGATCGGACGTGGAGCTTCTCGTACACTCGCCGGATGTAACAAGAAACCGTGTTGCTCGTAATGCCCAGCGCCTCGGCGATTTCCTTATACATCTTGCCTTGGGCGAGCAATCGCAGGACCTGACTTTCGCGCTCAGAGAGCCGGTCGATCTCCGGTGCTCCTTGGCGGGCGGGCTGAAAGGACAGCACGACCTTGCGAGCCACACCACTGGTCATCGGTGATCCCCCCGCCATCACGTCGCGGAGCGCTGGGACCAGGTCAGCCGCAGCGGAACGTTTCAGGATGTAACCGACGGCACCGGCGGCGAGGGCCTCGAAAATATTCTCCGCGTCGTCGTACACGGTCAGCATCACGAAATGCGTGCGGGGCAGCCGTGGTTTGAGACGACGCACACAGTCGATCCCACTTAAGCCCGGCAGGTCGATGTCCATCAGCACGATGGCCGGATGGGGTTCGACGAGGAGCCGTTGCGCGGCCTCGGCATCTGAACAAATGGGACCGCAAGCAAAGCCCGCATTTGTCAAAAGGTCCGCGACGAGGTCGCGAGTCTTGGGGTCATCTTCCACGATGGCCACGGTGGTCACGGCCGCCCGGGGATCAGTTGTTTCGACCTTCGTCATGGTTATGTTATTTTTGATATAATCAGCCATCGATTAATGAAATTCGAAAGACGACGACGGTGCCGCCCTCCGCACGATTCGCGAAGTTTATAGTGCCGCCGAGCTTCGTGATTCTTTGCCGCATGCTCTCCAACCCAATCCCGTTTGCGGTTGTCGGTTTTGCTCGGTTCGTTCGCTGGGGAAAGCCGCGACCGTTGTCTTCCAGTCGGAAGACGAAATCATTGGCTTCGTTCTGGACGGAAAATCGCAGCTCCGTGGCGGCGGCGTGTTTGGCGACATTGTGCAGCGCTTCCCGCACGATGAGATACAGTTCGTGGCGATATTCTGCCGTGACCACCATCTTTTTGAGATCGAACGGAACGTCGATGTGGCAGTGCATCCCCGTGCGACGAGCAAAGTCCTGCACGACTCCACTGAGGTAGGAAACCAAGCTCTCGAGGGAGTCGTGTCGAGGGTTGACTGCCCAGACGATCTCATCGATTGCCGCCGTCATATCCGTCACGGTTTCCTTGATCTCACGCAGTCGGCCAGCGACCTCCTTTTCCTCCGTGCCAGCGGCCAACGCGGAATGAGAGAGGATGGACAACTGGGTGAGCCCGGAGCCGACTTCGTCGTGGAGATCATGTGCAATCCTCGTGCGATCGCGTTCGATGGCGTGCACCTGTTCGATGCGGGCAATCTGCCGACGATGACGCAAGCGCGTGACCCAATACACGGAAACCGCGAATATCCCAAGAGCCAAGGTGGCGGCCAAAGCCACGAACCAGTTCGTCTCCCAGAAATAGGGTTTCACATACAACTGTAATGAAGCTTCTGGACCGCCTAAATCCTCTGCGGACAAACTCTGCACTCGGAAAGTGTAGTGCCCGGGCCTCAAGTAGCTGAAGTAGGCCGTGCGTCGCGTTTCGGCCTCGGTCCACTTCTCGTCGGCCCCCTCCAGCTTATATCTGAAGAGGATTCGATGGGGTGCAGTAAGACTGAGGCCCGTATATTCGATTTCCATGCGATGCGATCCGGGCTCCAACACAAGGGAATGGCGTTTCGATGGCCCTGTCGCCTGCACCTCGATGCCATTAATCCGAATGGTCTCGATGATCACGGGAGGCAAAACAACGGCGGGCCGTGAAACCCTTGGATCGATCCGGGCCAGCCCTTGGTCGGTGGCAAACCAAAGCAGTCCATCACGCGTGCGGCAGGCCCCTGCCTGTGAGCCCCCGGACAAGGCATGCGTCGTCAGGCCTTCACTTACATCGAACACTTGGTTGGAAACCCGCGCGGTGTCTCCGGCCGTATAACGTTCGAGTTCCACCCGGCCGACACGGACGATGCCACCACTGGTGCCCAGCCAGAAGGCACCCGATTCATCCTCGATAATCTGGGCGACCATTTGGCCTGGGATTCCGTGAGCGGTGTCGAAATGACTAAATTGTCCGTCGCGGTAAGCCACGAGCCCGCGGTCGTAGGTCCCAATCCAAAGGGTGCCATCCCTTCCAATATGCAAAGCCCAGATATAATCGCTCGGCAGCCCGTCGGCCTTTCCGAGCATCTCAAGGACACCATTCCGATACCGCCCAAGGCCGTTGCCAACCGAGGCGATCCAGACGGTACCGTCAGCCGCCTCGGCAAAACCGCTTATATGGTTCAATTGCCCATGTTCCGGCCGCAGGACTTCGAGACGATCATGGGTGATTCGACCGACGCCGATCAGCCCGCCAACCCACAATTCCCCGCTGCGCGTCTGATATACAGCGGTGATAGGTCCAATGGCCGGATCGGTGAACTTGGGCTGAAACTTATCCTCCTCAAAAACTCCAAAGTCTCCGTTCGTCAGGCCCGCCCAAATTTTCCCCTCAGAATCTTCCAGCATGGTTTTTACCGCCAGATTGGTGAGGCCGGCTTCTCGCGACAGATGCGTCCAAGTCCCGTTCCGCAACCGGTAAACACCGGCACCCTCGGTCCCCGCCCAAATACTGCCATCACGGGCGGCGATCACCGCCTGCACCGACCAGTGTCCCCAACCACCGGGAGGGCCCACCATTTCTATCGAGCTGGGTCGCAACCGGCACACTCCCTGGTTGCCGACACCCACCCACAGGTTGCCCTCGCGATCTTCGAGGAGAGCGGTGACATAATCGGCCGACAATTTATTGGTAGCGTTCAGTTGTTGCACGGCACCCGCACGCGGCATGAATTGCAGGCCTTCGTCGTAGGTACTTACCGCCACGCGTCCGTCTGAAAGCTCTAACCAAGTGTTCGTCCACGTTCGCTGGCGCACCTGACTGGAAATGGATTCGCCCGTCCATCGGCCCTCTTTCCAGCGTCGCACGTGAGAGTGATCCGCCACCCAGACCCCGCCCTGCCGGGCGGCAAAAACCTGGGCCGGACCCTCCCAGCGCATCGGGATGGCCATGTTCGGATTTCCGCTGGGGCGAATGGGGGAGGAAGGCGCACCACTGGCGTAAGGCACTAAGACATTCTCCGGCAAATCGCGCATGCTTGCGGCCAAAGACGCCAGTGGAAAAAAACCTTTGTCTGCCGCCAACCACAACTGGCCGGCGTCACCCGTCGCGATGGCTCGGACCTTTTGCCCGCACACTTCTTTTTGGATGGCACCGGGCTGCAACGCGGTGATCGGGAGAAGCCAGCTCAACCGGTTGCGAGCCCAGACTGTACCATCGGCGGTCTCGCCAAACTGGTCAACGGGCGAACTCAGCCATTGCGGATCGAGCGGAAGCTTTTGAAAACGCCCCTCGCGCCACACGGTGATTTCACCGTTGTCATGGCCGAGCCACATGTTCCCCTCGCGATCCTCATAAAGGGCGTTGACCAGATTGTTGGCCAGACCCGGGGTATTCGAGACGTCATGGTTTCGGAAGCGCACGCCATCGAAGCGCGAAACGCCGTTAAACGTCGCGATCCACATGAACCCCTGCCTGTCCTGCCACAAGTGGCGCACGCGATCCGATGGCAAACCATCCTTTGTGCTCCAAGAGGTGACCGTGTACGTGAGATGAGGTGCGGTTGCGCCGGGCTCTAAAGGCGAGACATCCGCAGCGCCCCATAACCCTACGCCAGAGGCAAAAACGAGCAGCAGGCAACACGCTTCTGCCGCTGGTTTTAATGGCCAGCACGCAAACAGACGCCGAGGCACGAGAGAGCGAAGAAGGGGACCGAACATGGAGGAACCGGGAAACAGGATATTTCAGTCGAGTGCCGACTGGCAAGCAGGCACCTTCATCGAGGAGCCCTCGCCTCGACAATTTTTCCTGAGCACAGCCGATGGGTTGAACGAAAGGAACGGCGACGCAGAAAGGAAGGCCGACGCGGAACTGGAGGGCGACGCGCCGTCGTCGCCGGCTCGAACCGCCCTCCGCCCCATTCTCCATTCTTCATTCCTCATTCTTCATTCACCATTAGCGCGCCAGCGCGTCCAGCGGACTCCGCCCTCCGAATCCTCGTCCGTATTAGCGAAAATCAGCGCAAATTAGCGGTTAAAAAATGATCGACCCGTTTCGACCCATTTTAACGCAAAGCACACCAAGAAAATTCTCGGACGCAAAGATCACAAAGCCGAACTTTTCGAGACCGACACAAACTCCGCTAGCTCGAATGGAGGGCGACGCTCCGTCGGAGCCGGTCCGAACCGCCCTCCGCCACATTCTTCATTCTGCATTCGCCCTTCTACATTAGCGCGCCAGCGCGTCGAGCGAAT
>JANNHA010000001.1:0-3674 GCA_031404135.1 Verrucomicrobiota bacterium | reverse complement strand
GCGATCGTGAATGCGTCGATGGACTGCATCATCACGATGAACCCGGAAGGCCAGATCGTGCAGTTCAATCCGGCTGCCGAGCGAACCTTTGGCTACCGCGACCGCGAAGTGATCGGCAAGGAAATGGGCGACCTGTTCGTTGCGCCAGAGGTCCACGAACGGCAGAAGCGAAGTTTTCAGCTCTACCAGGCGACCGGCGGCGGGTCGATGCTCGGCACGCGGGTCGAGGTCCCCGCCTATCGCAAGGACGGCACGCAGTTCATCGCCGAAATGGCCACGCAGCCGCTGACGCTGGAAGGCGAGTTGGTCTTCACGATCTTCCTCCGCGACATCACGGAGCGGCGGGCGGCCGACGACGCCCTGCAGCAAGAGGTCGAGCAGCGGCGGCAAGTCGAAGAAGCCCTCCGCCGCGAACGCGACCTGCTGCGGACCCTGATGGACAACCTGCCCGTGTTCATTTTCGCCAAGGACCTGGGCGGCAAGTTCACCATGGCCAACGCCGAGCTGGTACAGGCCCTGGGCTTGCCAGATGTTTCCGGCATGCTCGGCAAGACCGATGCGGACCTGTTTCCCACCGACCTGGCCGAGCGCTTTCGGGCCGACGACGAGCAGCTCCTGCGGACCGGCCGGCCGCTCATTAATCGGGAAGAGCGGATCGTCGATAGCGGCGGGCAAGAGCAGTGGTTCCTCACGACCAAGGTCCCGCTCCGCGACGGGGAAGGCAATATCGAGGGCCTCGTCGGCATCAGCCGCGATATCACCCACCTTAAGCGGGCCGAAATCGAGCTGGAGCAAGCCAAGGCGGCGGCTGAGGCGGCGAACCAGGCCAAGAGCGCGTTCGTGGCCAACATGAGCCACGAAATCCGCACGCCGATGAATGGTGTGATTGGCATGACTGAGTTGGCGTTGGGTTTGGCAACCGATCCCGAACAGCGGATGTACCTCAAGACATTGGTTTCGTCCAGCGAGGCTTTGCTGGCGGTGATTAACGACATTCTTGATTTCTCCAAGATCGAAGCGGGCAAGCTCACGGTTGATCCGATCGCGTTTAATTTTCAGGACTGCGTTGAAGGTGCGGTGGAGGCCATCGCCGTGCAGGCGGGGCGCAAGAATCTGGAGCTGATTTGCGACATCGCTGCCGATACGCCGCCGGTCCTGGTTGGCGATGCGGTGAGGATTCGGCAGGTTGTTTTGAACTTGTTGAGCAACGCGTTGAAATTTACCGAGAGCGGCGAGATCGTGGTCAAAACGTCGGTCGAGAATCAGGGAGAAAGTTTTACCCGCATTCATGTCTGCGTGACCGACACAGGCATCGGAATACCCAAAGCCCGGCAGGAGGCGGTTTTTTCGGCGTTTGTACAGGCCGATAATTCGACGACGCGGCGCTACGGCGGCACGGGTCTTGGGCTAACTATTTGCCGTAAGTTAATTGAAATGATGGGCGGACGTATCTGGGTTGAGAGTGAGCCGGGCAAGGGCAGCTGTTTCCAGTTTACCCTTTGTCTCGCTCGTCCTAAAGAGGCGACGCTGGATATGCAGCCCCCTGAATCGGGCGGTGTTGCCGGCTGGTCAGTGCTCATTGTCGAAACCAATCCTACGGTCGCAGCCGTCATTGCCGAGATGGCCCGTCAGAGGCAAATGCGTCCGGTGGTGGCTTCATCAGCCATGGCAGGGCTCGGCCTTGTGAAGCAGATGCGGACCGAACCAGAGCCGCCCTTTGATCTGGTTATGGTTGAGGAACGCATGCCGGAAATGAATGCCTTTGGCTTGGTTCAGGCTTTGAGGCTCGTCCCTGGATACGAGAAGACGCCCGTGGTGCTGCTCTCGACGCCCGACCATCAGGTTGATCTGCGCCGTTGCCGCGAGTTCGCCATCGAACATTTCCTGAAGAAGCCGGTGCGCCGCACTCGTTTCAACGAGTGCCTGCGGGCATTGTGCGACCAGAAGGCGGGCACCCGTTCGCCGTTGATTCCCGAGTTGGTGTCAACGTCGTCGCGCCGTCTGCATATTCTTGTCGCAGAAGATATGCCGGTGAACCAGACAGTAACCAGCAAGATGCTGGAAAATCGGGGTCACAAAGTCGATGTGGCGGGCGATGGTGTTTCGGCCGTTGCCATGTATTCGAAGAATAAATACGACCTCATTTTGATGGATGTACAGATGCCGCGCATGGACGGTTATGAAGCGACGCGACGCATCCGGAGCCTGGAAATCAAGACCGATCACCACACGTTGATCGTGGCGCTCACGGCCCACGCGATGAAAGGCGATGCCGATCAATGTCGGGTCAACGGCATGGATGCCTATCTGTGTAAACCGCTTCGTTCGCAGGAACTGTACACGCTGATTGAGCAACGTTTCCCGTCGCCAGAGGCGGGCGATTTTGCGCTGACTTGAAGCCTTGACGGGCGCGGTGCGTCCGGGGCTTGTCGATTAGGCTCCGTTGCGGAGGCGTTGACCGCTGGCGGCGATGAAATAGTTTTGGGCTGCGAATGCCGGTGCCGATGGCGCGCGCTCAACCGGCAGGTAGGCACCGTTGGCGTGGAGTTCTCGCGCATCGACGTTGTCTTGGAGTGCGGTTCCGAACAATTCCTTTTCGACCCAGCGGCGTTGTTCGGGGTCGTGGATAGGGAAGACCACTTCGATGCGGCGGAAGAAATTGCGCGGCATCCAGTCGGCGCTGCCCATGTAGATGCGTGGTTCGCCGCCAGCGTCGTTTTGGAAAAAAAACGCACGGGCGTGTTCGAGAAAGCGTCCGACGATGCTGCGCACGCGGATGTTTTCACTCAGTCCGCGCATGCCGGGAACCAAACAGCAGATGCCACGAACGATGAGGTCGATCTGTACGCCGGCTTGCGACGCGGCGTAAAGGTTGTCGATCGTCTCGCGGTCCACGAGGGAGTTCATCTGGCACATGATGCGGGCGGGGCGGCCGGCGGCGGCGTTGTCGGTTTCGCGTTGGATGAGTTCCTGGATTCGGCGGTGAAGGTTGAAGGGGGCGACGAGCAGTTCCTGGAATTCTGGTTCGCGGCTGAGGCCGGTTAGGGAGTTGAAGAGGTAGGCAACTTCGGCGGTGATTTCTTCGCGTGCGGTGAAGTAGCTCAGGTCGGTGTAAAGGCGGGCGGTGCGCGGATTGTAGTTGCCGGTGCCGAGGTGGGCATAGCGCCGCATGCCTTTGCCTTCGTGGCGGACAACGAGACTGCATTTGCAGTGGGTCTTGTGCTTAACCAGTCCGTAGACGACATGGACGCCGGCGTCCTCGAGCTGGCGCGCCCACTGGATGTTGTTGGCCTCGTCGAAGCGGGCCTTGAGCTCGACCAGCGCGGTGACCTGTTTGCCCTGGCGCGAGGCCTCGATGAGGGCCTTGACGAAGGGCGAGTCGCCGCTGGTGCGGTAGAGGGTTTGCTTGATGGCGAGGACGTGCGGATCGGCGGCGGCCTGCTCGAGGAAATCGACGACGCTGGCGCTGAAACTTTCGTACGGATGATGGACGAGCACGTCCCGCTGGCGGATGACGGGGAAGAGATCGCTGACGCCGCGGAAGGCGGGTGGAGCGGGTGCGCTGAACGGTTTGTCGCGCAGTTCGGGGGAGTGGTCGCCTTCGTAGATGGCCATGAGGCGGACGGGATTGAGCGGGCCATTGATGAGGTAGAGGTCGTCTTTCTCGAGATCCA